>PGYE01000001.1 GCA_002839505.1 Candidatus Peregrinibacteria bacterium HGW-Peregrinibacteria-1
ACCACAAACATAATCTCAAAAATGACAACTCGTTCTTTAAACCTATCCAGCCCCACCGACCTTGCCACAATCATCACCTACGGCCGTAATTGTCGCCTCCAAAAAGAATCCATCCGAAATGGCGAAAACACCCGCGTCACCCCCGGAGAAATATTTGAAGGAAAAATAAAAAACCTAAAACTCGGAACCCCCGTAGTAATAAGAGGCGCACGCAACCTTACTAGCTCCAGCCTCCAACGAGTAACCATCGACAACTCACCAGAAGACATTCGTTTCCACACCAAAACCTCAGTCTACAAAATCATTGATATGGACAATGAAAACACCAATCATTGCACCTCGCTTTTATATCTTCAAAAGGGATCGCTCGGACTCGACCAAGAAATACCCGATGGTTTCTACGACGGCGGTCCCCAAACCACCTTTCAAATTGATGAAGACGGACACCTATCCATAAAAGCCCCTCAAGAAATCATCTTCCTCGATCAACAAGTCGACGAAGAATTAAGAAGAAAAACCCAACAATCCATATCACTTCTAAAAGATATCAAAGACCCACGAGCAAAAGCAAAAATTCTGGCAATGTATGTCTCATCAGCTTTAGGCGGACATCAGTACGCCCAACGCCCTGAAATCAGCATCATCAGACTCACCAGACATGAAATCACACAAATCCTGAAAAAAAGTGATGATGATTACCTACCACTCGGCCAACTCAATCACGGAACCAGTTATCACAGAGCATTACTATTTAAATATCTTGCCGACCGCAACAACATCTACAGTACCATCACCAAATCGCGTACCAAAGCACAACCCGACAACCAACATGCCTGGAATATTGTCATGATTGACGAAAAATTCTACTTCGTTGACCTAATCCACTCTCCAGGATCACTATATGAAGACTATTCACCAAAAGCAGGCGCCTATAAAAACGCCTGCCACACAACCCTAAATCATCTCCACAACTTCGTCGAATGATCGACGCACCTTCTTCGCATCAGCCATCGGATCATCTCCGCGATATCCCAAGGCCAGCATCGTCACCGAGCTAAGGTTTTTATCTTTTAAACCAAGCACCTCATCCACCTTGTCCGGCAAAAAGCCTTCCATCGGCCCAGCATCAACTCCCAGCAACGCCGCCGTCTCCATCATCACTCCCAAAGCAATATAAGTCTGTGCCTTAGCCCAAGCATCCACCATCCCATCTGCCGCCTTCATCCCAATCGCACCATCAACCATATTCTTCAAACCACTCAAATCATCCAAGGCCACTCCCCTCACACTTGAAACCCGCTCCACCAACTCTCGACTAATATTTTCCGCCACGTCAGTTCGATATGCCAAAACCACTAAATGACTCGCATCTGTCACCTTAGCCTGTCCAAAACTCACCTCCTTCAATTGTGCCCTCACCTCCGGATTATTAATCACCAAAAATTTCCACGCTTCCACTCCAAAAGAACTCGGAGCCAGCCTGCCAGCCTCTAAAATAACCTTCAGATCTTCATCACTCACCTTCTTTGAAGTGTCAAAAACATTGACCGCATAACGCCAATTTAGCGCTTTCAAAATTGCTTCTTGCATAAAGTATTAATCAAACAATAAAATAGAAATTGAATTTACAGCAATAACACTATTAATACTATAAATTCTATAGTACTATAATAGACATAGTAACGCTACGCAAGGTCATTTATGAAAAACCACCATTTACCCAAAAACAAAGCCGACCAACCAACCAAATGCCCCACTCAAGGCATCACCCTCTTCGGTGACGCCCACACCCTCCTCATAATCAGCACCCTCGACAACCAAGAAAAACGCTTCTGCGAACTCCAACGCGATCTCGGCGACCTCAATCCCGTAACCCTCACCAACCGCCTCAAAAAATTAGAAAAGGAAGGCTTCCTCAAACGCCACGAAGAAACCATCACCCGCCTATCCGTCAGCTACTCACTCACTCCCAAAGCCCAAAAAATGATCCCCATCATCAACAGCATCAAAGAATACTCAATCAAATACCTATAACTCATGATCGAAGCCCACACCCTCAAGCAAATTTCCACCCTCTATCGTGAAATCCGCCGCTTCTTCGACCAACAAGACTTTATCGAAGTCCACACCCCCATCATGACACCCATCCCAGGCATGGAACCCCACCTCACACCATTCGAAACCACCCTCACCACCCCACTCGACAACAAACAATACCCCGTCTATCTCAACACCTCTCCCGAACTCCAAATGAAACGCCTCCTCGGCGCCGGCCTCGAAAAAATTTACAACATCACCAAGGTGTTCCGCGACTATGAACTCGGCGGCGGCCGCCACAACCCCGAATTCACCATGCTCGAATGGTATCGCCAAAAAGCCGATTACTTCGACCTCATGACCGACTGTGAAAACCTCATCACCACCCTCCTCCCCCACTCCAACCCCAACCCCAAAATCGACTTCACCACGCCATGGGACCGCGCCACCACCCAAGAACTTTTCCACCAATACTGCGACATCGACCTCAACCAAAACCAGACCTTCGAAAAAATCTCACAGACCGCCATCTTCAAAAATCTCGACATCGCCGGCTGCCAAGACTGGGACGACATCTTCTTCAAAATCTTCCTCAACCACATCGAACCACATCTCGGAATCAATAAACCGATCTTCATTTATGAATACCCTGCCACACAGGCCGCCCTCTCCAAGAAATCCACAAAAAACACCTTTTTCGCCGAACGCTTTGAGCTCTACATCGACCGTCAAGAAATAGCCAACGCCTTCTCCGAACTCATCGACCCCGACGAACAAACCCAACGACTAAAAGAAGAACAAGAGCTCAGAAAAAGCCTCAACAAAAGAGTATTCCCCATTGACGAGCAATTCATCGCTAGTCTAAAATCCATCAAGCATCCATCGGCGGGCATTGCCCTCGGAATCGACCGACTGTTTATGGTACTCTTAAACAAACTTAAGATCGAAGAAGTAATTCTCTTCCCCATGGATCAACTACTCAAAGAAAACTTTAACAACCAATAAAATGGCAACCACAACCAACATCACCCAAGGTCTGGCTGTAAAATACAAGAACCAAGACTGGATTGTATCCTTTGCCCAATTCGTCAACCCTGGAAAAGGAGCCGCCTTCACCCGCGCAAAACTCAAAAACCTCAAAACCGGACAAGTTGTCGAAAACACCTTCCGTTCCGGAGAATCTATCGAAACCATCGATGTCGTACGCAACAAATGCCAATACCTCTACAACGACAGCTCCGACTTCTACTTCATGGACAATGAAACATTCGAACAATTCGCCCTCAGCGCCGACATAATCGGCGACCAAAAAGACTTCCTCCTCGACAACACCGAATGCTATTCCCTCTATATCGACGGCACCCCCATGAGCATACAGTTACCTCCAAAAATGACCTTCACGGTTATCTCCACTCCCCCGGGAGTCAAAGGCGACACCGCCACTGGCGGTTCCAAAGAAGCAATAATTGACAGCGGCGCCACCATAAAAGTGCCCCTCTTTATCAAAGAAGGCGAAAGAATCATAGTAAACACCGAAGACCGCAGCTATGTTAGCAAAGACAACTCATAAAAATTATGATCGACATAAAATTCATCACCGCAAACCCGGACATCATCAAAAAAGGCGCGACCCGAAAAATGGTCACCGTCGACATTGATCAAATAATCCAACTCGACGACAAACGCCGCACCAGCCTTCAACGCCTCGAAGAACTCAGAGCAACCCAAAATCGCGTCTCCAAAGAAATCCCTCAAGCCGCCGACAAAGAAATACTCTTGGAAGAAATGCGCCTCGTCAAAGACGAAATCAAAATCCTCGAACCCGAAATCAGCAAACTCGAAAACGAAATAGAAGAGCTCGCCATCCTCGTACCAAATCCCCCCCTAGATTCCACCCCCGACGGCCGCGAAGACAGCGACCACGAAATCATCAAAACTCACGGCAAAAAACCAAAATTCGACTTCACTCCCAAAGACCACATCGAACTCGGCAAACTCCTCGATGTCATCGACATCGAACGCGGTGTCCGCACCTCCGGAGCCCGCTTCTACTACCTCAAAAACGACGGGGCCATGCTCGAATTTGCCCTCACCCAACACATCATCCACAAATTAAGATCCAAAGGCTTCGCCCCTATAATCCCCCCCGTCCTAGTCAAAGAAGAAGCCATGTATGCCACCGGATTTTTCCCCGCCGATCGCAATGAAGTCTACCATGTCAACCCCGACGACGACGACCTTTACCTCGTTGGAACCTCCGAGGTACCGCTCACCATGCTACACGCCAAAGAAATCGTTCCCGAAGAAAAACTTCCAATCCGTTACTGTGGATATTCCACCTGCTTCCGCCGTGAAGCCGGATCCTACGGTAAAGACACCGCCGGAATCATCCGTGTACACCAATTCAACAAAATAGAAATGTTCAGCTTCTGCCACCCCGACAAATCCCAAGAAGAACACGAACTCATCCGCTCCATCGAAGAAGAAATCATGCAAGAACTCGGATTCCACTACCAAGTATTAAACATCGCTGCCGGAGACCTTGGAGCACCCGCTGCCAAAAAATACGACATCGAAGTCTGGATCCCCACCCAAGAAAAATTCCGCGAACTCACCTCCTGCTCAAACTGCACCGACTTCCAAGCCCGCCGCGCCCAAATCCGATACAAAGACAAAGAAGGCAACAACCAATATCTCCACACTCTCAATGGCACATCCATCGCCATTGCCCGCACCATCGTCGCCATTCTTGAAAACAATCAACAAGCCGATGGCTCCGTCCTAATACCCGAAATCCTCCGCCCCTACATCGGGAACCAAGAAACCATCACCCAAAAAATTTAAAACCTCAACCTATGCTCCTTCTCTCGACCTCATCCCTGGCCGGTTATGATATTAATCACATATTTGAATTTGTAAAAACCGCCGCCTACGACGGCCTAGACCTACACATTTCAAAAGATCTCTTCGACACCTACGACTCCGAATACCTCAGCAAACTCATCACCCAACACCAACTCCCCATCCCCACCATCACCGCCCCGCTAAACTCCACTCCCGAACAAATCGAACTCATCATCAAGCTCGCCGAAGCATTAAACAGCAAAATAATAGTCCTCCAAAATCCCCGCGCCCTCACCTCAAAAACCTCCGACTGGCTACTAAAAAACATCACCAACCTCCAAACCAAACACAACATCGCCATCGCCATCGAAAACAGCTCCACCCAATACTTCCTTGGCATCTTCCCGAAAAACACCACCACCAGTGAAGATGACATCAAGATCTTCAAACACTTCTCACTCAACACCACTCGCCTCGGCGAACGAGGACAAGACCTCTTCAACATCTTCGACCAGGTAAAACAATATCTCGCTCATGTCCGTCTTGCCAACTACGACAAAAAACGAAAATACACCCCCCTCACCTCTGGCAACCTTCCCCTCGAAGGATTCCTCGCCAAACTCAAACAACACAATTACCAAGGCCCAATATCAATTCAAATCGCCCCACCATTCCTCAAAGCCGGTGACAACAAAACTGTCATAAAAAACCTCATAGCGGCAAAAAAGTTTCATGAACAATACTTTATGAAACTAACGCCCACACCACCTGACATCACCCCCAATAACCCCTCCGACTACTAATGATTACACTGGAAAAAGTCACCAAAAAATTCCCCAAACAAATCGACACGGCCATAAAAACCGTCAGTCTCAAAATCCCTGACCATGACTTTGCCGTTCTCCTCGGCCCCTCCGGCTCCGGAAAATCAACAATTCTCCATCTCCTGGCCGGCCTCACAAAACCCACCTCCGGCAAAATTCACATCAACAATAAAATCATCAGCCAGCTGACCGACCAAGAAGCATCTCTACTCCGCAACCAAACAATCGGATTCATCTTTCAAGAATTCCACCTCATCCCGCACTTAACCGTCCGACAAAACATCGAGCTCCCCTCCCAAATATCCCACAGCAAAACATCCCAAACCCACATCGACTCCCTCATCAAAGAAGTTGGCCTCACCAACAAACAACACGACCTGCCCTCCGCCCTCTCCGGCGGCCAAAAACAACGAGTCGCCATCGCCCGCGCCCTAGTCAACAATCCCTCCATCATACTTGCCGATGAACCAACCGGCAACCTCGACCAAGCCACCGCCAAAACCATCATCCAACTCCTCAAATCCCTACACGAAAAACACCGCTCCACCCTGATCATCGCCACCCACGACGAAGAAATCGCCAAAATAGCAAAACACAAAATATTCATCCGCGACGGCCAAATAACCAAGGACTAACATGAAAATCAATCCCCTCTCCAAAAGTCGCACCATATCCGTCTCACTAATCATTGCCGTAACCTCCCTATCTTTTTTCCTCAACATCAAAACCGGCATCGAGACCGCCACCTTTCAACAACTCCAACAAAACACCTCTCACACCGAAATCCGCGTCCTCCCAGACATTCAAAACACCGGCACCCTCTCCTTCTTAACCGCCAAGGTAAATAAATTCTCCCCAGAAACCATTACTCAGATCAGCCAACTCAACAATGTCGAATCCGTCTACCCCGAAACCCAACTCGACGGCTTTGCCTCCGTCCAAGGATCCGTATTCGGCATCAACCTCATCACCGACGCCATGATCTATGGAGTCCCCTATGAATTCGTCAGCCAAGACATCTCAACGCCCGAAACATGGTCCACCACCGAACAACCCTACCCCGCAATCATACCGCGCAAAATCCTCGACCTATACAACCTCGGCGTATCAGCACCCCGCAACCTCCCCATAATATCTGAAGAAATTCTCATTGGAAAAGAACTCACCCTCTTCCCAAATCACTCCACCCTCTTCAACACCTCCACCGACTCCGACGAACCCATTAGGCTCAAAGTTGTTGGCTTCTCCGACAAAGTCAGCCTCCTCGGAATCACCCTCCCCTCACACATCCTACAAAAGATAAACCCCACCCCCGACCTTCCAATTCTCCAACTCCTAGTAAATGTTGACCAAGAAAACCAAGTCACCGCAGTCGCCCAAAACATCGAAGACCTAGGATTCGAAACCCAATACCTCCAAAAAAGCCTTGAATCATTAGAATCGAAACTCAACTACATCTACTGGGTCATAGCAATAATCACCAGCGTAATCATCCTATTGTCCGCCTCCGTCATCACCTCGCGCTTCACAAACCAAGCCCTCAAAGAACAAAAATCCATCGCCATCCTCCGATCTCTCGGCGCCACCAAAAAACTAATCCGCAAAATCATCCTCAAAAACGCCCTCGCCATCGGCACAATCTCCACCACCATCGGCATCATAATCGCCACCATCCTCAGCTACTCCCTCAACAAAATCATCTCCCAAAATCTCTCCACCACATCATTAAAAGTCGATTCACTATTGCAAATCGACCTTATCAACACAATACTCGTCCTGCTATTCGGCATCCTCCTAACCATCCTCTCCGCATACATCCCCGCCTTTAAAGCCTCCAACAACGACCCGCTCCAAGATCTCAAGTAACCCGATTCAATTAAGTTCGAATCACCTGAGACCTTTCACTATCAAACTACATTATCCTTGTCATCAAGACGATCACCTTGGCAGCTTGTGCTCTTGTCAAATTATCACTCGGCCCAAAATTACCATCTCCATAACCGGCCACTATGCCCCATTCCACCGCAAAAGACACAAAGTCCGCATACCAAGCATTCTCACTCACATCAGCAAAAGATGCCTCCTCCCCAAAATTAAGTGCCATCTCCGAAGCGCGCAACATAATTACCAATGCCTCCGCTCTATTCACAGCATCATTAGGTCTAAAAGTACCATCAGCATATCCTGAAATATAACCACCTGTCCTTGCGCTCTCTACATAAGGAGAAAACCAGTCATTCACACTGACATCAGAGAAAGACGAAACACTTGCCTCTTCCACACTAATTTCATAAGCCTCCATCACCATCTTCAAAAGCTCCGCCCTCGTAATTGAATCCTCCGGAGCAAAACTACCATCACCCTTCCCACTCACCACACCCTTCTCTCTCAACTCCTCCACAAACGACTCTGCCCAATGTCCACGAACATCCTCAAAACTCGCCACCACTGCTGAAGATTCTCCCGATCCAGCCGTCGCTCCACCATCCTCATTACCAGCTGCATTACCGCCTCCCGTACTTCCAGAATTACCGATAATCAAAATACCGCTACCTCCACCAGTCGCCCCGACAGGAGTCGCAACCGCCGCAGAAACAACACTAGAATTAACCACTCCATCATTAGCTACCACATACACACAATATGTACCGCTTTCACCAGGCAAGTCTGTACCAAAAGCCCATGTCGCAACTACTTCATTATCAGCCACCGCAGTACTAACAGCCGTAACCACATTATCAACTATGACCAAATCGCCACTGCTATCGCTAGCCGCACTGATTGTCGCAACATTTTGAAAATCATAATCTCCACAAGCTCCCTCATGATAATAGTAAGACAAGCTAACATCATCATCATCCTGATCATTCACCTCGACAGACACATTAACCGACTCCGCACCACTCAAAAAACTGGCACTGATAGCGCTCAAAACCGGAACACCATTTGAATAAATCCAAAGTTCTGAACCATTCACACCATCATCAGCAAAAAAGTACAAAGCTCCATCTATCACAGTAAGCCAGTTCAGAGAAGCACTTCCTGCTCCTTCAGCTATGTCCTCTACCATCATGGTACCCGCATCAGTACCATCAGTAACCCATAATTCGTGACCATTAGTACCATCATTAGCAGTAAAATACAAGTAACCATCGAACTCAGTAAAGAGCCCTGGATTCCCACCAGCTGCGCCAGGATTGATATCCTTTAACATCACTGTCCCATCTTCTGTACCATCAATAACCCATACTTCATAGCCATTCACTGAATCATCCGCATAAAAATATAATTTTCCATCAAACTCCACAAAATCACCAGGCAAAGAACCACCAGCTCCCTCAGTAATATCCTTCATAAGATTAGTACCACCTTCGGTACCATCAGACACCCATAAATCATCACCATGCACCCCATCATCAGCACCAAAATATAGCTTGTTATTCAATACACCTAGCTCAAACTCATTAATATCAGAGCCAGAAGCCCCGACATTAATATCCTTCACCATCATCGTACCTATCTCAGTCCCATTAGTAACCCACAGCTCATCACCATGCGTCCCATCATCCGCAGCAAAATAGACCTTATCCCCTATGTTCACATAAAGATCCGACCGAAAAGCAAAGTTCCCAGCCTCACTATGACCAGCACCAGGATTAATATCCTTCACCATCCCCGCAGTGTCCAAAGCAATATCATATTTCCATAACTCGCGACCATTTGTACCATCATTAGCATAGAAGAATATAAAACCATCAACATGAGTAAGTGTTGAGCTCCATAGCGTTGAACCCACTCCATGACCAGCTCCAGTATTTATATCTACAACCATACCAGTTCCAGGTACGGTTCCATCAGTAACCCACAACTCCATTCCATCTGTCCCATTATCAGCAGCAAAATACAAAGATGATCCCACTACAAGCATCTTCGGAGACAAAGAAAGGGCATGCGCTGTAGCATCACCTACATTGATATCCAAGAATAATGATGTTCCGGGCCCCGTACCATCAGATACCCATAATTCTCTGCCATTGACACCATCATCTGCCTGAAAAAACAGTTTGCCATCAAAAACAGTGATACCACTAATATCTGAACCATTAGGCCCTACATTAATATCCTTCACTATATTGGTGCCCCCCTCTGTGCCATCAGATACCCATAACTCATTCCCATTCACTCCGTCATCAACTGTAAAATATACCTTATTATTAAGCTCCACCATGTTAGCATAACCCGTCAAGGAGCTCCCCGCTCCCACATTAATATCCTTCACCATGGCCACCCCCAAAGAGGCCGCCATTACAGAATTACTCACAAACAAAGCCGAGATCGCCATGGCGGCCACCCCTTTTCGCACTAGCCTTAAAACAAATAATTTCATAAATGTATTGTTAAATATTTAAGTAAAAATAGCACAGGAGCCCGCCAGCTAGTAAATTTTATTTACAACTAGGTCGAGCTCCAGAAAGATACAATAATATTTCACTCAAAACAACCTATTACTACCCAGTCCCCCACGGCGGACAAGCCCCATATTTTCCCTCTATCATATAACTTCTTTCATTTTGATCCATATCAATAGATGTAATCCTATGCATCCGACCTGCTCTACTCACACCGCGTTCATCAATACCCTGCTCATCACTAAGTATCCTCTCCGCTTGCATCGCATTCATCTCAGCCAAATATTGCAAGCTTCTCTCTATCCCCGCCCTTTCCTCATCACTAAGAACCGAAACACCGTCCGGAGACTCCGCCACGACCGCACCCGAAACTTCAATCTCATCACTCACCTCACCTTTTTTATCCAAAGCCATAAATTTTTTAGTTAAATTATCAAATGTATAACCAACAGCGCTAAACTTGTCAACACATTGCCTGCCCCAAAGTTTCGTGTATAACAATAATATGGTGTCACGGTCACAATCGGTCCATTAAAGTTACCCCAAATCATCCGACACCAACCAACAAATCAACCAAATATTAAAATCTGAAATATGAACGCAAAATCAAAATTACATGTTGCCGTCGATCTCGACGAAGTTGTCGTCGATTGCCACAGATTTTTTATCGAATATTACAATGCCCGTCATCACACCAACTTCGATCCCGATGGAATGACCAGCTACAATTATAAACATTTCATGAAAGATCAAAGCACCGAAAAAATTGACACTACCCTCAATGACTTTTACCAAACGCCTATGTTTCGAGATCTTCCCTTTCGCGAACACGCCCTCGAAGGCCTCCGAGCCGCATCTCAAGCCCCACATATCGCTGGCTTACATGTTGTTACCGCCAGAGGAGGAATTGCTATACCAAAAACATTTGAATGGATCGAGCAAAGAGCGGCCGGTATTTTCCGCAGTATCAATTTCAGCAAACCATTTGATCCAAACATCTCCGGCAAAAACAAAGGGGTAATATGTGAAGAACTCGGTTGTAATGCCTTAATCGACGACTCCATCGGTAATATCACTGAGTGCACATCCCGAGGCATCGCTGGAATACTCGTTACTCAACCCTGGAATATCTCACACCCCACCACAAAAAAATACAATCCTTCAGGGCCGAATCCACTATCTCCCGCAGAAACAATCCGGGTCAACGGATGGTCAGAAATCTACAATCCCCACGGCACCGGAATTCTCAATCAAAAAATTGTTTGACTAATCGAATAATACAGGTAAAATCTAACGGCTTAAAGGTCGCACACGGATGAGTTGAGGAAGCAAAAAGACCTGCCAGAGCATTACGCTTTTTGTTTACTTCCTTGACTTTTTAAACCATGCCAAAGAACCCGACTGAAAAAAAATCTACTGCCACAAAACCGCAGAAGAAGAATTTAGTTATGTCTACTGACATCGAAATCAGTGACGACATGATTACCGGTAAAACCAATCGCACACTCTACGCCCCTCAGATTGATGAAAAAATTACCATTCCAAATTTAATCGAAGTCCAACTCAACTCCTATAAGTGGTTACTTGAAGACGGTATCCGCGAGCTTCTCGATGAAATCACTCCAATCCAAGACTTCTCAGGAAAAAAACTCGAGCTTCGCCTACTTGACCACTCACTTGGAGAAATCAAATACCCGGCTGAAATCGCCAAAAATAAAAACCAGACCTACGAAGCCCCGCTTAAAGTCCATGTCCAATTAATCAATAAAGAAACCGGAGAAATTAAAGAACAAGATGTCTTCTTAGGTAACATACCTTTGATGACACACCGCGGAACCTTCATCATCAACGGAATCGAAAGAGTCGTTGTCAGCCAAATCGTCCGCTCCCCAGGTGTCTTCTTCTCTCAAAATCCTGCCGTTCCCGGCATGAACTCCGCCAAAATAATCCCAAAGAGAGGAGCTTGGCTTGAAATCGAAACCGACAAAAAAGGAATTATTTCCGTCAAAATCGACCGTAAACGAAAAATACCTATTACATCCTTACTCCGTGTCTTTGGATTCGAAAGTGACAAAGAAATCCTTAACCTCTTTAAAGACGAAATCACTGGACCAGAAAAAGATTACATCCTAAACACCCTTGAAAAAGACAGCGCCAAGACCGTCAACGAAGCTTACCAAAACATTTACAAAAAAATCCGTCCTGGAGATCTTGCTACAGCCGAAAATGCCAAGGCGCTGATCGACTCCATGTTCTTCGACTACCGTAAATACAACATGGGACCAGTTGCACGCTACAAGCTCAACAAACGCTTCGACCTTGCCACTCCAAATGATCGCGATCACCATGTTTTCCAAGTCGAAGACCTCGTCCTCATCCTCAAACACCTCATCAACCTTAATAATGGCGAAGGTAAATCCGATGACATCGACCACCTTTCAAATCGCCGTATTAGAGCCGTTGGTGAACTAGTTCAAAACAAATTCCGAGTTGGTCTACTTCGTACCGACCGTATCGCCAAAGACAGAATGACCGTCATGGACCTTGAAACCGTCACCCCAACTCAGCTAATCAACTCCCGTCCAATCACAGCTGCTCTCCGCGAATTTTTCGCCAGCTCTCAGCTTTCCCAATTCATGGACCAAACCAATCCCCTATCCGAACTGGAACACAAGCGTCGTCTTTCAGCCATGGGACCGGGTGGTCTTTCCCGCGAACGAGCCTCATTCGATGTTCGTGATGTACACCCTTCTCACTATGGTCGCATCTGTCCAATATCAACTCCCGAAGGACCAAACATCGGTCTCGTCGTACAACTGGCAAATTATGCCAAGGTCAACGACTACGGATTCATCGAAACTCCATTTAAAACCGTTGCCCGCACCATAAAAAACAAATCCAAAGCTCTCATCGGCCACACCATCCGCGAAGCCGTCAAAGACGGAGCAAAAGTCATCGCCAAAGCTGGTGAAGTTATCGACGCCAAGTTAGCCGAAAAATTATCAAAAGTTAAAATCGACGAAATTCCAGTAGTACCATATGTAAGTGACGAAATCACCTACATGGATGCCGACCGCGAACAAAATCTTGTCATCGCTCAAGCCAACTCCGACATCAACGCAATGCAAGAATTCACCAACACCAGAATCTCTTCTCGTAAAGAAGGTGAAGCCGCACTAGCCCATGTCAACGACATCACTCACATCGATGTCTCTCCAAAACAAATCATCTCAATCAGCACCTCACTCATCCCCTTCTTGGAGCATGACGACAACACTCGTGCCTCAATGGGTTCAAACATGCAGCGTCAAGCCGTATCTCTCATCAACCCCAAAGCTCCGATCGTCGGTACCGGTATTGAAGGTATCGCCGCTAAAAGTTCTGGACAAGTCATTATGGCCGAACAAAAAGGAGAAGTATCTTATGTCGATGGAGGAGAAGTCACAGTCGTCTATGAAAATGGTAAACAAGTAACCTACAAAGTACAAACATACCAAAGATCCAACCAAGGAACCTGTATTCACCAGCGTGTCGTAGTAAATAAAGGCGACAAAGTAAATAAGGGCGATGTCCTTGTTGATGGACCAGCAATCGAAGCAGGTGAATTGGCACTCGGACAAAATCTTCTCGTAGCATATATGTCTTGGGGTGGTTACAACTTTGAGGATGCCGTCATCATGTCAGACCGTATCGTCAAAGAAGGTCTCTATGATTCCGTACACATCGAAAGTTTTACCGTTGATGTCCGTGAGACAAAACTAGGACCTGAAATTATAACTCGCGACATCCCAAATGTTGGAGAATCAAAACTAAAAGATCTTGATCACGATGGTATCGTTCGTATCGGTGCCCGCGTCAACGAAGGCGACATCTTGGTTGGTAAAATTACACCCAAAGGAGAAACCGAGCTCACCGCCGAAGAAAGACTTCTTCGAGCAATATTCGGTGACAAAGCCCGCGATGTCAAAGACACCTCTCTTCGACTTCCAGGAGGAGAAGGAGGAAAAGTTGTCGATGTTCAAGTATTCACAAAAGAAAATGGCGACGAACTATCTACCGGAGTCCTAAAACAAATCCGTGTTGATGTTGCCCAATCTCGCAAAATATCAGTAGGAGACAAGATCGCCGGAAGACATGGAAACAAAGGTGTCATCTCAATAATCGTCGCTCAAGAAGACATGCCATTCCTGCCTGACGGTACACCAATCGACATCATCCTCAACCCACTTGGTGTCTCCAGTCGTATGAACATCGGACAAATCCTCGAAACCCACATTGGATGGGCCGCCAAAGAACAACAAATAAAAGTAGCAACACCACCTCTTAACGGTATTCCTACCGAAGAGATTACCCGTCAGCTCAAAAAAGCCGGACTACCCGAGGACGGAAAAATCACCCTCTTCGATGGTAAAACCGGTGAACCATTCGACCGTCCTGTCACAGTCGGAGTTACCTACATCATGAAGCTTCACCACTTGGTCGAAGATAAGATCCATGCCCGTTCCGTTGGTCCATACTCACTCGTTACTCAACAGCCACTTGGAGGTAAAGCCCAACACGGAGGACAGAGATTCGGAGAGATGGAGGTCTGGGCCCTCGAAGCCTACGGAGCTGCCCACACCCTGCAAGAAATGCTCACAATCAAATCCGATGATGTCTACGGAAGATCCAAAGCCTACGAATCAATCGTCAAGGGCGAAATCATCCGCAAACCACGCGTCCCTGAATCATTCAATGTCCTTGTAAAAGAGCTCCAAAGTCTTGGTCTCTCAGTCAAACTACTTACAAGTGATGATGTTGCCGATGTCGTCGATGAAAGTGAAGTACTCGAAGAAGATCCCGAAATCCGAGATGCAATCAGTGAGGAAATTATCGAAGAAATAGAGGAAGAAAGTGACGGCACCGACAGTCAATCCGGAGGACTGGAAGGAATCACCGAAGAAAACATTAAAGATTCAATTGAAGAAGCTGTGTCGGACTTAGATGAAGAAGAAGCCGCATAGTAAAATCCGTCCGCTAATTCACAATTAATCAATATTATGAGAAGTGTAAACAAAGTAATAATCATCGGAAACCTAACCAGAGCGCCGGAACTTCGATCCACACCAAGCGGTCAACAAGTTGCCACCTTCGGAGTTGCCACCAATCGCGACTGGACCACAAGAGAAGGTGAGAAACGATCTTCCGCAGAGTTCCATGAATGCGTCGCTTGGGCAAAACTAGCTGAAATATGCGAAAAACACATTAGCAAAGGAACCCTCGTCTACATCGAAGGCTACCTTAAAACTCGCAGCTGGGACGGTGAAAATGGCAACCGAAAATTCAAGACAGAGATTGTCGTTCAAGAACTAACCATTCTCAACAAAAAAAGTTTCGATGATGACAGTGATGACAACGAAGAAACTTACCACCAAGACAGCAGCCGCTCAGAAGACAATTTCAAGCCCGAAAGAATCACCACCCCAGATCCAGAACCTCAAGCTCCCGCCGCAGATTCTCAGCCCCCAGAAGATATAGACACATTTGATGATGATCCCATCAGTAAGGATCTCGGACTCTAATTATAAAATTTTAGCTAATTTACCTACCCAAAGCACATGGATACAAATCAAACACAAGCTCATCAATTTAATTCGATTGCCTTATCAATCGCCTCTCCTGATGAAATATCATCTTGGTCACACGGTGAAGTTAAAAAGCCTGAAACAATTAACTACCGTACCCAAAAACCAGAACGCGACGGTCTATTCTGCGAAAAAATATTCGGCCCAACTAAAAACTACGAATGTTACTGTGGGAAATACAAAAGAGCTCGTTACAAAGGAGTAATCTGTGAAAAATGTGGAGTTGAAGTCACTAGATCATCAGTTCGTCGTGAACGCATGGGGCACATTAAATTAGCCGTCCCTGTTACTCATATTTGGTTCTTGAGATCAACACCTAGTCGTATCGGACTACTTCTAGATCTTCCAATCAAAACCCTCGAACAAGTGGTTTACTTCGCCGCCTACATCGTTTCCGAAGTTGACGAAACTGCCCGCCAAGAAGTACTAAGCCAACTCGAAGAAGAATACCGCTCAACCAAAAAGAAAATCCAACAAGAATTCAAGGAAAAAAGCCTCGAACTCGAAAAGCTCGACGAAGATAAAACTCGTCAAAAAGAAACTATCAACCTCGAGTCCGAATACGCTCGCAAAATTGAAGACCTCGACTTCCAAAACGGAGAGATCAAAGAAAACCTTGAAAAACTAGCTGTCGGAAAAGTTTACTCCGAGCTGGAATACCGAAAAATGTCCATGAAATACGGACACATCTTCAAAGCCGGAACCGGTGCCGAGACACTTCGCGACATCATCGGAAAAATCGACCTCAAGAAACTTATCACCGAGCTTGAAGAAGAAGCCAAAAAAAGCTCAGGCCAGAAGCACAAAAAAATCATCAAACGCATCAAGCTTGCCGGTAGCCTCTTGAAATCCGGCGTAAGCCCAGAATGGTTTATCATGACCATATTACCTGTTATCCCACCCGATCTGCGACCAATGGTCCAGCTCGACGGAGGACGATTCGCCGCATCCGACCTCAACGACCTTTACCGTCGTGTTATCAACAGAAACAACCGTCTTCGCCGCCTAATGGAAATCGGCGCCCCTGAAGTAATCTGCCGAAATGAAAAGCGTATGCTCCAAGAAGCCGTTGATACCCTTCTAAACAACAGCGCCCGCCAAGGAAGAACCGCCTTCAACGCCGGTGACAAACGCAAATTGCGCTCACTTTCCGACATGCTAAAAGGTAAACAAGGACGCTTCCGTCAAAATCTTTTAGGTAAGCGTGTCGATTACTCCGGTCGTTCCGTTATCACCATCGGACCAAACCTAAAACTCCACCAATGTGGTGTCCCAAAACTAATGGCAATCGAGCTCTTCAAGCCTTTCATCATGGGACGACTGATCAGAGATGGCTACGCTCACAACATTAAAAACGCCGAAAAACTAATTCAAGAAGGTAAACGCGAAGTCTGGGATATCTTGGAAGAAGTTACCAAAGACCATTATGTCCTCCTAAACCGCGCCCCAACTCTTCACCGTCTCGGTATCCAAGCCTTCCAGCCTATTCTGATCGAAGGTAAATCAATTCAAGTACATCCACTTGTCTGTCTCGCCTTCAACGCCGACTTCGATGGAGACCAAATGGCAATCCATGTACCTCTGTCAAAAGCTGCACAACAAGAAGCCAAAACATTAATGGTATCATCAAACAACCTCCTCA
This sequence comes from Candidatus Peregrinibacteria bacterium HGW-Peregrinibacteria-1, assembly GCA_002839505.1. Taxonomy (GTDB): domain Bacteria; phylum Patescibacteriota; class Gracilibacteria; order UBA1369; family LOWO2-01-FULL-3; genus PGYE01. The sequence continues at coordinate 17,381 of PGYE01000001.1, forward strand.
AACCATCTGCCGGAGAACCTATCGTTACTCCAACGCAAGACATGGTATTGGGATGTTACTACCTCACAAAACTCACCTCCGGCAAAAAAGGTGAAGGCATGGTATTCACAAATGTCGAAGAAGCCGTATTGGCCTACCAGAGCGGGCATGTTGAGCTACAAGCAGCCGTAAAAGCCCGTCACGAAGGAGAAATTATCGAAACCACCGTTGGAAGATTGATCTTCAACAGCTACCTACCAGAAGGTCTTTCATTCATCAATGAAAACATGGATAAGAATGAATTAAGCGAATTGGTGACCAGCTGTTATGAACTTCTCGGCGAAAAAGCAACTGCCCACCTAGTCGACAATCTCAAACACATCGGATTCAAATTCGCTACCAAATCTGGAATATCAATTGGTCAAGACGACATGATCATCCCTGATGACAAAGAAAAAATCGTCGAAGAAACATCTGCAATCGTTAAAGAAATCGGAAACTACTACTGGAAAGGTATCATCACCGATGACGAAAGATATCTCCACACCATCAAAGTTTGGTCTGAAGCAAAATCCAAGATTACTACCCGCATGATCAACTCCATTGACGAAGACAACAACATCTTCTACATGATCGACTCTGGAGCCCGTGGTAACTGGGGACAAATCACTCAGTTATGCGGAATTAAAGGACTCGTTGCCAATCCTGCCGGTAAAACAATCGAACTTCCGATTACCTCAAACCTCAAAGAAGGATTCCAAATCCTTGAATACTTCATCGCGACGCATGGAGGTCGTAAAGGTAAGTCCGATACAGCCCTAAAGACTGCTGAAGCCGGATACCTGACTCGTCGTCTAGTTGATGCCAATCAAGATGTAATCATCCGAGAACAAGACTGCAACTCCAACCAACCCCACACCATCACTCGTGCCGAATCCGAGCAAATCGGAGAACACTTCGAAACACGAATTTATGGTCGTGTCCTTGCCGTTCCACTTGCTGACCCAAAGACTGGTGAAATCGTCCAAGAAAGCAACACCATCATTGAAAAAGAAACCATCAAGAAAATCAATGCCGTCGGAATCGACAGTGTTGAAGTAAGATCTGTCATGACCTGTAACACCGAAGGCGGAATCTGCGTCAAGTGTTACGGTAAAGACCTCGGTACTAATCGCCAAGTCCAAATCGGTACCGCAGTCGGAATTATCGCCGCACAAAGTATCGGTGAACCAGGTACACAGCTAACAATGCGTACCTTCCACATGGGAGGAGTTGCCGAAGGAAGCGATATCACGCAGGGTCTTAACCGCGTACAAGAGCTCTTCGAAGCCCGCACCCCAAAAAATCCAGCAATCATTGCCGAGCTTGACGGAATAGTGAAGGTTAAACAAAAAGGTAAACAAACTGAGCTAATCCTAACCTCACACGAACCAGTAAAAATATCTCATCCCCTACTTGAAGACATGAAAGCCACAGTTGAAGTCGGAGATAAGGTCAAAGCAAAAGGCACTATCGCCAAGGGAGTCACTCAAAAGGCTTCTGTTAAAGCCCTTGAATCTGGAATCGTTCGAGAAATCACCCCGTTAAATATAGTAATTGAAACCGAGGAACCTCTCGAAAAAGTTTACAAAGTCCCACACGGAAGAACCGTTAAAGTCTCAAATAATGCCACCGTAGCCAAGGGTCAACCCCTTACAAACGGCCATCTTGACCTTAAGGAGCTAATGAATCTCACCGACAACTACATCGTTCAAAAATACATCGTTACCGAGGTACAAACGATTTACGCGTCTCAAGGACAAAGCATCAACGACAAACATATTGAAATCATCGCTCGTTCAATGCTATCAAAAATCCGCATCCTTGAAGGAGGTGACAGCCGATTCTTACCAGGTGAAATCGTTGACATCATCACCTTCACCAAAGAAAACCAATCTCTTATCGATGCCAAGAAAAACATCTCCAAAGGAGAAAGACTTCTACTCGGACTTACTCGTGTCGCTCTATACACCGAAAGTTGGCTATCAGCAGCATCCTTCCAGGAAACAGTCCGTGTCCTTGTTGAAGCATCAACCACCAACAAACTGGATAGCCTCGAGGGACTCAAGGAAAATGTCATCATCGGTAAATTGATCCCTGCTGGAGAAACATACCGCAAGAAATACCCACATCTTCTCGAAGAAGGAGATCACCACGAACTCACCAGTACTCATGGAGACAGCATCCAAAAATTACCGGTTATCTAAGACAGTCAACAATTAACTTGATTTTCAAAAAAACATCCTATAAATTAACCCAGCTTAAAACTAAAAGCACTAAATTATGCCAACAATAAACCAATTAATCAGAAAAAGCCGAAAACCAAAAACGCAAAAGAGCAAATCCCCTGCACTACAGTTCCTCAAGAACCACCTGCAGAACAAAGAAAAGAATGTGACAAAAGGATGCCCTCAAAAGCGTGGTGTTTGCACAAAAGTTACCACAATGACTCCAAAAAAACCGAACTCCGCATTGCGTAAAGTTGCCAGAGTAAGACTTACCAATGGTAGTGAGGTCAACGCCTACATCCCAGGAGAAGGACACAACCTTCAAGAGCACTCCGTCGTACTAATCAGAGGTGGAAAAGTAAAAGATCTTCCCGGTGTGCGTTACCATATCGTCCGCGGAAGTCTTGATACTCAAGGAGTTCAGAACCGCAAGCAAGCACGCTCAAAATATGGAGCAAAAAAGAACGCCAACAAATAACCATTTAAATAATGTTAAAACAGTTTATCCCCGAAAATTCATCTCCTACTCTTGAAAAATTCACAAACTACCTGATGCTTGATGGTAAAAAGTCAACCGCACGCAAGATCATCGACGAAACTTTCAACATCATCAGCAAAAAGACCTCCAAGGATCCTGAAGAAGTATTCAAGATCGCCTTGGAAAATGTAAAACCAAAACAAGAAGTAAGAGCAAAAAGAATCGGAGGAGCTGTCTACCAAATCCCTCACGAAGTTCCAGCAAAAAGACAAATCGCATTGGCCTTCCGTTGGATTCTTGGAGCCGCTCGTGGCCGCAAAGGTTCACCAATGGCCCAAAGACTTGCAAGTGAGTTAATCGATGCCTCAAACGAACAAGGTTCCGCAATCAAAAAGAGAGAAGACACTCACCGTATGGCTCAAGCCAACAAAGCCTTCTCACATCTTGCACGATATTAATCGACCCCACACGGATCGTCTTCAAACACACACAATCAAAGAGCCCGCCGGCCAAAAGCCGGCCGGGCTCTTTTCAAATCCCAACACCTAATCAGTCAGGAAATCCTCTGGTACCACTCCCGCAGACCTAAAATGCAACTCTAGTTTATTAATCACCTCTCCTCTAATTTGATGAACTCGCTGCCTACTAACCCCAACCGCCTCTCCTACTTTAGCCAAAGTCATAGGCTCATCCGTAAAAATATTCTTATCCAAAATATGAGCCTCCACCTGCTTGATCCTAGCTCTAAACTTACCAACACACGATCTTAGCTTCTCCTCAGCATCCTTTCTAATTATATCTCTCTCAACATCAACACTTCTATCCAGAAGTCGCAGCCCCTCATTTGCACCACCCTCCTCAAGCGGGGCATCCATCGGAACCTCCGCAAAAAGCCCAGCTTCAGAATTACGATAAGCCCTTTCAAATCTAACCTTCTCCCACTTGGCTAACTCCGAAGACCTTCTTAGTTCCTCTTTGTTAGGAACTCTATTTTCTCTTCTCTCAAAGTCCCACCGAATTCGCCTTAACTTCCGTACATCTACCACGCTCATCACACTACTCCCCGCCTTTTCGCTCACCCTCCTATTAACCTGCATCATCACTACTCCATTAGCCCAAGTCAGACAGCATGCGACCAATGCCGCCCCCTCTCTAGTCTCATCAAATCTATCGATCCCCTGCAACACACCCTCCACCACCATCATATACACATCATCAAACGACCAACCAGCTGGATCAATTTTTTCAATATCCCTATATTTCCAATAATACTTCTTTGTCCACTCTATAATCAAACCACCTAAAGAATATACAAGCTCATCCCTCGCTTTTTGATTTCCCGCCTTGGCCTCAATAGCCAACTGTACTCTCCTATCCACACTCACTGGCTCTTTGGAAGCTTTATCTCTCAGATAAACTCCCACCGCATTTTCATGTTCCATTTATTGACTAAGTAAAAAGATAAGTCGCCAAAATAATCACCAGACTCATCTTTGTCAACACCCCGCCCAAAAATCACCCCTCTTTCAGAATTGACAATCACATCTTCATCTTTATAATGCACCCGATCTCTGTCAAACGACAGAACCTCAAACATATTTATATAACTTTATAATAACAACAATGGCCGACACTCTAAAAAATCTGCGTAATATCGGTATCATCGCCCATATCGACGCCGGAAAAACCACTACAACAGAACGAATCCTATTCTATACCGGACGAACTCACAAAATTGGTGAAACCCACCAAGGTGAATCTCAAATGGACTGGATGGAACAAGAAAAAGAACGCGGAATTACCATCACCTCCGCCGCAACCACCTGTTTCTGGAAAACGCCCAATGGCGAACAATTCCAAATCAACATCATCGACACACCGGGACACGTCGACTTTACCGTCGAAGTAGAACGCTCACTTCGCGTCCTTGATGGTGGTGTCGCCGTCTTCGACGGAGCCATGGGAGTCGAACCCCAATCCGAAACAGTATGGAGACAAGCTGACAAATACAATGTGCCCCGTGTCGCCTTCATCAACAAAATGGACAAAATGGGTGCTGACTTCTACATGAGCCTAAAAAGTATCCACACTAGATTGACCCCAGACGCTGTCGCAATTCAACTACCTATCGGTACCGAACGAGACTTTACTGGAGTCGTTGACCTCGTAGAAATGGTCGCCTACAAATTTGCTGGAAAACCGGGAGAAGCCCCTGAGGAAGTTGCGATCCCTGAAGACATGAAAGAAAAAGCCGAAGAATACCGTGCGATCATGATTGAAAAACTTTCCGAAAACGACGACAACATGATGGAAAAGTTCCTCGAAGGACAAGATGTCACAGTTACCGAAATCAAAGCTGCAATCCGCAACGCGACAACTCAAGCCAAAATTTACCCTGTACTATGTGGTACCGCCCTTCAAAATGTCGGAGTGGAACCAATGCTCAACTCCGTATGCTGGTATCTACCAAGCCCGGCCGATGTTGAAAACATCAAAGGTAAAAACATCAAAACCGGTGAAGAAATAGTTCGCAAACCAGACAATGATGAACCTTTCTCCGCCCTTGCCTTTAAAATCGCCTCTGATCCATTCGTCGGAACTCTTTGCTACTTCCGCGTCTACTCTGGAAAACTTGAATCTGGAAGTTACATCATCAACGCCTCCACCGGAAACAAGGAAAGAGTAGGGCGTCTTCTTCAAATGCACGCCAACTCTCGTGAAGAAATCAAAAGCGTAAAAGCTGGTGACATCGCCGCAATCGTCGGACTAAAAAACACTACTACCGGAAATACTCTTTGTGATCCAGACCACCCAATCCTATTGGAATCCATTGAATTCCCAGAGCCAGTTATCCGTATCGCCGTCGAACCAAAGACCAAGGCCGACCAAGAAAAAATGGGACTCGCATTACAAAAACTTGCTCAAGAAGACCCAACATTCCGCGTAAACAGTGATGAAGAAACCGGTCAAACCATCATCGCCGGAATGGGAGAGCTTCACCTTGATATCATCGTCGACCGTATGAAACGCGAATTCAAAGTCGAAGCCAACATCGGAGCCCCACAAGTAGCCTACCGTGAAACCATCACCAAGGAAGTTACCATGGAGGAAAAGTACGCAAAACAATCTGGTGGTCGTGGACAATTTGGACATGTCCATATTCGTGTCACCCCACAAGAACCGGGAGCAGGTTATGAATTCGTAAACTCCATCGTCGGAGGTAAAATCCCAAGAGAATATATCCCAGCTGTTGATAAAGGTATTCAAGAAGCACTCACCAAAGGTGTCGTTGCTGGATACCCAATGGTCGACATCAAAGTAGAACTATATGATGGAAGTTACCATGATGTTGACTCATCTGAAATGGCCTTCAAGATCGCCGGATCAATCGCCTTCCAAAATGCATCTAAACAAGCTGCACCAGTTATCTTGGAGCCGATCATGGCAGTCGAAGTTGTTGTCCCTGAAGATTACTTCGGAGATGTTATGGGTAATATCAACTCACGACGAGGACAAATCCTTGAAAGCGGTGATCGCGGATTGGTTAAATTCATCAAAGCAAATATTCCACTGGCAGCAATGTTCGGTTATGCCACAGACCTTCGCTCCATGACACAAGGCCGAGGTAACTACTCAATGGAGTTTGGACACTACGCCAAAGCTCCGGCAAATGTCATTGAAGAAATCGTCGCAAAACGCGGAAAATCAGAATAATAAAATTACTTGCCAGCCGCTATATTTTCATATAGCATTCACGCCGCTGATTCTCAGTAATCAGAATAATAAAATTACTTGCCAGCCGCTATATTTTCATATAGCATTCACGCCGCTGATTCTCAGTAATCGGCACAACAAATTTATAAAAATTTATTACTATTTAAACCCAGTACAATATGGCTGACGGAAATTTTGACAGGAGTAAAACCCACGTCAACGTCGGTACTATCGGTCACGTAGATCACGGAAAGACCACCCTTAGTGCCGCAATCACTGCAGTAGCTCACGCACACTTTGGTGGTAACAACAAAGCAATTGCGTTCGATCAAATCGATAATGCTCCTGAAGAAAGAGAGAGAGGTATCACAATCGCAACTTCTCACCAAGAATATGAGACCGACAAGAGACACTACGCCCATGTGGATTGTCCAGGGCATGCCGATTATGTTAAGAACATGATTACTGGTGCCGCTCAAATGGACGGAGCTATATTGGTGGTTTCAGCTGCTGATGGACCAATGCCACAGACTCGTGAACACATCCTTCTTGCTAAGCAAGTTAATGTTCCTTACATCGTTGTATTCATGAACAAAATGGATATGGCTGATCCGGACATCGCTGAACTATCAGAAATGGAAGTTCGTGAACTATTGAACAAATATGAATTCCCTGGTGACGACACGCCTATCCTTAAAGGATCTGCATTGAAAGCACTTGAAAACCCATCCGGGCCAGATGCTGAACCGGTCGTTGAACTACTCAAGACTCTTGACAGTTACATCCCAGACCCAGTGCGTGAATTGGACAAACCATTCATCATGCCGGTTGAAGATGTATTCTCAATCAAAGGTCGTGGTACAGTTGCAACAGGAAGAGTTGACCAAGGTATCGTAAGAACTGGTGATGAAATCGAAATCGTTGGAGTTAAAGACACTAGAAAAGTAGTTGTTACCGGAGTTGAAATGTTCAAGAAAAACCTTGATCAAGGACAAGCCGGAGACAATGTAGGTATCCTACTTCGTGGTATTGAAAGAGAAGAAATTGAAAGAGGACAAGTTCTTGCTAAACCAGGAACCATCACTCCTCACACTAAGTTTGAATCTGAGATCTACATCCTGACAAAAGATGAAGGTGGAAGACATACTCCATTCTTTAAAGGATACAAACCTCAATTCTACATCCGAACAACTGATGTAACCGGTACAATCGAACTACCTGCAAATGTAGAGATGGTTATGCCTGGAGACAACGTTCAAATGATCGTTACTCTTGGAGCGCCTATCGCCCTTGAAGAAGGAACTCGTTTCGCAATCCGTGAAGGAGGTCGTACAGTTGGAGCCGGAGTAGTAGCAAAAATTATCGAATAATTTCTGCTCAGAAAATAGAAAACCGACCACCAAAGAGCCTTTGAAAATCAAAGGCTCTTTGTTCATATTAGCCCAAGCGTAATACAAACAATAACATTTTACCGAATCCGTCAAATCCCATTTGGTCATTACATTGACATATCAAATCAATACATATATAAAAGCACTACAAAATTGATCAGCTAGCAAAACTAGTAAGATCACTCGCACTGCGGGACAGCTCAATTTTTTTTAACCGAGCTGCAAAAAACTCGGTTTTTTTTATCTCTAATTAACCAACCTTAATTAATGTCCAAACAAAAAATTCGCATCAAAATCAAATCATTTGATCACAAAGTAATTGATGCAACAGCTGAACAGATCATCCGCACTGCGGAGTCCACAGGGGCAATCATAGCCGGTCCTATCCCCCTTCCAACAACGATCCGTAAGTTCACAGTTAATAAGTCTACATTTGTCCACAAGACCTCTCGTGAACAATTTGAAATGAGAACTCATTCTCGTCTCATCGACATCCGAGAAACAACTCCAAAAACAATCGAAGCACTTCAAAACCTCAGTCTTCCAGCCGGAGTACAAATCGAGATCAAAATGCTTCACCAGGTATAACACCGCAAACAACAGTTCAATTCAAGTCCAAGACCCCGCAATGCGGGGTCTTTCTTTTTCACCACCATTTACTTATTCCTCGCAGGTGTTTTTATTCCAAAAAACAAACAGTGCTCTTTTAGCTATAAAAAAAGAAAAACCCCAATTAAAAAATGTCACTAAAATCTATTGACTCACAAAAAATCGCTCTGTATATTCTAACGGCAAATTTCGAAAGTAAGTTAAAAACTAGCCTTTAGCGGTTTCACTAGAAATCTAAAAAGGAAATCCGAAATTTTATCGGAATTAACCTCTACACATTATGCCAGGAATACTTGGAAAAAAAATAGGAATGACTCGTATCATTCAAGATAACGGTCGCGTGATCCCAATTACGGTAGTTGAGTGCCAGCCAAACACTGTCACACAAGTAAAAACTATCGAAAAAGATGGATATCCGGCAATAGTCCTAGGCTTTTCTAAACTGAAAAAGCCTACAAAGACTAAAAAATTTAAAACTCTCAAAGAATTTAAATTAGCCGGCGAACAATCTGAGGAATACAAAGCCGGTGATGCAATCACACTTGAAAGATTCAAAGAAGTTGAAACCGTAAATGTCGTTTCAGTTTCTAAAGGTAAAGGTTTCCAGGGTGTAATCAAACGCCACAACTTTTCCCGAGGGCCTGAGAGTCACGGATCCACTCATCACCGTGAGCCAGGATCTGTCGGAGCTTGTACTAAGCCTGGGCGCGTTGCCAAGGGTAAGAAGCTTCCGGGTAGACATGGAGGAAAACAAGTGACCCTGAAAGGTGTGAAAATATCATATCTCGACAGCAACAGAAATCTTATCGGCTTGAAAGGAGCTGTACCCGGACCAAATGGTTCGCTAGTAACAATCACAATATCTTAATTACAATGAAAGTAGACTTATACTCACAAACTGGAGAAAAATCTGGAAGTCTCGAACTACCAAAAGAGTGTTTTGAAGTTGAATACAACGAAGACTTGATTCACCAAGCATTAGTTCGACAGCTAGCCAACGGTCGTGTAGCAATTGCGCACACCAAGACCAAGGCTGAAGTATCCGGTGGTGGTCGCAAACCATTCCGTCAAAAAGGAACAGGTCGTGCCAGACAAGGATCTATTCGTTCACCTCACATGAAAGGTGGAGGTGTCGTCTTTGGACCTCGCAACGAACGCAACTTCACTAAAGACATGCCAAGAAAACAACGCCGAAAAGCACTTCTATCTGCTCTCTCTCTTAAGGTGAAAAACAAAGAAGTTATCGGGCTTGAAGGTTACAGCGCTAAAGCGCCAAAAACTAAAGAGTTCGTCAGCCTAATGTCTAAACTTCCTATCACAAGAAATGTTTTGATCGTTATGCCTGAAAAGAACGCAATGCTACAAAAATCTGCCGCAAACCTCCCAAACACCAAGACCATCCTAGCTAGCTATCTAAATATTCATGACCTTCAAAAATACAGCAGCATTCTGATTCTCAAAGACTCCGTAAAAGTAATTCAAGATACCTTCTCACCTACTAAAAAATGACAATGAACGCCTACAACACTATCCTAAAAAACGTCGTTACCGAAAAGAGCTCTGTCAGACAGGCTGACGCCAAACAATACACATTCATTGTTAAGCGTAATGCCACCAAGATTGATGTCAAAAACGCCATCAAAGCTATTTACGGTGCTGATGTTGACTCAGTAAGAATGCTTATTTCCCCCTCTAAAGAAAGATTTGTCGGAAAAGGACGCCTGATAACAAAAAGACCTGTCCTCAAGAAAGCTATCGTAAGCTTGAAAGGCGGAAAAACTCTCGACCTAAATAAATTTAAAGAAGATAAAACTAAATAATAATGGCTTTAAAAAAGTTTAAACCAACAACTCCCGGCTTGCGTCAGATGACAGTTTCTTCCTTCGAAGAGATCACTAGAACAACTCCTGAAAAAAGTTTGACTATTGGAATCAGAAAACGCGCTGGTCGCAACAATGTTGGTAAGATCACAACTAGACATCGTGGTGGAGGAAGCAAGCGCCTATACCGAATCGTTGACTTCAAGCGTACCGACAAAATCGGTATCGAAGGAACTGTAAAACACATCGAATACGATCCAAATAGAACCGCTTACATCATCCTCGTTCAATATGTGGATGGAGAAAAGAGATACCACCTTGCACCTGAAGGAATCAAAGTTGGAGACACAATCATCACCAATCCTAAATGCGAGATCAAGACTGGAAACAGAATGCTTATCACCAGCGTTCCTGTTGGATACAGCATCTACAATGTTGAATTACACGAAGGACGCGGAGGCCAAATGGGAAGAACTGCTGGATCAAGCATCAAGCTAGTTTCTCTCGAGGGTGAATACGCTCAAGTCCAAATGCCATCCGGTGAAATCAGATTGATTAGCAAGAAATGTTACGCCACAATCGGAAGCGTTGGAAATGCTGAATGGACAAATGTAAAGATTGGTAAAGCTGGAAGAATGAGGAACATGGGGCGTCGTCCACAAGTTCGTGGTAAAGCCATGAACCCAGTTGATCACCCGCATGGAGGAGGAGAAGGTAGAACATCAATCGGTCTAAAATATCCAAAAACTCCTTGGGGGCTACCGGCACTCGGTGTCAAAACCCGCAGGAGAAAAAGTACTAATAAGATGATCGTCAAAGATCGCCGTAGAAAATAATTAAATAGCCATGTCTAGAAGTTCAAAAAAAGGACCATACATCGATCCGAAACTACTCAAGAAAATCATCGCACTTGAGGCCGAAGGTAAAAAAAGACCAATTAAAACATGGTCTCGCAATAGCGACATCTCACCTGAGTTTGTCGGGCACACCTTCGCCGTCCACAATGGAAAACAACACATCCCAGTCTTCGTAAGTGAAAACATGGTCGGACACAAGCTTGGAGAATTCTCTCCGACAAAGATGTTCCGCGGACACGGAGGTAAACTAGCTAAAAAATAATCATAAGAAATGAAAGCAATACTCAAACAAATTAGAATCTCCCCTAAAAAAGCTAACCTAATAGCTAGCTTGGTCAGGAACAAAAGCGTACAAGAAGCTATTGATACTCTTGAATTCACGCCGAAAAAAACAGCACCAATTCTTCGCAAGCTGATTATGTCTGCTGCTGCTAACGCCGAGAACAACTTCAAGCAAGACCCTGCCGCTCTATATGTCAAAGAGATCATCGTTACCGAAGGACCTACCTACAAAAGAAGCCTCCCAATCTCTAAAGGACGAGTTCACCCTGTCATGAAAAGAACTTCTCATATCACAGTCAAAGTTGAAAGCAAGGTAGTCGAAGAACCAAAAAAAACTAGCTCCAAAAGCAAAGTTAAAGAGGAAGTTAAAGGAAAAGAAAAAGTGAAAGAAAAAGAAACAGTAAGCGAACAGAACGAAACTAAAAATAATTCTTAACACCAAATATCCGTGGGACAAAAGGTAAATCCAAAAGGAATCAGAATCGGAATCACCCAAGATTGGGACTCAAAATGGTACGCCAATAAAAAAGAGTACAAAAAACTCTTTCACCAAGATTTGGCTATCGAGGAATTCATCAGAAAAGAATTAAAAGCTGAAGGTGGTGTATCTCAAATAGAGATCATGAGAACTCAAGGAAAAGTTATCATCAACATCCACACTTCAAAACCTGGTGTTATCATTGGACGCGGAGGAGAATCCATAGAGAAACTCAAAGAACGTCTCAATAAATTATTTGGTGACAACTTCTCTATCAACATCAAAGAGATCAAAAAACCAATGCTCGATGCTCATATTGTTGCTGAAAGTATCGCTCAACAAGTTGAAAAAAGAATTTCCTACCGTCGTGCTGCAAAAATGTCCCTTGAAAAAATACTTGAAAATGGAGCTATCGGAGCAAAGATTTATCTTGGAGGAAGACTAAATGGTGTGGAAATCTCTCGTGGTGAATTCTTCAGCAAAGGTAAAGTACCACTACACACATTCCGAGCTGATATCGACTACGCTTCCCTACCTGCAAATACCTCTTACGGTAAAATTGGAATCAAAGTGTGGATCTACAAAGGCGAAGTATTCAAAAAAGACCTGAAAATCAAGCTTCAACAACAGATCGAAGAAATTAAACAATCATAATTAAACACCAATGTTAGTACCAAGAAAGCAAAAACACCGAAAAGTATTCCGCGGGCGATCAGAGCTCAAGGGTAATGCAACACGCGGAACTCAAGTAAGCTTTGGGACTTATGGCTTAAAAGCTATCACTGCTCAAGAAATAACATCTCGCCAAATTGAAGCCGCTCGTCGTGCTATGACCAGATACATTAAGAGAGGTGGAAAAATCTGGATCCGCATCTTCCCACACAAACCAATCACTCGTAAAGCATCTGAAGTACCGATGGGAAGTGGTAAGGGAGCACCTGATCACTTCGTAGCAGTAGTTAAACCGGGAAGAATCCTCTTTGAAATGGAAGGTGTTGAAGAAAGCGTTGCCAGAGAAGCTATGAGACTTGCCGCACACAAACTACCAGTTAAATGTAAATTCATTAATACTCAAGAATTATAATGAAAAAAATAGAAGAACTCCGAAAACTAGACCACAAAGACTTACAGGAAGAACTTAAACAAGCGTCCATCAAGAGCTTTCAAGTAAAATTTCCAGTAAAGAACAACGAATCAAACAATAGTCACCTCGTCAGAAAATACCGCCGCTATATTGCTCAGATCAAAACACTATTAAAAGAAAAAAGTGCCGTCAGCGAATCAAAATAATATTGAAATTGTTTCAGTAAACCTATATAAACTTTAAACTCAGAATAATGCGACAGAAAAAAGGAGAAGTAACAAGTACCAAGAATGACAAGACCCTAGTCGTCACAGTACACCATTACGAAAATCACCCTAAGTACAAAAAGAGATTCCGCATTTCAAAGAAATACCATGTTCACAACCCTGAAAACACAAAGTTTATGGAAGGAGATGAGGTAACATTCTACGAAACAAGACCGATCAGCAAATTAAAAAAGTGGACTCTTGAGAGACCAGCTAACGAAAAAACTAACTAAAAACAATGATTCAACCGGAAACACTACTAAAGGTCGCAGATAACACAGGAGCTAAGATGGCAAAATGCATCAAAGTTCTAGGTGGATCAAAAAGAAGATATGCTCGCATTGGAGATTTGGTCGTTGTCAGTATCAAAGAAGCCAGCCCTAAAGGAGTAGTCAAAAAGAAATCAGTACAAAGAGGAGTTGTCGTCAGACAAGTAAAAGAATTCAACCGCCCAGATGGCTCAAGTATCAAATTTGATGAAAATGCTATCGTAGTTGTAGACAAAGACAAAAACCCGAAAGGAACTCGTATTTTTGGACCGGTTGCCCGTGAACTTAGAGACCGTGGATACCAAAAAATTATCTCATTAGCTAAAGAAGTACTCTAACATGAAACTAAAAGTAAACGACCAAGTGGTTGTCATCGCAGGAAAAGATAAAGGCAAGAAAGGAAAAATCACCAAAGTATTCCGAGAAGCTGAAAAAGTTGTTGTTGAAAAAGTGAATATGAGAGTTAAACACATCAAAAAAAGCACCAACGGACCAGGGGAAAGAATAACATTCGAAGCTCCTATACATGCATCAAATGTTATGGTACTTGATCCAAAGACCAATGAAAAAACCAGAATCGGTTACAAGAAATTGGAGGATGGTAAAAAAATTAGAATCGCTAAGAAAAGCGGTGAATCATTAGATAAATAATATTAAATAACAATGGCTGAACTTCTAGACTTAAAAACCAGATTTGAAAAAGAGATCATTCCAGCTCTCAAAAAAGAGCTGAAACTTAAGAACAACATGCAAGTTCCCAAAGTTAAAATGGTCAAACTCAATGTTGGAATAGGAACATACCTAAAATCTCACGGCAAAGACTTCCAACCTATCGTTGACAGCATCACTGCCATAACAGGCCAAAAGCCCGTTGTAAACAAAGCCAGAATGTCCGTTTCTAACTTCAAACTCCGCGAAGGTGAACCAGTTGGAATATCTGTAACCCTTAGAGGAGCTAAGATGTACCACTTCCTAAATAAGTTGGTGAACATCGTCTTCCCTCGTGTGCGAGACTTCCGTGGTATATCACCAAAATCGTTTGATGGAGCTGGAAACTATACTATTGGCTTCAAAGAACACACTGTCTTCCCTGAAATCAGTCCTGACGAAGCTATGAAAACACACGGACTTCAAATAATCATAACAACTACAGCCCAAGACGATGAACAAGGTAGAGCACTACTGACATCTATGGGATTCCCATTTAAAAAATAACACTAATTTTCCGATGGCTAGAACAGCAATAAAGGTTAAGAACCAAAAAAGACAAGAAACAGCTCGCAGAAGACATAGCATGGGTAAACCCATCTTACATCCAACAAAAGTTTACAACCGATGTGAGAAGTGCGGTAAAGTAGGAGCTTATATGAGAGATTTTGGAATCTGCCGAATTTGTTTCCGCGAACTAGCATCCCAAGGAAAAATTATGGGAGTCAAAAAATCATCTTGGTAATATAAAATAATCGTTTAAAAATGCACACCGATCCAATAGCAGATCTGCTAACCAGAATTAGAAACGGCCTTAGGGCACATCATCAAAGTGTTAATATCGGACACTCCAATATTAAAGAAGACATTCTCAAAGTACTAAAAGAAAGAAACTTCATTCTTGATTACAAAGTTACTGGAGAACTAGCCGCTAAAAACATTGAGATTTTCCTTAATGAAGACTTGGAAGACCTAACACTGAAAAGAATCAGCAAGCCGGGACAAAGAATTTACATCAAACACCCTGAAATCAGAACCGTCAAAAGTGGCCTTGGAATCCAAATAATCTCAACCTCAAAAGGTGTCATGACTAATTATGAAGCAAAAAAAGGTCAACTAGGAGGAGAATTACTCTGCGAAATATACTAATAAAATAACAACTACCATAAGATGTCACGTATTGGAAAACAACCAGTAGAAATCCCAACAGGAGTAACAGTAGAAGTCAACGGCGCCGAAGTTACAGTAAGAGGATCTAAAGGAGAACTAAAACAAGCACTCACACCAAATGTCAAAGTAGAAGTCAAAGACAACCAAGTTTTGATAACTAGAATTGACGAAAGCAAAGAGTCACGATCACTTCACGGTCTTACTCGCAGCCTAATAGCAAACATGGTGTCCGGCGTTAGCAATGGATTTGAAAAGCAAATTGAAATTGTTGGAGTTGGATATCGTGCACAAACCAATAAGAATAAAATTACTCTTAACCTTGGTTTTTCTCATCCAATCGAATATGTTGCCGACAAGCAAATCGAGATGATCCAAGATGAAAAGAACAAGAATCTCATCACAATCAAAGGAATCGACAAACAAGTTGTTGGAGAAACCGCTGCAAAGATCCGATCATTCAGAAAACCAGAACCATATAAAGGAAAAGGAATCAAATATGTGGGTGAACACATTGTCAGAAAAGCTGGTAAGTCAGCAGGTAGCAAATAATAAACAGTTAATTTACACATTAAAATGAGTAACACAAAAGTAACAACCAGAGAAAGACGCAAAAACAAGATAAAAGCTAAAATTCTTAGTAACTCTCCGAAAACTAAACTTTTGGTATTCCGAAGCAACACCACTAACTACGCTCAACTTATCGATCCAGCTACTGGAAAGACCATTGCTGCCGTTGCTGATGGCCAAAAAGCTACTGGTACTAAAAGTGAAAAAGCTAAACAAGTTGGGATTGAAATCGCAAAAAAGGCTCTTGAGAACAACATTAAAGAAGTTGTCTTCGACCGCAACGGATATAAATACCACGGCCGCGTCAAAGCAATAGCTGAAGGGGCAAGAGAAGGTGGCCTTAAATTTTAACCAATAACTATAATAACTAGCATGTCAAGAAGCGCACACAAAAATCCAGGTAAAAAAAGTCGTGAACCGAAAGAATTTGAAGAAAGCGTAATTCAGATTGACCGTGTGACGAAAGTGGTTAAAGGTGGTCGTAGGTTAAGATTTAGAGCAACCGTTGTCATCGGAAACAAGCGTGGTAAAATTGGTATCGGAATCGGAAAATCACATGAAGTAACCGGTGCGATTCAAAAGGGTATTGCAAAAGCGAAAAAGGACATGATCGATGTGATTCTTGATGGCACTACAATCCCCCACGACATAAAATTGAAATACAAGGCTGCAAAAATCCTTCTAATGCCCGCTAGTGAAGGTACCGGTATCATTGCTGGAGGAACCATCCGTAAAGTACTCGAGCTCGCCGGTGTACAAAACATTCTTAGTAAGTCCTTTGGTACAACCAACAAAGTAAACACTACAAAAGCCGCATTTGAAGCACTAAAAAGATTGAAAGAGACTCCATACATGGAAAAGAGAAAAGCCAAAGCCGCAGCTGCCAAAGCTCCAAAACCTGTCCAAAAAGCCCCAGCTACTTCAACTCCTGCACCAGAAGCCAAAAAACCAGTAACAGAAAACAAACAAGCTCCAGCTAAAAAACCTACAACCAAGCCTTCTGCTGACAAGAAACCGGCTGCCAAGGCTACATCAGCAAAGACCGACAAATAAACCTAACCGATTAAGTCATCATGTCATTACAAATATTAAAGCCCAAAACATCCAACAAAAAAAGTAAACGCATCGGTCGTGGAAACGGATCCGGAAGCGGTACTTATAGTGGCCGTGGAATGAAAGGACAAACAGCAAGAACTGGAGGAAAAAGAAGACCAGGATTTGAAGGAGGACAAATGCCCTACATTCAAAAGCTTCCAAAAATGAAAGGATTCAAAAATCCCAACTATGTTGAATATCAAGTAGTCAATGTTGGAGACTTAAATGTCTTCGAAAAAGGAAGCACCGTTGATGTTAAAACCTTGAAAGAAAAAGGTCTGATCTCAAAAACATCCATGCCAATTAAACTTCTTGGAGGTAAAGGAGGACTCGATGTCGAACTTACTGTAAAAGTCGACAAAGCTTCACTATCTGCAATCAAAGCCGTAGAAGAAAAAGGCGGACAAGTAGCGCTACCTGCCATCAAGCCAATCAGAAAAAAAGGTGAAACTAAGCCTAAAAAATAGTCCGGAGCAGGGAAATTTAATAATCAATAATTCTTCATAGCAATGTTCACTTATCTAAAACAAATTTGGAACACCAAAGAACTTCGTAATCGCATACTTTTCACAATTGCTATCTTGGTTCTTTACCGTTTCATAGCACAGATTAGTGTTCCTGGAGCAAATCAAGAAATCCTTCAACAAATACAAGGTCAGCAAAACGAACTCCTCCAAGTACTTAGTCTTCTTACGGGAGGTAGCACCGAAAATTTCTCCATCGTATTAATGGGAATCGGACCTTACATTAATGCCGTCATCATCATGCAACTACTTCAGGTTGTCTCTCCAAAATTGGAAAGCATCGCTGAAGAAGGTGAAAGCGGTAAACGCAAACTCAACGGCTACACACACTGGCTTACCCTTCCCCTGGCCTTCCTTCAATCCTACGGAATGCTCGTCCTATTAAACAGCTCAGTCGGAGGAGTCAGCATCATTGACACCACCAGCATCTCAGTATTATTACCAATGATCACAGTCACCGCCGGAACCATACTTCTCGTCTGGCTTGGTGAACTCATCACCGAAAAAGGAATCGGTAACGGAATATCGCTACTCATCTTTACCAGCATCATGTCCCAAATCCCAGGTGCCATCGGATCTGGAATATCTTTGGCAACAGGTGATCAACAAGCACTCGTCGCCTTCCTAGCAGTCCTAATAATTACCGTTCTACTCGTAATAATAGTCGTCCTCGTCAACGAAGCCGACAGAAAAATACCATTAACTTACGCTGGACAAGGAATGAAGAGCAAAGCCGATCAAGCCTTCCTACCAATCAAAATCAATCAAGCCGGTATGATCCCGATCATCTTTGCCGTAGCCCTTATCACCTTCCCAGGTATTATCGGACAATTCATGGCCAGCTCCACCTCCCCTACCCTACAAACAATAAGTAGTTACCTTACAAGCATCTTTACCGTTGGAAGTTGGTCTTACGCTAGCGCCTACTTCTTTTTGACTCTACTCTTCACCTTCTTCTATGTATCAATCACTTTCAAACCTAGCCAAATAGCTGAAAGTATTCAAAAACGCGGAGGATACATCCCTGGAATTCGTCCTGGAAAACAAACCATCGACTATATCCAAACCATCAGCCGACGACTCACTCTATTTGGAGCATTATTCCTCGCCATCATCGCCATCATCCCAATCGTACTTAATTCAATTTTCCGAACTGGAAGCATCACCGCCTTCACCCTTGTACTATCTGGTGCCGGTATCATAATCATCGTCGGAGTAGTCCTCGAACTATTAAGGCAAATAAATGCCTCAATGGTAATGCATGATTACAAAAAGTTTTACTAGGAAGATTTAAAGCCCCCAAAAAAATGGATTTGATATTATTTGGAATGCAAGGAGCCGGAAAAGGAACCTTGGCAAAAGGAATTGCTGACAGATATGATTTTGAAATATTTGAAACCGGCAGTGAACTCCGAAAACTATCAAACCAAGACTCCCCTCTCGGAGAAAAGATCAGATCAATCCTTGAAGCCGGAAATCTGGTTTCCAATGATATCGTCATGGAAATAGTCACAAACTTTGTCGAAAATCTTCCCGCCGGAAAAAAAATCCTCTTTGACGGAATCCCCAGAGGCGTCGAACAAGCTCAAACCCTCAACGCCCTCATCGCCCGACACAACCGCGTAGCACTTCCAATATTCATTGAGATAAGCGAAGAGACAGCGCTTATTAGGCTCACAACTCGGAAAATATGTAGCGACTGCAAGACCGTTTACCCCCGCAACTACACCAAAACAGACTGTGAAAAATGTGGTGGCAAGCTCACTACCAGATCCGACGACACCCCCGAAGCCATCAAAAAACGCCTTGAAAACTTTAAAGAAAGTACCATCCCAGCAATAGAAATTTACAAGGACAACATCCTGGTCATAGATGGTGAACCTGACATCCAAACAGTCGAAAACAACGCCATTGAAAAACTCGATCGCATTCTAAAATAAGCTCTCACATTATGGCCATTCATATTAAAACCCCGCAAGAAATCGACAACATGAGAAAGAGTGGTCAAATTTTAGCTGCCACCCATGATATCATCGCCCAAGCCGCCCGCCCCGGAATATCCACCCTCGAACTCGATCAACTCGCCGAACAAACCATCATCAAACTCGGCGGAAAACCCGGTTTCAAAGAAGTCCCAGGATACAAACACACCCTATGCACCGCCATCGATGCTACCATCGTCCATGGAATTCCCCGCAAAGACGAAATACTCCAAGAAGGTGACCTCTTTACCGCCGACTGTGGCGTCATATATAAAGGCATGAACACCGACGCCGCCCGCTCCATCGGAATCGGCACCATTTCCCCAATCAAAGAAAAACTCATCAAAACCGCCAAA
Source organism: Candidatus Peregrinibacteria bacterium HGW-Peregrinibacteria-1 (assembly GCA_002839505.1). Taxonomy (GTDB): domain Bacteria; phylum Patescibacteriota; class Gracilibacteria; order UBA1369; family LOWO2-01-FULL-3; genus PGYE01. The sequence goes on from PGYE01000001.1 coordinate 37,277, forward strand.
CTTGCCCTCGCCAAAGGAATCGCAATGGCAATACCAGGAAACCCCGTCTACAAGATCGGCGAAGCCATCGAGCAAGTAATCAACCAAAACGGCTTCAAAGTAATCTACGACCTCACCGGCCACGGCCTAGGAAAAACCCTTCACGAAGACCCCATCATTCCAAATTACAAAGACACACACTACAAAGCAATCCTCAAACCCGGCATGACTATCGCCATTGAACCAATTTTTTCCATCGGAACACACGAACTGATCACCGACACAGATGGCTGGACCATCAAGACCAAAGATGGATCCTGCTCTGTCCAAGAAGAACACACCATTCTCATCACTGAAACCGGAAATGAAATCCTCACCGAATCAAAACCATAAAACAAAAATCAATACCGCAATCTTTTTTTAAAAAACTATTGCATAGAATTATCCTCTCGGGTAAAATCTGACAGCTTTACACCAGTAAAACACTAAAAAAGGGCATAAAAATGGGGAAAGAAGATGTTATTGAAATCAACGGTACGGTTATCGACACCCTGCCAAATGCTAATTTCAAGGTTGAGCTGGATAAAAACACGCCCGAAGAAGAAACAAGAGTGATCGTCGCACACCTGTCTGGAAAAATGCGAATGAATTACATCAAGATACTTCCCGGAGATCAAGTTACTGTTCAAATCAGCATCTACGATCTCACAAAAGGACGAATTACTTATCGTCATAAAAAACAAGAAAATAACACGTTAAACCAGTAAAGATCATGAAAGTAAGGTCATCAGTAAAGAAAATTTGTGATAAATGTAAAGTTATTAAACGCCAAGGCGTGCTAAGAGTTATCTGTGAAAACAAAAGGCACAAGCAAAGGCAAGGATAGCTAGTTGCTTTTTAAGTGGCTGGCTCAAACATAGTAAATAGAAAAAGCTCGCTGATTAAAAATTAATTAGTAAAAACATGGCTAGAATCGCTGGAGTCAATCTCCCCAAAGAAAAACGAATTGAAATCGCCCTAACTGCTATCTACGGGATAGGTCCAAGTACCTCTAAAAAACTCGTCGACCAGGCAAAGATCAACGGCAACCCAAAGGTAACTGAACTTTCGGAAGAAGAAGTCGATAAGCTCAGAACCCTGCTGGAGAAATATCCTACCGAAGGTGATCTCAAGAGAGCTGTTGCTATGGACATCAAACATCTTAAAGAAGCAGGAACTTACCGTGGCTTCCGCCACACTCGTGGTCTACCCACTCGTGGTCAACGCACCAGATACAATGCTCGTACCAGAAAAGGTAAGAAAAAGACCATTGCCAATAAAAAACAAGTAGGTAAATAAACCTGACTAACCGATAATTAATAAAACATATTAAATGGCTACAACAACCAAGAAAACCACTACTAAGAAAAAGAAAAGACTCGTACCTGAGGGAAATGCTTATGTTAAAGCATCCTACAACAACACCATTGTTACACTGACTGATACCGAAGGAAATGTTATCAGCTGGAGCAGTTCAGGTGCCAAAGGTTTCAAAGGTGCCAGAAAATCAACTCCCTACGCCGCTCAAATGGCCGCTGAAGATGCCGCAGAAAAAAGCCAAATGTATGGTTTACAAAAAGTAAATGTTTTCATTAAAGGTGTTGGGCCAGGTAGAGAACAAGCCGTTAGAGGACTAAGTGCCGCTGGATTAGACCTATTGTCTATCATTGACACAACCGGAATCCCCCACAATGGATGCCGCCAGAAAAAAACTCGTCGCACCTAAGTTTCTCATTAATTCATTTAATTCATTTTTCAAATTATGTCTCGATACACAGGACCAATAACAAAATTATCACGCCGCCTTGGAATCATGCTCTTCACAAACGGCCAAAGTAAATCAAAAGCCTTCCAAAAGAAAAACTACAAACCAGGAGAACACGGACAAAAAAGATTTCGCCAGTCTTCAGAATACAACAAACAACTCCAAGAGAAGCAAAAAGCTCGTTTTATGTATGGTATCAGCGAAAAACAATGCCGCAAATACTACGAATTGGCAAATAAAAGTGACGAAGTTACTGGTACTCAGTTCTTGAAACTACTTGAACAAAGACTAGACAATGTTGTCTACCGCGCTGGATTCGCAGCTACTCGTCCTCAAGCGAGACAAATCGTTAGCCATGGGATCGTAATGGTTAACGGCAAAAAAGTAAAAACTCCATCGATCTTGGTTAGCGCCGGTGATAAAATCGAGGTTAGAGAAAACAAGAAAAAATCACAACTCTTCGAAGAGGCCAAAAACAGCAAAGTTAAAACGCCAAAGTGGCTAAAATCAGAGCTCAAGTCCTTGTCAGCTGAAGTTATTGCACTTCCTGACAGCCAAGACATTGAAAGAGCAATCAACAGTCAATTAATTACAGAGTACTACTCCAAATAATAAAAGCTTAAGCTAACCAATCATAATATGCATCTTATCCAAGAAGAAATTGGGATCCCAAAGATTAAAACTCAAAACGTTGGAGAAAACCACGTAGTTTTCAATATGGGCCCACTACCTACCGGATATGGCGTTACCCTGGCAAATGCGTTGAGAAGAGTTCTTTTATCTTCACTTCCTGGAGCTTGTGTAACCGGAGTAAAAATCGACGGTGTCAGTCACGAGTACTCCACAATCAAAGGAGTGAAAGAAAGCGTCCTCGACATCACCCTAAACCTTAAGCTTCTTGAGCTTAAAAAATCCTCAAAGGAAATCAGCACCATCACACTTGAAGCTCCTGCCAAAGGTGGCGAAATTTATGCTAAAGACATCAAGACTACCAGCGATATCGAAATCCTAAATCCTGACCTTTACATTGCAACTGTCGAGAAAGGCACAAAGTTCAAAATGGAAATGCAAGTTGAGAAAGGAGTTGGATACGAACCAGCAAGCTTCCGTCACAAAAAAGAAACCGATGCTGAGCTAATAATTCTTGATTCTGTCTTCTCTCCCGTAAAGAAAGTACGCTACGAAGTAGAACCAACTCGTGTCGCTCAAATGACCAACCTTGACAAGCTAACCCTTGAAATCAAGACAAACGGAGCGATCAGCCCTGAAGAAGCTCTCAAATTCTCATCCAATGTATTGAAATCCTACTTTGACCTCTTCAATGTTGAAAACATCATGGTCGAAGAAGACTACATGTCCGACATCAAATCAATTCTTGAAAAAGAGCAAGAAGAAGAGCAAAACAAACCAAAGCAAGAATCTTACACTCCGATTGAAATCCTTGGATTTTCACCAAGAACACTCAATGCCCTTATCAACGGAGGAATCGGTTCAATCGAACAACTATCTCAATGCACTGAAAGCAAACTCAGCAATCTTCGCGGCTTCGGAAAGAAAGCTCTTACAGAAGTTAGCGATGCCCTAAAACAACGAGATCTTTCTCTTGCGGAAGACTAATAAAACCGCTAAGTTGAGAGCCATTAAATTAATCAAATCATGAGACACAAAGTAAAAAAAGTAAAACTCGGATCTGACAAAGATCACACAACATCACTTCTGCGAAATCTTGCAATGTCAGTAATCATCTACGAAAAGGTGAAAACTACCCCAAAGCGTGCTAAAGCCGTACAACCGATCATTGATAGAATGATCAGTATTGCCAAGAAAAGTGATACTCTCCACGCTATCCGTGAAATCGAGAAAAACCTACAACACGAAAACAGTTCTAAAAAAATCCTAGAAGTACTAAAAGAAAAATATAAAGATCGAGACTCCGGATTTACCAGAATCACCAAAGTTGGACTTCGCAAAGGAGACGGTGCACCAATGGTACAAATCGAACTAGTATAACAGATTAATTATTCACACAATGCAAAAATCATTTGTCGCTCATGCTAAAGATCTCACACCGAAATGGTATCTGATTGATGCGGAAAACAAAACACTCGGAAGACTGGCAACAGTAATAGCCAACAAACTAAGAGGTAAAGATAAACCAATCTTTTCACCTCACCTTGATTGCGGAGACAATATTATCGTCGTTAATGTTGATAAAATTCACCTTAGCAGCAACAAAACCGAGTCAAAAATGTATTACCGACATTCCGGATTCCCAAGTGGATTTAAAGAAGAAAACGCCCAAAGCTTAATGGACCGCAATCCAGGCAAAGTCTTGGAACTCGCTGTCAGTGGTATGCTTCCAAAAAATAAACTTCGTAAAGTATTCATGCAAAAATTGAAACTATACCCAGGAGCTGAACACCCACACGAAGCACAAACACCGGAAAAATTAACAATTGATAATATCTAAATCCATGTCTGAAAAAGAAATCACTTCAACAAAACCAACTGGCAAATACACCTACTCTAAAGGAAACCGAAAAACTGCCATCGCTAAAGTAAGACTTTACAAAGGTGAAGGAAAAATCACCGTCAACGGTAAAGAAGCCAAGGAATACTTCAATGTGAAAACACTACTTGAAAAAATAAAAGCTCCACTCAAACTGACTGGAACTGTCAAAGAGTTTGATATCTCAATCATGGTTGAAGGTGGTGGAATCAGCGCACAAGCTGAAGCTGCCGTACATGGAATCTCAAGAGCACTGGTTGAAACCAGCAGCGACAACCGTACAACTCTCAAGAAAGCTGGAATGCTTACCCGAGATGCCCGCAGCAAGGAAAGAAAGAAATATGGACTTAAGAGAGCTCGTAAAGCACCACAATTCAGTAAGCGTTAATATCTCGTTTACATACGTCTGAAACAAAAAAGCACCGATATCGGTGCTTTTTTGTTAATAAAATTACTAAATTCCTGTTAAAATACATCGGCATATTCCTAAATTCCCTCATGAACTATAAAGAATTAACAAAAGCTCAAATTCCCGAGCTGAGATCCATCTATGGCTTCAACGAAATAAAACTAAAAAAAGACTTCACCCTTTTCAAAATCCTCATATCCCAGTTCACCTCATACCTCATTATCATACTAATGATCGCCGGCGGCATCTCCATCTATGTCGGTGAAACCGTTGACGGTATTGCCATTCTCACAATAGTCGTCATCAATGCCATCATCGGCTTCACACAAGAATACAAAGCCGACAACGCCGTCAAAAAGCTCAAAAGCAATATCCTCGAAACCACCATTGTCTATCGTGACGGACAACAATCCGAAATACCAATCCGAGAACTACTGCCAGGAGACATCGTTATCATCAACGAAGGCGACAAAATACCGGCCGACATTGAACTACTGGAGTCCTTCAGCATGCAAGTCAACGAGTCCATGCTCACCGGTGAAAGCTCCTCCGTCAACAAAGACAACAAAACCAACAACAAACTCTTTAAGGGAACAATCACCACCACCGGACGCGGAATAGGAAAAGTCCTCACCATCGGGCAAGAAACCGAATTTGGCAAAATAATCGGATTTATCAGCCAAAATGAAACCACCTCCTCCCCTCTCACCGCCCAACTCAATCAACTGGGAAAAAAACTCGGAATCACCATTCTCATATTAATTGCCATCTTGATCGTCATTAACCTCTACAAAAAAACGACCGGAGTCGAAGAAATGCTCATGACCTCAATTGCCCTTGGTGTCTCCGCCATTCCTGAAGGTCTCCCAATTATCATCACTCTCACCCTCGCAACCGCCGTCCAAATACTGGCTCGAAAAAATGCCATTGTCCGCAAAATGAGCGCCATCGAAACACTTGGTGCCACCACCATCATCTGCTCCGACAAGACCGGAACGCTCACCCTCAACGAAATGACTGTCACCAGCATTTACAGCATCAACAAAAAACAAGAAATCAAAGGGCAAGGCTATGAACTCACCCCAAATATCAAAATCCAAGACCCCGACCAGCAAAAACTGATCGAAATCGGGACCAACTGCAACAATGCCTACATTGGACAAGATATTCTCGGTGACCCAACCGAAATAGCCCTCAAAGTGCTCGCCAAGAAAGCCAAAATCGAAAGCAGCGAACCAATCGATGAAAACACTTTCACCTCCGAACGCAAAATGATGAGCGTACTCGTAGCAACCGACAACAGAAAAGAAATCCAAGTCAAAGGTGCCCTCGAAAGCGTTCTTACAAAATGTAAACAAATCCTCGACAACGGCAAAATCCGTCCGATAACCGAAAAAGACATCGAGCAAATCAAGAAAACCAATATCAGCTATGCCAAAAAAGCCCTCCGGGTTCTCGCCACCGCCTACAAACCCTACAAATCAAAGTTTGATGAAAACAATCTCATCTTTGTCGGACTAGTTGCCATGCTTGATCCTCCCAGAAGCACCGTTAAAGAATCTCTATCAATCGCCAAAAAAGCTGGCATCAAGGTAAAAATCATTACCGGCGATAATGCCATCACCGCCAAAGCCATCGCCTCACAAATTGGTATCTCCTCCAGCAACATTCTAACGGGCGCCGACATCGACGAGCTCACCGACCAAGAGCTCCAACAACACCTCAAAACAACAAACATCTTTGCCAGAACCAACCCCGAACACAAATATCGAATTGTTAAAGTCCTCCGAAACCAAGGAGAAATAGTCGCCGTCACCGGTGACGGCGTCAACGACGCCCCCGCCCTCAAACACGCCCATGTCGGTATTGCCATGGGAATAAAAGGAACCGAAGCCACCAAAGAAGTCGCCGATATCGTCCTCAAAGACGACAACTTCACCACCATCGTCAACACCATCGAAGAAGGCCGCCGCATCTACCGCAACATTCTCTCGTTCATTAAATACATGCTCTCCGCCAACTTCGACACCATTATGGCCGTCGGTGTAATCACCATCATGGGTTACCCGCTGCCAATCCTGCCCCTCCAAATCCTCTGGCTCAACATCGCCACCGACGGCCTCCCCGCCCTCGCACTCGGCAAATCCCCTGCCCCTGCCAACATCATGCTCCAGAAACCTCAGCCCAACAACGAAAGCCTCTTCAGAAAATTCCTCCCCTTCATCTTCACCGCCGTGCTCCTCCAAACCATTATCAACATCGTAATATACTTCTACGGCTACGGCCTCGACAACCAGCTAGGAATCAACACCTTCGACCTAAGCGAACCCTCCTACGCCCGAACCCTCGTCTTCACCCAAGTCGTAATCTTCCAACTATTCTTCGTCTTCATCTGCAAGGACGACAATTTCAAAAATTTCAAAACCTTCTTCAACAACAAACACCTCATCTACGCCGTATCGATATCCTTAGTAATGCAAATCGCCATGATTCACTTGCCATTTATGCAAACAATCTTTAAAACTGTACCCCTAAGCATTAGTCAATGGCTGCTCGTTACACTCGCCGCCTCAACTTGTTTCTTGATTCCCCTAATTACCAATAAAATTAAAAAACATGCGGTTTGATATTGCCACAATCCTGCCCGATGCCTTCACCTCCTACCTCAACGAAAGCATCATCAAACGAGCAATCGACAACAAACTGATCGAAGTCTATATTCATGACATCAGATCTTTTTCAGAAAACAAACACCACAAAGTCGATGACATCCCATTTGGTGGTGGTGCCGGTATGGTAATGACCCCTCAGCCTCTCTACGATTGCCTGACACACATCAAAACCCTAAACCCCGGCCCAGTAGTCTATATGACGCCACAAGGCCGCAAATTCACCCAAAGCAAGGCCGAAAAATTAAGCCTTAAATCTGGCCTGATCCTCCTCTGCGGACGCTACGAAGGAATCGACAACCGCATCCGTGAAACCTTAATTGACAGCGAATTATCAATCGGAGACTATGTCCTCACCGGAGGCGAACTCGCCGCCATGGTCATTCTCGACAGCGTCGCCCGCCTGATTCCTAATGTTCTCGGAAAAGAAGAATCCCACCTCGAAGACTCTTTCTCCAAAAAACTCGATCGCAAAAAAGAATACCCCCACTACACCAGACCCGCCGAATTCAAAGGAAAAAAAGTCCCCGAAGTCCTCTTATCCGGCAACCACAAAGCAATCGCCGACTGGCGTAAAAACCATCTCAAATGATCACCCTCCAACTTGCAAAACAAATTGGCTTCCTATTAATCGCAATTCTCCCGATCAGCTACTTCATATTCAAAATTTTTGACTACATCACCGGCCGATCCGCCGTAAAAATGAGCAAAACCAATGTCATCTGCACCAACATCACCGGCAGCTTCACCGCAAAAGACCGCATCGTCAAAACCCTAAACTTCGAAACATTCACTATCGAACGCCCCGACAACAAAGACTTCCTCAAACTCGTCAACCTCACCAACAACGAAGAACTCTTCATCAAAGAACAATCCCTAAAAAACACCCCCGAGCTGCAAAAAATCGCTATCCCAACCTACTTCTGCCGTTACCCAAAAACCCATGAACTCGAAAAAATAATCATCGAATTTCTTCAAAAAGCACAATTCAACAAAGATGAAATTGAAGACCAATATGAAATCCTGGAAAAAGTAACGCCTCAAAACGATTCTAAAATATCAACAGTCGTCCTTCAAGACCGCCGCACCAAAGAAATATTCGCCTTCAGTAAAGGAAACCCCAAAGAAATCCTCGCCCAATGTAATCGAGTTCTTGAGAACGAGAAGAACAAAAAACTAACAGCCTCAAAAAAAAGAACTCTCACCCAAAAATTCAAACGCCTCAACCAGAGCGGCCAAAAACTCATCGCCTACTCCTTCCGCCCACTACCTCTCAAAAAACAGTCCAAATATACCTCCGCCTTCACCGAAAAAGACATGGTCTTCACCGGCACCATCGGCCTAATCGAACCACTTTTGGAAATACCTGAAAACACCATCAATATAGCTCAAGCCCTCAATATCAAAACCTACGTCATCTCACACAAAAGAGAACGCGAAGCCGTCGGAATCAGTAAAACCATCGGCCTCATCAACCCCAAATACTACGAAGCCATCACCGGCCCCTACCTCCAAAAGCTCAATGATAAAAAACTGAAGAAAATGCTTCGCAACAAAGAAAAGGACTATGTCTTCTGCGAACTCACCCCCGCCGACAAAATCACCGTCATCGACACCCTCAAACAAATGGGCAATAAAGTCACCACCGCCACCGACGGAAAACACAGCTTCTCCAGCATCATCGGCACCATCCATCGTGGAAAAACCATCAAAGCTAAAAACAAGCTCCTCCTCAGTCATATCATCCCCATCACTCTCGCCAAAATAATTCTTCTCGCTACCGCCATAATTTTCCTCGACACCACCAACATCTTCACCCCTGAAACCGTCACCACATTAATCACCATCAACCTCATCACCCTCTTCCTAATCCGAATTCACACCAACACCAAAGACCTCCCCAAAAAAATATCCCCCGCCATCCTCAAAGGACTCCTCCTCGGTACTTTCATCGTCGCCACCACCTTTCTCCTTCTCACTTACCACGGCTGGACAATCAACGCCTCCACCACAACCCTCGAAAACACCCTAAACCAAAAAATCATCACCGGCATCTTCATCACCCTAGCAATCTATCAACTTGCCAACACCATCGCCCTCACCAAATACGGCAAACTCACCAGAAAAGCCTCCCTACTGCAAAAGATCCTCACCTTCGGAATAATCGCCGCTCTCGCCATCACCATCATCGCCCGCCACAAAGACAACCTAGCAATCATGCAAGGAATCGAAATTCAACTCCTAATCTTCACCATAATATCGGTCATCACAATCCAACAAATCGCCAAATTTCTCACCGGAATCAAACATGCCACCCCAACCAACTGAAAACTATTTAAGAATCAAGGTCGTCCCCCGAAGCCACAAAACCGAACTCATCGAAACAATCCACGACCACAACGGCACCACCCATAAAATACGACTGAAATCCGCCCCCGAAAAAGGCAAAGCCAATCAAGAACTCATTAAATTCCTCTCCAAACTCCTCGACACCCCCACCGAAACCATCACCATCATCAGTGGAAAAAGCGACCGCACCAAACTAATTAAAATCAAGCAATGACACAACCTCCCGCAAACCAAACAGACCTCGCAGATCTAACCGACATCAACCAAATCAAAGCCCTCCTCCAAAAACACAACCTCTGGGCCAAAAAAAGCCTCGGCCAAAATTTCCTTACAAACTCTTCCGTCATCGACACCATCATCCAAGCCTCACAAGTAACATCCGATGACATCGTCCTCGAAATCGGACCGGGCCTCGGCGTACTCACCAAAGCCCTCGCCCAAAAAGCCCAACATGTCCACAGCATCGAAATAGACCAAGACATGCTCCCGATCCTCAACGAAACCCTTTCTCAAAGCGAAAATGTCACCATCATCCCCGGCAACTCCCTGAAAATAGATCTCACCAAAATCATCAGCCATCACCCCTACAAAGTAGTCGCCAACATCCCCTACTACATCACCTCCCCCCTCCTAAACCTCTTTCTCCAAAACGAACACCAACCCGAGTCCATCACCTTCCTAGTCCAAAAAGAAGTCGCCGAAAAAATTTGCCACAAAGAGCCCGACATGAGCGTACTCGCCCTCCAAGTCCACCTTTTCGGAACACCAAAACTAATTGCCACCGTCAAGAACAGCGACTTCCACCCAGCACCAAAAGTCGACTCCGCCATCCTCCACATCAACCTTCACCAACCCAATGACCCCTCATACCTCGACCCCGAAACCGCGCTCAAAATATTAAAAACCGCCCAGCAAGCCTTCACCTCCGGACGCAAAAAACTATCCAACACCCTCCCCCACCTCAAAGACCAACTCCAACAACTCCACCTCGACACCCAGAGACCTCAACACCTCTCCATCAAAAACTGGCTCGACCTCATAAAAATCTCAACCTAAGATCTCTCCCCTACTTCAAATCCTTAATCATCTCCTCCACAGCCCTGCGGGCCGCCTCATCATAAAGCTTCGCCCCCAAATCTTCATAGCGCTCATAAGCATGAATGATTCCTCGGCTATTATTCACAATCGCCCCTAAACCATCCGCATTAAAAGAACTCTTCACATCCTGCGCCGTAGCACCTTGCGCCCCATACCCTGGAACCAAAAACACCGCCTCCGGCATCAACTTACGCAAAGCCGCCGCCTCATCCGGATAAGTTGCACCAACCACCGCTCCGACACTACTATATCCACTCTCTCCAACCATATCCGCCCCCCAACTATCCACATATCCCGCCACAATTTCCGCCACAGTCCTACCATCATCCATCTTCAAATCCTGAATATCTCCACTCGTCGCATTCGAAGTCTTCACCAAAATAAAAACCCCCTTTCCATGAAGCCCGGCCTTCTCGACAAAAGGCTTCACGCTATCCCATCCCATATACGGATTAATCGTAATCGCATCCGCATCAAACCCCGGCACCACAAACTCCTCCTCATCCCCCTCAAACATCACCGCCTCCCCCAAATAAGCATCCGCATAAGCCTCCGCCGTCGAACCAATATCCCCCCGCTTCACATCCGCAATCGTCAAAAGCCCTCTACTCTTAGCATATTGAATACTCTCAGCATACGCCTTCATCCCAAAGCTCCCATAAATTTCATAAAACGCCGCCTGCAACTTAACCGCCGGCACCAAATCCGCCACCGCATCAATAATTCCCTTATTAAACTCCAAAAGCATCTCACCCGCCACCTCCAACGGATTCTTCTCCGAACTCCAACAACGATCCTTCAAAAACTCCGGAATCTTATCCAGCCTCGGATCCAACCCCACACACACAGCATTCCCCTTCAACCCCACCGCCTCAATCAACTTATCTGCAAAATTGTTTTTCATAAAAATTATATTAACTTAAACAAAAGCTAACATAAATACACCGCTTAAGAAAACGCAAATAAAACAATCACAAACTATCCGCCCAAGTCCTCGGACTTTCCCTAAACTTCAACACCGCCTCCCGATCAGCACTCGTAATATCACCACGCTCCAAAGCACCATCAATCAAATCATCAAAACCCACCAAGTGATCAAACTTCACGCCGGCCTCGGAGAAACGCTCCGCCGTACCATCAAGCCCCCAGCTCACAATTGCCACTACATCATCAACCACCGCCTTCACCTCCCCTCTCAGCGCCTCCAACGCCTTCAAACTCGAACCACCGGTAGAGACCAGGTCCTCCACCAATAACACCCTGCTACCCTCCTCCACAAATCCCTCCACTTGCCGACCGGCGCCGTGCAACTTCTTCTCCGGTCTAACATAAACCATCGGCGCCCCCACCTCATACGCCAAAAACGCCGCCCACGGAATCCCCGCCGTCGCCGTCCCCGCAATCACATCAAACTCCAAATTCTTCCTCGCAATCAAATCCTTAAAACCCTCCACAATCAACTTTCGCTCCTCCACAAACCCAATCATCTTCCGATTATCACAATACACCGGCGACTTAATACCACTCGCCCAAGTAAAAAGTGGATCCACCTGCACCTTCACCGCCCCTCTCTCCAACAAACCGCTCGCAACCATTTTCGCATAATTCATAACTAAGATTTTATTAACATTTATTTAGATCATTTTCACAAAACAGCTATTTAAACTGCCTCATTCCACTGCAACGCCAACATCGGATTCCACATCGCCCCCGTACCCGTCATCGCCACCGTCGCTCCCGCCTCCAACAAATCATCAAAATCCTCCGGCCGCACCACTCCACCTACTCCAAAAATCTCATAATCATACTTCATCGTCCTCTTCAGCTCCGCCAAACGCCCCACCGTCTCCAAAGCATAAGGCTTTAAAGCCGCACCACAAAGCCCACTCCCCAATCTTCCCTCACCGGGCAACGCCTGACTTCCATCCCCATTTCTCACCAACATCGTAATCGTATTAATCGCTGAAATTCCGTCCACAAAAGGCGCCACTGCCGCCGCCACCGCATCCAAATCCGCCAAATCCTTATAATAACCCACCTTAATCACCACCGGCGTCGCACCCAACTCCTTTTTCACCGCCGCCACAATCTCCGCCGAAAAATCCGGATCCGTATAAATGCTACCCTCACCTCCAGCCTTCACATTCGGACAAGAAAAATTCAGCTCTACCACCTTCGCCCCTGCATCCTTCGCCAACGCCGCCGTATAAACAAAATCCTCCTTCATATCACGCCCACTCTCCCCTGGTGTCGAAGTCACCGACATCATCAAAAGCTGCCCATCTCCCATATAACTCTGCGCCAAATCAAAATCTTTCTGCCAATCCTCAGCCCCCAAAGAATTCATCCCAAAAGAATTCGTAATCGTAATCTTACTCAAATCACTCGGCTCCTTCCCAACCACAATATCGCTCCCCAGCCGATCCTTCGTAATCCCCGCCCCCGGATCCACAAAAACAATATTCGGATTCGGATGCGCCTTCCTCGCCACCGACCGCACCGTCTTATAAACCAAAACATCAAACCCCAAATCCGCATACAACTTAATAAAATCAGAATTAAAAAGCGGCCCCGCCGGCACACCCAACGGAGAATTCAACTCAAAATCCCAAAGCCTCGCCCTCTTACGAAAACTACTACGAATCGGAATATCCCCCTCAAACAACGGCCCATTCTCCATATTCCACTCCGTCGATTTCGTCACATCATAAGTTGGCATAATATTTCTGGTTAAAATTTGTTTTTCAATGATTTGAAAATGTTTCTGGGGTATCAGATGCGAGGCGAAGGATTAAAAGCAAAGTGAGGCGTACAACCTTAGTACGTAGAGCTGGTTTTAATCCTTCAACAAAGTAGATGATACTTCAGAAACATTTTCTCCTGCCACAAAAGTCATCACCGGCCAGCCTTTTAAAACAACCCCCTCATAAGGCGACCACCCACACTTACTCACAACATTTTCCCTCTCCACCTTCCGCTCCAACTCCATATCCACCACCACCAAATCCGCATCAAACCCCGCTCGCAAACTACCCTTCTTCTCAAAACCAAAAATCTTAGCTGGATGTTCACAACACATCCGCACCACCTCTGAAATATCAAGACCATCATCGTTTACCATATTCAAAAGCAACGGCAACATCATCTCCACCCCCGGCACCCCCGAAGGACAACCCGGAAAAGGCAAAGACTTCTCCTCCAAGGTATGCGGCGCATGATCCGTAGCAATAATATCAACCATCTCCGCCTTCACACACTTCCACAAATCAAAGACCGACTCCCGATCCCGCATCGGCGGATTCATCTTCACCAAACTCCCCAAATGCTCATAATCATCAGTCGACAAAAACAAATGATGCGGCGCCACCTCACAAGTCACCCCAAACTTTCGATATTTATTAATCAAATCAATCTCCGCCGCGGTCGAAACATGACAAATATGTACCCCACGGTGATACTTCTCCACCAACTCCATCACCCGACGCACCATCTTCAAAGCACAATTCGCACTCCTGATCTCAGAATGCATCCACACCTCCAAATCCTCATTATACTTCTCCCGATACTCACGCTCCTTCACCGCCATACACTCCTCATCCTCACAATGAAAAAGCAAAAGCTTATCCTTATCAATCTCCACAAAAGCCCGCTCCAAATACTCATCACTAATCCCCATATTCCCTGTCGAATGCGCACAATAAATCTTCACCCCTCTCGCACCCTTCACCGCATTAATCTCCGCTACATTCTCCCCGTTGTAACCCATATACAAACCATAATTAACCACCGAACGATCCCCTATCAATCGCTCCTTATTCTCAAAATCCTCCTTCGTAATCACGGGCGGATTATTATTAGGCATATCGATCACAGTCGTCACTCCGCCCGTCGCCGCCGCCCTCGAACCCGTCGCCCAATCCTCCTTATGCCCATGCCCCGGCTCCCTAAAATGCACATGCACATCAATCAACCCCGGCAAAATCAGCTTTCCCCGACAATCCACCACCTCACCGCCAAACTCATCTCCCTTATACCCTCCATTAAGCACCTCCGAAATCTTCCCATCCACCACTATCAAATCCCCATAACTAACCTTCCCATCCACATACATCTCCCCTCCCTTAAACAACTTCCTTGTCATATGAATAAAGTTAACAAAATTTTAAAAAATCACACCAACACCTCACCACCATCACCCCAAAACCCTCGCCAAAAGCGCCATCCTAATAGCCACCCCATTACTCACCTGCTCAAAATAACGACACCTCGGATCCTCGTCTATCTCAGGACTTATCTCATCGACGCGCGGTAAAGGATGCAACACTATAGCGCCCGTCCTCGCGCGCCCCATCTCCCCCTTCCCAAGCACATACACCCCCGCATACTTCGCATACTCCTCCTTGCTCTCAAACCGCTCCTCCTGCACCCGCGTCATCCCAATCACATCCATCTCCCCAATCGCCTCACCAAAATCCTCCGTCTCCCGCACCTCATGCCCCGACTCCCTCAGCTCCTCCACAATCCCCCTCGGCATCGCCAGCGCCTCCGGCGCCACAAACACAAAACTACAATCAAAATGCTTCAACAAATCACACTGCGAATGCGGCACCCGCCCATTCTTCAAATCTCCCACCATCCCAATCACCACCCCATCAAGACTCTTTCGCTCCTTCCAAATCGTATAAAGATCCAGTAACGCCTGCGACGGATGCTCCGCCGGCCCATCACCACCATTAATCACCGGCACCCTACTCCCCCGCGCCAACTCCGCCACCGAACCCACCTCCGGATGCCTCATCACAATCACATCTGCAAACCTCGACACCACCTTCCCCGTATCAAAAAGCGTCTCCTTCTTCTGCACCGACGAAGTCGTCGCCATACTATAATTACTAATCACACTCCCCCCCAGCCTCAGCATCGCCGTCTCAAAACTAAACCTCGTCCGCGTCGACGGCTCAAAAAAAAGAGACGCCAATATGCGTCCCTTCAATAAATCATTTCCACCACCTGCGAGCACCCTCTCCATCTCCAAAGCTTCCTCAAAAAGCAAAATCAACGAAGCCCTATCAAATTGCCTCGTCGTCAATATGTGCTTTTCATAATTTTGCATCACTGGTAATAATATTACGAACCGCTAAAAAGTCAAACATATGAACTTAATGAATTTAACCAACTCCCCCCTCACCAATTACATTATCAACTGCATCTCCTTAGCAATTCAAACCATTTTTATTTTCTACATAGTACTCCGCTATTTCGGCCTTAGTTTCTGGCCGGAAAACATCGTCATCTACTCATTCATCTTCTTCTTCATCCTCATCGAATTTATCGTCATCACTCGCAGCTACTACAAATCAAAAGACAACCCCCAAAAAGAAGCCACAACGAAAATGATCAACCCCCTCGACTTCGCCTTCAGCCCCTTCCGTGGGCGAGAATTCTTCGAATCACTCGTCACCGACGAACCCTCAGCCCGAAAAGAAATTCTCGAAACTTTTTACGAAATCGACAAATTCAAAAAACGAACCGTCATCGACGACACCACCATGGACATTGAAGCCACTGATCAAATGGGCGCCCCACACATCTACCGCCTCAAATACGAAATTCAAGATAAAACACTACGAATCACATCGTTTAATAAATACAAATAAATGAACCAAACCGCTAAACTAATCCTCCAAGACGGAACCACCTTCACCGGCCAAAGCTTTGGCGCCGACCACTCCACCAGCGGCGAAGTCATCTTCAACACCTCCATGGTCGGCTACCCCGACAGCTTCACCGACCCCTCCTACACCGGCCAAATCTATGTCGCCACCTCACCCCTCATCGGCAACTACGGCATCCCCTCCAACGAAACCGACCAACACGGCATCCCCAAATACTTCGAAAGCAACAAAGCCACCATCAAAGGCCTCATCGTCAGCGAATACTCCGACAACCACAGCCACCACCAAAGCGTCCAAAGCCTCGGACAATGGCTCAAAGACAACCACATCCCCGCCATCACCGGCATCGACACCCGCCGACTCACCAAAATCATCCGCGAGCACGGCAACACCCTCGGCAAAATAATCATCGACGACCAAGACACCCCTTTCTACAACCCCGACCTCGAAAATCTCGTAGACAAAGTCTCACCAAAAGAAGTCACCACCCACGGCAACGGCTCCAAAACCATCATCGCCATCGACTGCGGCATGAAAAACAACATCCTCCGCTCCCTCCTCACCCGCGACCTCACCGTCATCCGCGTACCCTGGGACTACGACTTTATTGGCGCCGGGATAACTTTTGACGGCATCTTCATTTCCAACGGCCCCGGAAACCCCGCCCTCCTCAAACCCCTCCACCAAATCCTCCAAAAAGCCCTCGCCCTCCAAAAACCCATCTTCGGCATCTGCCTCGGCATTCAGATGCTCGCCCACTCCGCCGGCGCCACCACCTACAAACTCCCCTACGGCCACCGCTCCCAAAACCAACCCGTCATCGACACCCAAACCCAAAAATGCTACATCACCAGCCAAAACCACGGCTTCGCCATCCACGAACCCTCCCTCCCCCCCGACTGGCAAATCTGGCTCCGCAACATCAACGACCACACCATCGAAGGCATCCGCCACCGCACCCTCCCCTACTTCGCCTGCCAATTCCACCCCGAAGCCACCCCCGGCCCCACCGACACCATGCACTTCTTCGATGAGTTCAGGGGGATGTTGGGGTGAGGAGTACAGAAATCACGCAAAACCCAAAATATTGTGCAAAAACCCGCTGTCTAAATTAAATTTTTTAAAATATGGAAGCCATTACTATTTTAGCCTTAGCCATAAATTTGATCATATTAACAATTCTTGGATTTCAGACATTTTATACAATGGAAGTCATCACCATTTTGGCCTTAGTTTTAAACTTCATCACACTGATCATTGTTGGATTCCAAACATTTTATACAAAAAAATCATTAGAAGCAGCTAAAAATAGTATAGAGCTAACGAAAACTCTCAATCAACTTGAGCAACTTCCGGATATGCACCACGTAATACATGTAACCATTTATTTAGAACGATGGAATAAAGAACTCAAAGAAGTGATCAAAACCCTAAAAGATAACAATAAGGAAAAGATAATTGAAATATCAAAAAGAAAAAGTGTTGAAGCAAAGGGTTTAATTCAAAAATGGTCTTTTGAAAAAATGCCAAATTGGCTTTCTATCATCTATGCGTCTGGAGCTCAGTATTATTACAATTCAAGCGGTGCCTATAAATATCTATGGGACGAAAAATC
Organism: Candidatus Peregrinibacteria bacterium HGW-Peregrinibacteria-1; assembly: GCA_002839505.1. Lineage (GTDB taxonomy): Bacteria > Patescibacteriota > Gracilibacteria > UBA1369 > LOWO2-01-FULL-3 > PGYE01. Next base: position 55,384 of record PGYE01000001.1, read on the forward strand.
AAGCAAGATAGATCCATATGAGTATCTATCAAGATTTGAAGAATCTTCATACTACTTAGATATCCTGCTCAAATACATTGATGATCAAGTTCCAGAAGTTTTTCTAAATTGCCCCGCTTCACTTTATACTAGTGATTTTTTTGAATAAGCCTAACATGGTATAACATCACCTATGAAGTTCATTCTTTCACGGTATTAATCGAGTTATCTCTGCTCTCGCTGGCCGTTCGGAAAACCTTATTTTACATGATGTACTAACGCGCTATAATACAGCGGAAGTCAAACCAAAATTAACTTATGCCCACACTAAACTGGGATGAACTAAAACACTGCAAATTGGTCAATAGCGATAATAATGCGAGTATCGTACTTCATAGAGACAATTTGCTCTATATGATTGCCCAAAAGTTGCTCAGCATCTAAAGATCAAGGCTCTTATCATTTTAATTTTTTCACTTTGTTAGCAAAAATCACAAGAAAATGGTGGATCATTTATGCAAGGATGATATTAAAAACAATTCAGGTAAGTTCTTCAATTGGAGAAAATTTAATGAAAGTTTAACGAGCTAAACATGAACACAATCTCACAAAAATACTTTGACATTGGTGAATGCATCTATTGTCACAAAAAGGAATGCAAATTAACAACAGAACATGTAATCCCATTTGCTCTTGACGGAACTTTAACCCTCCGAAATAGCTGCTGTGAGAACTGTAGAGCAATAACCTCGAAATGTGAACGCAACCCATTAAACGAAAATTGGGCTGAGGTAAGAGCGTGCTTAGATTATCCATCAAGAAAAAGGAATTTCGAAAATGAAGACTTTAAACTTGAAGTTGTTTTAAGGAATGGCAACAAGGAAACATTATCCCTCAAAAAATCAGAAATTCTAGGTATTACTCAATTTTTAGAATATGGATTACCAACCATTCTCACCAATCAAATAAGTCAAAATGGAATTACAGTCAGAGGTGTTTCAACTTTTGGTTTTGGCGTGAATCTTGATGAATTTATAGAAAAGCACAATATCAAACAATTCTCTTATTCAGCAAAATATAAGCAGAATTTCTTTGAAACAATGCTAGCTAAAATAGCCTATGGCTTTGTTATTGCATGCTGGGGAACAGAGTGTTTTGAAGAGTGTTTTGTTTTGCCAAGCATTCTAAGAAAGACAGATAACATTGGACTCTGGGTAGGATGTGATTTTGAAGAAAAGATATTACCAAAAATTGGCATACAAAATGGAAAAAACATACTAAAGTTAGGCATTTTTGAGCCAGCAAAATCAGATAAACAATTGATAATCGTGAGATTAAAGTTTTTTGCAAACACGGCGACACCTGAATACCTAGTTGTAGTAGGCACTTTAAATAAAGAGTTTAAAAAATAACATTTATGCAAAATTCAATCTTCACACTGGAACTTCCTACTATTAACACAAATAATCAATTAGATGAGGTAATGAAGTTATACTCAAAATATGATCCATATTTCATAGCAAGTGGTTGCATAAAAGACCGTAAAGAAAAATTTGATAAGCTCTGGCAAAAATTCCGGCCATACGCAGATACACATTTTCTTAGTCAGGTAAAAACAAATTTTCATCAAAGAACTTGGGAGATGTATGTTGGCAACATACTGCTTGAAAAAAACTTATCAATTGCATCTAACAATGAAGGTCCTGATTTTGTGGTAAATGATAATTTTTACGTTGAATGTATTGCTTCTACAAAGGGAGAGGCAGGAAAACCTGACTCTGTGCCACCAATGTATGTAGCAAAAAAAACATCAGAAATGATTGTACAAGATGTACCGGTTGATAAAATGATTCTTCGAATAACACAGGCACTAAAAGACAAAGCAATAGATCAATATGAAAAATGGAAAACCAAAGTTTGGTTTGATTCAAATAAACCGTTCATTATTGCAATTAATACTGGCGACTTAGAATATCCTCAAGATTATTTGGGAATACCACTTGTCATAAAAGCTCTTTTTGGACTTCAGTTTTTGCAAATCAATCAAGATGGTTATTCAACCTATAGTTGGCGAACAGCAATTAAAAAAGGAGATGGCGTGCCCGTTACATATTTTGCAAATGAAAATTTTAACTTTGTGAGCGGAATTATTTATTCAGACAAAACTGTGCTTAATCATCCAGAACCAATTGGAAATGACTGTATCTTTGTAAACAATCCATTCGCTAAAAATGAAGTTAATAATAGTTTCATTAAACTAATGAAAAACTGGAAAGTCGAAAGGAATGCAACTGGAATAAATCTGCAAAAGAATTACTGAAAGAGAAAGTAGGCGTTTGAGGTCGGGGTAATTCACCCCTTTTGTTCCCCTCTGTCCGCCACCCAAAACGGAAAAACAAAATCAGATTCTTTTTTATAGAGGGGAAAATATGGAGTTTTCTTCGCTCCGCTACGAAAACATACTGAAAACACCATGCTAACTTTAGTATGTAGAACTATAGTTAGCATAATATATACTAAAGTTAGCCTAATAAGCTAAATAAAATTATGAGTAAAGAAGTTTTAGTTAAATTTGGACAAAGAGTTAAAGAAGAAAGACATAAGCTAGGTTGGTCTCAAGAAGAACTTGCATCTAAAGCAGGTGTACACAGAACATATATAGGCATGATAGAACGAGCAGAAAAAAACATAACTCTTGAAAATATAGAGAAACTTGCAAAGGCGCTCTCAATTAAAATCATCAATTTTTTTAAATAAAAACATGTATCACCCTGAAACAATAAAAATTTTTAAAAAGCTCACAAATGATTTAGGAAATCTAAAAGGATACACGATCTTTAAAATTGGTGAAATTTCTATAAATGTTACAGGGAGAGATGGTCTAGGGGGATTAATTGAAGAATGGTTTGGAGTCTGGGCAAAACAAACAGGATTTCAAATTAAAAACCCAAAAGAAGAAGGAAAAAGCCAAGAGTTCCCAGATTTTTACATTGGAAAAGATAATTCCCTTCTAGAAATAAAAACATTTGATGCAGATAGATCACCAAACTTCGATTTAGCAAATTTCGAATCCTACTGCGATTCCTTAGCGAAAACACCAGAACGTATTGATTCAGACTATCTAATCTTTGCATATAAACTTAACGGCAAAAATCTTTCTATCACAAATATATGGCTAAAAAAAATATGGGAAATCTCTTGTCCATCTGAAAGATACCCTTTGAAAACGCAAGTAAAACGTAATGTGATTTATAATATTCGACCAGCAACTTGGTATTCTAAAAACCCACAATACAAAGTTTTTAATAATAAAGAAGAATTTATAGAAGCCCTATTTGAAACACAAAGATTATATAGGGGGGAAAGCAATAAAGACCTCTACTTATCTAAGGTAAAATCTCTAAAAGAGGTTTTACCAATCTTAACGAAACGTCTTTTATAACAGGGACAACAACCGTATTCCCAATTAAGTCATATAAATTTTTATGAGAGATATTTGATTTATACCATTCCGGAAAACCAAATAAACGTAAACATTCCCTTTCGGACATTCTTCTTATTTTATTAGTATCAATCACGCCAATTCTATCTGCTTCCGTTGCAACAATTGTTGGAGCTATAGAGGTTTTCCCCAGAATTTTATTGAATTCGAAACTTAATTTCCCCGCAACAATATTATAACCTTTTTCCTTCGTGGTATCGTGCTGTCTAACATTTCTTCCATCCTCAGTGATTACAATATCCTTTGGATGCTCATAGCGCAGATACTTTTTTTCAACCAAATCATCAAGAATCTCTTTAAGATTTAACAAAGAAGTTTCATTATAAAAAGAATAAATTTCCTCTAATGTTAATGGCATACCATCCATCCATTTTATTTGTTTTATTTCTGCCCACTTTTTTTTCCTCCTTTCTTTTAAAAGAATACTCATTAGATATTTCTGCTGCTTTGTTAACGATCCTTTCAGCTCTAAATCCCAACTATGGATATTATCAATCCCTCCTCTTTTATCCTTAATTGCCTTTCCTTCCAATTCCGATGGGGAAAATAACTTTAACAGCTGTTTAGTAAATTTTGTTTCGACCGGATTTAAGCCAAATTCTTGAATATCCCCAAAGGTAGCCCTACTTGTATTAAAATCATATATATCTATTTTCTCTACTTTTGTTCCAACCATATAAATCCTCTTTCTTGATTGAGGTATACCAAAATTCTCTGCATTTAACACGTTATAACTTACTATATAGCCAAGCTCCTTTAATACATTTAAAATTGTTCTCAAGGTATTACCATTATCATGGTTAACCAAACCTTCTACATTCTCCAATAAGAAACCCATCGGCTTCTTCTCCTTTAATATTCTTGCGACATCAAAAAATAACGTCCCCCTTGTATCATTAAATCCATGCCTTTTTCCAGCTGAACTAAATGCCTGACAAGGAAAACCACCAAGTAGAAAATCAAAATCTGGAATCATATTAGCTTCAATTTTTGTTATATCACCAGAGACCTCATCATTTTTAAAATTATGTTTATATATATCAACCGCATATTCCTTTATCTCTGAGGTAAATACACATTTTGTTTTCACCCCCAACTCCATACAGGCTTGTTCAAAACCAATCCTAGTACCCCCCAGACCCGCAAATAAATCTATAAATCTAATTGTCCTCATATTTAATCAAAGAGTAAAAATTTAGTGCTAACTTTAGTATACATGCAATTTTGTGAATTTCAATCAATATAATATTTAATTCCTTATTGCATTTTGGGCTCGGGCATTTACCCCTTTAATTCCCCTCTGCCCACCACCCAAAACAGAAAAAGAAATTTGAAAATTTTTAAAACAACCGGCTATCGTCGGAAAAGAAAAGGAATACATCACATAACACTGCGTATGCGGCTACGGCTTGGTCCATACCTCCGCAAGCCTTCCCCCATATTTGCCACATCACTCCATTTTCCCAAAAAAGGCCTTGTAAAGCATGGGTTAATTTGTATACTAGCATTACCATACAAATTAACCGACAATATTATGTCTAATTACGAAACAGAAATGGTTGCAATCGCCAACATTCTCAAAGAGATTGAAAAGATTGACGAGGGCAGCAGAGAGGCAGCGCTTAAATTTATCATAGAACGGCTAGGTATAAAATCTGACAACCTGGGAACGGTCCGGACGCAGGACCAAGCAAGTGAAGTTATAGATACAAAGCCAACTACACCCAAAAAGGCAAGTGACCAAAGCATTGAGGAGTTCCTTCAAAATAAAAAACCTGCTAATAATTACCAACTCATTGCATGTATCGGATACTACCTAGAGCAAGTTAAGAATATAAAAGAATTTGGAACCACAGAAATTAGAGAGGCGAATTCAGATGCCAGGTTGCCAGTAATTTCAAATATAACAAGAGATCTAAAGAACAGCCATTATCAGTACAATTTTGTTATGCCATCAGGAAAAGGCAAAAAGAAGCTAACTACATACGGAATAGAAGTGGCCAAAGCGCTGCCTGATCAAGAAAAAGTAAAAACAATTATCAAAAAAAGCCGAGCTAAGATTAACAAAAAAAGCTCCAGCAAAAAGAAGATAAATAAATAGAATGAATAATGAAAACTAATGAAGCAATAACACAATTATGGGAAGAAGGATTCTTCGAAACTGAAAAAAGGCCAATAGAAGTCAAAAACGAACTGCAAAAGAGATACGGCATCACACCCTCTAACACTTCTTCCCACCTAAAATCATGCAGCAGATTTCTGAGAAAGGTTAATAAAGGGTGGATACAAAAAATCAGGCACGGCATTTCCGAAAGCCGCAAAGACAGTGGTGTACATTCATTCGATTTATACAGATTAGCACCTGAAATCAGAAAAGTCAGCAAAAAGCTTTTTGACGACAAACACTATTCACAGGCGGTCCTTGAGACCCTAAAATATTTAAATAACTTTATCAAAAATAAATCAGGTGTGCAGGACGACGGAAAAAGTCTGATGCTAAAAGTATTCAATGAAAATAACCCTTCTCTCAAATTAAATCAGCTTAGTACTACAAGCGAAAAGAATGAACAAGAGGGTTTCAAGTTTCTTTTTGCAGGAGCGATGGTTGGTATAAGAAATCCCAAGGCTCATGAAAACATTATAGACAACGACCCTGTAAAGGCCATGGAAATGCTTGCCCTCGTCAATCTCCTATTTAACAAAGCAAGAACATCACATAAAGTTTGAAATGGAATGATACGGCAATATCTGGCTCGCTTAAGCTCGCCCATATTGACCGGCAATTCCGCTTCGCGGTATTTTATCACCGGCCAACATCAGATATACGCGGACATTGTGGCGGACATCGCTTCGCTCGTCAAAATTTACTTTCCACTTCATTGCACGTACACTTCGCCTATAGTTCACCCCCCACCCCCATGCACACCAAACTAACCCCCGAAGAAGAAGCCATCATTCTTCACAAAGGCACCGAAGCGCCCTTTTCCGGCGAATACAACGACCACCGCGAAACCGGCACCTACACCTGCAAACGCTGCCGCGCCCCACTCTACAAATCCCAAGACAAATTTGACTCCCACTGTGGCTGGCCCAGCTTTGATGACGAAATCCCCGGTGCCGTCAAAAGAATCCCCGACCCCGATGGAACCCGAACCGAAATCATTTGCAACAACTGCCAAGCCCACCTCGGCCACGTCTTCCAAGGAGAAAATTTAACCGAAAAAAACACCCGCCACTGCGTCAACTCCCTATCCCTAAGCTTCAAAAAACATGAATAACACTCACGAAAAAGCCTATTTTGCCGGAGGATGTTTCTGGGGCGTCGAATACTACCTCCAAAACATCGAAGGCGTAATATCCACCCAAGTCGGCTACATGGGAGGCACCACCAAAAACCCCACCCATGCCGAAGTCGTTGAAGTCATTTTCGACAATTCCAAAACCAGCTTCCAAGAAATCGCCAAACTATTCTTCGAAATCCACGACCCCGGCCAAATCAATCGCCAAGGCCCCGACATCGGCGACCAATACCGCTCCGAAATATTCTACACCACCGAAAACCAAAAACTCACCTCCCAACACCTCATCGACACCCTCAGACAAACCGGCCACCAAGTCGCCACAAAACTAACCAAAGCCCCCACCTTCTGGCCCGCCGAACAATACCACCAAGAATACTACACCAAAACCGGCCACCTCCCCTACTGCCACACCCGAAAGAAAAAGTTTACCTAGCCTCCCACACATAAAAAAACCCCAACCGAAGTTGGGGAACACGTCCTATCAATAAAATATTTTGTTTATCGAGAACTTTTGTTTTTGTTTTATATCCATAGCCAAAGCTTTGGTGTTATTTTCAGCCGCACCACCGGCCGTCTGAAATCTCCTATAGTAAGTCCAGAGTCCTTAGTACAAGAGCAGAACCGTGTTTAGAACTGTCTAAACGTCATCGGATTGACAAATTTTTATCAACCCATCGCTTCAGCAAGGACAGAGAGAGAAACAATCATCACCACCTCGAGCCCCTTATAATTTGGGACAAGAGTCGTTTGTTGCAGTTGAATTGTCAAAGCTTTCATGGCCGCAGATACGCAGTGCTGGAGTAGAAAAGGTAGATGAGCCGTACTGGGTAGTACGGTGAATCGCTTTTCTGCGAAGCACCAGTAGATGCAGCCATGAAAGCTTTGACAGGATTGTTTCCCCTATCTGTCTTCGCTTTTTTTTTAAAAGATCACAGAACCTCACACCGGACTTTTTATTTTTGTTTTTGATTTCCTTAACTGAAGAAATCATACGATTATATCAAAGACTAAAATAAAGTCAACAAAACAATCCTAGTCAAACCCTTAAAATCATTGTGCAACACAAAATCATCACGCCTTATCCCCTCATCTAAGCCACCACCCAAAACGCCACCTCACCAAAAAAACTTTTCAATTCTCCACCTCCAACCACAAATTTACCTATGTTAACACCTCGATATCATATATTCTATACCCGCAATTTAATTAATTCAGCACCTTGAACCAACAAATCTTCGTCTCCCTCGACCTCGAAACCACCGGATTCGACAAGGAAAAAGATCAAATCATCGAATTTGGAGCCGTTAAATTCAACCTCGACGGATCCATCAACGAAACCCTCCAATTCCTCATCAACCCCAAAACCACCATCCCCGAAGTCGTCAGCCACATCACCAATATCTTCGACAAAGATGTCAAAGACGCCCCCTTCTTCGAGCACAAAAAACAAGAAATTATCGATTTCGTCGAAGACTACCCCATCATCGGCCACAACATCCAATTTGACACCAACTTCCTGAAGACCAAAGGCATTCCGCTCATCAACAGCGAATACGACACCTGTGAACTCGCCAGCATCCTCATCCCCGGACTCCCCTCATACAGCCTCGAAATCATCGCCGCCATCCTCAAACTCCAGCACCACGAAGCCCACCGCGCCCTCGACGACGCCATCGCCGCCCAATACCTCTTCATCGAACTCATCAAACAATTCTCCGGCCTCCCCAAAGAACTCATCGATCAAATCAAAACCCTCTCCCTCAAATCCGAATGGCCCCTCAAAGAACTCCTCCAACACATTGAACACATCCCCAACAGTGGACAAACCATCGAAATCGCCGACTACGGCGACACCGACCCCGTCTACCCCGCTCAACGACTCAGCGACGAACAACTCAAATCCATCACCAACACCGCCCACACGCAACTCTACGACTTCTCACCACCCTACCAAGAAGCCATCCACCAAATAATCGAAACCGCCTCCCCCGAAACATATATCAGCCTCCCCACCTCCCTCTTCCGCAAAATCGAAAGCACCATCCCCGACAACATCGCCAAACTCGAACAACCCCAAAACTATGTCTCCCCCTCCCGCCTCGAAGAATTCAAAAACAAAGACAACTACAAATCCCACGAATTCACCGCCCTCCTCAAATACCTAGTCTGGATCAACCAAACCAAAACCGGACTCCTCCATGAAATCAAATTCCTCGGCAAAGAAACCCAAACCCTCAACCAAGTCTGCATCGACCACCACATCAATGCCCTTGAAAACGAACCTTTCTACCAAAAAGCCCTCGAAAACGACCGCAAAAACCCCGCAATCTGTAGCCACGAATACCTAATCTCCAACAACCTCCACATCAAAGACCTCATCATCTTCAACCTCGAAAACCTCACCAAAACCCTCCACAGCAACCTCTCCAGCTACATCAAACTCGACTACCTCATCAGCACCCTCGAGCAACTCAAAACCCCAGACAACACCCCTCTCATCGGCGAACTCATCACCAAGTCCGAGATCCTCTTTGGCATGATCGGCATCATCTTCTCAAACAACAACGACGACAATTTCTACAGCCCCAAAGCCCTCATCACCCCCGAACTCATCACCAGCCATAACTGGCAACAAGCCAAAATCAGCCTCAAAAACCTTATCACTGCCTCAATCAACCTCGGCGACCTCAACACCCGTGAAAACCAAAGCACCCTCCAAAACTGGAAACACCTCCTCGAAAAACTCCACCTCATGCTCATCACCCCCCACCTCGAAGAAAACACCATCTGGATCGAAAAAGACTACAGCGAAAACATCATACTCCGCCAAAACTTCAACTCCATCAAAGACCCCCTCAACCAAATCCTCAAAAACTGCAACCACTACCGCATCATCAGCGAAAACCTCGACCTCAACGACAACGGCGCCTTCATCAAAACCCTCTTCGGACTCGACCCCGACCTTCCACTCGAAAACCTCGACCCAAAACAAGAAAACCGCAACAATATAACAATCCTCAACGACATCCCCGACAACGACCAACACGAAAAAAACACCATCGAATTCCTTCAAGAATACATCGAAAAAAGCACCGGCAACATCTCAATAATCCTCAACTCCAAGCAAAAACTCCGCCAACTCACCATCCCTCTCAGCCGCCACTTCAAAAACTCCCCCATCAAAATAATCTCCCAACTCACCGGCTCCCTCGGGAAAATCACCCAACAATTCAACCAAGCCGGAAACCAAGACCCCAAAGACAAAGCCGTCGTCATCATGACCTCAGGCTTCTGGGAAAACTTCCGCTACCAAGACCAAATCTCACACCTAATAATCCACAAAATCCCCTTCGACCCCCCCAGCGACACCTACCTCATGAGCCTCAGCAAACAATTCACCGACCCCTTCAACGAACTCCAAGTCCCAAGAGCCGTCATCAAAATGAAAAAAATCATCAACCGCATCAACCCCGAAAACCAAATCATCATCCTCGACGGCCGCCTCCTCACCAAAAACTACGGCCGACAATTCATCGAAAACTTCGGCTCCATCCCCATCATCACCCAAACCAAAGCCCTGCTATAGCGTACGATGAGCTGTTTCCGAGTCTTTAACGCAATAGATGGTGTAATAAAATCTTTCGCCCTACGCGCCCAGGCCACGCAACAACCACCCCACATAATACGAAATCCCCGCCGCCGACCCTGCAATCGCCATCACCTCCAAGCCACCCCAAAACTTCGAAGTATCCGTCACTCTCCCCTTGATCGCTCCTACAATAAACAGCGCCACCAAAGTAAACACACAGGTAACAAAGAATAGATTCGTATCACCGAAATCCACAAACTCATTCATCAAATAGCTCACCAACGGAATCGAACCAATCAAAAGGAATGAAATAAATGTTGCAAGCGCACCTTTCAAAGGACTCACATTCTCACGCGTCATATTAAACTTATTCCTCATCAAAAGATCCACCCAAGAATCCTTATCCGCCGTAATCACCTCCACCGCTCGTTCCAAATCCTTCCCCTTAAAGTTATACTGCTTCTCCAAAATAAACTGCACCTCTTCCCTCTCATGCTCCGGCTTTTCCTCAATATGCAAAAACTCCATCGCCTTAATTTTTCCATACTCCTGAATCGCCACCCGATCACTTGAAAATTTCCCAACCGCCATCGAAAACCCATCCGCCAGCAAATTCGCCAACCCCATAATCAAAATCACCGGCAAAGCCAAACCTCCACCTTCCACCGCCGCCACAACCGCAAAAGTCGTCACCGCGCCATCAATTCCCCCATACACAAAATCCGGCACCCACTTATATCCATCCTTTCTCACACCATGATCCGCAAAAAGTTTCACCCTCGCATCATCATTTTTTTCAAACATAAATAATTTGATATTAAATCAATTAACCTTTCCTAAACCATAACATAAACCGCAACAAGCCCCAAATCATAACAAAAATACCGCCAAGTACCGTAATCACCGCGCCCCCAATCGACAAATCTCCCGCAAAAGCCCACCAAAACCCCAAAAGACTTCCAACAAGCCCCATCAACACCGCATACACCAACACACCCATAAGGCTTCTGCTCAACAAATATCCTCCCGCCGCCGGCAAGGCAAACAGCCCCAGCACCATAATCGACCCCATCACCTCAAACGCCACCACCGCCGTCAAAGTCACCAAAAACAAAATCATAAAATTCAAAAACCGCACCGGCATACCAATCGAAACCGCAAACTTCTCGTCAAAAATCATCGTCTTCAACTCCTTATAAAACAAAGTCACAAACCCAAAATTCAATAAAACCGCGACCCCCAAGCTCCAAATCGCCCTCGGCCCCAAATCCACCCCAAAAAGCTCCAACCTATTAAACCCCGCAAACTCCACACTTCCATAAATCACCGCATCCTGATCCAAATGCACATTGCCCGCCACCCTTGAAATCATCAAAACCCCAATCGCAAAAAAAGCCGTAAACACAATTCCAATCACCGACTCCTTCGAAACTCTAATCCTCGTTGCCAAAAACTTCATAATCATCACCGCCAAAAACGCAAAAAGAAACGCAAACACCATAAAGAAAGGTGAACTCAAACTACTGACAATCAAAAACGCCACCACAATCCCCGGCAAAACCGCATGCGAAATCGCATCCACCAACATCGCCTCTCTTCGCAAAAACACCAAAGCCCCCAAAAGACTACAAGAAATCGCCGCCAAAAAAACTATTATTAAAATGCTCATGAAATGATTTGTTTACCATGTGGATCAACTTTCGGATTACCCAACATCTTCTCCAACCTCACCACCATCTCATCCGTCAAAATATGCTCCATATCTTCCGCCTCCAAATGCACCTTCCCCGCATCCATACTCAATTTATTCGCCAAATACACCTCCCACAAACGGTGCTTCTTAATCAGCTTCCTTCCAAACTCCAATCCCCCTTTGCTCAAAACCCATTGCCCCCCCACAAACTTCACAAGCTTCTTCTTAACTAAAGCCCTCCAAGCCACCAGTTTCACCAAGACTCCCCCTTTCACCAAATCCTTCTTCACCGTCATCTCAGGGCAATCTCCACTTTCCATCATTCGATAACAACTCAAAACCGCATTCTCATAACTCACCCTCACCCGATATCTAAACCCCTCCAACATCTTCATCAAAAACCCCTTCTTACTAAACAAAACCACCAAAATAAAAATCAAACTCAGTACCACCACAATACTCGCACCCGTCGGAACATCCCGATACATCACGCTCAAATAAGCTCCAGTCACACCCCCAATCATCCCAAAAGTCACACTCCAAAGCACCGTCGCCCACAAACTATTTGCCAAAAACAAAGCCGTCACCGCCGGCGTAATAAAAAGCGCCGCCGTCAAAACTACTCCCACCGCCTGCAAAGAAATCACAATCCCAAAAGAAAAAATTACCGTCAAAAGCACCTCGTTAAAACGATGATTCACGCCCATAACATGCGCATAGTTACGATCAAAAATCATCAGTTTAATCTGCCTCCATTTAATTAAAACATGCAAAACACCAAGCCCAAACACCGTACCAATCAAAACCACATCCAGCTGCAACATTCCCGCCGCCTGCCCAAAAATAAAATCATTGATCCCCGATGGTGAAACATTCTCCATTCTCTTCAAATAACTCAAAAACAAAATCCCAATACCAAAAAACCACGACAACACCACCGCCATCGCCCCATCCATCTTAATCCGCGTCGACGCCACAATTTTATCAATCAAAAGCGCACTAATCATCCCACTCACCAACGCCCCCAAAATCAAAATCGGCAAATTCTTCTCACCCAAAAAAATAAACGACAACACAATTCCCGGCAAAGCCGCATGCGAAAGCACATCTCCCAAAAGCCCCTGTTTCCTCAACACCGCAAACACCCCCAAAAGACCGCCCAAAGCCCCCAAAAGCAGACTCCCCGCCATCACATAAACTCCGTTAACAATACTAAAAATCCCCATCTTAGATTATATCTTTAAATTATCCATAAACGGCAAACTCCCGCCATAAAGCTTCTCCAAATTACCCCTCACAAACACCTCCTCCACCGAACCACTCGCCACCTTCCTCACATTCAACATAATCACCGAATCAAAATACTCCTTCACCGTACTCAAATCATGATGCACCACCACCACCGTCTTCCCCTTACTAACCAAATCCTTCAAAATATCCGAAATAGTCTTCTCTGTCGCCACATCAATCCCCGCATAAGGCTCATCCAAAAGATACAACTCCGCCTGCTGCGCCATCGCCCTCGCCAAAAACACTCTCTGCTTCTGCCCGCCCGAAAGCTCACTGATTCTTCGCTCCGCCAGATCCTCAATTCCCACATTCTTCAGCGCCCTCTTTACCACATTATGATCCTCATCACCGGGCCGTTGCCAAAACCGCATCTCTGTATACCGCCCCATCATCACCACATCATAAACCGTCGTCGGAAAATCCCAATCCACCGAATCCCTCTGCGGCACATAAGCCACTCGCTTCCTCACATTCCCATAACTATCCCCAAAAAAACTCACCTCCCCCGAAACACTCTCCGTCAAACCCAAAAGCGCCTTCAAAAGAGTCGTCTTCCCCGCACCATTTGGCCCAATAATTCCCACCAAATGCCCCTTTGTAATCTCAATATCCACATTCCAAACCACCGGCACCCGATCATAAACCACCGTCAAATCTCTCACCTCAACAACATTCTCATTTTTTTTCATATAAAAATTAGTTTTTTAACTTCGAAATCTCAAAAACATTATGCCTCACCATCCCCACATAAGTCCCAGCCTCACTACCGACCGGCCCCATCGCATCACTGAAAAGCTCTCCCCCAATCTCTACCTCAAAACCACGCCCCATCACACCTTCACGCAAAGCATTCATTGACCTCTGCGAAACACTCGACTCCACAAAAATCAACGGCACCTCCTTCTCCACAATAAAATCCACCAACTCCTCCAAATCCTTCACCCCATATTCCTGCACAGTATTAATTCCCTGAATCGCCTCCACCTCAACTCCATAAGCCCTCCCAAAATATCCAAAGGCATCATGCGCCGTCACCAGCACTCTCCTCTCCACAGGTATTTGCTCAATTTCACCTCTTACCCACTCATCCAAAGCCATAATTTCTTGAAAATATCTCTCAGCATTAATTGCATATTCCTCAGCACCTTCCGGATCAACTTCACTCAACTTATCGCGAACGCCCTCAATCGTATCCGCCCAAAGAACCAAATCAAACCAAATATGCGGATCATTCTGCCCATCAAAACTCAAAAGCCTACTCTCATCCAAAAATTCACCCGTCCCAAACGCCCGCCCATCCTTCGCCATCGACTCAAAAACATCAACCATCTTCCCCTCCAAATGCAAACCAACATAAAAAACCACATCCGCCCGCTGCATTGCCCTCATATCTCCGGCCGTCGGCTGATAAGCGTGTGGATCAACATTCGCCCCCATCAAAGCCTTCACCTCCACACGCTCCCCCCCCACATTCTTCACCATATCCGCCAACATCCCCACCGTCGCAACTACCTCAACTTTCTCATCTCCCAAAACATCCCCATCACTACTACTAGGCGCACATCCCAGCAACGCGAAACTTGCCACCAAAACCACAAGAAACTTTAATCCTTTCATAATAAAACTAAGACAAATAATACTTTTTAACCAAAGTAAAAGTTAATGCGACCTAACTTTATTGTCAATAGCAAAATATCTCGCTCAAACAACACTACAAATCCATCGCCTCCGCCAATCTCTCAAAAGCAACAAGATAAGCCCCCTCTCTCAAAGTCGCACTGTGCTTCTCGGCATGCTTCCGCACTCCCGCATAAGCCTCCAGCATAATCTTCGTCAACTTATCTCGCACCTCCTGCTCATTCCAATAATTGTCATCTTTATTCTGCAACATCTCAAAATAACTCACCGTCACGCCCCCGGCATTCGCCAAAACATCAGGAATCACCCGCACCCCACGATCCTTCAAAATATCATCCGCATCCGGAGTCGTCGGCCCATTCGCAAGCTCAAAGACAATCTTTGCCTTCACCCCATGCGCATTGCCGGAATCCACCTGATTCTCCAATGCCGCCAACACCAAAACCTCACACTCCTTCTCCAAAATACCGCGACCCTCAATCTTTTCCACCCGCGGATTATCATAGTTAGCAAAATTATCTCCCGACGCTTTAAACGCCATCAACTCATCGACATCCAGCCCCTCCGCACAATAAATTCCCATCCGCGAATCCGAAGCCCCTACCAGTTTATACCCCGCATCAACCATCAACTTCGCCATCGTCGCACCAGCATTACCAAAACCCTGCATCACAAACCTCATCTCCTCCGCCTTAAACCCCTCATCCTTTCTCATCTCATCCAAAATAATAAAACCACCCCGCGCCGTCGCCTCATCCCTCCCGACACTTCCACCCTGACCAACCGGTTTTCCAGTCACCACTCCCTTCTCATCTCTCCCGACAATCTTCGAATACTCATCCGCAATCCAAGACATAATCTCTCCATCCGTATTCACATCAGGCGCCGGCACATCCATCTCCGGCCCAATCACCGGAGCTATCAACCTCACATAACCTCGCGTCAATCTCTCAAGCTCACCCTTACTCAGCTCCTTCGGATCCACCACAATTCCACCCTTTCCACCTCCCAAAGGAATCCCAACCACTGCACACTTAATCGTCATCCAACTCGCCAAAGACCGCACCTCCGCCATATCCACATCCTGATGATAACGAATTCCACCCTTATAAGGCCCCCTCGCACTATTGTGCTGAACCCGAAACCCCTCGAAAATCCTCAAACCACCATTATCCATCTTCACCGGCACCTTCACCGTCACAATTCTCTCCGGCTCCAACAAAACCATCTTCAAATCCGGATCCAAATCCGCCAAAACCGCCGCCTTCTCAAACTGAACAAGAACATTTTTAAACAAAGACATACAATAATAATTTAAGAACTAACTGCACTGGATATTACTACTTCCGCGCACCATCACCAACTAAATAAAACCTCCCTCCTTTTACAAACCCCAATAAAAATGCTAAAAAACTATTGTATGCTAGGCAAAGACGAAAAAGCCAAGTGAACCGTGCTTTCTTAACCAAAAGTTTTATAAAACTTTTCCCCCCATGGAACAAGAAGATTACCTCGAAACCCTCTACAAACTCACCCAAACCCAAGAACGCGTCGGCATCTCCGACCTTGCCCGCGCTCTCAATGTCAGCAAGCCCTCCGTCACTCAAATGATGCAGCGCCTCAACAAAGAAAAACTCGTCATTTACAAGCCCTACTCCGACCTCAAACTCACAAAAAAAGGCCAAGAAATCGGCAAAAAAGTCGCCGAACGCCACCAAGTCCTCACCGACTTCTTCACCATCCTCGGAATCCCCCACCAAACCCAAGAAAAAGACATTCACGGCATCGAACACTTCCTCAGCAACATCACCCTCCAAAAACTTCAAACCCTCACCGACCACCTCAAAAAAGATAATTACCAAGGCTAAAAATGATTATTCTCCTTTCTCCCTCCAAAACCCAAGACTTCAACCCCCTTCCCAAAACCTATCCTCACAACATCCCCTACTTTCTCCAAGAAACCGAACAACTCATCAAAAAATATCGCAAATACAGCATCGCCCAGCTCCGCCAAAAAATGAAGATCAGTGAAAACCTCGCAATCCTCAACCAACAACGCTATCAAGACTTCCACACCCCTCTCACCCCAAAAAACTCCAAACAAGCCATTTTCGCCTTCCAAGGCGATGTCTACACCGACCTCCACCCCGAAAAATACACCCCCGCCCAACTCCAATACCTCCAAGACCACCTCAGAATAATATCCGGACTCTACGGCCTCCTCAGACCCTTCGACCTCATCCAGCCCTACCGCCTCGAAATGAAATACGAAGCCCCCTTTTGGACAAACAAACTCCACCAAGCCCTCAACCAAGACACCACCCCCGAAACCCCGATCATCAACCTCGCCTCCAACGAATACTCCAAACCCCTCCTCACCCCAAAAATCAAAGGCCAAATCATCAGCCCGGTATTCAAAGAAAAAAAAGACGACACCTACAAACTCATCGCCATCTACGCCAAAAAAGCCCGTGGCACCATGGCCGAATACATCATCACCAACCAACTCCAAAACCCCGAACAAATCAAAAACTTCAACCTCGACGGCTACACCTACAACCCAAAACTCTCCAAACCCCACACCCCCACCTTCACCCGCGGATAACACATCACAAAATCACATTCTTTCACCACCTCCTCATTGTCTTTTAGCCAGGCAAATGTTAACCTAAAACAAGTTTCCCCACATACTATTAACCATTTTCAAATGACACATCAACTACCACAACTGCCATATTCCTACGACGCCCTCGAGCCACACATCGACGCTCGCACCATGGAAATTCACCACACTAAGCACCACCAAGGATATATCGACAAACTCAACGCCGCCCTCGAAAACACCCCCGAACTCCAATCAAAATCCCTTGAAGAACTCCTCAAAAACCTTCAAACCATTCCCGAAAACATCCGCACCGCCGTACGCAATAATGGCGGCGGACACCACAACCACTCCCTCTTCTGGAAAATCCTCAGCCCGACCCCAACCACTCCCTCCCCTGAACTAAAAACCGAAATTGAAACCACCTTCGGCAGCTTCGAAAAATTCCAAGAAGAATTCAACGCCGCAGCAGCCACTCGCTTTGGAAGCGGCTGGGCCTGGCTCTCTCTCGACTCTAATCGCAAACTAGTCATCACCTCCACCGCCAACCAAGACACCCCCCTCAGCGAAAACCTCACCCCCATCCTCGGCCTCGATGTCTGGGAACACGCCTACTACCTCAACTACCAAAACCGCCGCCCCGACTACATCTCCGCCTTCTGGAACATCCTAAACTGGACCCAAATCGAACAAAACTGGAAAGCCTAGCCTCACTAATAGCACTAATCACACTAACCCCACCGCACAATGCCAATCAGCAAACTCATTATCAGTTACCTGCTAACAGCAACCGTATTCTTCGCCATTGATATGGTATGGCTTGGCCTTATTGCCAAAAAAATCTACAACAAATACCTCTCAGGATTTCTCAGCCCACAAGTCAACTGGCCACCAGCAATAGTATTTTATTTAATTTTTATCGCCGGCATAATGGTCTTTGCCATCCATCCCGCAATCACTAAAAACTCTCCTCTCACCGCAATCACCCTCGGTGCCTTCTTGGGCGTTCTCACCTACGCCACATACGACCTCACCAACATGGCCACCCTAAAAAACTGGCCAATACAAGTAGTCCTGATCGACATCGCCTGGGGGGCGATACTCACAGCTTCAGTGAGCCTCGCCGGCTACTACATAATTAAAATGATCACCTAAACATGCCGTTTGACATCTCCTCATCTCTCCTCATCATTCTAATCTACTCCAGCCTCTGGTTCATTATCTCGCTAATCAAAAAGCGCAACGACATTGCCGACATCGCCTGGGGCATAGGATACATTCTTATTGTCCTAATTCAGCTCTTCACCCTCCCAAACTCACCGCGAGAAATCCTGATTTTTATATTAATTACCATCTGGGGACTCCGCCTATCACTCCACATCTATCTCCGCAACCGCGACAAAAAAGAAGACTTCCGTTACAAAAAATGGCGTCAAGAATGGGGCAAAACCTTCTATCTTCAGTCCTACCTCAAAATATACATTCTCCAAGGCCTGTTATTGTTAACCATCGTCTCACCCGCACTAATTGTCGCCCAAAACCCTCAACCAGCCCTTAGTATCATCGACCTAATTGGTATCGCTATCTGGACTATCGGATTCCTATTTGAGGCCATCTCAGATTTCCAACTCGCCAAATTCCTGAAAAACCCAAACAAACAAGGCAAAGTAATGAACAAAGGACTCTGGAAATACAGCCGACACCCTAACTATTTTGGAGAAGTCACCTTATGGTGGGGAATATTTCTCATAGCCTGCTCATCTCCAAACGGGCTCTATGCCATCATCGGACCAACAACCATCACCCTCCTAATACTATTCGTCTCCGGTATCCCAATGCTCGAAAAGAAATACGAAAACGACGAGCAATATCAAGCATACGCCAAGAAAACCAGTAAATTCCTCCCTTGGCCCGCCAAAGAATAAGCTTTCCATAAAAACCAAAACAAGCATCACTATTGGCAACAATAAGGTTTTGTGTTATAATAAGAAACTTTTAAAACATTCAATGAACAAAAGAGATCTTATCATTTTCAGTGCTGGCGCCGCCATCGCCGCTGCTGGATTGAACACTTTCAGTCAACAAGAACCCTACTCCGAAAACATCAGCAAACTAGACCTTTCCGAGGAAGACCAAAATCGACTTCTTTACCTGCAGGCCACACTCCGCACAAAACTCGATCGCAATGACTTTCAAGACTTCAGCTCTTGGAAATCCGACCACCCCTTCCCCGAATACGATGACCTCAGCCAAGACAAAATCCTCAATGAACGCGACGCCATTCTCTTTAGAAATGGCTATCCATCAGGCACTCTCACCTGGAATTTCCATGGTTCCCACAACAATTTTAGCGAATCCCTTCATGCCACAAACCTACCACTCGCCGCTCCGGAAAACGCCAGCTTCACAGCCACAAAAACCATCCAAGACCTCCGCAAAGAACACAGCAAAAGAACCGACAACACCCTAAAACGACACTCTCAAGGACACTCCAAAGGGCCCTCTCAAAAGCGCAAATAACACTCCAGTACAAAAATTACTTTCCCTTTTGCAAAATTGCTCTAAAATAAAGCTACAGATTTAACATACAAATATGACAGCTTTATTCATCATTCTGGGAATCGTAGCCATATTGGCAATATTCCTCATCGCCATTTACAACGGACTCGTTAAGATCAAAAACGAAGTCGACAACGCCTGGGCCGACATCGACACACAGCTCAAAAAGCGTTACGACCTAATCCCAAACCTCGTAGAAACCGTCAAGGGTTATGCCTCACACGAATCTCAAACCTTTGAAAAAGTCGTACAAGCTCGAAGCGCCGCTATGAACGCCGGCAGCATCGCCGAACAACAACAAGCCGAAAACATGCTTACCGGAGCACTTAAAAGCATCTTTGCCCTCGCTGAAAACTACCCTGACCTAAAAGCCAACGAAAACTTCCTCCAACTCCAAGCCACACTTACCGAAGTTGAAGACCACATCCAATCAGCACGCCGTTACTACAATGCCGCAGTTCGTGAGCTCAACACCAAAATTGAAGTTTTCCCAAACAACATGATTGCCGGACCTATGGGCTTCAGCAAACGAGAATACTTTGAAATAGAAGAAACCGAAAAGCAAAACGTAAAAGTAAGCTTCTAAATCTTAGCAACAAACACTAAAACGACTTAAGCACCACTTGGGTCTTTTTGGTTTATAGATTCCAGAGTATACTGCCCTCAAACTACTAATAAATTAACCACCACCAACTATGGCCAGCGATCACTCCATGGACATCGTCGTGCGCTTTGACTTCCAAGAACTCCGAAACGCCGTCGATCAAGGAAAAAGAGAAATCACCAACCGTTTTGACCTCAAAGACCACAACATCGAAATCGACCTCAGCGAAGAAGAAATCAAAATCACCGCTCCCAGCAACATTCAAATCACCTCCGCCTACGACATCCTCCTCAAAAAAGTCATCGCCCGCCAACTCTCCCCCCTAATCCTCGACCCCCAAGAAATTAAAGAAATCGGCGGCATGCGCGTCCGCCAAGAAATCAAACTCATCAAATCCCTCGACCAAGAAAACGCCAAAAAAATCACCAAAATAATCAAAGAAAACCTCCCAAAAGTCAGCACCAACATCCAAGGAGACACCGTCCGCGCCTCCTCCAAATCCATCGACGACCTCCAAGCCGCCCGCACCCTCCTCGCAAACGAACCCTCCATCAAAATGCCCCTCGAATTCACAAATTACCGCTAACCATTGAAATCGCCGAAATTTCAAACTATACTCCCCCGGCAAACAACAAGGAGAGGTGTCCGAGTGGCTGAAGGAGCACGCTTGGAAAGCGTGTATACGGTTTACCCGTATCGGGGGTTCGAATCCCCCTCTCTCCGCCAGAATACGAAACTGTTTTTACATCAACAAGCAATCAAGCCAGTCCACAAGCATATGCAGGAGCAATCCAATTCCCACGATTCTCAAGTATTTATTTGGAGTAAATAACATTACCACATATAAAATAATAGCTGGAGCACTGTGAAGTGGATGAAATCCGATACTACATCGAGTAGGGTCAAATATAGGATTTGCAAATAGATGATCAAGATCAACTAGCATTGTTGCTACCATAACAACCCACGCTTTCACCCAAAGCCTCTTAAAGAACAAATATCCAAACACTGCCGGCAACAGCAAATGTAGTGAGTAATGTATTATCGCCTGATAGTTTTGCAGAAAATCGATCATACAGCTTTTAGTACTTATATTTATTCATTAACGCCATTATTACCACGCAAAGAAGCATTTCCATACTCTTTTTGCGCCATTGAGATTATGTCCATCGATCATGCATTACAATGGTGTGCAATATTATGCTGAAAGCAAAATAAGTATGGCGAAGATTAGCAGTCCCAACACATTGACACCAACCCCAAAAAAGGTTATAGTCCGCCCTTAGTCCAACACCACGCCATGCCTAAAACGTCAACACCTACCATCTCTAGTGCAGTTCAAGACCTCCCCCCAGAAGTTAGAGAAAAAATTGCCACCCAGCTACTAACTGGCCAAGGAACAATCTCAGAAATTATTTCAGAACTAGCTCTTCAAATCGGCCAACAGGTAACATTCACAAAAACAATAACACTGGAAAAGGTTGGCGATGCAGAAAAAGCCTGCCTGGAAGCAATGAAGGAAGACTTTGATCGTGGCATCGTACGAATCAAAAAGAACGCCAGAAAAGACTTATATCAGACTGCACTAAAAGAAGACCCCACCGCTGGCCAATCATGGGAAACGATTCAAAAAAGACTATTAGCCAACGAAGAAACCCTCCTAAAAAAAGCTGTCGAACTATCCAAGCTCACAGGCGATCCAACTGGTAAAGGAACGCTTTTAATCGGAATACACAAAAACGGTGAGCTCGCCATCAGGCAAAGAAGTCCAGAAATTGTAAATGCAAAGTGGACAAAATTTTTTACTGGATTTCCAGAAGACCAATCCGACAAAGGTGAATTACAACTCCTATTCCACCCCGAAGCCATCGCTCAAAAAGAAGGTCAATGGGCAAAACCTCTTGAAATCTTCCAAGCCGTAGAAGCCGCCGGCTATCACCTACCAGCAGACACCATCCACAACAAAGGGCTCGTCGCTGCCTCTGAAGCCGTCACTAACTCCCCCTATGTCATGAGTCCAGACGGCAAAGAATGGCGAGAAGCCCAGCTTAGGTGCCCAAAAGACACCAATGACCACACCTACCTCCGTGTCGTACGCTTCTACCCCGACAATCAAACCGCATACCATGTCAGCATCCTCGCCTCCACCCGAGTTAATTATCGCGGCGCAATACTCTGGCTAAGAGGCTAGTGTGCAATCAAGCACCACCTTGACAAAAACCCAAATAAGTCCTACTATGCAAGACTTTGCTCATTTATACAAAATATGTCACCCAACAAGCCCCCTCAAAGTTCTGGCCGCAGAGATCCTAATAAAAACCTCGCAGAAGACGCGCGAGGAATATTAACTATCCTTATAAACAATGGCGCCACTGTTCACGACCTCGGCACCCCTGCCTTTAAATTAAGAGCGGGCGATGACCAATACGGCATCATTAAAGCTGTCCGAGAAGAAGCCGCAAGAGTCACAGAAGTAAAAATAGCAAGCCTTGAAAATAAAATCCCCGACAGCAATCCAATACCAGAAAACCTCAAACTTGAGACCTCATTGGATGCCCTGAAAAACAGCATACAAAAATTCGAATCCCGCTTTCACAGAAACACCACTCTTCACCCAGGATGCAACTGGAACAAAGTACAATCAAGTCTTAAAAAAAATCCAAAGTTCTTATGGTCAATCCACCAAATGGAAATCAACGGACACGAACCTGATGTCTTCCATTTCGACGATCACGGCTTCGACATTGGTACATGCTCGCTTGAAGTACCAAAAACACACACTCTCTGCGTATATGACCAAGAAGCCGAGGATTACTTAAAACAATATTATCCCGATGCTAAATTCAATGGCAACGCTATACAAATTCTAAAAACAATGGGAGCTCGCCCCATGACAGAAGACCAATATAAAGAAAATTTGCAAAACAAAGGTGTTCTCTTCGACCAAGAGAGCGAATGCTGGCTCCTAGCCGATCGATCAAGTATAAAAAGCGGCACAGCACTCGTCGGAGGCCGCACCTTAAATAGCATTTGGATCGGCTCCTGCGAACGCTTCAAGCGAAATCCCGACAGAGGATGTCGCGGAACACTGAGAGTACCTTGGCAATAAAGCCCCTCATCACAATTGATATTGTGGTCCCTCAAAAACAGGAGGTATAATCAAACATCTTCAAAAATATTAAATCCCTCTACAGGGTGGTATAGACCTCTCAGTAATATGTCATTCAAAAAAGTACTCGTCGGCTTTAGAAACACCTTATTTGGCTTCATTTACAGGCACATATTCAAACCAATCTTCTTCCTCCAAGACCCCGAAAAAATACACGACAGAGGAATAAAGCTCGGCACCCTTTTCAGCAAAATTCCTGGCGGCCTACAAATATCTCGCCTCTTTTTTGGCTACAAAGACCCAAAACTATCACAAACAATCGCCGGTATCACCTTCCCAAACCCCGTCGGACTCTCCGCCGGATTCGATAAAAACGCCCATCTCATAAAAATAATCCATACCGTTGGATTCGGATTCATGGAAGCCGGCTCCGTCACTGGAGAACCCTGTGCAGGAAACCCAAAACCCCGCCTCTGGCGCATCCCCGAAAAACAAGGTATCCGATTAAACTACGGACTCATGAATGACGGCGCGGAAATAATCGCCGCCCGCATTAAAAAAAGTACCCGCGCCGTCCCCATCGGCATCAGCATCGCCCAAACCAACACCCTAAAAATTACTACCCCCGAAGAATCCATCGCCGATTACAAAAAAGCCTATCTCCTCCTCTCCCCACTCGCCGACTACATCACAATCAACATCAGCTGCCCCAACGCCCTCAACGGACAAACATTCTGCCATCACCCCGACAAACTCGACCAACTACTCGAAAACCTTCACACCCGCTCCTCAAAAAAACCAATCTTCCTGAAAATATCACCCGACATCACCCCCGAAACCCTCGACCAAATAATCGCAATCGCCACCACGCATGGCATCACCGGCTACATCTGCTCCAATGCCACCAAAGACCCCAAAAACCTTGAAGGCCTACCAGGAAAAGGCGCCCTCTCTGGAGCTACCGTCCGAGAATTATCAAATGCCCAAATCGCCCAAATATATAAAAAAACACACGGCTCCGCAGTAATTATGGGTGTTGGTGGAATATTTTCCGCCGAAGACGCCTACGAAAAAATAAAACAAGGCGCCTCACTCCTACAACTCATCACTGGAATGATCTACCGAGGCCCAAACCTCATCAGCGACATCAACCTAAAGCTATCCTCACTACTCGAAAAAGACGGCTACTCATCGCTAACAGAAGCCATCGGCGCCTATCACAATCCCCAACAAGAATAAGATTGCCCTACCAAATCCCTGCCCTCCTACCAAAACCCACCCCGCCTTCGACTTACGATATCATAACCCCGATTCGTCAAAGCAAATACAATATATGGTATTGAAGACCTATTTTTATAGGCATATATTGTATTTAAATACTACTAACCCCCTTTACGATGGATATAAAAGTTCGCGAAACCATGGAGGAGTATCTTTCCAAATCTGATTGGCGCGTCAACGCCAACTCAAATCAAGGATATTCCCTCGGAGGCATGATTTTAAACACCTCCGGCAAAGCCACAGCCAATTATTGGCTGTCCTATATCTATTCTCAAGACATCGGGCAAGCCCACCGAGAAGGAGACCTACATGTTCACGACCTCGACCTGTTTTCCGGCTACTGCGCCGGCTGGTCACTCCGACAACTGCTCGAAGAAGGTTTCAACGGCATCCCCAATAAAGTCGACTCTGATGCGCCCCAAAGCCTCATGGGAGCCACCGGGCAAATGGTCAACTTCCTTGGAACACTTCAAAATGAATGGGCCGG
Organism: Candidatus Peregrinibacteria bacterium HGW-Peregrinibacteria-1; assembly: GCA_002839505.1. Classification (GTDB taxonomy): domain Bacteria; phylum Patescibacteriota; class Gracilibacteria; order UBA1369; family LOWO2-01-FULL-3; genus PGYE01. Next base: position 81,019 of record PGYE01000001.1, read on the forward strand.
AGCCCAAGCCTTCTCATCTTTTGACACCTACCTAGCACCTTTCGTCCGCAAACACAGCGAAGAACTCCAAGAAGAACTAAAAGACATCATCACCGACCACCAGAAACTCACCGAATATGCCGACAAAAAAACCTACAAATATGTCTATGACTGCATCCAAGCCTTCGTCTTCAACCTAAATGTCCCATCCCGCTGGGGAACTCAGACACCATTCACCAACATCACCCTCGACTGGACCTGCCCGGAAGACCTCAAAGACCGCCGCCTTCTTCTCGGAGGAAAACCCTACAAATACACCTTCGGAGAACTCAGCAAAGAAATGGCCATCATCAACAAAGCCTACATCGAAGTCATGCTAAAAGGTGATGCCAAAGGCCGCGTCTTCACCTTCCCAATCCCCACCTACAACATCACCACCGACTTCGACTGGTATGGCCCAAACACCGACCTCCTCTTCGAAATGACCGCCAAATACGGTCTTCCTTACTTCCAAAACTTCCTCAACTCCGACCTCAAACCCAACCACATTCGCTCAATGTGCTGCCGCCTCCAACTCGACCTCAATGAACTCCTAAAAAGAGGAAACGGACTCTTTGGATCAGCTGAAATGACCGGAAGCATCGGAGTCGTAACCATCAACATCGCCCGCCTCGGATATCAATACAAAGGCGACCGCGAAGGCCTACTTACTCGTCTGGGACAACTCATGGACATGTCCAAAAACTCCCTCGAAGCAAAGCGCCACGAAATTCAAAAATGGATGGATCGCGGCCTCTACCCCTACACCAAACGATACCTCGGACACCTCAACAACCACTTCTCCACCATCGGCCTCAACGGAGTCAACGAAGCCATCAGAAACTTCACCGATGACCACGACGACATTACCACCGAATTCGGAGGCGACCTTGCCGAAGAAATACTCATCTACATGCGCACCAAACTCATCGAATACCAAGAAGAAACCGGCAATCTCTACAATCTTGAAGCCACCCCCGCCGAAGGTACCACCTACCGTTTTGCCAAAGAAGACAAAAAACGCTTCCCTGACATTCTCCAAGCCGGCACCGAAGAATACCCCTACTACACAAACTCCACCCAGCTACCCGTCGAATACACCGACGATGTCTTTGAAGCCCTCGAAATGCAAGACCGTTACCAGACAAAGTACACCGGCGGAACCGTCCTACACCTCTATCTCGGTGAACGCGTCAACGACGCCGAAGCCTGCCGCAAACTAGTTCAAAGATCCCTCAGCAACTTCCGCCTCCCCTACATCACCGTCTCCCCGACCTTCTCAATCTGCCCCACCCACGGATACCTCGCCGGCGAACACGACTACTGCCCAAGCTGCGACCTCGAAATCGGCTACAACGGATCCGAAAAAGACCACGAAGTCCGATACAAACACACCTCCGACCGCAAACTCGAGCTCGTTAACTAACAGCCCACAACTTTAAACAAAAATTTAACCTCAAATATTATGAACCAAACAAAACCCCAAGAAAGAACAAAATGTGAAATCTGGACCCGCGTCATGGGCTACCACCGCCCCGTCAGCCAATACAACTTCGGAAAAAAATCCGAATTCTATTCCCGCAACTACTTCAAGGCCACCATCAACGCCAACAAACAACTCATCGACCGCTACGGTGACAAACCCGTAGCACAAAAACCCGCTACCGCGACCAAAGAAGGATCCTACCTACTCTTCACCACCAACACCTGCCCAAAATGCCCCGCAGTCAAAAAACTAATCGCTGAATCCTCGCTCGAATACTCAAGTATCGACAACACCATGTCAGAATTTATTGAACTAACAAACAAATACAGAATCCAAAGCGTCCCAACATTGCTAGTAGTTGATCACAACCAAGACGAAATCTCCAGAATCCACGAACTCTCCGAAATTCAAGAGTTAATCACCCAATAAAACACTAAGCACAGACATAAAATGCTAATAACCGCCCTCACAAAGTTGACCTTGCTGGATTTTCCGGACAGACTTGCCTGCATAATCTTCACAGGGGGCTGCAACCTGCGTTGTGGCTACTGCCACAACGCAGAATTCGTCCTCCCCGAAAAACTCCGCGCCCTCAGCAACACCATCCCCTTTGAAACAATAAAAAACTTCCTCTACGCCCGCCAAGGCAAACTCGACGGCGTCGTAATTTGCGGCGGTGAACCCACCATCCAACCCGATCTACTCGAAAAAATCGCCGAAATAAAAGAAATGGGCTTTCAGGTAAAAGTAGACACCAACGGCAGCCGCCCCACCGTCATCAAAAAATTAATCCAATCCCAACTCGTCGACTTTTGGGCCATGGACATCAAAGACTCCCTCCCCTACCGCAAAGAACTCCTCGGAGTCCCCGTTGAAGAAACCGCCATCCGAGAAAGCATCCAACTCATCAAAGACAGCGGCGCAGAATATGAATTCCGCACCACCATCTTCCCAAATTACCACGACCTCAAAACCCTCCAACAAATCGGCCACGAACTATCAGGGGCCAAAAAATGGGCCCTACAAAAAGGCCGCTCCGGCAAAACCCTCATCCAAAACTTCAACAACAACAACGAATACTCCGAATCCGACCTCAAAACCCTCCAACAAAACCTCCTCCCCTACGCCACCAAAGTAATCTACCGCACCTAAAAACCCCCCATCTTCAACCAACACTTGTTTTGCGTCATCGCGATTCCATGTGCGCAATCTTATTCTGATTGGGCGTATCGGAGCCTTTGCGGGCCAGTGCCTTTCAGAGACTGAATTCAGGCTAATTTTCACCTATTATTTATTTTGCGTCATCGCGATTACTATATCGAGCTATCATGCTATACAGAGGTGTGTAATCTTATTCTGTTTGGGCGTATCGGAGCCTTTGCGGGCCGGTGCCGAACGAAGTGAGGCGAGCAAAGGCGAGATCTGAGGTGCGGTTTCCCGCTGGGGAAATCGACACCGTCCCAAACAGAATAAGATTACCACCCACAGCCCACCTAATCGCTGAGAGCAAAATAAGTATGGTGAAGATTGCACCCCCCCTTGACAAACCTCCATTACGGGTTAAAATTACCAACCGCAAACATTTAATCTAAAAAATGACTAATCCCCTTGAGATCCAATACAACACCGAAGACCGCAGAGAAGCCTATCTGCAAAGAAAAAGGAAAAGAGAAGATATGATCGCTGGTCTCCAAGAATTACATAGCAATCATACTTATGATGCTCCAGCCATAATCCGCACCATTCAAGTAAACGGATTGGGAGTCGACCCCCAACTGGCTGAGGAACCAATTGAAGACATAAAAGCCGCCATCGCTGAAACCATTACGCAACTCCAAGCATACGACGACCCAACAATTGAAATCAACTCTCCCTCATCACAACCTCCAGAAACACCGGAAGAAACATACAAAAATCCTCCCACCCCAGAACAACAAGCAATCATTGACCAAAATAAAGAGCTATTAAAAGAAATATCCGAAGGGCAGTTTCTCGATGCTGAAGTTGTAAAATCCGTCCTCGAAAACCTCGCCGGAGTCACAGTGGAAATTCCCATCTATGAAATTAACCGCCTCAACGCAGTTCTCGCACAACCACTTCCCGAAGATGTCATTAAAAAAGCACAAACACTAAGAAATCTCAGCGAACACAATCAGCCGCCACTCATCATCCAACTCCCCTGCAACATCATAATTGACGGTCAAGAAGAGATTCTAAGCCCCGCTACTTTGGGATACATTCTTGAAAAAGGATACGCTGGCTGGGTCAATCCATACAAATTGAAAGACGACACCAGAAAATATGACACCTCTAAAAAACTTCCGTACCACAGCCCATTCAAGAAACCTCTTTACTTCTTCGGCACCGCTCACCTCAAAGACACTCTCAATAAACCATACAAACAGCAAGTCCAAGCTCAAACAGCAGAAGACACCAATTTTTCCACCGGCGATGAGCTCATCACCGCCCTAATGCTCTACAGACTCGCAACTGGAACACCACTACTCGCTTCAAGCAAAACCTATCTCAACAATGCCTACTATCACCCATCACAACCAGAATACTCCAAGCTAAACTATCCCCTGGTAAACATTCATTGGGATGGCAAAACCTTGGTTATTTCACACGATACCTCGCAATATTCATCCGCCAAAAACAACACCGGAATCACCGGAGGATTCGGCATATAAACTTGTTTTCACCAGGTGAAATCAATGGTATAATACAATATTGTAAACTTTCGCATGCTCCCAAATTCCCCCGAAAACACCCCTGACCAACAATCACAACCTGATCTGCCTCAAGCCCTCGCACTCGACGAAAAATGGTTTTATCGTTTTCAAGAACTCGACAAATTCCAACCCAATGGTTACCTTGAGGGTGAAAAAACTCATCGCCAAGAACAAAAAGATAAATTTACCGCAGGGGAAATTCAAAACCCAAACTTCGATTACCCTAAAATCAATCCAGAACACCTAGACAAAACCGAACAACTCTTACTCCAACTAAAAACGGAAATCATCGATCAGGAGCCCAACGAAATCATCAAACAAGTCTACCGCTGGAAAATAAATGAAAAAATCGCAGAACTCCGCCTACTAAGAGCAACACTTCAAAACAACACACGCTGGTTCAACAGATGGAGTAAATTCATCTATGGCCAACCCTCCTCTGAAATATTTCAATACACACTTCAAAATTTAATTACTACCGCCACAACCGACCTCGCCTCAGAAAACTCCGCCATCGCTAGTGCCGCCAACGAACTAGTACAAGCGCTACCTCAGCCGCCTGATTCCACTCCTGTCATACTAAAGCTACCATCACCAGACGACATCACCACCGTCAAAGAACAAACCCTCAAAGAAATGAAGGAAATACTCGACCTCCCCTTCATCTCAGAAACCAAAGAATACAATGCCCAAGAAATACAAGAAGCCTTTCAACAGGCCCTCACTAACCTTAGGGCCGAAGGCTGGCAAGCAGTTATTGACACCAACAGCATCAGAAGCGCAATCAGGATCAACCAAGCAACTAAACAACTTATCATACCCGAATCCAAAAAAGTAAAATTCGATAAACTTCGAAGACTTGTCGCCCATGAAATCGGAACACACATTGCCCGACGAATCCACGGTGAACATGGCCTAACTGAAGACAAACCCAGCAAACTAAAATTACTAGCGCTAGGCCTCGATCGCTATGATCGTGGTGAAGAAGGAGTTGCCACCATAAGAGAGCAGGCGCTCGGAAAAGAAGCCATTGACGACTTTACAGGCCAGATTCCACATCTTGGAATCAGTTTAGCACAGGGCCTTGACGGCACACCTCGAGATTTCCGCTCCGTTTACACCATTATTCAAAAATACTTTTACTACAAAGAGCTTAAAGATGGCTCTCTTCCCGAAGCCGCACTCGAAACCTCTCAAACAAAAGCCTACAATCACACCACCCGCATCTTCAGAGGAACCAACTGCTCAACCCCTGGAGTATGCTTCACCAGAGACATCGTTTATCGTGAAGGAAACATCGCAGTATGGCATCTCATCAATCAAAACACCCAAGAGATCGAACGATTCAGCATCGGCAAATATGACCCCAGCAACACCCGCCACATCTGGATCCTCAACCAACTCGAAATAACCGACCAACATCTCAAAGAAACCCCTTGATACTCAAGAGGTTTCTCGTCTTCAATCCTTCAATCTTAATCCTCAAAGACCTTATACCGTCCTTCTAGTTCTTCTCCATCTCCCCAAACGACTCACAAGCCGGTATTATCACACAATTCATATAGGGAATCTCCGCACCACTTTTCAGATCTCTAAGCAAAGTTCGCAATCTCTGCTCCCTGCTTGAAACAACACGCTCATCAACCGCAACACCACTACCAGCAATCTCGCTTCTTATCTCATGATTAACATCCATAAGCCTTAAATACGCACTCAATCCATCAGCCCACGCCCTCCTAAGCTCTATCAAATCATAATCCCCTCTTTCAACGCGCTTTAAGGCAAACTCAACCAACAAAGGACTAATCATTCCCTCCTCCAACTTAGCTCCATTTTGAATACTAGAAAGCCCTGTATATCCCTCCAAAACAGCCTGCTGCTCCTCGGTTAAAAGCTCCATTTGCGGTCTTTTAGACGACAATTGATGTAAATTTCCCATATAACGCATTGGTTAAATAACTTAAATCGCCCGAAGCATACAAGCTAAATTCATTTTTGTCAACCGTCACGCTTTTCGCACAACCTAACAGTACTCTCCACCCTCTACCCTCGATAAATCAGGTAAGCCACATACACAATATAGAAAATCACAAACATCCCAGCCTGCCATCTCTGCAACACATGTTTCTTCCCCACAAACATCACCACAAATAAGATAAAAGATGCCAAAGTCGTAATAAAAATATCAACACTCGCACCATCGCTGACCGGAATTGGCTTGATTACACTTGTTACTCCCAAGATCCAGAAAATATTGAAGATATTCGACCCTACCACATTACCTATCGCCAAATCCGTCTGCCCTTTTCGCGCTGCCACCACCGAAGTTGCCAATTCCGGCAAAGAAGTACCGACCGCTACCACCGTCAAACCAATAAGCATCTCCGACATCCCCGCCATCTTCGCCAACTCAATCGCATTATTCACCAAAAGCTGCCCACCAAAGAACAACCCCAAAAGTCCAAGTAACACAAACCCAAGAGAAGCCCATCCTCCATAAATAGCTATTTCATCCCCTTCAGACTCCCCACCTCTACCACTTCTAAAGAGCTCAAAAGTGTAATACATAAAGATCGCGAAAAAACCCAAAAGCACCAACCCCTCAGACCTCGAAATAACATTGAAAGCACTACCATCTAAAAAGATATCATTCCCTGCGAAAAGAATCATAAACATCGCCAAAGTCGCAAACGGAATCTCCTTCCAAGTCGTATTTTTCTTCACACTCAACGGTATAATCAACCCAGAAACTCCCAGAACCAAGAAAATATTTGCCACATTACTACCCAAGACATTACCCAAAGCCAAATCCGTAGTTCCTTTCGCCGCCGAGAACAAATTTATAATCAACTCCGGAGCCGAAGTACCAAAAGCCACAATCGTCAAACCAATAACGATCGCCGGCACTCCCAACTTTTTCGAAATTGACGACGCCCCTTTCACCAAAAAATCCGCCCCATAAATCAGTATCACCAACCCAACCAAAAGTAACAAAATAGAGATAAGCATAACAGTATTAAACATTAATTAATCCCCGGAAATATAAACGCTCTCCCAAAAGTTATCCAGAGATAATAGAAACCCACCACTCGCCTTCCCTTGACTTTTGATCGAAAATTCGCATAATAACACACTCCAAAATTACCCTACACCTATCAAGGTCATTTCCCCCATAACTAAAACATTAAATCTAATCCCAAAACCATGAAACTTAAAAACGCCGCTCTCGGATTCGCAATGCTAACATTCGCCCCTACCCAAACTCAGTGCGTCTCAAACACTCACCACCACACGCGCCCAAGAGTACAACTTCTAAGCGACCAAGAAGACCACAGACTTGAAAAAGAATGTAATAGACATCTGAGAGAACTAATTCTCGGATATCGACGCGCCCTCACTGCCGCAACCACCGGCAACTGCACCAAGGCCCGACAAATAGAACGCCAAGTCGACACCCTCTACCCAGCATTTTTCGAAAACAGAACCTGCGACACCCTAAGCTCCCCCGTACTCAAAAACAACCTCCTTCACGCAGCCTTCGGCCTCAAAAAAGCCATGACCGAGGAGTGTGTGGAGTTACGCGAGTTTTAAAGACAAATCCCTATTTCTCCTCGCAATTAAACATCCACTGCACGCCAAACTTATCCACAAACGAGCCGTAATAAGCTCCCCAAAAAGTATCCTGCAACTCCATTTCAATCTTACCTCCCTCCGACAAGGCCTTGAAAAGTTTCTCCGTCTCCTCTCGCGTCTCAGGATGTAAACTAATATAAACATTATTTCCAAAGCTAACCTTAAATCCCATCCCCTCGGTTGCATCAGTTCCCATTAACATATGGCCGCCCAAAATCGATAAACCGACATGCATCACCAGATTTTTCGCATTCTCTGGTATCGGCGGCTGGCCCTCCACCTCGGGCACATCACCCATTCTTGAAATTCCTCCCTCAAACTCCCCTCCAAAAACCGAACGATAAAAATTAAACGCCTCTTCGGTATTACCCGCGAAGTTCAAATATGTACCTACTTGTCCCATAATATTAAGGTTAAATACTAGTCATGCTTAAATTTAACCGATCAACAGCTCTAACACCAATCAATTCCGCTTAACATCTCCATATGCCTCACCCCCTCGAGCTATCCTATGAATTGCAAAGTACACCAGAATCCAAAAAATCAAAGAATTCTCTTCAAGCGTATAAGGAGTATCAACCAAACCATGTAAAAGCGGATAAGCTAAAACCAAAAAATAAAGATTTGAATTGTTCAGAAAACCACCCACTATTCCCCAGCCATAAATCAATAAGATTAATACCAACCCCAAAATTCCAAGATCCGACCAAAAATTTATAACCAAATTGTGTGGATGAGGCGGCACCTCCTCTACTGGAACTGGAGACTCCAAAATCATATTTTGATTTTGCAAAAAATAACTCTGGTAATTGCCAGGACCTAGTCCACTAACAAAATTATTCTTTAAAGCAAATTCATTAACATCGTAAATCTGCAAACGACGAACTATCGAATTAGGCTTACTATAATCTGCTGTCCCAAAAAGAATTTGAAGTTTTGGTGAATCCCACTGACTCAACACAAATAAACCTAAAATTACAGGAGCAACAAACAAAGAAATAATCTTCGCCCTCCTAGGTAATTTTAAAAACGCAAAGATACCAACCAGAAATAACAAAACTAAAATTGCAGTATAAGACTGCGTTAAAAAAATCACGACTCCAAACACCAACAATGCAACCGCGTTCATGATTTTCATAGCAGGCCTTTTTATCTTCCCAAATTCAACAACAACAAGAAGCAAAAGCGGTCCAAAAAGATAAGCTAACCAGTTGGCACTTTCAGCTCTCAAATCCAGAAATGGATCAATATATGGCCAAAGACTTCGTCCTAAAAAATCATGTGTTGCTCCTGGTAGTAAATGTGCAAAACTCTGGACGATAATCAGTAACCCAAAAACAGCGAAAGTTAAGATAAAACTCTGCTTCAAAAGTCTGAATTTTTCACCATCATTAACCGTTAAAAACAGAAAGAAAAAGAGGATAAAAGGTTGAATATAATTATTAACTACTTGAAACTTAAAAGACTTAATATAAGGATAAATCGACTCATAATTAAGGTAAGAAAGTAAAATACTAAAAAACAGCAATGACCCAAAAATAAAAACTAAAATCGTAGCAAATTTATTCTTAACTAAAACACTTTTGATTTCTTCCGCTCTCAAGCAAACAGAAATAATGGAAACTACTACAAACAAAATCAAGAAATAGCTAAAAAAACTCGAGAAATCAAAGTAAGCTCCAGCCTCAAAAAACCTGTATCTATCCAAATCGGACCAAAAATAATTATGAAAACGAAAATCAATCAAACTCAAGATAATCGCCAACGGCAAAATCACCAAAAGTAAACTGTGTACTTTTGATACTAACAAACTAAGCTTTGATAATATCTGCATATTCACTCTTAAATAACATCAAGCGATACAACCAGCAGACTATAAGTCGAAATATGACTTGTCAACAAAAGGTTTCGATAAATACTTTTCTATACGCCAAAAGAAAATAACCTCCCAATAAAACCGCCGTCATCTTCATATAAATTTCACAGAATTCATAAATAATAACAATCGGCACTATATCAGAGTCCCAGCAAAAACGCCTTAATTATCTTCACATAATCCTCCAAGCTAGAAATAGAAACCCATTCTTTGTCAGTCCCTATTCCATCCCCGATAGGACCAAATTCGATTCCGTCACATCCAACCGCCGCATAATGCCTCACATCTGATGCCCCTTGCGCTCCATAAACCCGCACCTCTTTACCCAATTTTTCCTCTACAACCTTTTTCAAACTCTGCAAATAATAATTATCACTATCAACCTGCAATGCTGCCTCATTCTCAACAACTTCAAACTCAAAATCTTCATCCAAAAGCCCTTTGATATCATCAATTATCTTATCTTTATCCTCAGGAATATACCTCACATCCAAAAGTACTTCTCCATCATCCGGAATCTTATTAAACGAATAATTACTAGTTCCAATCTTCGCCAAATTCACAGTCGTGACCCACCCTTCACTACTCGGAATCGGATATTGCAACTTCAGTCTATTTAAAAAATCGTTTATTTTCCAAAGTGCATTTTCTCCTCTCCAAGGGTAAGCACCATGAGCCGTTACTCCTTTACAAGAAATCTTTATCAACAAAATTCCTCTCGCTTTATTCGCAATGTTGAAATTTGTTGGCTCTCCTGCAATTACAAAATCGGCACGAACGCCTTCACTAATTTGATATTTCGTGCCGTTAAAACCACCTATTTCTTCATCAGTAACAAGCTGTATCGCCAAAGGATAATCCACTAAGTTTGCCACCTCTCTAAAGGCAGCTATCAGACATACAGCATTCGCCTTCATGTCCATTGAACCAACTCCATATAGACGATCACCTTCAATAATTGGCAAATATTGAAAATCCTTACCGGGAATAACATCCAAATGAGCATTTAGAATTATTTTAAACCTTTCAGGAATTTCTGATGAATTATAAACAAGAACACTCTTCACTCCTTCGCTGTCAAAACGCTTAATCTTAAATTCCGATAACTCCTCCAAAGCCAATTCCAAGATAGCTTCAAGTTCCTTTGTATTTTCAGGATTAGATTTTATCTCAATAAAGCGTTTTGACAGCTCAACTATATTTTTTGACATACTCATATAATTTAAAAAAATACATCTGTTCAATCACTTATTTCAGCATGAACCGTGTCACCATTCCCGTGATTGCGACCAGCCTTAAATTCTTCTGACGAGGTTGGCATTAAAGACCTAAATCCAGCAATAAAAGTCGGTTTACCGTTAGCCATTCCCATAAAATTCCTATCAACATAAGCGTAAGTTGTTCCGCTTGATTCGTCAATCACAGTTGGAATTTCAAATTCAGGTTGAATTACGTAAGCACCTCTTGTAGATATACCCTTTCTCAATGCACTCCTCATTTTACTGTCATTCAGAGCACCTCTAACATGTCCATAACATCCGTATGATGCCTTCATTGGCTTGGCACGAAGCTGTGTTTCACCAGTTTCCACCTTCAAGGGACACACCTCTCGCCCTTCCAAAAAGCCTACAAAAGTATCCGAAAGTCTCGCTCCCTTTTCATAATCGGCATAGGCTCTCTCCCGTTTAATATGCCCACTAAATCCTGTTGAATAGAGATCTAATTCCGTGCCGATATCATATCCCATACCCATTACTGACAAATAGGCTTTGGTATCATTTATTTTACGATCAAAATCCATCCCTGGGGCATCAACATTAAAGGTTAATGCCTTTGCCTTAATAGCACGCCTTATTTTATCTATAGCAAGAAGTGGATTAGCTACTTCAATTTTTGGATTTCTAAGTTTTGCAATCGGCTCCGAAGACCTTACATATAATAAGTAATCGCTCACTCCATTATTTGCCTCCAAATGTTCCAAAAATTCGCTAGGCCCCATTAATTTATCAAAACCCGAAAGGGCGACCACCTCGTCATCCGCCAACATTTCACCATCTCGTTTTCCAAACTCAAGCTCGCGCATTCCTCGATGTTTGTCATCCGTTACTGCCAAAAGCGCAATTTTCATATTGTGACGAAGACGAATCTCATTCAACAAATCGCGAAATCTTAAACTAAAATTAGATTCGCCATTCAACCCATTAGAAAACATTTTCCCCAACAATTGGTACATCGCCAGAGAGTTTTCAATCTCAAAAATTCTACCCTTTAGTACCGATATAACTTCGTCCAAACTCAGATTTTCGGACATGTTTAGAAACACATCAGGTAAACCCACCATATCAATTTGTACAGCATAGTTGACTGGCCCACCATCAGGCCCGACCAGGCAACTTTCATAATCTGACTCCGCCTCTCTATTCTTCTCAATCAAAGGAACAAAGGCTTGATTATATTCCTCATAAATCTTCCCCAATGCCCTAATCACGATCTCGGGATATTGAACTTTATATTCGGGCATGATCTTGTAATGATCTATAGAAGATTTCAGGCCATTCCTCGTTTCTACCGGACCTAGCTTTCTCACCACATCAGAAGGTGAATCAACAGCTTTATTCATAATTATTTGGGTTAAATAAATAAAACTAAAAAAGGCCGGACCCCAGATGGTCCGACCTTTGTTGTGATAAACTTTTTAGCTTAACTCTTCATCCTAACAAAAACAGAACCACCTGTGGAAAATGATCCAAAAAACCAAAAATAGAACGCACTTGCGCTCATCACAGAAAGTTCAATCCTTGTTTGCTTTGATAAATTCATTACTACTAATAGTTAAAACCACCAAAAAACTACAACTGATCATCAATAGTGTCAATAAAAATTTAACATCAACCTCAAATAGCTATATAATGACCGCCACATATAAACCATTTAAACAATTACACCATGTCTCATCACGAAGTAAAAGACAGCAACGGCACCACCCTAAACGATGGCGACTCCGTACAACTAATCAAAGACCTCAAACTCCGCGGATCCTCAAAAACCTACAAACGCGGCACCACCTTCAAAAACATCTCCCTAATCGACGACAACACTGAAGAAATCGACACCCGCGAAGGAATCGTACTGCGCGTGGAATTCGTAAAGAAAAAATAAACACTACCTAACTAGAACTCACAACTAGACAACTTTAAGAAGTTTTTAAAAAAATTTCATAAGTCCCTGTTACAAATATTCCTACCAATACATATTATAACAACGCCTGACTTATGGATTTCATAATTCCCCATCTCAACAAATATCTCGCCACCAAACACCCCTACCTCGGAGACCTCAAAGACAAAACCTTTACCGAAATCACGCAAATCATCGATCTCTATTTAAGCAAACTCACACCGCACCCCAAACACCCTTTCAATAACATTATTGATCTATTCCGACAAATACCGGGAAATTTTTCCGAATTCTTCAATCTCCAAAAAGACCTCCCCGGACTTAACCACATCGTCAGACACGGCCTGATCAAAGAAGTCACCATTCACGACAAAAAGTTCATCATCAAAAAAGAAAACCCATCCAAACCGGGACGCTTCGAAAAAGAACAACAAAATATTGAAAAAGTTGCCGATAAAATATCCCTCACTCCACCCATAAAAGACGCCGCCGGCCACACCATCAAACTCCAATCCCTCAATTATCTAGGCTCCATCATCGACCACACCCACAACTTTCAATATTCAATCACCCAACACCAACCAGGCCCCACCCTCGAAGAACTCCTATTAAAAGAATCCCATCCCCAATCTCGCCAAACCCTCCTCCAGCATGTTCGCCTCATTTTCGACACACTCTCAGAGCTCGGCATATATTGGGGAGACATGGCCCCTCGCAACATCATAGTCGATGAATCTACCGACCTGACAACCTACTACCTCTTTGACTTTGAAAAAACCGACATATACGACGCCCCACTTACAACAGAACAAAAAATCAATCTCTGCCGCGGCCCAATGTGCGTTGAAGAATTTGGCGCCATCTGCGAATTGACCGAACTCACCAGCACCTTCTCCCCATACTTCAACCCCGACAGCTGGGATACTGAATCAAAAAAAGCCATATCCGTCTCCTCGCCAAAACGAGAACTGATGACAATTTTTAAACATCACAATATCAACCACATCACCGAAGGAAGCTACAACCTCCTCGAACAAGAAATCATCAATGTCCGCCTCCCCCTCACTCACCCCGACACAAAAGAAAAATACTTCCCCTTAAACATAAACTTCAAAATCGACCACTACTTCGGACCCGAATACGACCGCCAAGTAACCGAACTCTTCCTCTATGCCAGAAAACACAATTTTTTCCCCGACACCATCAATATTCTCAACACCCTCCTTCAAGAATATGAACACCAAATCGAGATTGATAGTCTCATTTCTCGACTCGAACAAACCCCCTACAACAGCTTCTCCGCCAACAAAATACGCCACAAAATCCAAACTCTAATCACTCACCTATCTCTCGCCACCAAGAGCCTCCCCAAATTCATCGAAACCATCAGTTTTCTCTCCTATATAACATCCACCGACAAACTCCACTATGACCTACTAATAACCAATCCCCTCAACATTGATTTAATCAGCAAACTCTCCGCCATAAAAAATCACTTCACCGACCCACTCACAATTCTTTTGATTGGAAGCACCTCAAAAAACAACCATAAACCCAGCTCTGATCTCGACATCATCATCTTGGATCACCAAAAAACCCACTCCAGAGAAATACAGCTAATCCAAGACAGCGAAAAACTCTCCCAGATAATCAACAAACCTATCGAGCTTTGCCACTATCTCACCCCCTCTCAATTCTTCGAACAAGCTAAAAGAAAGCCCGAATTTCTCGCACAAATACATCACAACATCGTCATCAAAGACGATCAAAACCTTCAAACTCTTATATCCAGACATTTAACCACCACCCAATGAACTCATTACAACTCGCCCAACTTCTAACACAAAAATACAAAACGGAAACCCACAAACCCAAGAATATTTCGAGAAATCAAAATTATCTCACCCCTAACATCAGACCTACCGAAACCTACATCTACCAAAGCACCCGAGCAACACTGCACTCCAACAAAGGATCAATCCTCGACATCTCTTCCATGACTGTCAACACCATCCTTGGCCAAAACGACCCCTGGGTCAAAGCCAACCTCATTGCCTACCTTCAATCCGACCGCCCCTCCTTTCTATCAACGCGTTTCGGGAGCGAATACTACTACAAAACCGCCAGACTGATAGCAAAACATTCATTTATCGACAACCCAGTCGTTAATCATCGCCAATGCAACGGCTCAGATGCCACCGAACTCGCAATTCTTGCCGCCTACAACGCCTCCAGTAAACCCCACAAAACCCTAATTTCATTTTATGGCTCCTACCACGGCCAAAACCTCACCAGTTACTTCGTATCCGACCTTCAACGACACAATATTTTCCTGGTAAACAACACCCAAGCCAACATCAAGTTTTTCCACCCACCCACAAATGAAATCGCCGAAAACCAAATCCTCGAAAACATCCACCATCTGCGGAAATTCACTTTCGGAATAATTCTCGAACCCATTCAAGTCAACAACAACATCTATACATTTTCACAAAGATTCCTCCAAAAACTGAAAGCCCTCTGCGATCAAGAAGACATCGCCCTAATATTCGACGAAATACAAACTGCCTACGGATGGCTCGGAAAAATGACCGCCTCCGAATATTTCAATGTCAAACCCAACATAACTGCTCTCAGCAAAGGAATAACCAGTGGCTTCGGCCCCCTTGCGGCCATTGTTGCCAATAAAAAATATCAGGAAATTCCCTACGGCACTGGCGAAAAAACCAATGGCGCCGATATCCGCTCTCTAGTAGCCTCAACCGCCGTATACCAAAGACTCCTCGGAATCCCCGAAAGCCAAATCCCCCACAATCTACCTGACTACCTACATCAAGAATTATCCACCGGCCTGCTCGCCAAAGTTCCTCAGAAGTCCCGCATAATCACCCACTACACCAATAAAATTCAAAAAACTTTCTCACCAAAAGACCTAAAAATCACCGGGCTATTACTTCTCTGCGGTCTAACCTTTACCGACAAATCCAAAGCCCAAAAAGCCTACCAGTTATTAATGGATCAAAACATCTACATCCGGCTATCCGCAAACACACTCATTATAAAACCGGCCCTGACAATTAACGACCAAGAGCTCAGTTATGCTCTCGAGAAAATTTTTATCACCCTTAAGCAAATACTCCCACACAGCCAAGCCCCAAACATTCCAAAACCCGCAACACAGCAATTAAAACCACATTACTCCCATTTATCAACTTTGTTTTAAGCCACAACTCAAATAAATGACTATAATAAAAAAACAATACCAATCAGATCAATAAATATACCCATAAACAAAGGCAAATATGAAAAAAATCGCACTTGGAACTTCCATACTTTTAGCGCTGACGACACTCACAGCATTTGCCAACACTTCTCTCACCTACCAGCAAGAAATTGAACAAGTAGTAGAGCTTAAGCTTGTAACTGAAAAATCTGAAATCAAAGCTAATAAATGCGAAGTGCTAGAAATGATGTCTCGCCAATTCCAGTGGACCACCTCCGAGGATTACAGTCACCCATTCACCGATGTTCCCGAATGGTGTGATTCAGCAAGCGCCTACGCTTACCACGCCGGGATCGTAAATGGCCGCACTGAAACCATTCTAGGAACAGAAGGCGATGTAAGTCGCTCCGAAGTCGCAGTAATGCTATATCGCGAACTAAAACTCCAAAATTTTGATTTCACCAAAACCGCCGAAAACACACTAAACGACTGGGCAAGCACGCCAGACTGGGCTGTAAATGAAGCAAAAGCTCTAGTTGAAGCCGAAATCATTTTCGGATTCGAAGACAATACCTTTGGTGGAGAAAAACACATCATCAAGCAAGACCTTGGAATACTTCTTATTCGCGTCGACAAAATGATTTCATCTACCACACAGGAACTAGACAATGATCTCGTGGGTAGATGGGCCTGGGCTGAAACCACAAAAGAAGACCAGCCAACAATGACTCCCGAGCAAACCACTGCGCCATTTTTCCTTACACTAGGAGCCGACAGGTCTCTAGGAATCAGCGGTGACTGCAACCTCATGGGCGGCTCTGTAAAAAGCGACATGTCTGACGATCAGACAACCACAACCATCTCCTTTTTCGATATATTCGGCACCTTGATGTATTGTGAAGACTCCTATGAAAACACTTTCCGCGATGCCCTAATGGCGAGCACTTCCTACACTTTTGAAAACGAAGAAAAAACAGTACTCACGCTTAACATAACCGACGAAGAAAGCACAAAAATTGGCACAATGAAATTCATTAAAACAGATCCAATAGAAAATAACGACAATCAAAGCTCTTGACTTATTTGACAAATACTTATAATAAATAACATTAAAGTATTTAAAATATTAATCTAACCCCTAAAATTAACCAAAGCTGTCGCTAAAGATGACGGCGAAACATAATGGAACTACTTATTCTTTTCATTCTTACCCTGCTCAACGGTTTCTTTGCTCTCTCGGAAATCGCCCTCGTTTCAGCTAATAAAAGCCGAATCGAAAACCTTGCAAGTAAAAACGACAAAAGAGCCAAAACGGTACTTAAGCTCTTAGAAAATCCCGAAAACTTCCTTTCGTCTGTTCAAGTTGGAATTACCCTCATCGGAATTATTGCCGGTGCTTATGGAGGAGCCACCCTATCTGGTGATCTTGCCGAAGTTCTTAATAATATTCCGTGGCTCGCAGAATACGCCACCGGCCTATCATTGGTGATTGTTATTGGTGGAATAACTTACTTCACAATAGTTATCGGTGAACTAGTTCCGAAAACTATCGCCATGAATAATGCTGATCGCATCGCCTTATTCTGCGTTCCAATCATCAGATACTTCACACTCATCACCTATCCGTTTGTAAAATTACTTTCATTTTCCACCAAGGTAGTCTTAAAGCTCTTTGGAATCAAAGAAAGCAACGACCAAGGAATCAGTGAAGAAGAATTGCGCTTTATGCTGAAAACAGCCGGCAAACAGGGAATACTTGAAACCGAAGAGAGCCAAGCTCATCAAAATCTCTTCACCTTCACCGACCTTACAGCTTCAACCCTAATGACACACCGCTCTGATCTTGAATGGATAGACTATAATTCCGGAAAAGAAGAAGTCTTCAGAAAAATGAGTGAAAGCTTCCACTCCAAATTTCCTATCTGCGACGACACACTCGACAATATTAAAGGAATAATTACCGTGAAATCGTTTTTAGAAAACTACAAACGCCCAGACTTCAAATTCGAAGACATCATTCGACCACCAATCTATATCACCCAAAACACCCCAGCCTTCCGAATTCTTCAAGAGTTTAAAATCAACAAAGAATACATCGGTATCGTCGTCGACGAATATGGTGTCACCAAAGGTATTCTCACGCTTCACGATCTCTTTGAGGCCATCGTCGGAGACCTCCCGGAAGAAGACGAAGCCGAGGAAGATGACAACATTATCCCACGCGAAGATGGCACCTACCTTATCGACGGGAAAACTCCAATTTATGAAATCAACCAGTACTTCCAACACGAGCTTATCGAAGAAGACAACTCATACAGCTCCATCTCTGGTCTAATTCTCAACAACATTGCCTCAATTCCCAACACCGGCGATCAAATTACCGTTGATAACTTACATTTTGAGATAGTTGACATGGATGGAATCCGCATCGACAAAATCATGATGAAAATTGAAGAAGCCGATAATGAAAATCACGAAGACAATTCCGAATCTACAAACCAATAAGAAGTTCGACAATCACAAACAGTGTCCAAAAGGCGAATAAAACATAACTCTCCTTTCTCGACACTGTTTTTCCCGTATACATAAAATAACAAAGCATAATCGCCGCCATCAGCATGAAAAATCCCGTACTAAAGATTATCTCCCTCGGGAAACTGAATGGACTAACCAGCGCGAGAATACCCACAACTATCGTTGCATCCGCCAACACCGTTCCCAGCAAATCACCCACCGCCAACGAATCCTCATTATTTTTAACCGCTCCGATTGAAAACAGAAGCTCCGGAATAACCGTACCCAAGCCCACAATAAACATACCGATAATAATCGGTGAGACATGCAAAGCACTGGCAAAATTAACCGCAGCATCAACAGTAAAGTGCGCCCCAACCAAAATAGCCAACATACTTACCAATAAATAAAAGGCATTCTTATAGCGATCCTTATCAATCTCGGCCTTCACATTATCTAAAGCTTCCTCAGCACCATCCTGAAACACTAAATAGTAAAAGACCATCCCCGCTATCAACAACACCGCTCCATCCACCCTTGAATACTCCCCATTAAGTCCCAGAATCAACGGCAGCAGCAACAACATTGGAAAAAACCAATTATTCTTCAAAATCTTACTCTCCACCTTAATCCCCTTACCCGAAACAGCGATAATTATCGCAAAAACTAAAGTCAAATCCGCCACATTGGCACTAAAAAGCATTCCCAAAGCAAACTGCGGACTTCCAGCAATAGCCGAATTAATTGAAATCAAAGTTTCCGGCAAAATAGATATCAACGCCACGACCAAAAACCCCACCACATACTTCGACCAACCAAAACTATGCGCCAAACCCACCGCATACTTCGTCGCAAAAGTCGTCCCCCTCAAAACCACAAAAAGTGAAACCGCAAATATGATCAAATTTAGTACCATGTTCTAACCTTACAAATTTAGATTCGACAAATCTTTAGATTATAACATGAAAAACCCAGAAAAGAAAGTATTAATCATTTAAACTGGCGGATTTCACCCACACGCACTATAATCAAATCACTTCAATTAATTTCAATTATTCGAATTTTTAACTCATCTACCATGAAAGTATTAGCATCATTACTAATAAGCGCATTTTTATTAACCGCTTGTTCCAAAGGACCAGAAACAGAACAGCCCATAGATGAATCCCCACAACCGCCTGTCGACGACACAACTACTGATCCAAACACCCCAACCACCGCCGATATATACTTCGTCGAACTCGACGGCGGCGGAACAAACGGCGACCTTATCGGCTGCAACGACAGCATCGTCCCCGTATCAATGGAAGTTACAACAACAAATCTTCAAGGTGCACTCACCAGATTATTCACCTACAACGGCCAATACCATGTCCCAACCGGATATTACAACACCCTCCACAACTCCAATCTCGAATACAGCTCATCCACAACCGAAGATGACGTCACCAAAATATACCTTACAGGCGAACCAGTCTTCGGGGGCACCTGTGACACTCCACGGTTCGAAAATCAAATCCTATACACTGCTAAGCAATTTACTGGCAACACCGCTGTCGAAATATTTGTAAACAACCAGCCTTTGCAAGAAATCCTCTCATCCGAATAAGAATGAAAAAAATTCTCGGAATTCACGGCTTCATGGGAAACGAAAAAGTATATTTTTTTCCGTGGATAAAATCTCGTTATCAAAATCATGCTGAAATCCATATTCCCAGCTTTCCAAATCCAAAAACACCTCACATCCATGAATGGACCGAAACCATTAAAGAGCTCCCCGAAAACGATTTCGACCTCATAATCGCGCACAGTCTTGGAGGAACTTTTGCTCTCAGCCTCATCATGCGAGATATCATAAAAACCAAACACCTCATCACAATCGGCAGCTCTCCAGGACCAAAAGAGACCTCCGACATGAGCACCTTTCTCAATTACCCCTTAGAATTCCCCAAAATAATGCCTAAAATTGAAAGCTACACCATCGTACATTCCTTCGATGACCCCTATACATACCCTGAATACGCCATCACCAGCCTCAAACACAGCAAAGGCACCGGCATTTTCTATGCCGACCAAGGACACTTTGAAACCCTGCAACTACCAAAAGAAGTCACCACAATCATCGATCAAATTATCTTCGCTTAATCCTCGCGCTCACATCATTTTTCAACCCCTCTATATCATCCCTATTTGAGGTGGCAACCACAAATAGTCCCGCTCCTTGATGATGATTATATCCCCACGGTAAAACTGCATGCCCGTTTTTGACAAGACTATCCGCCGACATAAACTTATCAACACCAGAAGCAAAACTTGCAAAACTTGCAAATTCCCCCGTCTTCACAAAATGCAAAGAACTATAAACCGCTTCTCCCGTCTGCTCCTCGAGCCAAAGCTTCGCCATCGCCGTCGCCGTATTTGCCGTAGGCCGTAAACCGGGATCAATCACCTTAAGCTCCCCCTCAGCCGTTTCGATATAATCACACATCACAAATCCAAACGCCTTCAAAACACTACGATAATTATCCGCCAAATCAATAATTACCCTCTCCAACCTCTCATCTATCTCATGAATATCAAACGGAGAATTTATACTGCTCTGATAACTCCCATTCTCGTCAACAAATTGCTCACTCAATGTCACCACATGAATTTTATCACTATCAGGGGTTACAAATATTTGAAAATTACGATCCACACCATCCACATGCGGCTGAATAGCAACAATCGAATTTAACCCATAAACCATTACATCTTGCTTCAACCCCTCAACCAATTTAGTTAGCTCAACAATCGAAAGCGGCTCATTAACACCATTAACCTTCTTGAAACACTTCTTTACTCCTTCGCCGGAATTTTCTGTGTTATTCAATTTAATGTAAAACAGCCCACTCCTGAGCTTATCCACCAAATCCTTAACATTAACTTTTAAAAGAGAAATTTCTTCATAATCAGCAGCGAATGAAGAAAGAAGATTTACTCTCTTGGAATTACCGGCAGTCATTGCAAAATTACTGTTCACGACATCCCTATCCCAGCAAGACGGCAAATCATCTACTGAATAAATTGGCATCCTTAAATCTCTTGCGGCATATAGAGACTCATCTAAATCAGCATAAAAATAATCCCCCAATACCCCCATTTTCTTCATCGTAGTAGCAAAAGACCCATCCGAATCCTTCGGGAAAATAACCATATTCCTAGCATCCTTCAATGCCCCTGTCGATAACCATGACATTGCCAATGGAAAAGGAAGATCTCCTCCAACACCATGCTTCTCTGGCAACGCATATGAAGGCCGAAACCTCTCCCTACCCCTATTCTGAATAGCAATACCTCTCCCTACTCCAAAAGCTCCCGTTGGCAAACCTCTCTGGCCCCATTTACTATCATTCCAAATACCTGAAACCAACACACCGTCCAAAAGATGCAACAACTCACCTCGAGTAGCTTGAATCAATCTCTCACTATTTCCAACAAGCCCTCCTTCTACATTAACCTCATCACCTTCTCGACCTTCAACACTAACTGAATGATTCAACCCCTTTTTCATAAGCTAAATAAGTTATTTACCCCATATTACCCATATTGCCATTTTGGTCAAATATTTTATTACACAAGGGCTCAAAAGCCAAAACTATCTATATCACAAACCTCCATATCGTATTATAATAAACTCCGTAAATAAACTTACATAACCACTAACACACTCTTTCCTATGGACAAAAAAGAACCAAAATCCAATATCGACATCGTCAAAGAATTCAAAAAAGAAAATAAACACGAACAAACACTACTGCTTATTGCCGGCATAGTATTCATATCAACATTTCTCCCATGGATGAGCATCCTCCGAATCCAAAGTTACAACGGATGGAACGGAGCCGGATTGATAACTGTCATAGCATCAATACTTTATCTCTTACAGTGGGCTCTCCCAAAATTCAAAGTAAAAGTACCGAAAATCTCAAACAGCAAGAAAATACTAATTCTCGGAATGCTTGCTGGACCAGTGCTTATGTTCTTATCTTCAATCGGCTCCTACAATTTATTTAACATAGCTGGAATTGGATTCTACATCGCGCTATTTGCAAGCGGATACGGCACCTATTTGGCATTCTCAAAATAGCGCCCTCCATCCACCCTCCCAAGAGGCCCTCTCAAGTTTGAGAAGACCTCTTTTTTATGCTATAATGACAAGATTAACTAAATTCTCTTGTGAGCATAAATATCAACAAACTAGACAGTGCCCAAGAACCGACCACTCCAACGGAAGCCGAAACTCTTGCCAAAAGCGCAGAATCAAGATCCGAAGCCGCTACCCCCCTCGATGAACAACTCCTAGACAACACTCCTGAAACGCTCCTTCAAAAAACAACTCCAAGCGAATTCAAAAAACTCAAATACGAGGGGAAATACAGCCAAATGCTATCCCTCATCTCATCCATAAAAACATCCGAACAACTCCTCCCTGACACCGAAATAAACTTCGATTTCAAAAACAACCGCGCCCTCGAAATACAAGTCGGCCTCGGCGACATCATGCCCCCCAGCGTCCGCACCATCATTCACTCCGGCCAAGAATATACCCGCCGTGCCAATCAAGGATTCTACAGCAAAACTGGACGATATCTTGCCATCATCACCGGCACCTCAGTCCGCATCGGCGAAAACAATCCTCAATACAGCGACACCAACGATCAAAACTTCAAAGCCACATTTGGCGACAAGTTCTCCGAATCCGGCAGCCTAGACCTCTCCAAAGACCAAGAAAACAACGATCCCATCGACCGAAAAACCCTTCTCACCATCGCCAAAGACTACGGTGTCGACCCCGCCTTCCTTGAATCAACAATCACCAACCAAGAAAACAACTACCAAAGCAACTACGAACACCTTCACCTTACCGCCCGCTACCTTGCCAATGCTGCCGCAAAGTTTGAAGCCCTAGGCCAAACAACCGTCCAGGACAACGCCTACACACCAGAATTCGCCAACTATGCTCTTTCCAGACTAAATACCGCAACTGAAGACATCGGAAAACCCAAAGAACACGAACAAATCGTAATAAATTACGGCCAGGCCAAAAATATCGACAATTATCACATCCGTGTACGACAACAACCCCCTGCCACTACCTATGACAGCCCTCAATCAGAAAATCTCAAACCTCAAGCAACCCCATCAACCACCCCCTCTTCACGCCTAGCACTTAAAGAAGCCGTCAAAGGTGACCTCCAAATCATCGAAACGACACTAACCGCCCAAGAATCACCAACCGGCGAACCCATCTACCTAAATTACAGCCAGAATCCTGAGCTTAAGTCCAAACCTCCTCACTACATCATGTTCTTCGGAGGCAACGGCCGAACCCTCAACGACACCCTTGAACAAAGTCAAATAAAGGACAAAGTCGAAAAAATGCAAAGATCCGGAATCAATGCCGTTCTCGTCGTACCAGCGCCAAAAGGAAACGAAAGAGACCACCAGACAACGGCTCGCTGGTCCCACATCACCAGCCAAACCTTCCGAGAAATCGAAAACCACCTAACCGCAAAAGGACTCCCAGAAAGCAAATGGAACTTCATCGCTTGGAGCGGCGGATACAAAGGCCTTGGAAACATGACCAGCGGAGTTAATTCCTCAAAAATATCATCAATCACCATGCTGGACGCCACCTACAACGATAGCCACACCCTAAATACTATCGCCCATCACGCCAATAAAGGCGTCCTAGTACAAGCATTTACTCAGGGTAATGCCGAAGCCAAAACAAACATTGGAGCCACCTCCCTGGCCGACAGAATCACCAACAAAGAATCATTCTTCCACCACAATTTCCAACACCGCAAAAGCCATTTTGAAATCGGCAACGGCGAACTCCTCCTAAACGCATTAGCCCAAGGAACAGAACTCTTAAAACAACAAGACATACCGGAAAACATCACCAATCGAGAATCCTGGAACCGATTTATCTTCAACCAGATAGTCTCAAATATCAACAATCCTGAATTCGAACGATTAAAAAGCAAAGGGAAATGTGAAAGTATGGCGGCGCGGCAAGCCACATCCATATACGACAGACTATCGCGCGCCGCCCACATCCCCCGCAACTGGCAAGGCATCAGAAACTCCCCGATAGCTCCGGAAGCCACCACAGCCCTCCGCGGTAAAAAAATCTCTCAACTCACCTCCAGCGATATCGACTTCCTTCAACCCGGACAAGTAATGTTTATGGCCCTCCCCGACCGCTACCCGATTCAATCACAAACCACAGACAAAGCCCGCCCCATTCCCGATACCGCCCGACACTGGGTCACATACCTTGGAAAAGATCAAAGTGGACAACACATCTTTCAGGACAACCTCAAAAAATACGACACCTACAACCTTGCCACTCTAATCCGCATCTTCGGGGAACGCCGTGACTGGACAAACCATCACGCGGCCCCCAAACATGGTATTAGCGAACGCGTCGTCATATCAATCCACGACCCGTATCAAGACCTCCGTCATCTAGACCCCAGAAGTCTCGCATGAACCCAAGCAAGCCGTACTAAGTAGCGTACGGCGAGCTGTTTTCGAGTCTTTAACGAAGCAGATGGGGCTTTTAAAATATTCTCTCTACCATTCCAACATTCCTCCTGACTGATACTCAGTCACTCTCGTCTCAAAGAAGTTCTTTTCCTTCTTCAGGTCGATAATCTCACTCATCCATGGGAACGGATTCTCCACCCCATATTCCTTCTCCAGATTAATTCTCTCCAAGCGACGATCCGCGATATGTTTCACATACTGCCCCACCGTCTCCATGTTCAACCCTAAGATCCCTCTTGGCAGACAATCCTCCGCATAAGCAATCTCCAACTCCACTGACTTAATAATATTATCACGCAATGACTTCTTAAACTCCGGCGTCCAAATTTCAGGATTCTCCTCCACAATTGTATTGATCAAATGCACCCCAAAGTCCAAATGCACCGACTCATCACGCAAAATAAATTGGAACTGCTCCCCGACACCAATCATCTTATTTTGTCTCAACATCGACAACATCATCGCAAACCCCGCATAAAAGAAAATACCCTCCATAATCACATAAAACCCTACCAAGTCATAAACAAACTTCTGCATATTCTCAGTCCCCTCGGTCGAAAAATTCGGATCCAAGATCGATTTGGTCAGATCAATAACAAAGTCATCCTTCGCCTTAATACTCGGGATTTTTTCATACATCGAATACACCTCATCAGGATCCAATCCCAAGGTATCACAACAATAAATGAATGTATCCGTATGAATCGCCTCCTCAAAAGCCTGGCGCAACAAATACTGACGGCACTCCGGATTTGTCACATGCTTATACACCGACAACACCAAATTATTAGCCGTCAGACTCTCCGCCGTAGAAAAGAATCCCATATTCCACATCACCAGCCTTCTCTCGTCCTCAGTCAAAGCTTTTGGGTCCATCCACATCTCAACATCCTTTTGCATATTAACCTCGTCAGGCGTCCAGTTATTAGCAATTCCCGTCTTATAAAACTCTCTTGCCCAATTGTATTTCATCGGCAAGATTTTATTTGGATCAGTCGTTGAACAATTTAAAATCGTCTTCCTGCCGTTTAGTTTTTGTACCTCTTCCTCTGAATATGCCATAAGAACAATGTTATATTTTATTAATTAAATTACCTTTCCCACCAAGGGCCTACTGACAAGCCTCGCACTCCTCTGGGCTCAACCCACACGCAGCTGGCGCAACAGGCGCCACAGCAGCTACCCCCTTGTCAGAATCATCCACACCTGCAGACTCATAGTTTTTATTAATATCCAAGCTACTCTTCTCAATTGAAGACGCCGCCAAACTTCTCAGATAGTAAGTTGTCTTAAGTCCATGTTTCCAAGCTTCCATATAAGCATCTGAAATCAACTTTCCTGACTGACTTGCTATAAACAGATTCACAGATTGGCTCTGGTCAATCCACTTACCACGATACGCCGCATGTCTCACATACCAAATCGGATCGATCTGGAAAGCCTCTTTATAAAGCTCACGATATTTTTGCGGAATCTCACTGATCGCACTGATATTTCCATTATGATATTTGATCTTCGACAACATCTCATCATTCCAAATACCCTCAGCCTTAAGATCATCAATCAAAAACTCATTAATAATCGTAAACTCGCCGCTCACATTAGACTTCACATAAAGATTATTATAAATCGGTTCAATCGTCGGCAAACATCCCGCAATATTAGAAATTGTCGCCGTCGGTGCAATCGCCATAGTATTAGAATTTCTCATACCATGAGCCTGAACATGAGCCCGCACCTCGCTCCAATCCAAACTCTCACTACAATCCACGCCCGTCTCCATTCCGCGTTCACTCTCCAGCATAGCAACAGTATCAACCGGGAAAATATTACGATCCCATTTTGACCCCTTGAAGGTCTCATAAGCTCCACGCTCCTTCGCAAGTTTTGAAGAATTTAAAATCGCATGATACGAAACATACTCCATCAAATTATCCGACAACTTCACCGCCTCCGCACTATCAAAGTTCGTCTTCATAATAAAGAATGCATCCTGAAGCCCCATAACTCCCAATCCCACCGGCCTGTGTCTGAAATTTGAATTCTTTGCCTCCTGTGTTGGATAAAAATTCAAATCAATAACATTATCCAGCATCCTCATCGCCACTTCAATCGTAGTTGCCAAAACATCCTTATCAAAACCATTCTCATTCACATGCTTTGAAAGATTAATCGACCCAAGATTACAAACCGCCGTCTCAGTTTCTGAAGTATTCAAAGTAATTTCCGTACAAAGATTTGAACTATTCACCACTCCATCATGATCTTGTGGCGAACGAATATTACAAGGATCTTTGAATGTTATCCAAGGATGACCGGTCTCAAAAATAACAGTAATCATCTTCCTCCAAAGCTTAGCGGCCTCAATCTTACGAAAAGTCTGCACCTCCGGATCACCGGCTTCAGCTCTTTTCTCATAGTCCATATACTTCTCCTCAAAAGCCTTACCATAAAGACCATGAAGCTCCGGTGTCTCATTTGGTGAAAACAGCGTCCACATTCCACCGGCCATAACGCGCTTCATAAACAAATCTGGAACCCAGTTTGCGGTATTAATATCGTGAGTTCTACGACGATCATCTCCGGTATTCTTTCTCAGATCCAAGAAAGCCTCAATATCATAATGCCAAGTCTCCAAATAAACACATGTCGCACCTCTCCTCTTTCCGCTTCTATTAATCGCCGCTGTTGTCGAATCCACAATCTTCAGAAACGGAATCACACCCTGACTACCAACATTTGTTGATTTAATCATTGAACCGGTACCACGAATATTGGACCAATCATTCCCGATACCACCAGACCATTTAGCCAACTGGGCATTATCACCTATCGCCTTGAAAATCTGACTTAAATCATCCTTAACGGTGGTCAAATAACAGCTGCTCATCTGCGGATGCGTCGTCCCAGAATGAAACAAAGTCGGAGTTGAAGGCAGATATCGTAGTGAAGACATCACCTCATAAAACCTCTTCGCATGGAAAATAGGTTCCTTCTCTTCAAGACAAAGCCCCATCGCCACACGCATCAAGAAATACTGCGGCAACTCCAAAATATTCTGATCATAATCCCTTAAAAAATACCGATCATAAAGTGTCTGAATCCCCAAATACTGGAAATTTTCATCCCGCATCGGATCCATCATCGGCAACAACTCATCCAAATTAATATCTTTAAGTCTCGCGTCCAAACGCCCGATTTCAATACCACGATCAATTGCCACCTTAAACCCTTCACGATATTTTTCCGTAAACCCCTCATCAAATTGTTTCACCCCAAGTATCTGCTCATACAGATCATTGATCAAAATCCTCGCCGCTAATCTCGAATAATCTTGATCTCGCTCAATAAAACTTCGAGCAGCCATCAAAAGCGCCTTATTAATATCTTGAGTTGTGATTCCATCATAAAAGTTTTGCTTCGCACCTTCAATTACCTTCTTAGCTTCAACATTCTCAAGACCCTTTGCACAATTATCGACAAACTTCTCAATCTCAGACATATCAAATGTATGAGCCGCCCCATCACGACTGTGAACCGTAATCTCTCCGCGCTCTACCTTCTTCAAAATCATTTCCTGTTCCTCACGACGAGCATCCTCGCGCTCCTTACGATAAAGAATATATGCCTTTGCTGTCGATGCATGCCCACTCTCAATCAAAACGCGCTCCACCACATCTTGAATCTGCTCCACATTAACCGTTTCCCTATTCATTTCTTCTATCAGCTTATACACAGCTCCTGCTAGCTCTTCACTAATATCGTCATTGCTTCCGCCCACAGATCTTGCCGCCGCAAAAATTGCATTTTTGATATAGTTCAAGTCAAAGGTGACCACATTTCCGTTTCTCTTTTCGACATACATGATGGACATACATCAGATTGGTTATAAAATTGGTAAAATTATTTTTTCGTCAACAAACAGCGCATCAATTAGGCGTCAATATCACAAAACTCCATATATCTATTAATTTGATAGCCACAGATACTACATCTAGTACTGTATGTTTCAGTACGCAACAATATATAGCAGTCGTTCCCTTCTTTCAACCATTATAATTTGACACTATTTTATTTAGGATTTAAGGCAAAGCTTCAATCGGTAAAATTTGGCTTCAGTCCACCAACTCACCTCGATAAATTTCTAAAAAATATCGCCCTTAAAATCCGCCGAGCGAAATGTCCTGCCATTTTTAGCAACCACCATCGCCACAATTTCCGCATTTTTCAAATACTCACAAGCCTTTTCATATCCCATACAATAAAGAGTCGTAGCCCAAGCATCAACTGCAATCCCACTACCACCCTGCACAAAAACACTCGCCATATCCCCAGCCGGCGCCTTCTTCTTCACATCCACCAGATGATGTCGATCTCGCCAAGATCTTCTCTCTCCATTACTCGCCGCCACAAAAAAATCATCCACCACCACAACACCAAGCCCCTCCTCAACATTAAAAGGGTTCTCCAAGGCCACCTTCCAACCGTTACCATCCAACCCCTCTCCTCGAGCATAAATATCTCCCCCCAGATCCAACAAAAAATTAGGAACTCTCTTTAAAACTCGCACCCCACAATCCAAGGCATACCCCTTCCCAAGACCCCCAAAATCAATTCTCGAATTAACCCGCACCCGCCGATTTTCAAAATCCAAATCCGGAGCCAAAACATCCCCCACCTCACCACCTTCCGAAAAAGAATAATTTTTATCATAACCCCATGACGACAAAATTTCCTCCACTCCAATATTGAAAACCCCGCCCGACTCCTTAGACAAATTATCCGCAAACACCAAAAGCCCCCACATTTCATCATCAACCTCACACCACTCTTTCCCCCTCCGATTCAAATCCGCCAGACAACTATCCTCACGAAAGCGCGAATAAGCCCGCTCAACTCGAGAAATCTCCTCAAACAAATCCTCAACCAAAGGGGCGTATTTCTCCGCCCCAGCCCCGAAACTCAACACCGCCCTCGTCCCTAAAATATTATCCCTAAAAAATTTCATTACATTGTCGCCTCAACCTTCAAATCCGCAACCGCCTTATTAAAACCAATCGGTGTCAGAGAAGAACCGTTCACCGCAGAAAATTCACCCAGCTCATCCAGTTTTTTCCCTACCACTTCTGCCTCAATCCCATCAATAAACATCTGTTGCAACTTCACACTAACCTCATGGACCGCCAAAGAATTAACCTCAAGATCCGTAACCACATTGTCTTCCAGTGTAAATTTGAAATCGATTTTCTCCTCACCGGCTGGAGTTTCATACTGCGCCGAAAGATCATAAACCCCATCAACATACACCGTAACCTTCACATCATCATCCACTACACTCTCCTCAGAAACCACCTGCTCCTGACCATTCTCATCAACCTCTGTGCTCGAACAAGCAACCGCACCTCCTGCCAAAACCAGCATCAACATCATTGAAATTATTGTTTTTTCCATAGAAATGTTTACTATAAATGAGTTCCCATAATATTTACAATGCTTCGAAAAATCAACCAAATCATCAGCGTCAATGCCTTTCTGCTCATTCTCGCAACCCTCGCAATCGCCATAGACTTCGACAAATCCTCCATTACAAAAATCTATTACCTACTGACCGCACTCACCTCCGGCACCCTAATTTTCCTAATCGGAACCAAACTCTTTAAAAAACAAAAACAATATCGCCACACCCTCACCACAATTCTCATCATATTTCTGCTCATCCATCCCTTTGGCATCGAGAATCTTTGGCATATCGGCTTAATAACCGCCCTCGCCGTCACCTACAAATTTCTCCCCCGCAAACCCTACATCCCCTACTTCAACCCCGCCGCCCTCGCCCTCGTCTTAACTTACTTCATCTTCCAATCACTCAACCTTGAAACACCACTAATATCTTGGTGGGGCGCCAGCTTCTCAGGCTACACCTCACTAATATTAATCCTCATCTGGCTCGCCCTCGGCATAACCAAACACCGCAAATACCCCGCCATATTCACTTTTCTCATAACGCTCTTTCTCCTATCCCTCGCTCACCCCGCCGTCACCCTCAACGAAACACTATTCATCTTCAAAGACTCCACCATCTACTTCTTCACCGCCATCATGCTAATCGATCCCAAAAGCTCTCCCATCCTCAAACAAGACCAAATCTTCTTCGGCCTCATCGCCGCCACAGCATACTTTTTCCTCCGCACCGAAGGCATCAACAACTTTGAACTACTCAGCATCTTAATAGCCAACCTCTACCTCTTCGCAAAAAACCAATTCATGCTCGCTAAACGCAAACAAGCTTGATCAAACGCACCTTCTACTTCTTCATCGGCCTATGCCTCGTCATCATAGGCATCATCGGCGCTATCATTCCCGTCATGCCCGGCTGGACCCCCCTCATCCTCGGAGTCATCCTCATCCATCCCCCCTCTGGCCACCGTCTCAAAAAGTGGGCCAAAAAAAAGAACGAACAATTCAAAAAGCGCTTCAAAAAGTCAGCGTAAATCTCGACCGCCCAATTTTGACAAAACTTCTAATATGTAGTATTATACTATGTGAAGTTTTTTAATATTTTCCAATGCAAAACCCAAACATACCCACAGAAGATGTGGCTGAAGATAGTTCTATAGATATCGTAAATCTGGAAGAATACATGTTAACACCAGACCTCACTCCAGATGAACATATAAGGCGTCTTGGTAAACTACTAAAAAGCCCCAGCATACAAAGAGAAGTCGAACAGAGAATGAAGCAATATGGAATTCAGGTAACAGGTACTCTCCGTGAATTTGCAATTACGGAAATTACCAAAATCATTGCCAGCACAGACCGTTATGAACTCCATCCAAGGATAAAACACCTAGCAGATGTCTTACATGATTATGTGAACGGAAGACATAGCAATCGTCCCCTTAGAACATTTGAAATCTGGCGGGACCTTACGCAAACCGGATACAACCAGACTAAAAAGGAACCCCATGAGATAAATGAGTCTCTATTTCCAGAACGACGTAACAAAGATGCAACACCATCACAGAGGTATTTATTAGACATGTCAGCCAAAGCAGCAATCCTAGCAAACAATTATAGCGATATGTCTCCAGAGGATTTTAGGCATGCATTTCCTTCATATGTACTGTTTAATCTATTCCAACAAGGAAAACTAAAAAACATAGGGATAAGTGACGCTGATTTCGTGCACATCATGACTATAAACAACGTTGGGGGGTACCTTAATTTTGCCAACATAAAATCTGGGAGACTCGATATTCCCTTCCTCAGAAATAAAGGAATGAGAATATCAAAAGAACTAGAAACACTTTTCCAAAGTGAAGCTAGAAAAGTTGCGGCAGAATTGCTTCCTGCCCTTAACCATATTTACGGATCTGGAGAAGGAAACACAAGAACGCTTCAGGAATACGGGGCAGACACCATGATAGTAAGAAATTCATCCGATGAACTCGTTGTGATAAATGACCAAGGTAAACTTGACCCTAATCATAGAGACCTGAATGAGATAGCTAATGGAATCTATAAAAGAACAAATAAAACTCATCTTGAAAAAACACACAACGGCGAAGTTGCTCGAGCAACTGAAGACTTCAAAAGACGCGTTCTAGATTCAGGTTACTACACCCATTACCAACACGCCACTCCCCTCGTTGGACAACTCCGGGCCATAGCCTCCGACATAGTTCAAAACAAAGAAGCGTTAAAAGAACTCCAAGGCAGACAAGAACAAATAGAAAGCCCAACGATCAACGAAGGGATTACACAACTCAACAACATACAAGGAGAAATTCATCAATTACAAGAAAAAATAACACTGGAAAGAAATGGTTCCAATCTTGCCCCCCGCAACTGGGCTGGAAAGAGAACAAAAAGACTAAAAGCACTACAAGATCAAATCGACGCCAAATGCCAGGAATTCTTGGCAATCAAAGACTCTCTCCCCACCACCATACGACCATCTCTAACAATGAACGCCGTCACTGACATACTAGGGGTGAATATCCCACGCCTAGAAGAAAAAAGAGCCAGCATAAAAGCTGACCTACAACAACAAATAAGGAAACACGAAAGGACTCTAACCGATCTAGTACAACAAAAAGACCGTAAAGTCCTAGAAATAGAGGGAATCATGAAAGATGACCACCAATCCCTAATAGCCCCCGCAGTCCTCGAAACCGCCAAACGAGAAATTGACAAGATCGAAGCTCAGATTAAATCCTGACCTTCAACTTTCCACCCACTTACACCCCGAGTTTCAGAATCTTTTTTTCGAAGCTTAAAGAGTTTCCTTATACTAATTTTTTAATTTGTGGGCTCCTCGGTCGAGATCATATATCTCGGCCGATCGCAACGCCACACACAAATCAAAAAATTACGTAAAGGAACCTCAACACCATGTTTGACATAAATGCCACATCTAGCATACTATTTGGGCCATCTAGTAACCATCTACAATGACCCCAAAAAACATCAACCGACAAGTCGCGACTGAAGATGAGAATGGAAATAACCACATAGACATCAGGCAAGACGCAGAACGCCAAGCCATAGCCGATGCAACCAGAAGCTTCCGACATCAAATATTTGGTCGTTCTTTCCCTACAGTCCAAAGGCCATTTGTAAACACCTCGGATTATCCTCAACCTCAAAAACTTCACACACCCGGCTTACTTTTTCAACTGAGAAATCTCAAAGACCAGATAACAAGTTTAGAAAGCCACATACTTGAACTAGAGTCCGCAGAACAAGAATATGACATCAAAGAACTATTTAATACCACCCTTCAAATAACAACACTCCAACAATCCATCCGAACCCTGCAACAAGAGACACAAACAGTCCAACAAACTCCTGGAACCAATTTCAGAAATTGGCTAGGCGCAAAGAAAAGACAATTACAAAGACTCCAAGGCCAGATAGATAACGCCATAAGAGAATACAAATACCTCAGAGCCAACTCACTCAAATTTATCGAACTCCCCGAAATACTACATTTCGAAGATGAGATCGAAACTATCCTTCAAATTGACACAGCTCGCATCGTAAGAGATTTCCTTGGCGATAAAGCTGAAATACAAAATAACATCAATAAATTACACCAAAGACTCCAAGAATTGAAAAATAAAGAAGAAACACTCAGGGCACAAGCCGAAAACCTCATCAACCAACAAGACCCCAACCTCACCGACCCACATGTCCTAAATACAGCCAAGAGCTACATCGAATCGATCTAACACTCTCAAAACCGATCGCCACTCCTCGCACAAATTACAAAAATTACGTATAGGAACCTCCCAAACGCTAAAACCCCACAAAAAAAAGACCTTGAGAACTTACAAAAGTAATCACTCAAAGTCTTTTTTTAAACTCCACCTTGTCGTTGAAACCTTAGCTACTGTTGCCCCCCGAGAAATCAGGTAGGTGCCCTCACGATACAGTCGCAACCGCATCAAATGTCAGGCCCCAAAAGCATAAATGATAGAGAGAGTACATAAGACTCTTACAAACAGAGCAGAGCGTCCACATAATAACAAAACGCACCGGATTGTAAAGACCTCCACAAGCCAAAACAAGATAGACCCAACCCCAACATAGCGCGTTATCAAAGCTCAAAAAAATACCATATCTTGGCATAACCAATTCTGGCCGAATTAATCAAAACATCACAAAATCGCTTACAGCAGGGACAAACACCAACACCCTCAAGCCAAACAACCATCACCAAATAAGTAAACCTCAAAACCTCCCCCTAAACCCCGAAAAGCACCAACGATCTCACCACAAAAACAATTTTTGAAACCAAAAACGAAATCACCCCACCACCCAAAATATTCGCCAAAACAAACAGATCAAACATCAAAAACAACAAAAAATACACAAATCCATCATCAAGATATTTCAGATACAACCCCTCAAACCTCCTCGGCACAAAAATCCCAATAATCTTCGATCCGTCCAGCGGCGGAAACGGCAATAGATTAAAAGCTCCAAGTATGATGTTAATATTCATCAACGCTCCCAAAAATCCCGCCACCAACACTGGTAAACCGGCCGGGAAGAACTTCAAAAAAATAGCGATCACAAGCGCAAAAAGAAAATTAGACAACGGCCCGGCAAAAGCCACCAACGCATTCGCCCTCAAAGGATTCTTGAAATTATTCAAATTCACCGGCACCGGCTTCCCCCAACCAATCATCTGCGTAATTAAAAACACCAAACTTCCCACCAAATCCAAATGTCTGATCGGATTCAAAGACACCCTCCCCGCCCTCTTCGCAGTATCATCGCCCAGCTTATGAGCCACCCACGCATGCGCAAACTCATGCACCGTCAGCGCGCACACAATCACCACAACCAAAATAAAAAAATTCAACAAATTAAACATATCAATAACTTAACAACAACCTCTCCATAAATCGAGAGCTAATTAACTACGGCAACATCGCCTTCAAACCATCAATCTCATCCCGCAATTCTGCCGCCTTCTCAAACTCCAAATTCTGACTCGCCAGCTCCATTTTATGTTCAAGCACCTCAACCAACCTCGCCAATTCCTCCGGCGGCACCTTATCAATCCTCTTCCGATCGTTCTTTTCCTTTTTCTTCGCCCCTCCAAAATGGGTAATATCCCGAATCGCCTTCAAAATAGTCTGCGGCGTAATCCCATGCTTTTCATTATGCGCTACCTGCTTGGCACGACGCCTATTAGTCTCCCCAATCGCCGCCTTCATCGCATCCGTCATATTATTGGCATACATCAACACCCGGCCATTGATATTACGCGCCGCCCTTCCAATCGTCTGAATCAAAGCGCTCGTACTCCTCAAAAATCCTTGTTTATCAGCATCCAAAATCGCCACCAAACTAACCTCCGGCAAATCCAACCCCTCCCTCAAAAGATTAATTCCCACCAACACATCAAATTTCCCCAAACGCAAATCTCTCAAAATCTCAATCCTCTCAATCGTATCAATGTCCGAATGCAGATATTTAACTCGCACATCAACATCCGACAAAAAGTCCGTCAAATCCTCTGCATTGCGCTTCGTCAGCGTCGTAATCAAAACTCTCTCCCCTCTCTCCACGACCTTGGCAATCTCCACCAGCAAGTCCTTCATCTGCCCCTCAATCGGTCTCACCTCAATCTCCGGATCCACAAGCCCCGTCGGCCTAACCACCTGCTCTACAATCGCCTCCGGCTTGGTATGAGCCATCTCATACTTCCCAGGAGTCGCCGAAACAAAAACCGTACTATTCATATATTCCTCAAATTCCTCAAACTTCAGCGGCCGATTATCATAAGCCGAAGGCAGCCTAAAGCCATAATCAATCAAATTTTGCTTCCTCGAAAGATTTCCATTATGCATCGCCCCAATCTGTGGCACCGTAATATGTGACTCATCAATAAACAGCATAAAATCACTCGGCAAATAATCCATCAAAGTCGTCGGCCTCTGCCCAGCATCCTTATTCCCCAAATAACGCACATAATTCTCAATCCCACTGCAATATCCCGTCTCCATCAAAATCTCCAAATCATACTCCGTCCTCGTCTTCAGCCTCTCCGCCTCCAACATCTTCCCCATTCCTAAAAGTGCCTTATACCGCAAATCCAAATCCGCCCTGATCTGATCAGAAGCATTCTTCACCTTTTCCTCAGTCGTCACATTGTGCTTCGCCGGAAAAATCTTCACCTCATCCAATTTACGGATCAATTCACCGGTAAACCCCTCCACCTCCGAAATCGCATCAATCTCATCCCCAAAAAACTCCACCCGATAAACATTATCCCTATCCGGCAAATAAATCTCCACCACATCCCCCAAAACATGAAACATCCCATTCTTAAACTCCAAAGCCGAACGCGAATACTGGATATCCGTCAATTTGCGCAGCAACAAGTCCCGCTTAATAAAATCCCCCACCTTCAAACCAATCGACAAATCCGCATAATCCTGCACATCTCCCAATCCATAAATACAAGAAACCGAAGCCACAATCAGCACATCTCGCCGCGTCAACAAATTCGCCGTCGCCGCATGCCGAAACTTATCAATCTCCTCATTAATCGAAGCATCCTTCTCAATATAAGTATCCGTTGTCGGCTGATAAGCCTCCGGCTGATAATAATCATAATAAGAAACAAAATAGCTCACCGCATTCTCCGGAAAAAATTCCTGAAACTCACTACAAAGCTGTGCCGCCAAGGTCTTATTATGCGCCAAAATCAATGTCGGCCTCTGCATCTCTTCCACCACCTTCGCCATCGCAAAAGTCTTTCCCGTTCCCGTCGCCCCCAGCAAAGTCTGAAATCTCTCTCCCCCTCTAATTCCTTTCACCAAAGCTTCAATCGCCTGAGGCTGATCCCCCGCCGGCTTCATATCTGAATGTAAGATGAATTTTTTATCAATCATGAATTTTCCCAACTACTATAGTTCAAGCACTTTACACCAATAAATATTTCCTTCAAACCCCAACTTCCGAAATTGGCAAACCCCTCTCCCCTAAGTCTGCATCCTCCACCCCGTTCGCAAGATCAGATAAGAAACGGCCGTCAAAACCAAAGAAAAGCCCAGCACCACCGAAACATCCAGCAAAAGCGCAAATTCATGATAACCGGTAAAACCATATCTCAATAAATCCACCATATAAACAATCGGGTTAAACATCGAAATAGTCTGAAACAAATCCGGCAAAGTCGTGATCGGATAAAACACCCCGCCCAAGAAAATCAATGGCGACAAAAGAAAACTAAACACAAAAGTAGTCTGATCAAAACTCTTTGCCCACACCCCCACAATCACCCCCAACGCTGAAAAAAGCAACGCCGAAAAGAAGCTCGCCAACACAATATACAAAATAGAATAAAACCCCACCTGCACAAAAAACAACGCTGTAATCAAAGTCACCACCCCGACCAAAAGCCCCCTAAGCACCGCCGAAGCCAAAAACGCCCACAATATCTCTCCCTTACTCAAAGGAATCGTCAAAAGATTCGAAATCAACCCCTGATACTTCATGATAATGATCGAAGAAGAGGGATTTTGATACGCATTATTAATAATACCCATCATCACCAAACCCGGCACAACAAACTGCAAATAACTAAGATCCGACCCCGGAATATCGCGCCCGATTGAAAGCCCAAAAATCATCAAAAACAACAAATTACTGATCACCGGCGTCAAAATAGTCTGAGAATACACCTTCAAATAACGATGCGTCTCCCTCTTAAATAATGTCATTGCTCCCGTCAGATTCATTTTATTTTGCGTTATAAGTAAGTTTCAAAAACACATCCTCCAGACTCTGCCCCTGAATATCCAAATCCACAACCCGATCCCCCAATAAAGTCAAAGCCTCCAGCACCTTCACCACCTCATTAGAATCAAAATGCAAATGCAGCTCGTTATACTCATTCTGAAAAGGCTCATAAACCGCCAACTCCTTTGGTATCTCCTTGAATTTCTTCGCTAAAGTCACCACCAACACCTTGCGATTCCCCATCGACTTCACCAAACTCTTAGTTTTATCAACTGCCACCAATTTTCCTTTATGAATAATCGCCGTCCTGTCACAAAGCGTCTCCGCCTCCTCCAAATAATGCGTCGTCAAAAGGATCGTCAGACCACTCTTATTAAGATCCTGCATATAATTCCAAAGATTCTGCCTCAACTCGATATCCACACCCGCCGTCGGCTCATCCAAAATCAAAATCTTCGGATCATGCACCAACGCCTGCGCCACCAATAAACGCCGTTTCATACCGCCCGAAAGTGCTCTCGTCATCGAGTGCTTCTTATCCTTCAAATCAAGCCTCTCAAGAATCTCATCAATCTTCTCCTGATTGTTTTTAATCCCATAATAACCGGACTGGAAATTCAAAAACTGATTCACCGTAAAAAATGGATCAAAACTAATCTCCTGCGGCACAACCCCAATCATCATCTTCGTCTCCTGCCTATGCTCCTCGACATCAAGCCCAAAAACCTTCACCGAACCGGACGAAAGCCTCGTCGGACCCGTCACAATATTAATCGAAGTACTCTTTCCCGACCCATTCGGCCCCAACAAAGCAAAAAACTCCCCCTTCTCAATCTCCAAATCCAGCCCCGCCAGAGCCACCGTCCCCGAGTCATAAACCTTATGTAAATTTTTAATCTCTAATGCCTTCATCGAAAAAAATCAATAATTTGGAAAACCATTCTAAAACACATCCCAAAAAATATATATAGCCATTTTTTTTGCGTCATCGCTATTATGTCGAGCGATCATGTATTTCTGCTGTGCAATCCTATTCTGTCTGGGCGTATCGGAGCCTTTGCGGGCCGGTGCCGAACGAAGAGAGGCGAGCAAAGGCGAGATCTGAGGTGCAATTTTCCGCTGGGGAAATTGACACCGTCCCAAGCAGAATAAGATTGCACACCACCAGCTAATCGCTGAAAGCAAAATAAGTATAGTGAAGATTAACTAAAGGCGAGATCTGAGGTGCAATTTTCCACTGGGGAAATTGACACCGTCCCAAACAGAATAAGATTGCCACCCCCACTGCTAAAATGCTTAAATAAAGACAATAAAAAAACCTCCCCATGCTAAACTTTGCCATCCAAATCGCTCAAGAAGCCGGAAATCTCATAAAAAATCTCCGCGCCCAGCCTTTGGAAGTTCAAGAAAAAGGGATCAAAGACCTCGTCACCAACGCCGACCTGGCCTCTGAAAAACTCATCACCAACGCCATCAAAGAAAAATATCCCAATCACCAAATAATCGGCGAAGAAAGCAGCGACCTCTCCAACCCTGACAACCTAAAAACACTAAGCAAAAGCAAATACATCTGGATCATCGACCCCATCGACGGCACCGTCAACTATGTCCAGGGACTCCCCTTTTATTGCGTATCAATCGCCCTCCTAAAAACCTCCTCCTCCAAAACCACCAGCAATTTTCAATATTTTGAAGGCCATGTCGAGCTCGGAGTCGTATACATTCCTGAATTAAACCAGGTATTTCACGCCCAAAAGGGTAAAGGCGCCTTTCTAAACAACACCCCGATCCAAATCGCTCAAAAGACCAAAATTCAAGACGCCGTAGCCACAACCGGATTCATCAGAACCCACCGTCAGCACAACTACCCCTACTTCATGAAAATGGCTAGCGAAAGCATGTCCATTCGTCGCATGGGATCCGCCGCCATCGATCTCTGTTATACAGCCTGCGGTAAACTCGACATTTTCTGGGAATTCGGCCTCAAACCTTGGGACATCGCCGCCGGGGCACTCATCCTGTCGGAAGCCGGGGGCATCATCACCGACACCAACGGCAACCCCCTCGACCTATTTGGCCAAGACCTCCTCGCCACCAATAAAGACCTCCACCGATCCACAATTCGACTATTTCAAATGATCAACTAAAAAAGCCACCAAATTAAGGTGGCTTTTTATCTCCCAAAGAAAATCATCATAACCGCAAAGCGGAAAACTCCCAAGCAACAGAACCAAATGCAATCATCCATACCAACATGGGAAACCCCAAAAGGTAAGCGGACAATCCTTGCATAATTCAGACGCTTAAAAGCAAAATGACTTCTTCAGAGACCGACTGCACCCGAACAAAAGTTCAAGATCCAGTCCTCTCGGAAGAAATTAACAACTATTTTTCAATGAACAACTTAACAACAAATATATTATAACACAATTTCCTAAAAAAGCAAACACCTTATTTAACTTTTCCTCCATTTAAAGTTTTGCTTGCCTAAAACACATCTTTTTTCTACTATGCCCCCGTCAATTACATATGTGCCCGTAGCTCAGCTGGATAGAGCATCAGCTTGCGGAGCTGGAGGTCACAGGTTCAAATCCTGTCGGGCACACCATTAAAAACCCCCGTTCACCCAAATTACTCCTTGCGTACACCTTTAAATATCCTACTTTTCTCTTTTTTCACAAAGTCCTCTATTACTTTCAGTCTATTTTTATGAGAAGTTGGCGAAAAGGTTGGATCCTCTGGTATCGTAATCCTCACACACCTCTCTGCCCCCCTTTCAAACTCTGTAAAACTCAAGCCCTTCACTCCGATCAGATTCGGTGCCGCCCAAGCCATAACATGCGTATTTTCATTATAAGAATTACCAGCCTCAAAAGGAACATTCACCACCCCTAAATCTTCCTTCCCCAAAAACACTCGCACCGCCTTTTCTCTTCTCGCAAACAGTGAAAGTGTCATCATAGGTAACAGTCGATCTCCCAATGCTACCAAATCTGCATCCGGAATATTCAAAGGACAATTATCGTCCAACACCCTTAAAGCTCCATATTTCGTGCTCGACAGTATTTCTTCAACAGATTGCCCCTTTTTTAACTCCTCAAAGAAAGAATACATATTCTCCAATCTTCCAATATCACCGCTATAAGCCTTCACAAAAGAATGAATCTCCGACTTAGCCTTGAAACTATCCTCAAAGAACGCCATATAAAAATCTCCACCAAAACTATCAATAAAATCTTCCACCGAATCATATACCGACCACACACCCACGCCATAAACATCACTATAATTCTTTTCGTCTACCCCGACCTGCTCCCTCTTGCTCTTAATCACACCTCCCAATACATCCTCAAATGCCGATCGATACTTTTTTTGAACTAACAGCTTTTCATCCTCATCAAAAATTTCACAAAACACCTTCGCCGCCGCCTGCTTCATCTTCACAACATCAAGATCAGTGTTTTTACCAGGAACAAAGACCAAATAGTGACGGAAATCTTTCTGCCCCTCCGGAACATTAAACCTTTTAACATCTTTTTTTGTTCGCATTGAATGCCGATGCCCAACTGGAATCAAATCAATTGAAAAATCTCGACCATACTTCAAATCTTGACCACTCATCTCAACCTCAAGCCTACCAACAAAATCATCAATAAAGGACTCTGGCAATGTTTCCTCATCCGCTGAATGATAAGTATCAAGCCATCCCGTTGAAAGCTTTTGCCGATGCCCAATGTCATCAAAATAAAAATAATCCTTCATCTGATTCAAAAGCAATTTCATTCTCAACTTTTGAAAAAACAAATAGAAAACCATCAAAGTCTCTCCCAAAATCTTTTCACTCCTCGTCGACTTCATATTATCCAAGCGATCCCCTCCAAATTTAATTAACAGCACCGATATTACAGCCAAAATCTCCTTAATATCAGACTTCAATAAAAGATTATTAAGCAACCTAACTGTCTCCCGCATACGATTCCCTCCCCTCTTGGTGAGCATATCCACCGCTTCCCCAACACTAATAGTCTGTTCATGTCCCCCCTCCATCAAACTCCTATCCAAATAATCTTCAAATTTCCCCAACTCTTCAACAACTAAATCACTATTTCTATCAAGCATTCCCCTTTTATCCTTACTCAACACATCATCTATCCCTCCCTGCTTTTTTTCTCTCAATAAAAACGCATCCAATTCCTCTTCATCAGCATTCAATACCGCCACAATACCCTCATTAAAATCCTCCTTCGTATCATGCAGCACCCCCACCAACAAACTCTGGATATCAATAAATCTCAACTTTCGGACCAGACAGTTAATGCTCGTCCTCACAACATGATACACATAATCGCGCAAATTTCCGTCTTCATCAAATTCACCTCTGCGCTTAGCACCATAATGAACAAAAAAAGCATGATAAGCAGTCTCTCTCAAAAGCTTCTCCCAATTATCAACTAGCTTACCCTTTCTCAAAAGTTTCGCCTGCTCGATTATTGGCTTAATAGACAATAAATGTTCATCCAAATACTCTGAAAACACTCTTAATCTTTCCTTAAAATGATTCTTCGCCCCTTCATGAGAAAAAAAAGCTTTATCCAATAGTCCCAAATCCGCCGCAAACCCATTAAAAAACTTCACAGTATTACCAATACTAGCTTTGTTTGAAAACTCTTTATCCGCCAGCAGAAATTCAAATCCTTGAGGATTCTGTTTTTCAATTGTCGAATCCACCAAAAGATGAACCAAATTCCGATCATTCTGCACAATAGCATCAGCCTCTTCAACTTCTAAAGAACTCGCTTTTGCAGCCTTTGAAATACCATCCGCCCGATTATCTACTTTCGAATCACTCTTTAAGTCCCTCATTTTAACAAATACAACA
Organism: Candidatus Peregrinibacteria bacterium HGW-Peregrinibacteria-1; assembly: GCA_002839505.1. Classification (GTDB taxonomy): domain Bacteria; phylum Patescibacteriota; class Gracilibacteria; order UBA1369; family LOWO2-01-FULL-3; genus PGYE01. The sequence goes on from PGYE01000001.1 coordinate 124,417, forward strand.
AATATTTATTTAAGCAAGCTAGGTACTATAAAATCACTTTTGCTTGTTTTTGTCAACAAAAATGCGCACTATTAAACGACAAAGTCCAGCCTGAAAAAAGAGTAATTATAAAGGTTTTTGATTGCCAAGAAGCATAAAATCATTAAAATAGAACCATTCAATTAGTTATTTCTTAAATAAAGCCTATGAAAACCAAACTAATTTTAGCTTTATCATTTAGTGCCATCGCCCTCTCTGCCTGTGGCGGAGCTAGCAGCAGCGATGCACCTATGATCACCTTCAACTGCCCAGTTGATTACACTTGTACCGTTAATGACCCTGAAACCGGTAACACTGACTTCTACAGTTTGTCAGGATTCGGAGGAATGACTATGGGACCTTTGGTAACTGCTGACGCGATGAGAGATGCAGAAACCATGGAAGAGGCAAAAATCAAAATTGTTGACCAATTCCAAGTTCCACAAGCAGAAATATCTCTTGAAGGAAGCGCTGCAAACGGAAGACCTTACATCGTATTCCCATCACAAAACAATCCTGGTCAAACAACTTATGTTGAATTGCACCAAAACGGTGACTACTTCTTCGGATGTACTCTATCAGGCGTAGTAAGTGCACCTTCAGAAATCCAAGAAGCTGGAGAAGCAGCTTGCAGCAATATGAATTCTTAATTGAATCATAGTTCGCAAAATTTGCAAACTACCAAAAGACCTTCCCGCAAGCGGGAAGGTCTTTTTAAAATCCTCAACAATCATAACCTCTAAGCAAAACTCCTTTTCAGTAATTCCACTCGCTCCAAGGGATCATCCGCCCCATATATATAACTCCCCGCAATCAACAAGTTTGCCCCAGCCTCAATACAAACCTTCGCGGTCTCCGCATTAATCCCACCATCCACACCAATATCCCCCTCAAAACCGTGCGCCCTTAACTCCTTAATCTTAGGCATCATATCCTCCATAAACTCTTGCCCCCCAAACCCCGGCTCAACCGTCATAATCAAAACCTCATCCAAAACATCCAACACCTCAAAAATCGACTCCACCGGAGTACTCGGCTTAATCGAAACCCCCGGCAACGCCCCCAAATCTACAATCTTTCCCAGTAAACCTCTCAAATCATCAGTCGCCTCCGCATGAACAATAATACGATCCCCTCCGGCTCTGATAAAATCCTCAACATACTTCTCTGGATTCTCAATCATCAAATGCACATCCAAAAACAAACCTTTATCTATCCACTTCATCACCGGCGCCCCAAAACTAATATTTGGCACAAAATGACCGTCCATCACATCAATATGAAACAACTCCACCTTATCTCTCAACAAATCTATCTGCTCATTCAAGCGACCAAAATCTGCCGACAATATCGAAGGGGCCAACTTGTATTTCATATTTGTTTAGTAAGTTAACCTTAAAATATATCAATTTTATTAACTCTCCTCACTCTACGCTCCTCGCCCGACTCAAAATCCGTAGTCAAAAATTTATCCATAATCGGCTTCATTTCCTCAAAAGTATTAAGGCGCGCCCCCATCGTCAAAACATTGGCGTCATTATGAAGCCTCGCCTGCTCCGCCAAATAGGGATCATTCGCCATCACCGCTCTCACACCCTTCAATTTATTTGCCGTCATCGCCACCCCGATACCACTACCACACAATATAATTCCCCTCGCACCCTTCACTTCCGCCACCTTCTCCGCCACCTCTCTCGCTATATCCGGATAATCACAAGGATCTTCACCAAAACAACCCAAATCCACAACTTCATAACCATCTGCCTCTAAATAACTCTTTATCTCCACCTTATCCTTAACTCCAGTATGATCCGACCCCATGTAAATCAATTTATCTGCATTAGCCATTATTGTTTTTATTTAGTTAATAATTTATGTAAATCCGTCACAGATCCCCCCTCATGAACACTTCGAATTATTTTTGACAAAAAAGGTGCAATCGAAAGCACCTTCAAACCGGGAAAATGCTTCTCCTCAGGCACCGGAACCGAATTAGTAACCACCACCTCCTTGAAACCCGCATCTCTCAATCTCTCTACCGCCGGCCCCGAAAACACTGGATGCGTAGCCATCAAATACACATCGTCCTTCGCCCCCTTCCTCAATAAAGCCTCCTTCGCCGCCACCACACTACCACCCGTATCAACCATGTCGTCATAAATCAAACATGTTCTTCCCTCTACCTTACCTACAACATGAGACACCTCCGATGAATTATGCTCCGGCCTGTTCTTGTGAATAATCGCCAACCTCGCGCCCAAAAGATCCGCAAAATGCTTCGCATCCTTAGCTCCCCCCGCATCCGGCGACACCACAACAAGATCCTCAAGATTCTTCTCCTTAAAATAACCCGCAAATATCTTTTCGGTATCCAAATTATCAACCGGAAAATTAAAGAAACCCTGAGCCTGATCACTATGCAGCTTCATGGTGATCACATGATCAGCCCCTGCCGTTGAAATCAAATCCGCTATCAACTTAGCAGATATCGGCTCGCGCGGCTGTGAAACGCGATCCTGCCTCGAATAAGCATAATGTGGCATCACTACATGAATTTGCCCCGCAAACGACCGTTTCAACGCATCCAAAATTATAAACAGCTCCATCAAATCCTCGTTCACATTCCTCGTCGAAGTCTGTACCACAAAAACATCCGCTCCCCTGACGCTCTCCAAAAGCTTCACATAAATCTCATTACAAGAAAACCGCGAAATATGCACTCCCGTCAACTCCACTCCCAAATTATCGGCAATCTCCTTCGCTAACCCATAATGTGAACTTCCCGCGACAATTTTTATTGGTCTATCAATCATAGAAATAAGGTTTTCAAAAATTATAGCGGAAACAACACTCTCACTCATCAATTAAAGCATACTACCAAAAAACTTTCAAAACATAACATCGCGCTCGATCTACCTCCACACCTTTATCATCATTCTCACCTTCTCGGCCACATCCTCTGTCCTCAGCCCCCATCTCTCATTCCAACTGTCCACATCCCCTCCATCAAAAAAATCATCCCCATAACCAATCCCCTTAATTGTTACCGGCCACCGCTCCGCCGCCACCTCAGAGATAACGCCATAAAGCCCACCCTTCTTAGAATGCTGTTCTATTGTCACCGCACACTTCGCCCCCTTCAACAAATTAACAATTTTCTCCTCATTTACCGGTTTGATCGACGACATATTCACCACCGCTATCGAAATCCCCTCATTTCGCAAAATTTTCTCCACCTCCAACGCCAAACCAACCATATTACCAACGGCGAAAATCACCACATCACCACCCGTCGACAACACATCCACCTCCCCGAACTTAAAATCCGGTACACTACTATAAACCTTATCCGATAACATCCTCTCAAGCCTCAGATAAGTTGGCCCATAATTCTCCATCATCGCCTCCATCATACTTTTCAACTCATAAACATCCGCCGGAATCAAAACCTTCATATTAGGAATTCCTCTCATCACAGCAATATCATCTCCCTCAAAATCATCGACAATTCCGCAAATCTTGATATTCAAGTTAGATTTACAAATACTATTTTTTATCTGATCAAAACCTTTTTCTATCAAACTCGCCGCCAATCCTGTCACAAAAGGCACCTTCCCCCCTACACTAAAACCACTCGCCGCCCCCAACATATCCCGTTGACCCATACCAAAATTAAAAACTCGATCCGGAAAAAACATCTGAAACCGCGCCAGATCAAACTCCTTAGAACTATCCGCATTCAAAATCACAAACCCGCTATACTTCTTTGCAAACTGCAAACTAATCTCACAAAATGATTTACTGACTTCAAACATTACCATGTAATTTAGCAAACACCTCTTGAGCCTCGCCTCTACTTAGACCAGCATGCCGATACTCTTCCTTTCCCTCAGCAAACGCCACTCCTTTACCTGAAACCGTATTCGCCCAAATACAAGTCGGCTTACGATTAGAATTAAAACTCCTCATGAAAGAATTCAACAAATCATCAAAATCATGTCCGGAAAGAGCCTGATAAACATGCCATCCAAAAGCATCAAACTTACTTTGAATCGATCCCACATCCAATACACTCGTCAATTTTCCATCTCCCTGTATCTTATTGTGGTCAATAACCACCACCAAGTTATTTAATTTAAAATGTGCCGCTGCCATCGCCGCCTCCCACACCTCACCCGTCTGCAACTCCCCATCTCCCAGCACCACATACACTCTGTTATTTTTCCTCTCCATCTTTAAACTAAGCGCCAACCCCACAGCCGCCGACAAAGAATTGCCAGGAGAAGTACTCGGCAAATTCACACCAGGAATTTTAATATTAGGCTTCACCGTAAGCAAACTCCCCTTTTTACCGACCGCTCCCAGCTCATCCTTGGCAAAAAATCCCAAATCCGCCAACACCGCATACCATATAGGAGACGCCTGTCCTTTCGAAAAAATCACATAGTCCTGAAAATCCCAACCGGGAACATTCGGATCCACATTCACCACTGGCCGATTCAAAACAGTACCGTAATACAAAGCAACTAAAATCTCCACAACTGACATACAGCTTCCCACATGTCCCACCTGCGAATTATAAATTGAAGTCAAGCAATCAAGACGCAACTGCGCCGCCTTTTTTTCCAGAAACCCATTATCCATTATTGCTTTTATTTACAACTAACTTACTACGCACGCTCATCTTCAACGTAAACATGCATATACTCAGATTTATCATAACTAAACAACTCCCCCGTCTCAAAAAATCTCTTCAATTCATCCGCGGCATTATCAACAGTATCCGAAGCGTGAATCACATTACATGCCACGCTCATTGCAAAATCTCCTCTGATAGAACCAGCCTCCGCCTCTCTTGCTTTGGTAATTCCAGTTACTCGTCGCACCGCATCAACAACCTCTAACCCCTCCCAGCACATCACCACAACCGGACTACTCTTCATAAACTCCGCTACTCCACCGAAAAACGGCTTATCCGCTATATGTGAATAATGCTCTCGCAAAACCACATCATCCAAGCTCATCATCTTCATTCCCGCTAACTTCAAACCTTTTCTTTCAAAACGTTGAATAATTTGACCGACCAAACCTCTTTGAATGGCATCCGGCTTAACCAAAACCAATGTTCTTTCATTTACTCCTTTACCTTGCATAGTCAATTCTTAAAATATGTAAAAAGCAAAAGCATATTAGCGACATAGCAACTCTATTTCAACAACAAATAAAAACCTCTTTTTACCTGAATTAACACCTCTATTTCAGCCCTCAAAGCCTACATCTTCAACAACTTTTCAAATCTCTCCGCCTCTCCATACGGCCCAATCACCGCACATTTCATCTTCTCTTCGACAAACAGCTCCCTCCCAACTCTCTGAATATCTTCGACTGTAATGCCGTCAATACTCTTCATTACTTCTTCTGGCAATTTCGCTCCGCCTCTCAAAAGTTCATACTTCGCCAAAAAATGAGCAAACTCCTCACTATCCTCCAACCCCAACAACAACTTACCCTTAAAATAGGACTTCGCCTTTGCAAGCTCCTCTTCTCCCACTCCCTCAGTACAGATCAATTTGTATTCATTAATAATCGCCACCACCGCCTCATCAATTCTCTTCAAATCCACTCCCGCATTAGTAACCAACGCTCCGCCATCACTATAACTATCCGTGCTCGTATGAATATAATACGAAAGCCCTTTCGCCTCTCTCACCCCCAAAAACATTCGACTACTCATATTGCCGCCCAAGATAATCGCCAAAAGTTTTGCCGCCATATTATCCTTATGACTCTCCGCATAACTCGGGAAACCGATTGCCACATGAGCCTGCTCGGTCTTTTTTTCCTGCAACGACACTCGTCCACCATTCAACTCCTTCAAACCTTCAAAATCAAACGCCTTCTTTCTCTCCGCCATTTTAAAATATTTCTCGACCATCTCTACTGCTTCATCATTCTCAATATTCCCAACCACCGCCACAACCGTATTTTCCGGAGTATAAAGCTTCTCATTATAATCCACGAAATCCTGATGCATCACAGAAGTGATCAACTCCTTCGTCCCAATCTGATCCCACCCCAAAGGCTGATCCCCGAAAACCAATCGCTCAAAATTCCAACCAATCTGATACATCGGCGTATCCTGATACATATTATATTCCTCCAAAATCACACCTCTCTCTTTCTCAATTTCCGCCTGATCAAACTTCGCATGAATCAACATATCTGAAAGCACATCAAACGCCACTCCCACATTCTCCTTTGCTACCTTCACATAATAACCCGCATATTCCTTTCCCGTAAAAGCGTTAAAAGCCCCTCCCACACTATCAATAGCCTCCGAAACTTCCTTTGTATTCTTATAATTTTCCGCGCCCTTAAAGAACATATGCTCCAAAAAATGCGATATTCCTCTGTTGTCATTATGTTCATATCTACTACCCGCTCCCACCAAGACCAATACCGTTACCGCCTGCGTCCCGTCCAGTTTTTTTGTTACAACCCGCAACCCATTTTTTAGTCTTTCTTTCTTAAACATAAAACTATTTTGATTATTATCTTTATTTATTGTTTCCTAGACGCTCCACAATGTAATGAAAATAGCTTCAAATCTCAACAAAAACAATCTATTATCCCCACATGCGCTACCAAAGAACCCAACGACAAACCATATCGTTAACACTCAGCCAAAAGATAAACTACTTTGTCTTTTTTAGTGGCATAGTCACACTGATAATTATCTTCAAGCTCTTCAGTCTACAAGTAATCGCCCACGATCACTACCAGGGAATCGCAACGCGCCTCCAAGCTGGATACGCCGAGCTCCCCGCCCAACGCGGTGAAATACTTATTAAGGACCATCACTCCCAAGAAGAATTTCGCCTAGCTACAAATACAACTCTCTACTTAATCTACGCCGACCCGCTCTTGATTGAAGACAACATAATGGTAGGAGAAACTTTATCCCCCTTACTATTCAATTTAGAACTAGAACGAGAAAAAGATGACATCCGCATAGCAGACCTCAAAAAAAACATGCCGCTCGATTTAACGGAAGAGGCCACCGCCGAATATCTGGAAAAAATCACCCCGCTCTCCGATTTCGATCTCGAAGTTAATCACAAAAAAAACCTCATCGAAAGCCTTGGACAAAAGCAACGACAACAAATCCTCCTCTCAAACAAACTCGATCAAGGAACACTTCAAAACATACAACGACTTGGACTATCAGGTATTGAAGTCTCTGGAAATTCTGTCTTGGCCTATCCCCCACAAGTCCTAGACCGCAGCTCCACAGCTAAAATCCTCTCCGAATATGTCGAAATCCCCAGCCAACGCCTCGAAACCATCCTCGAAGGTAAAAATCGCTACATTGTCCTTCGCAACAAACTAGAAGCCGACATTGCCAACCAAATCAAAGACATCATCAAAACCGATGACACCTTCCGCGGAATAGGAATGCAAGAAGAATACTACCGCTTCTACCCTGAACAAAGCCTTGCCGCCAACATCGTCGGCTACATCAGTAGAAGCAACATCGGTCAGTACGGAATTGAAAACTCCTTTGACAGCATCCTCAAGGGTAAAGCCGGCCAATTTCAAACCAAACAAGATGTACTTGGTAGACAAATTACGGTTGGTGACAGCATTCTCGAACCTGCCGTAGATGGAGCTGATGTCGTACTAACGATTGACCGTTCCGTACAAATGATGTCCGACCAAATCATTGAGCAAGCCGTCAAAGAATTCGCCGCCGAAAGCGGTCAAATATTGATAATGGATCCAAAAACCGGCGCAATCATCGCCATGTCACACTACCCCACCTTCAACCCCAACAGCTACGGTGACGCTTTCAACAGAGTGAAGGTCGAATATTCCGAACAGGACATGGAAAACCTCGTCCAAAGCACCGATGACCCCAACACCTATTACTTCTATACAAACCCACTCACCAAAGATCGCTATACCGTATTCAAAGAATACGACAACAACGGCTCAGCCCACTATTACCGCTACGAAAACTTTGTCGGCCCTGAAGTCTACCACAACAAAATTGTCTCATGGCCCTACGAACCGGGATCCGTATTCAAGACCGTCACCATGGCCATCGCCATCGACAGCGGAGATGTCACCCCCAGCACCACATACAATGATGATGGACCGGTTGGAGTCGACTTTAATGTTTATAGCGGTGAATACGACTTTGAAATTAAAAACGCCACCACCTATTACGGCTTGGTCAATATGAGCACCGTCCTCGCAAAATCACTCAACACCGGAATGACCTTTGTCGCAAAAAAAATAGGCCCTGCCCTCTTTTACAACTACATGAAAAAATTTGGACTGCTTGAAAAAACCGCTATTGAGTTTAATGGTGAAACCACCGGTCAAATCAGACACTACGACCAATGGACCGAATCAGAGCTCGCCACAGCCTCCTTCGGACAAGGTATCACAGCCACAATGCTGCAAGTTGCCAATGCCTACAGCGCAATCGTCAATGGCGGAATCCTTATGAAACCATACATCATTGAAGAAATTCGCTACGATGATGGAAACATAATCAAAACCGAACCTCGAGAAATCCGAAGAGTCATATCCGAAGAAACATCCGACAAAATGATCGCCATGCTCAAATACACAGTTGAAGAAGGCCTTACCCCTGCCTCCAAAATCAACGGCCACCATGTCGGCGGAAAAAGTGGAACCTCTCAAACATATCGTAACGGAAAAGCCCTCACCGGAGCCGGCACAACCATCGGTACATTTGCTGGATTCGGACCAGTCGACGACCCCCAATTCCTAATACTCGTGAAAATAGACAAATCCCGAACCAGCGAATGGGGATCCAGCACCGCCGCCGTCGCCTTCAACAGAATGGCCACCTACCTCTTCAACTACTACAACATCCCACCCGACAAAGACGTAGTCAGCACAAGCCTCACAAACCTATAGAAAATTTTTGGAGGCGCCACCCGGACTCGAACCGGGGAATAGCGGTTTTGCAAACCGCTGCCTTAACCACTTGGCCATGGCGCCTAATTTTTAATCGATCCTAATGGCAGGCCCATCAGGATTTGAACCCGAACTTTTGGTTTTGGAGACCAACGTGCTACCATTAACACTATGAGCCTGAATTTCGCCAAGCAAAGATACCCCAAAGCCATTCACCTCGTCAAAAGATTTATAGCTCTAGTTTTTTTTAATCTTCGCCAAATACTCCTTTTGCGTCACCGCAATTATGTCGAGCAATCATGCATTACGGGTGTGCAATCTTATTCTGATTGGGCGTATCGGAGCCTTTGCGGGCCGGTGCCGAATGAAGTGAGGCGAGCAAAGGCGAGATCTGAGGTGCGGTTTCCCGCTGGGGAAATCGACACAGTCCCAAACAGAATAAGATTACACACGAAAGCCCACTTAATCACTGAAAAGCACCTGCATCATTTCGACACAGGTGCCCATCTAGCCAAAGAACTCCTACTAATTGAAGTCCACTCTCTTCACAAAACTCAAACCACTCAAATTATTAGCCTGAATAATACTATCCGAAACCGTATAAATATAGTTTCCGATATAAAGAATTCTCTCAATCATTCCATCATAAAACCAATAATAATCCTCTCCTCCGGCAAAGAAATCATCTGACAAATGTGTCACCGCTCCTCTCAAACTGAAGCCATTCTCAACGCTAACATCATAAACATGTGCTCCAATAAAGGTCGTCTTTCCATAAGCGCTCCCCGGAGTTTGTGGATCATTTTTAATATTCTCCGGTATTGTCGATATACTTATTGGAAATGCCATCAGCCCTCTCTCTTCGTCAAACATCAACGCCTTATGATCACTCAACAAAGCACTCTCCGTACCCCGATCTCCAATCACCATACTGTGAAGCAATTTAGGATCAGTCAAATCTGTAACATCAAACATCGCCACCTTCATACCCTGATACCAGGCAAAATTGTCGCCCCACATCCAATCGTCATAAGCCGAAGGATCCACTGCATCCTTTCCAAATCCAATCACATAATTATCCTTGTAAGGATGCAAATAATCACTATAACCAGGCAACTTCAACTCGCCCAATATCCTTGGACTGGTCGGACTACTTAAATCCAAAACAAAAAACGGATCAACATTCTTGAAAGTCACCATATAGGCGACATCCCCCATAAACCTCACAGAATAAATTCTTTCATTCATTGCAACGCCCTCTAATCTTCCGACAACATTCATATCTTCATTCAAAACATACACATTATTACTCGAAGGATTATCATCACTCCAGAAGTCGCCCGTCGTAGTAGCAACCCGGAAATACCCCTCGCTCTCGTCCATCGAGAATTGATTTAACAAAACTCCAGGCACCGATCCAACACCTTTATATTCAACACTATTTCCATCCAATGCAAACTTATGAATTACCGTCTCTTCCTCATAACCTGCCGAACCACTAAAGTCCCAGTGATATTTCGCCGAAGCCACGTACAAATTATCCCTTGAGGCATAAACATCTCCCGAACTTCCCAACAACACCTCCACATCAACCTCTGAATCCAAATCGTCTAACGACAAAGCCCCCACCATCAAATAATTATCTACATCAATAACTCCGGGCATATAAGTCACCGCATCGCAACTCGCCACCTCACGCACCTCAGCCTCACTCGAATCGTAAACATAAGGCAACCCCGCCTCTTCCTCAATCGTATCAACATAGTACGGATTGAACCACTTATTCATCACGAAATAAACTGTGCCATCCACCTTTCTTGACTCAGAATAATCACCATCATAAGAAAGTTCGCGCCACAAGCTAACATTACTCTTATCACTAATATCAAAAACCAATATTCTCGTCACAGAATTATAATAACCAGGATATGGCATAATCGAACTTTCCATCATCGCCACATCCATCGGCCTAATCAAATTCCCCCAACTAGAACCCAAGACAACCAGTTTGTCCCCATCCAGGTACATATCTGTTCCCCAAAAAGCATCATCACCAAAAGTAATCTCGGAAAGTTCTACCATCTGATCTGCCGGATATGCCCTAACAACTTTCACCGTATCATCCTTCAAATAATATATATATTCACCATCCGTCTTCACCATATCCGCCTCATCCACACCTTGCACCTGAACATTTGTCTCAGAATAACTCGGCGCTGACTCACCCGCTCCCAAATCTTCCGGCTGCGCACTTCCCGTCCCCTCATTACGAGACTCCTCCACCGGAGAATCTGAAGACATCACAAAATCATCAAGTCCCCATCGATAACTCATCGCATTTTCTCTGTTATACGCAGTCAACTCACTGCAAGAATCAAATTTTTGTAATGCACCACCCACCTCCACCTTCGCCACACCATTTCTCAGACCCGCCATATCATTTGAAACTTTATAAGTTATCCCATTCTTCAAACGCCAAACAATTTCCGCCATCTCCGCCCTCGTCAATTCTGCCGAAAAACTATCAACTTGCGCCGGAATCGCTGACCTTTCCTCCAATGCGTTCACATAAGACTCATACCACACTCCTTGCGTCTCGCCTTCTCCAATTGCAAAAACCTTAGCGATCATCTTACTTGCCTCCGCAAAATTAATTGTATGCCCAGGTTTAAAACTTCCGTCCGCATATCCGTTCACAAGACCAACCTCCGTCGCCGCACACACATATCCCGCAAACCACTCATCAGCAACATCCGAATAACAACCACTACCTTTTGCTTCAAAATCTCCTATCTCCATCGCAATCTTCAAAAACTCCGCCCTATTAATAGGCCGATCCTCACCAAAATTACCATCATCATACCCCACAACCACACCCGCTTCCCTCAGCGCATCAATCGCCTGAAAATTCGCATGAATCCTCGTCACATCATCAAACGAACTCGCCTGCACACGACTCTCCGCCAAAGAAACTGTTGGCAGCAAAATTGCCACCATCGCCCCCAGCAAAAACCTGGTAATTAAATTTTTCATAAATAAAAGTTAAAAAATAACCAAGAAAAATATACCAGATAATCCCAACAAAAACATCAACGATAAATGATCACACAGGCACGACAAGCGTTGTCAATAGACCCGTTTAGTGGTATAATTGAAAAGGTTTTTAGCCGTAATCAAAAACAAAAATGAAAAAAATAGCTATCCTGACCCTAGGGATATTAGCCATATCTGCCTGCCAATCAACACCTCAACAATCCACCGAAAACATCCAAACACCCAATTCAGACCAAACCAGGACTCTTCAGCCTATGGATCCTGTTATTATAGGAGGATATTTAGCTTTAGCTTGGGGAGGTGGAGGACCGGAAGACCTAGAAGAAATATGCGAGTCCGTCTCCGATGCTACTGAGAAAACTAACTGCTTTAAAAACGTCGCCGACTATAAGATCATGAGGACAATTACCGAAAGAATCAAAGAAGGAGAAGATTCTATCATCTGCCTCGAAGCTTCCCATCCCCACTATCAACGAGAATGTTTAACAGAAATCATTGCAAGAAAATACCTTCCGGCCTCCGCTCGTGAAACAGCTGAAAATCATCTGCTAAAGGTTGAAAAAACAATTATGGAAGCCCCTCAAGACCTCCCATACATCGCTCACGATAAAAACTTAATAGCAATATTATTGGATACAAATCCATCCCCCCAGCAGTGCGACACTCTAGATGCTACCTACCAAGAATTGTGTCGTATCACTATTGAAGAAATGAATAATCTCAAAGAAATAGTAGAACAAGGCGATTCTAAAAAATGCCTAAACCTAAAAACCGAATCATATCAAAAACCTTGCATCAACATGATTCAAAACGATCTTCCCAGCCCAAGCAACGACGATAATTCAACACTGTATGACCTAAACTTAATACGGGCACTTAGACAAAATGATACATCAAAATGTGATCAGTTAGCAGACCCCTCACAAAAAGAACCCTGTGTAACCGCAATCAACCTCATGGGCCAGGTAACATTAGCTTTAGAACAACTAGACACTACAATCTGTGAAGCTATACCCTACGAAAAAATCTCCGCAACCTGCGACCAAATGGTCAGAATCAACAAATATAGCCAAGAATCACAAGATTATATAGATGACGCATTTATTGAATACCAAAGCGGATTTGAATATGACTACAAATATGATAATGAAAAAGAATCAACAAAAACAGTAGGCCCCTTAAGATAATCCAATAAAAACCAAAACAATGAAAAAAACATTAATATTCACAATCATAAGCGCCTTCCTCCTGTCCGCCTGCAGCACCACCCCAGACCAACCAATTGAAACCTCCGAATCAACCACGACAGTTGAAACAAAAGAAAACACATCTCCTCAAAATTTTGATGAAAACTTCCTCTTAGCAATTTGGCAAGAAAATGAAGTATTCTGTGCCGATCTTGAAGAAAAAAATGACCAAGAAAAATGTATCAACACCGTCAGCACACTCCGCCTCATCACCCGATCCCTTATGTTAAATTCTCCTGAACTCTGCAACGAAATATCCAACACTGAATACAAAACTTACTGTGCAGAAGAATTGAAATCACACCTCGCCAAACTCAACCAGCTCGACACTAAAAGAATTGCAGATACAAGCCGCATTCATAAAGTGCTCGCCGCCGCAAACCTAAGTGGTGACCTAGTATTACCAACCAAAGTATTCTGCTTCAATGCACAAAATACTGAAGAACTACGAAATAATTTACCCTCGGAGACTAGAAGCTACCTACGAGACACAGACCTTGAATTACCATCAATGTCTTACTTCAGCTACGAATCACACGCTCCAGAGAGATTAATAGGACAAAATCATATAACATTTCGCGAAAAAAATAACGAATACCTAGTAAGCTGCAAAACTTCAGAGATGCTCTACCTCTACAACACCGATCAAAATGGCGACGCTTACTTCGGACTCTACACAACCGTCAACAACCCCAAAAATGGTAATATTGACTGCAATAACATCACCCTCCCCGACCCGGAAACAGAGCTACAATCCGAAGGTCAATGCTTTGGGATCATCAACAAGTACGGCTTAGCAACAGACTAGTAACCAGCTCTAGTTTAAACAGTAAAATTTCTAAAAAGTAAAAAGTTTACGGTGGGAATCTTGTTCTTCTTGGATGTATCGGAGCCCTTGCGGGCCGGTGCCTTCTACAGACGGTATTCATGGTAATCTTCTCTCACTACTTATTTTGCGTCATTGCGATTATGTCGAGCGATCATGCATCGCTAGACATGGGCAAGGCGTACATGCTAGCCGCAGCCCATCTAATTGCTGAAAGCAAAATAAGTATGGTGAAGATTACCTCCCCACAATATTGGACTAACCATCATGAATATGCTAATTTCAGCCGGCACTCCTTTAGCAATAAATTCATGAATCACACACTAAAAATCCAAAACCTTCACGCTGAAATTGATGGACAAAAAATCATCAAAGGCTTCGACCTGACCATAAAATCCGGCGAAATTCATGTCATCATGGGACCAAACGGATCCGGCAAATCCACGCTCTGTAAAATAGTCATGGGACACCCCTCTTACGAAATAACAGAGGGTCAAATCCTCTTCGACGACAAAGAAATCAGCGACCTCGAACCCAACGAACGCGCCAACCTCGGAATATTCCTCGGTTTCCAACACCCTTTTGAAATTCCCGGCGTAACATTAGGAAATTTTCTCAGACAAGCCCACAATGCCAATCAAAAAGCCACAAACAAAGAATTCACCCCTGCATCTCCCGTCAAATTCATGCAAGATGTCAAAGCCGAGCTTGAAAACCTCAAAATGGAAGCCTCCTTTGCCGCTCGCTTCGTAAACGAAAACTTCTCTGGCGGTGAAAAAAAACGCGCCGAAATCGCACAAATGAACATTCTCAAACCCAACACCATTCTCCTTGATGAGATCGACTCCGGACTCGATATTGACGCCCTAAAAGTAGTTGCCGAAGGTATCAATAAAAACTTCCAAGAAAACAACCCCGCAATCCTGATAATCACCCACTATCAAAGAATCCTCAATTATATCGTCCCCCACCATGTTCACATCATGCACGACGGAAAAATCGTCAAATCCGGTGACCACAAGCTCGCCACAACACTCGAAGAAACCGGCTACGAACAATACATCACGAACTAATAACCGTTCATGGCAGTACCTTTAAAAACTCAAAAAACAATCAAAGAAACTGTTGGCGAATATAAATTTGGCTTCAAAACCAAAACCAATAGCTTTTACAAAAGCCCAAAAGGACTGACAAAAGAAATCATTTGCCAAATCTCCAGTCAGAAAAACGAACCATCTTGGATGCTTGAATATCGCCTAAAAGCCTTCGAAATATTCCAAAACAAACCCATGCCTACCTGGGGCGGTGATCTCTCCAACATCGACTTCGCCGATATCCACTACTACGTCCGCCCCCAAGACCGCACCCAAACCAACTGGGACGACATCCCCCCCGAAATCAAAGAAACCTTCGAAAAACTCGGAATCCCCCAAGCCGAACGCAAATTTCTCGCAGGAACAGGAGCTCAATTCGAATCCGAAGTCGTCTACCACAGCCTTCACAAAAAACTGCAAGACCAAGGAGTAATTTTTGAATCCACCGATGTCGCCCTCCAAAAATACCCCCAATACTTCAAAGAATATTTTGGCAAAGTAATCCCCGCCCACGACAACAAGTTCTCCGCGCTCAACTCCGCCGTCTGGTCCGGCGGATCATTCATCTATGTCCCACCAGGAGTCCACATCGAGCTACCACTACAGGCCTACTTCCGCATCAACGCCGAAAACATGGGCCAATTCGAACGCACCCTCATCATCGCCGATGAAAACAGCTCCATCCACTACATTGAAGGCTGCACCGCCCCCACCTACAGCACCGACTCCCTCCACTCCGCAGTCGTCGAAATTATTGTAAAAAAAGGCGCTCGCGTTCAATACACCACCCTCCAAAACTGGTCCTCAAATGTCTACAACCTAGTAACCAAACGCGCCCACGCCTACGAAAACGCCGAAATGTTCTGGCTCGACTGTAACATCGGATCAAAACTAACCATGAAATATCCGGCCGTATATCTCCTTGGAAAAGGCGCCCGTGGCGAAATCCAATCTCTCGCCTTCGCCTCCAAAGGCCAGCACCAAGACGCCGGAGCCAAAATAATTCACTCCGCCCCCAACACCAGCTCAAAAATCGTCTCCAAATCAATCACCAAAGACGGCGGACACGGCACCTATCGCGGACTCATCAAAATAAACAAAGGCGCCACCAACGCAAAAAGTCATATCGCCTGCGACGCCCTCCTCCTCGACAACCACTCCAAATCCGACACCTTCCCCACCAACATCATCGAAGAAGAAAATGTTGCCATCGCCCACGAAGCCACCATCGCAAAAATCAGCCAAGACCAACTCTTCTACCTCATGTCTCGCGGATTAACCGAAGAAGAATCTACATCACTAATCGTCAACGGCTTCGCCCAGCCAATTATCAAACAGCTCCCCATGGAATACGCCATCGAACTCAACCGCTTACTAGAACTCGAAATGACCGGATCAGTAGGATAACGACCACAAACTCAAATACTAAAATGCCCAACATCAAAGAACAACCAGAATACCTAAACGCCCTACCTGACGAAATATCAGGAGATAAAACCATCCTACTCGACAAAATCACCACCACCTCCATCGAAATTAAGCCCGACAGCAAAATCACCATCATCGCATTTATCACAGAAGGCTGGGCCGCACCTCAAGAACTCACCTTCAACTTCACCGGTGAAAACAGCATTCTCAACTTCATCGTACTCAACATCGGCACCAAAAACGACACCTTCCCCTTCACCACAACCTCCATTCACCACGCCCCACGCAACAACGCCTACTACCACATCAGCTCCGTACTATTTGACCAGTCCTCCATCGACTATCTCGGCAACCTCGTCATCAAAAAACCCGCCCAACAAACCGACTGCTACCTCTCGCACAAAACTCTAATCCTCTCCCCAAAAGCCAAAGTAAACACCAAACCCTGCCTCGAAATCGAAGCCGACGATGTCAAAGCCGGCCACGCCGCCACCGTCGGAAACATTGATGAAGAAGCTCTGTTCTACCTCAAATCACGCGGCCTAAACGAACACCAATCAAAAAAATTAATTGTCCAAGGATTCCTCGAAAAAGACCTCAAAGAAATCAAATCCTCAGAACTCAAAACCGCAATCATAAAAAACATCACGCATCTCCTGCAAAATTAAGGTAATATAATTCACACTACCAATTTCACCGACCATGAATTACAAAAACTTATTTCCGATCTTCTCTCACCATCCCGAGCTCGCCTTTCTCGATTCCGCCTCGACTACACAAAAACCCCAAGCCGTCATTGACTCCATTTCAGACTTCTACAGTCATGACTACGCAAATGTTCATCGTGGAATCTACAAACTCTCCGAAACCTCAAGCGAGTTATTCGAATCATCCCGCGAAACCGTCAAAAATTTCATCAATGCCAAAAAAAGTTCCGAAATAGTATTCACCCGCGGCACCACAGAATCCATCAACCTCATAGCCGCAACATGGGGCGAAGAAAACATAGAAGCCGACGATGAGATCATTCTCAGCACCCTCGAGCACCATTCCAACTACCTTCCTTGGCTCAATCTTGCCACAAAAAAACACGCCCACATTAAAAAAATACCCCTCACCGACGACCTCACTCTCGATCTCGATGCCTACGAAAAACTTCTCTCCTCTAAGACAAAACTCGTCACCATCACCGCCCTCTCCAACGCCACCGGTGAAATTATCGATCTCAAAAAAATAATCACCCTTGCCCACAAATTCAACGCCACCGTCATAGTTGACGCCGCCCAAAGCATCTCTCACCTAAAAACCGATGTCCAAGACCTCAACTGCGATTTCCTCGTCTTCTCAGGACACAAAATGTTTGGTCCCACTGGAATCGGAATTCTATATGGAAAAGCCGAAATTCTCGACAAAATACCACCATATCACACCGGAGGATCCATGGTTGTCAACATTGAAAACGACACCCCCACCTACCACGCACCCCCACAAAAATTTGAAGCCGGAACTCCCAACATCGCTGGCACCATCGCCCTAAAACAAGCTATCCAATTCATCCAAAAAATAGAACTTAAAAACATTCAAACACACTGCCAAGACCTCACCTCCCAAGCCCGACAAATCCTCGAGCAATACCCCAATCTCACAATTCATTCACCAAAAGCCAACAATTCCATTTTCTCCTTTAGCATCGAGGGCATTCACCCACACGACATCTCCACCATCTTCGACAGCGAAAATGTCGCCATCCGCGCGGGACACCACTGTGCCAAGCCTCTCATGGAGGCTCTCAAAGTTCCCGCCACCGCGCGCCTCAGCCTCCACCTATACAACACACCCCAAGACCTTGATAAACTCGACCTCGCCATCAAAAAATGCTTTAAAATATTTAAATAATGGATCTTTACAGCGAAATTATTCTCGATTACTACAAAAACCCTCGCAACAAAACGCTGCTAGAGACAGCCAACAAAACCGCTACCGAATTCAATTCCACCTGCGGCGACAAGATCACTATCTACCTTGAAGTGGCAGACGATAAAATAATCCAAGCCCGCTACCAAGGAGATGGCTGCGCCATCAGCCAAGCCTCCACATCCATGCTCACTGAAAAATTAATCGGACTATCCGTCAAAGAAGCCCAAGAACTAAAAATTCACGACATCTTTCAGCTCCTCGGTGTCGAAATCAATCCCGGACGCATCAAATGCGCCACAATCGGCCTGATCGCAACTCAAAAAGCCCTTAAAATCTAAGCTAAACCCCTTAAAACTTACCTATGGACTACAACACCGCAGAAAACAGAACCACCTATCCCAACCACTACGAAATCCTCAATGAAATAATCGATCCCGAGCTCGGAATCGGCCTCGTTGACCTTGGACTCATCTATCAAATAGAAGTCGATAAAAACGGTCTTGCCGTGGTGATCATGACCTTCACCTCTCCGGCATGTCCCGTCGGCCCACAGCTCACCGAAAGCGTCCAAACCAAAATGCTCATGATGCCAGATATCAACGACTGCCAAGTCGAAGTCGTCTGGGACCCACCATGGAACCAAGAGATGATCGATCAAAACATACGGGAAATGATCCTTGGCCTCTAAAGACCAAGGAAATCACCTCCCAACATTAAACCTCTACCAACAACTACTTTCCAATTTTCACAAACCCTCTACTCTTAACCACATTCCCCTCAATCACACTACCGCCCCCAACATACTTAATAGTCGTCACAAACTCCTTCACTTTTTGATAGTTTTCCTTAAATTCCACCGTCAACACCCCAAACATATCAGCCATCGCCATATACCTATCCCCCATACCAAAGATCGGCTCAAAATCAAAATAACTCACCCCCCTATAACTCGCCCCCAACTGGCTCATCAAACCTTTATATTTTGCCTCATCTCCAACCGCCTTTTTCCCATAATTAACCTCCAAATCCCTTCCAAGTCCAACAATTAAAACATCATCACCAGAAACACCATAATAAAGTTCAAAAGCAAACATCGACAAATCCACCGGAACCAATCCCTTAATCATCTCCAACTGCTCCGCTGTCAATGCTGAAAAATCAAAATAAATTCTATTAACCTCACCATCCTCAATCACAACCATTTCCTTTTTCAAAGCCCCAGAAATATCTCCCACCGGAGTCTCAATCATCATATTTTGAAGTTCCGGCAACACCACCTCAAACTGAGCATCAAGATATTTCGCCAACTTACCACCTGCCATCTTAGCCTCATCACTAGCACTCAAATCCCAATATGCCAACATCCCAGGTACCATCCCACCAAAATCCACCACCGAAAATGCCATCGGAGACTTAAACAAAGCATCAAAATCCTCAAAAGTCATACCGGTCTCATCCAAAACAAGCTCCTGTAAACTCTCCCGATCAAAATCCACACCCCCACTTGCCAAGCCAACAACAAATTGCTCAATAAATACATCCAAATCCACACCGCCACTTTCACCATAAAATATCGTACCCACTCCAACCACCTTCCCCACTAAATTCCGCGCATAATCCAAATTATACAAACTTGGATTTCCGACAACCATGTTTCCCTCAAAAAGAAGACCATCCTTCTCCGCCTTCATCTCAAGATAACCATAGCTCGCCTCCAAATCCTTTATTGTCTCTCCCATCTCACCACCATAAAGACTCTGCGTCAAAAGCGCCAACTGCTTACCATTCACAAGCACATAACCTAAGTTACCTTTTGGAACCTCCATCCCGTCTCCCAAATTCACATCCCCCCCTGCCAACAACCTCTCCACCGCATCATCAACCATCGCCTCTTCTCCCACTACAAACAAAAACTGATCTCCAATTCTCACCAAATACTCACCACCACTGCTCAAAGACCACTTCTTGTTGACACTATTACTTTCCACAAGCTCAGCATCGCTCAAACTATCCGCTATCAACTTTTCAAATTGGTTAGCCTTATCTGTCTGAAACAGCAAGTACATATCAAACCCCTCAAACTCAAAATCATCACCAAACTCCTGCCCGTCTAAATCCTGATTTGCCTCTACTAAATCGTCAAAGTTCATATTTTCATCAAAATCATACCCCACCACCAATCTCCAATCCCCGGCAACAATCGGCTCAATATCAGCTTTCCAAGTCAAAGGATTTTCCTCCCCCTCTTCTGCCAACTCCTCATCAAAAAATTTCTCTAGCATATCTCCCAACTCCTTGCGATGCGGAAACTCATCCTTCAACCGATTCCACTGCCTCAACTGCAAACCATTCTCGTGATTAATCGCAAAAACGATATCAGTAGTGACCGGCAAAGCCGTCTCCAAAAGATTAGCGTCATTCTTACCACCCCAGTTACACCCGCCAAGAAGACCAGTTACCAATATAAAAGCCGTCAGCCTAAAATAATTTTTCATAAAATAAGATTAATATACCAACCAATAATAAGTATCTTTTAATCCTAACGCAAGCACCCAAAAACCCTAAAAATCATCACAAAAAAACAGCCGATCAATCACCGGCTGTCTAAAACGAAACTTTTCTAGTTTCCCTTCTTTGTGTCCTTCCTCTTGTGCAAAACATGTTTGCGGCACCCCGGACAAAATTTATTCAACTCCTTCACGATCTCATCACTCCTTCTCTTCAAATAGTAAGAAATATAATTCGCACGATTACACTCTTCGCAGTACCAAGTACAGTATTGACTTTTTCCCTTAGCCATAAGTTACAGATGTTATTTACTTCAAAGCAGACGGAATTTTATAGAAAAAAACGGCTTTGTCAAAGAATTATTTCAAATAAGCCAGTTTATTGCGCCAAAAAGCAATATCTCCCCCAACAAAACACATCTTGACTAATTGTTGAATTTGACTTATTAAGTAGTCTTCGCATAATTATAAATCTGTGAAAAATCGCACAAACAAGGATTTAATATCCATAATCAAAGGTAGACTAGCCGACCCCAACTCTAATAAACCCCTTGTTCTAAAAGTTTCAGAAATCGGCACAGATGGAATCTCCCTCATCATTGAAGCATGTTCAAATTTTATTCAAGATGTGATTTTCGGTAATTCACAAGACCCAACTGGCCAACTACAACAAAGGCAACATAAAGACGAAATCCTTTATGAAAATATCGCGGGATATGTGGAAGACTCCTCACAAAAAGTTCAAGAAAAAATTGCTGCCCTTCATGCTAAAAAGCCTATAGATTCAAACGAATTATGCAGAGTAGTTTCCACACATAAAAGATCTTTAAATCAACAGATTAAACTACCACTAGATAATAGCCAGAAAATATTAGCAATTCAGACCCGGATCAGTTCCACAGTAAACAAGCTAGTCGAACACTGTAGAGCTCGTATTCAAATAATTTTTGATGATAACATGATCGCCACCGACGATTCTCATATAACATCAATAGATACATCCCTGGAAGACATTGAAGAAGCCGAAGAAGCAGAAACAATCAATGCCATTACCAGCCCAAGTACTCCACAAGAAGAATCTCCTTCGTTGGAAGAAATATTCCAAGAACTCTCCCAAGAAGAAGCCGCTGAATATATTACGGATATTTTCAATAAAATCTTAATCCAACCCTTCTTGATAGAGTACGCAGACTCACTAAAAAAGCTTGGATTGGATCGAGAGATATTCATAGGAGACCTCAATTATAAAATATCGCTTCTACCAATTAATGAACTCCGAAAGCTATCAAGAAAACTACACAACAAAATATTAGAAACTCACCCTAACACCAACTTTGACGATCTAATTATCGATGCCATTAATGGGATCGAGTCTATAAAGAGAGAGGTAGTTGCAATAGGTACCAGTGACGCAATGCGATCAGCCTTTTATGAAAGTTTCTCTAAGGATTTAATTAGATCCACACATGACAGATTATCAACACTTGTCGCCAGTCTAGAAAAACTAAAAGGAGTAAGCCTACTGAGCTTAACCAGCTCTAGCTCCCCTGTAACCCTAGAAAATTTTGAAGAAGTTGCCTTTAAGGAGTTTCATGCACTATGCCAAGCTTTGGACGCTGCTGGCCCAAACGGAAGTACCGAAGTAAAAACAAAAATTGAAATTTATATGGCAGAACGGAGCCAAAGTCCAGAAGCTGGTTTCAACATTGAACAAGTCATTTTAATCTTACGCAACACCTTATCCAAAATTGAAAGTAAGGGAAAAAAA
Organism: Candidatus Peregrinibacteria bacterium HGW-Peregrinibacteria-1; assembly: GCA_002839505.1. Classification (GTDB taxonomy): domain Bacteria; phylum Patescibacteriota; class Gracilibacteria; order UBA1369; family LOWO2-01-FULL-3; genus PGYE01. The sequence goes on from PGYE01000001.1 coordinate 147,228, forward strand.
AGAGCAGATGCCAAATGTGATTTAAGATTACTTTTTCCAAGCAAAATGAATCTTACTATGTATGCAAGGACAGCTCTGAAGAAAGCATTAAATGAAATTCTTGAAGAAATAACATCTCATTATGTTAATCTAATTCAGGGATTTTCAATCTTATACTGTCACCTTATTGCCGATGTCATCCAAAAAGTAGTAGAGGAAACAAAATCTGACAATACTATCCTCCTGGACAATGCTAAAGCGACCAGCATTGGACAATATCAAATTATGATTTCTCAACTCATTCTTAGTAAATCACAAGAGTATTATGCAGCTCTTAGAGGACAAAATGGAGGATTCATAAGCCACAAAAGCGTTTTCGAATTCTATCTCAACGAGCACCAAAATCTCTTCAAAATGCTTACAGCTGAAGTAGCCGATTTCATCGACAAAAATCGCTGTCCTGAATTGATAGATAGAGAACAATTAAAAGCACATCTATCAAAAAGGGTAGTGCTGGAACCAGAACTTCCAAGAAAGTTGATTAAATATACATTTTTCAGCATCGCAGCAGGAGACCAAAAAGAACCTACACAAAGCAGTGACACCTTTCTAGGCTTTAGATTTAAAGACCGCACCTATATTGAAGACATATTTGATCAGAGTCAAAAAGATCTTAAAGATATGAAGCGACAAAAAGAATTAATGGCACTATCTTTATGGGGAGAAACCGTCGGTGACACGCCACCTCAAATTGATGATTCAGAACTTTACAGACTACAGGCAATCATAGCTGTAGAAGAAGATATCAATCCTACCGATGAACAAAACTTAGAAAGACTCCTAGCTAAATTGGCTAAAGATCTCAACAATAACTTTCGAGGAGGCTACCCCTGGTGGACACCAGAAACCATAAGACCTCATGTTGTAGGCTATCTAGAACAAATTCAGGAAGAGGATTCTCAAGAAAATCCAACTCCAGAACATATATCTGAAACAGATCAAAGAATCCAAAAGTTTAAGGATTGGCACGAGACGCTTGTCGAACTCAAACGGCCACGCGGGCTAAGAAAAATAATCAATTCTATCCATATAATTTTCAGCAATCCGGCAACAGTCAAAACTTTACCCGCCATCCAAAAAGAAAAAATCTTAGAAATCGCTGAACTTTTTATGAACAATCACACTGTCGAAACACTATCCAGCGGTAAAAAACAGGACCGTTTCAATGTTGGGGAATATGATCTCGCCGACATGCTTCGCAAAGCCACACAGCCAGAAAAATTTAGAGAAAGAAGAGAAATTGAGGCAATTGAAGAAACGCTAGCGCGAATGAGCACTTCCGTTCAAAGATTAGAAGATGAACTCCAACAATGCGACAACTCTCTGACAGAAGATGAAACTGTCAATGAAGAATTGTTTCAATTAGAATTAAAAGAACAAGATCTCGAAGATGAAATCAAGATTCTTGACTCTAAGATTAAAGAATTGGACAGTTTGGTAAGGCAGGTAAGCGGCACTTACAGCGACGCCATTATTAATAATGACAGCTCCACTGCCGACCAAAAAGAAAAAGAACTCAAATCTCTACGTGACGAAAAGAAAACTCTCGATAGCAACAGAGAAAGTTTTATAAACAAACTGCAAGAAATTCAATTAGAAATAGAGGGGATCAAGAGCCGAAAAATTGACACCGTCCAAATTGAAAACAGAAAAAGAGAATTGGAAGAAAAAATAATAATCCTGCTAGATAAACAATCGGAGTTTCTCAGTGCTCTCAGAACAATTAACGAACAATTTAGACACCAACTAACATGATAGGCAAAATTGAATTATCCAAACTGGTTAGCAATGAAGCTAGAGAGCTTATAAAAAAAACTCCCCGGCTTAACGATGCAGTGGTAAAATTATTAACTGACTTCAACCGATTATATTCCAGCTACCAGATCTCCAACATTCAAGACATCTTTGAAGCCTGTGAAATCTTCGACAGAGAAGTACAAATTTCCCCATCTCTCTCAAAAGATATCACCTCAGTCCGGAAAAAAATTCGAGGCGCTCTCATCGAAATGCTTTATACCAGCGAAACCAGCAATCTAAAACTTGGCGCTTGGGAAACTGTAGATCAACTAACAAGAGAGCGTGACCTTGGTAAAGCAGTCGCCGAACTTATTGACATTTTACAAGAAAAAAAACCGGAACAGTTCAATCAGCAATGGATTGGAATTGCTGACAAGAATCTTTACGAACACTTAAAAAACTTACTCAAAAATCCCCAGACTAACACCGTTAACTGGGAGGATTTAAAGCGATTACTCCCCGAAGCTTTCGCCACAAAATTCAAAATTACAGTCAACACTTCCAGAGAGGAACAGGTCGTCAAAATCATTAATGAATATCGCAGTATCATCGAGATGCTCGGGGCCGAAAGTGCCGCAGAAGCCCTCCTCGCCCTCGGATTAATCGAAGAAGGCAACTATTCGCAAACGCTAAATATTATTGGCGAACATCTTGGAACTTGCCAAATCCCCTTCCCAAACCTCACTGATATCGACGCTCTCCCGGAAATCGTCATCGATCTTCCATCAATAAGAAAACTTCTCTTCATTAGACTTCGTAACCTCGTGTACCAAGAATTAGTCAAAGACGAAGACGAAAGTGTACCTCTAGAAATCCACAAAAACCGCTTAGAAAAGCTCCGTCAACGAACCAGGGCCATATTAAAAAAGAAATTAGGCAAAGAAAAAAGTGCACACCAAGGCCTATATGATGAGGTAATCGCATACTTTGAAGAGATTCTAAAAATCAAATCTCCAACAAACATGGTCGACAGAATTATTGGCAAGAATGGAAGAAGCTATTATTTCCCCTCAATAAGGCAGAAAATGGCCATGAAAGAACTCTCCGACAAACAAAGACTACTGGTTGCGTTCTTTATGGGTAAAGGTAAAACAGGTGTTGCCTTCTTGACCAAAGAAATGGTCAAGGCCAAAAAAATGCTTTACATCTGTCCCGGAGGTGAATTAATCGATGAAATTGAAGCCCGTATCAGTAAATATTATAAAAAAGGTAAAGCCCCATCAGTTGGACGAATTGAAGCCCCTCTTGATGCCGAAAAGCTAGAACAGGCCTTAAAATGCGACATAGTCATCATGCCTTTCTCGATGTTGGGCAGCAAAGTCGATAACAAAAGCGTCAACGACCAACTAAGTGAAACTGAATTTGATTTTATGGTTGTCGACGAAGTTCACAATGCCAAACGCGAAGGTAAATTATGGACCGAAGAAATCAACAAACTAGCCAACTCCATTCCAGACCTCTACGAAAATGGTCATATAGTACTTCTATCCGGAGATCCAACGCCAAATTCTCCCAGCGACATAGTACCGCAATTACGACTACTTGACCGCACAAAATTCGGAGAAAGCAGATCCTTGAAAGCAGTGGTGAAAAAACTTGGACCTCTCACTCTCAGGACCATCCTCCTCGAATCAATGTTGCTGATTGACGAACCAGAAGACTGGGAAAAATACATTAAATTACAAACCTTCGACCTCTCACCAAAGGAAAGAAGCTTTTATGAAGCTATCCGCTCTAACGATGAGTTATCACATAGTGAGAAAGCTAGACAACTATCCTTGTTCTTGATGTCCCCTTGGCTATTTGTCGATGAATCATCGGAAGAAATTGGCTCATATGTAAAACAAACCGCAGAAACGGTCAAAAAATATCTATTTGAGGAAGATGAAGATGCCATTCTTATCACTGTTAACGACTTCAAACAAGGAGTTCTTCGAGATCATGATGACTATCCTGGTAAAAAGCCTTTTGTCTCCAAACTTCAGGAACTTCTCCCAGCAGATATCGACTGGTACATAATTGATGGAGATATAACAAAAAACGAGCAAAAGGAAATCATCAAAAAAAGCAGAAATGTAACGAAAAAGACCGTAATCGTCGCCATGTCTAATGCCCTCCGTGAAGGCATCAATCTTTCACACATGAAAAGAGGAATCTGCATCGGCCCTGATTACAACAAACCCAACGACGCTCAAAGAATCAAAAGACAAGCCCGCGAAGGTAATGAAGACGTCGAAATCACCATGTTGATGCCCAAGGATTCATTCTTTACCGCCAAACACCGCCATGCCGAACAAAAATACTCTCTGACACAAAGGATGAAATATGGAGGAACTTTGACCGAAAATGATCTCGAGCTTCTAGACGGAGAAGACTTTTCTGACACCGTGCGTATTGAAGATGGTGTTGTATATATCGGAACAAAACTTGTTGATCACCTATCAACTCCCAGCAAAAAACTAAACGCCCTCATTAGCCACCTACACAACAAAGGTCGTCAATACTGGGAAAAATTCATAGAAAACTACGGGGAATATTTCACAAAGCTATACATGGAGAGAGACAAAAAAAGTCCTAGCTCCAATAACGGCAGATTTGTCTCTTCGCTAATCCGAAAGCTTGAAGACAAAAAAATCCTCCCATCTACTGAAGGAAGTCCCCTCTACTGTGACCTTGCATGTGGGCCATTAGTATTAGAAAGAGCCTTAAGCGTCGACAAAGTATCTAGAAAAATCTATAACCTTGATCTCAACGAGTACATGCTGGAATATGGCCTAAAAGAACATCCACAAAGAAAAACTAGCGTTCAACAAGGGGCCATCAATGACATGCAAGGAATCTACGAAGATGAATTCTTTGATTTAATAAATTGTTCCTTCGCACTCTACTTTTCAAAAAATAACAGGAGATCCAAAAACCCCGAAAACAACGAAAGATCACAAGCCCTAATGGAATTCAACCGAGTGCTAAAACCTGGAGGAATAGCCATTATTACCCTCCCCTCGAATGTCGGAACTGATATCGAGCGCCAAAATTTTATCACCCATCTAAGAGAAGCTTTCGGCTTTGAAATTGTCGAGAATTATACCGGAATTGCCCAATCTACCGATAAAAAAGAAGAAGGCAAATTTTCAAACTACACCATTGTTTGCAAAAAAATTGATCTCCCAAAAAAAGAGCTGATCGATCCTCTAAAACTAGCTCTTTCAAGAATCGCCGTCATCCCCAAAACTCGATCTTTCAGCGAATTAACATCCGCCGAAGACTTCGAACCACCACTTCACAGTGAATTCAAAATCAATGACCACGAACTAACCTATGACTACACCGACGAAATCGAAGAAAAAGATGAATACAATATCTATAAACAGATCGACGAAGCAAGACTATACCTCCGCCAATTAGTTTCCAAACTAGGAACTTTAAACAACCTGCCCCAAGAATACCAAGCCGAAATGAAAGAAAAAAATGTCTGCCTTATCCACTATGGTGGCGAGAACTTCTCCTTCTGCTTCCTGACCGACAACCCAATGCGCCCCTACTCCATCGCCTAAATGCGAGAATAAAAATGACACACAAAACATTTAATGATATAATATACCCAGTTAAAATCTAACAAATAACAAAAATGCAAACCTCAACTATTGTATTACAAATTGTCGGACCACTATTCATTATGGCTGGAGCCGGACTCCTCGTAAACCGTGGTTACTACGAGAAACTCGCAAACAGCATCAGCAAATCAGTTCTCGCCCTTCTGGCAATTGGAATGCTTGCAGCCTCTGTAGGACTCCTGATAATCAACACCGGGCAGGGATGGACCAACCAACAGGAAATAGTAACCAGCCTTCTAGGATGGGCCATGTTCCTAAAAGGACTCTTTATTCTTGTTGTGCCTCAATCTATGATAAATCTCAGCAAATCATTCTTAAAACACGACAGCGCCCTTATGCTTGATGGCGCATTAGCATTGATTCTCGGTTCTTACATCACCTACCTTGGTTATTTCATGTAAGGGTCGTCCTGAAATTACCCTAAAAGCAACAGCCGAATTGGCTGTTGCTTTTCATTTATTCTCCTACTAAAATACCCACCGTTGCCGCGATAGCTCAGTAGGTAGAGCGCATCCATGGTAAGGATGAGGTCCCGGGTTCGACTCCCGGTCGTGGCTCCAGAAAAAACTCCTACTCCTCCTGTCCATCAAACAAATCATTCACCTGACGACTAATCATATTTCGCATTTCCCAGACTCTAAAAATAGCAGCCAATTTTTTATCTGATCTTTCCAGCCTTCCTACATGCTCAGCGTCCACCTTCCACCCCCTACCACTTCGCTCGGCCTTATTAGCATCCTCCAACGCCTTCACATCTATCGCCGTCCTATAAATTTTCTTTAGCTCCTCAAGTGTTCTAAACGGTCGTCCAATAAGCTCAAATTCCTCGCCATCAAAATAATCAACCTTCACTAAAATCTCATGCGCTTCCTCTGGTGACATATTTATTCTAGACATTGAAAATATAGTTATTAGTTAAACCAATGCCTAACTTTAACCTTTTTTTGCCTTTTTGTCAAGCCCGCCCTGTTTATAAAACCTCTCCCTTTAACTACGCTCCAAATTTCTTCGCATAATCTTCGCATGTCTCCAGAATCAACTTTTTAGTCTCCTCAAGTCCAACATATCCCACGACCTCAACCTTCTTGGTCCCCTTCACTGCATAGTTCACCGGCTCAGGTGCTCCCTCCACCTTCTTGTCCGCCAACTTCAATAAATCCGCCTCAGGCTTTTCTAGATATTTATATGTCCTGAAAAAATCCTCAATCTCCGCAAGTGTCGCCACCGGCACATCGTCCAAAGTTCTATACTCAGCAAATCTCGGATCCCCGCAAGGAACAGCAATTACCTTTTGATCCTCATCCCCCTGATCAATCATAATAAGCATTCCCAGAGGACGAACCTCCACAAGCGTCATTGGCAGAATTGCATTCGTACTCAAAAGCAACACATCAAGCGGATCCCCATCCTTCGCCAAAGTCCTCGGAACCAACCCGTAATTTGTCGGATAACAAATCACCGAATTTAAAACACGGTCCATCATCAATAACCCCGTCTCCTTATCTATTTCATATTTATTATTGGAACCCGTAGGCACCTCGATTATACAATTCATTTTCTCGGGCAAATTTTTCCCCGCACTTACATCATGCCAAACATTCATGGTAACTAAATTAGCGATTAATCATTACGAGATCGATTGTACAAGACCTAAAGCCCTTTCCGCAACAAAAAAGACCCTCCGCAGAATCACTACGGAAGGTCTTCCAAGATAAACAATCTATTTCTTTTTAACTGTTTTCTTTTTAGTCGTCTTCTTAGAAACAGTCTTTTTTGGAGTTGTCGCTTTCTTTTCAGCAACTTTTTTCACAACAACCGGCTTATCATTCATCTCCTTCACGCTTGTTTTGGAAGTCATCGCAGCCTCTTCCAAAATTTCGCGATCAAGCTCTAATAAAACACTGGATTCCGCAGCTCTCGCCATGAAAAACATTGAAAGTGAAGAAATCAAGCTCGCCGCCATAAGAGCAAAACCAACAACAGCAGCAATCATGGACAAAGAGAACAGATCTTGAATAGCGACTTCAAGCCATTGTAATGAATCGATGTTCAAATCATTTGAAACACCGGATTCGAACAAAAGATAGAGTCCTCCACCAAAGACTCCCGCTAAGGCTACCATCCAACAGGTGAAGCCAAAAAGTTTAGAATGAGACATAGTTGTATTTATTAAAATAAACTTACCCGCATTATTCCACACAAACTTTTTTTGCGCCACACAAAAACGCCACTTCCTTACGAAAGTGGCGTTTTTAATCGACTAATCATTCAATATCAATTCTGCCTTTTAACCCCTTTTTCTTCACGCATTTTTCTTTCCCTTATTCTTTACCACCACAAACATCAACCCCAAAACCACTACTACCGCCACCACCATCGCAACCATACTATGCAACAACATTGAAACCAAGATCGTCACTATCGACAAAACCAAAGCCGTAATAAAGGTGATCATCCCGACAAACCCTCGACTGACCGCACCCAAGAACGGAATAATATCCAACAGCACACTCAAAGGAGCAAGCACCATTGAAAGGCCAGTCCACATCATCAAGAACCCTACCAACCTAAGAATCCAAACCTTCATTCCGTGAGCACTATCCTCTGCCCCCAATGCCCCTTCAAAACTCGTATTATAGAATCTGTAGATATTCTCGTTGTCAAACTCTGTCGCCACATAAGGCTTAATCATTGCCCCCTCCTTCTTACCAAACAAAGTTCCATCCACGCCGCTATTCAACACACTATAAGTTATTCTCAAATCACCAACCTCCGGACTTGTCGCCACATTTCTTCCACTTGTTACCACCGTTGTTGTCTCACCGAAAAAGTCATTTTCATTCTCCGCATCAACCTCCTCACCAAAGAAATCATTTTCCTCTGCTACATCATCCTCGAAAAAATTAGTTGTCGTAGAACTAGTCACCGTCTCACTACTAGAAACACTTCCACCAGAAACCGGAACATAAACATAGTTACCCTCAACATAAGCTCCGTTTACCGAAGAAAGATCAACCATTCCATCCGCCAAAGACAAAGCACTCGCACTCGGCATCGCCAAGCTTGAAGTATCCACATCATAAGCGCCAACGCGCGCACTTGAAGCCTTAGAAGTCGAAGCCGCATATCTCATTGATGGATTCTCGTGACCCGCACTATTATTAAAACTTGATGAACTAGCTGGAGAAGAAGACCACTCCTTTTCATAAGAATAAGTAGTTGTTGTCTCCTGAGAACCACCCAGTTTTGTCTCAGTCTTACTGGAAGAAACCTCCTTCCATCCATACATCTCCACCTTTCTATCAACCACTAAATAGTTACCAGGATTCAAAAACAAACCATCACCAATACTATCGCTTGTCTCCAATTTACCTGCCAATCTCACAAAAGCACCATCACCCTCATTTCCCACACTATCAGCCACAATCTCCTGAGATGTCACCAAAATTTCCGACTTACTATCAGTCCCTTCGTTACTAAATAACACAAAAAACGACGCCAAAAACAACAACAAACCAAACCCTATTCCTTTTATCGAACCCATCAAACGAGAACCATAACCGGTCTTTGTTACCTGTACTACCTGATCTGCCATAGCTTTAAAATTTAAAAAATATGTTATCCTTAATCAGCGAAATTTTAAGTCATTTTTCACAAAACGCAAAACTCAATATATAATCGACCCGCAATCATTATTTAAAATCGAAATATTCATGAAGAAAATCGCCCAACATTCCTTTGAACTAACCGTTTTTGTCGGAGGTGCCACCATAATGATTTTAGAACTCACCGCCTCCAGAGTACTCGCACCCCACATCGGAACATCCACCTTCGTCTGGACCAGCATCATCGGAATCATCATGGCAAGTCTCAGTATTGGCTACTACTTTGGCGGAAAACTCGCCGACAAAAACAAAAATCCCCGCACCCTATCATTCTTAATTCTTGGAGCATCACTTCTCGTCGGACTAACAGCCCTAATCAAAGACCCCGTCATTGTCAGCTTCGGATTTATTGAAGATGTCAGAATCACCGGAATAATCGGAACAATTCTACTTTTTGCCCCAGCAAGTATTCTTCTAGGAACCATCGCGCCCTACTCCATCCGCTTAAGCCTTGAAAAAATCGCCACCTCCGGAAGTGTCGTCGGCAGACTTGGTGCACTATCCACCATCGGAAGCATCGTAGGAACATTTCTCACCGGATTCTTTCTTTTAAGCTACTTTGGAAATACCAAAATCCTCGTCATGCTCTCAGTATTACTAGCACTAACCTCTCTTCTTCCATTACTCGCAATTAAATCCCCTAAAATAAAAACAGCCGCAATCATCATCGCCCTCACCACACTCGTCGGACACAGCCTAATGCCTCCTACTATCAACGCCCTAACGCTCGACACCTCATACAGCGATGTCATGATCTATGACACCACACAAAGAAACACCGAGCGCCCAATTCGCATTCTACAAATGAGCGCCACCACGCACTCCGCCATGTTCCTCGATGACCCAGACGAACTCGTCTTCCCCTACAGCAAATTTTACCATCTCGATAAATACTATGTTCCAGAACCGAAAAAAGCTTTAATCCTGGGCGGCGGGGCATACTCTTACCCCAAGGAATTCCTAAAACGTTTCCCCGCCGCCACCATCGACGTCGTTGAAATCGACCCAAAACTAACTGAACTCGCCCGCGAACACTTCGACCTCCAAGACGACCCCCGTATGAACATATACCACCAAGATGCCCGCGTATTCCTCAATAGAAACCAAGAAAAATACGACATCATCTATCTCGACGCCTTCAACTCTACCTACTCCATCCCCTACCAACTCACCACCATCGAAGTAGCTAAAATGTTGGAAGAAAGCCTCACCGACGATGGCGTAATCCTCATGAATATAATCTCCTCCCTCGAAGGTGACAAATCCAAACTATTCCGCAGCGAATACCATACCTACGAACCAGTTTTCCCCTCAATTGAAGTATTCCCAGTCTTCTCCAGTACCGACTCCGACATGGTTCAAAACATTATTCTCGCAATCCGTAAAACCACTACCACTCCTCCCGAAAACCCTCTAGAATACGACACTCAACTCAACAACCTCTGGACCAAATCCATCCCCAACGACCTACCGATATTAACCGATGAATTCGCCCCCGTAGATCAATACGTCATGGAAGTCCTAAAAAAATAACCGCCCCCTTCTAAAATAAATCAAAACTCGCATGAGCTACTCCCGCAACAAAAAAGCCTATCACGACTACGAAATTCTAGAAGAATACGAAGCCGGCATCGTCCTCAACGGCGATGAAGTCAAATCCATAAAAGCCAACCAAGTAAATCTCAAAGGCGCCTACATCGAATTCACCGAAGACACACCCTACGCCATCGGCATTCACATCTCCCGCTACCAAAACTCCAGTCGCAAAACTCACAATCCCACCCCCCCCAGAAAACTACTCCTCAACCGCAAAGAAATAGCGAAAATAAGCTCCCAAATAGCCACCGCCGGCATCACCGCTATCCCCCTTGAACTCTACCCAAAAGGATCACTAATAAAACTAAAACTCGGCATATGCCGCGGAAAAAAACTCCACGACAAACGCGACACCCTCCGAAAAAAATCCCAAGAAATGGACATCAAACGCCAAATCAAAGGCTACGAATAAAACTAAAACCCGTTTACTTTTTCTTCTTTACACATTACAATTCTCTCCTTTGATTAAAAAGCCATGTCACAAATAGCCTCCAAAATAACTCAGGCCCTACAAACATATTTCAAAACCAACCCTGCCAACCACGCCGTCATCGGACTCTCCGGCGGCCTCGACTCCGCCATCTGCCTCAAACTCCTCGTTGACGCCATCGGCCCCTCCAAGGTCACCTGCCTGGTAATGCCCGAATCCGGTTTAACCTCTCCCACCAACTTCCAACACGCCAAAACCCTCTCCAAATTCCTCAATGTCAACTACCACTACATCCCAATCAACAAATTTCTGACCGCCTACGCCTCAATCCCTTGGCGCCCCAACAAACCCGCCGAACAAAACATCAAAGCCCGAATCCGCGCCAACATTCTTCAACACTTCGCCGAAACTCACGCCGCCCTCCTGGTCGGAACCAGCAACAAAACCGACCTCACAATCGGATACGGAGCCCATCACGGTGAACTAATCGGCGACATCTACCCCATTGGAGAAATCTACAAAAGCGACCTTCCCGAACTCGCCCGCACCCTCAACCTACCCGAAGAAATCATCAACAAAACCCCGACCCGAGAACTCTCCGGCGGACAAAGCGATGAAAACGACCTGCGAATAAGCTACAAAGACCTCGACAATGTTCTCAGACAGCTCAACTCTGGCCTAACCAAAGAAGAACTCCTCGCAAAAGGAATAAACCCCAATCTACTACTCAAAATAACTCGTCTCATTGAAGAAAACGCCGACAAAACAAACACCTCCAAAACAATATCGATAGAATAAAACACCACCCCACCCTCATTCCAGTTTTGAAATTTTTCCCAATATGCTAACCTTTAAATGCTAATTTAAAGAAATTTTTATGATAAACCCACTCATCTTCCGTGCCTACGATATCCGCGGAATCGCCCAATCCAACGAAACCACTCCCGACCTCACCCCAGAAACCGTTTATCTCATCGGAAAAGGAACCGGCACCCACCTCCGCCGCAAATACAACGCCCAACACATGGCCGTCGGCCGCGACAATCGACTCACCGGCGAAACCCTCCAAGATGCCTTCATCAAAGGAATAACCGAAACCGGAATCACCGTTACCAATGTCGGACTCGCAGTCTCACCAATGATATACTGGTCCAGCTGCGCCCCAGGCCTCCCATTCGACTGCGCCACCAACATCACCGCCAGCCACAACCCTCCCGAATACAACGGAATCAAAACCGTAACCAAAGGTGCCCACTCAATCTGTGGCGACGAACTCCAAGAAATATTAAAACTCATCCTCGCCCAAAACTTTGACACCTCCGACACTCCCGCCCCAATCCTCCAAGCCGACATCTGGCCTCAATACAAAGCCGATCTCTTATCTAAAGTATCCTTAGAAAAACCCCTGAAAATCGTTATCGACGCCGGCAACGCTACCGCCGGAAAATTCGCCCCCGAACTAATCCGTGAGCTTGGCTGCGAAGTAATAGAACTCTACTGCGAACTCGACGGCACCTTCCCAAACCACGAAGCCAACCCCGAAGAACTTCACAACATGCTCGACCTAATTGAAGAAGTAAAAAAACACAATGCCGACCTTGGAATCGGATTCGACGGCGACGGTGATCGCGTCGGAATTGTCGACTCCCAAGGCAAACTTCACTCCTCCGACTACATCCTCCTCCTCCTCGTTCAAGACCTCATCACCCGCCAACCCAACCCCCAAGTAATCTTCGACACCAAATTCTCCCAACTCATCATCAACGAAATGGAAAAAGCTGGTGCCATCCCAATAATGTGCAAAACCGGCCACAGCTTCATTGAAAACAAGATGAAAGAACTAAACGCCCCCATCGCCGGCGAAATATCCGGCCACCTATTCTTCGGCGAAAACTACTACGGATTCGACGACGCCCTCCTCGCCGGCCTAAAAGTAATAACCATCCTCTCCAAATCCCCCACCCCCCTACACCAAAAATTCGACCATCTCCCCAAAGTATTCACCACCCCCGAATACAAACTCCCCTGCCCAGACAATCAAAAATTCCAAGTAGTCGAAGCCCTCGTAAACCACTTCAAGCCACTCTACCAATGCACCACCATCGACGGCGTCCGCGCCAAATATGACAACAACACCTGGTTCGCAGTCCGCGCCTCCAACACCAGCCCCAACCTCACCCTCCGCTTCGAAGCCGACACCCAAGAAAAACTACAAACCATCAAAAACATCATGCTCACCCAACTCCAAAAACACCCCTCCGTCGACACCTCCAAACTATAGACGGAGCCTTTGCGGGCCGGTGCCGAATGAAATGAGGCGAGCAAAGGCGAGATCTGAGGTGCGATTTTCCGCTGGGAAAATCGACACCGTCCCAAAAATAAAACTGCCAAAATAGACCCTCCCCCATTCTTAATTTTTCCTTGATCCCCAAATTACAGTGGCAATCTTATTCTTATTGGGCGTATCGGAGCCTTTGCGGGCCGGTGCCGAATGAAATGAGGCGAGCAAAGGCGAGATCCTGAGCCGTAATTTCCCGCTGGGGAAATTAACGGCGTCCCAATAAGAAATAAGATTGCCACATTCCTACTTCTGAAACAACGAAGACACCGCCGGAACATAATAAATATGAATCGGCTCAAAATCCTTCTCAGGATCCACCCCCTCCGCCATCAAGCTCTCCCCACTCGGCACCACCAAGTCCCCAGGTTCATCATCAAACACCGACGCCTTCGCATTTATTCCATTACACTCCCCCAATGGTCCTTGGACGCTACCAACCTCAGCTTCACAATAAGGTACTGAAAAGAACTCTGCAATACACTGATTATACGCATTAATCTGCTGTATCTCTTCTACCGCCAACCCCTTTCCACATTGCTGGTCTATCGGCAATCCATTCGCCGTAAACGCCAACTTCAATCCAAACAGTCTCAAATAATTCAAGTCAAACGACTGCGCCTTGACCCTGTCCGCTTGGCTAACCGGCAATCTATAAAGCTGCCCGAAGCCATTTCTCAAATACCCGAGCGTATCAGTATCCGCACCACCAATCGTGTTATACGAAGCCACACTTCCCTCAATCAAAAGCTGTTTATTCAAAGCCGTCTTCATACTTGCAAACGAATCCCATACAAAGCTACCATCTGCCGCAATTTCGCCACTTCCCTCCGCGTATGAAAACACTGAACAATCCGCAAATAAATTCGCCTGAATATTTCTAACTCCAGAATCAATATAAATATTTCCCCGATCTGAACACCCAATCGCCGATGGCCCATAAGAAATCAACGCCAACGGAACCAACTCATCCACTTGATATAAATCGCTATCGATATAAATATTGCCTCCTAGTACCACAAGTGTCTGAGATGAATTCCAGGCACTTTGGCTCAAATCTATAACCACATCGACATTCTTAAAGATAACCGCCGCATCACCTCCCGCCAATTCAAATTCCTCAAACACTGGAGGCTCACACCCACTACCCGTTACCACCAAACTACCAGGATCCAAATTGGTAACCGTACATACCACCGCACCCTTTTCATTTGTCGGATCCAACGAAACGCCCTTCAACTGAATACTCATATTATTGTAAACAATATTTCGGAACGCTCCTCCCTCACCTCTTCCCACAGCTTGAATTGCTTGTTCAGAATTCGGGCTAAATGCCGTAGGAGCATAAATATTTCCCTGTATAAAAGCCGCCGGATTACTGATCTTCGAAGTAAGTCTTGGAAGCTTGTTTGAATAGTAATAGATATAACCGGCCGCTACCGATCCAGTATCAGGATACTGATAATAACTACTAGCAACATAATAACGCACCATAGTATAGAAAGTTGGCCCCACAGCGTAAGCACATGGCGACACATCTTCCGGATCCGATGGCAGCTCCACCCTTGAATTCAACACCACTCCCCCCTGCAAGGTAGTAAATGGATATGACTCCCTGAGTGTAACCGTACTACCTGACGAAAGATCAGCACCAAATTGATTATTTAAGAACTTCACCAAGAAATTTCCCGCCTCTTGCGTCGTACAACCGGCCGCAAAATCAGAAACCGTCTCCGCCGTTGAATGATCCAAGTAAAGATCCACATAACTTATCGAGGGATGCGGATAGTATACTAAATCCGGATCAACATGAAATTTCACATCGTAATTTGTCGGTAATCCTCTCGTTCCCAATATCGAATCCTGAAAAGAATCTGCAAATAATGTGTCCACATACAACGCCGGACGGAAATTTAATTCCAAATTGGACCTATTATTAGCATACACTGGTGGCTTAGGCTCACCCTCAATTGTAAATTCCACATAATTTAAGGTCAATTTCGAATCCGGCACACTCTTCCCCACCATATCATCAATAGCATTCACAAATTGACTATTCTTGAACGGAACCGATGGTTCTGTACTCGTCGTCCAACTCAAATTACCGTTTGTCGTTGGGGCCATCGAACTCACCAACCACTCATCCTTCAAAACATATCGTCCCGGCTCAGGCGTACCGCCACCACCAGCTTCAACATCTAAAGTAGTAATAACAACCGCACCATCTCCACTTCTCACACCAGGATTATTGATCTGATTACTTCCATTATTATAAGAACCTCCTCCTCCTCCGGAATGTAAACTAGAAACAGTATTAACATATGCTCCCCCTCCACCAGAATAACCTCCACCTCCACCGGAACCGCGCCATCCTGTCTGCCAAGCCGCTCCTCCTCCTCCAAAAGCTCCCGCTACACCCGTACTCGAATGTGTTCCTCCATCACCACCATTCAAGAATGCCAAACCACCGGTCGCATACACTGGAGTCTGCGTATTTGCCTGACCATCAGTAAAGAAACCACCACCTCCCGCACTCCTCACCGTCGCACTTCCTCCACTACCGTTAATTCCGCCAGCAGAACCCCCAGTATACCCTACACCCGAATTTCCAGCAGTACCAATACCAGCGTGTCTATTATCCGAATGCGTCCCTGGCGAACCACCTCCACCTCCCGCAACCAAAAATATATCACCATTGTTAAGCGCATTGTCACTCACAACAAATGTACCACCACCTCCTCCAACAGAGAAAGGTTCACCTACCTGAGTAAGCCCCTGTTGTCCAACAATAACATCAATCACCTCACCTTGTGTTAACGCAAAATCTCCGCTCATATAAGCTCCTAATCCCCCACTCACACCACCACCCTGCGCACCATACCCCTCAATTCGATAAGTTCCGGTATAGGGCACTGTCCATTTCTGTATTCCTGCCGCCACTGTGACACTTCCGTCCAATGTAGAACCTGAATATGTCGTATCACACTGCCCCTGACTTGGCCCCGTTCGTCCAGTCTGACCACAAGTCGTAAATGTCCAAACCACCTCATCTCCTCCCTCTGGCACATAGGGCTCAAAATAATTTGCAAAATTAGTCGAATTTATCGTAACCGGCTTAAACAAAACCGCTGCAGCACTGCTTGTTGCCGGCCTCTCCATGCTGGAAAAATTGACCGTGCCAGGATTCGTTGCTGCCTGTTGATTTCTCCTTACAGTATCCTCCCACACAAAGTTCATCTCGACATCGCTCGGATCAATTGGATCACCAAATTCATCTCTCAAAAACACATGAATCCTATAACCATCCTTTCCGTTAGCAACCGGCATATTTTCAAAAGTATCAACCGTCAAACCAGGCAACACCGGATCAACCAAAACACATATTCCCGTATCACTACCACAACCATCATCTGCCACTTCCTCTTCAATCTGGCCGGGAAGATCCACCTTTACTCCGTTAAAATTAACCCACACCTGAGACTCACTCCAAGCATAACCGCTCATATTTCCACTCGCATTTACCGTCACCCCATAATCAATCGCATCACCAGGGTTATCATCAGCAAACTGTATGTATCCAAGCGCCTCATTCCAACCATAACCCGTCACCAATCTCTCACCTTCAACCAAAGGGCCAATTTCCACACCATAGTTGTAGGAACCACAAGCCACACGACCCACCTCATTATTAGGATTAGAATCCACCTCCGGATTCACTCCACCTTCACAAAAAAATGAAATAAACCCTAAATTATCATTCCAAGAATACCCCTGAATTTCAAACTCATCTTCAGTATCTTGCTCCTCAACACAAGCCGCATGCTCACGATACTCCGGCGCAATTCCCTGATTTTCATTAACAATCGCAAAATCAACCACTGGAACATTAAAAAGATGCACCTCACTACCAGTTCTATCATCAAGAGTCGGATGAGAATTAAAATAAATTCGCCCAGCATTAACATCCACCAGATTTGAAATACCCGAAACCACTCCACTACAAACCACATCTCCCTCCGCCGCAACATCCTGCGGTAAAGCCATAACAAAAAAACTCATCATTACAACAAGTCCTGAAAGAAAAAACCGTTTTATTTTCATTTGTTTTTTGTTTAATTCATATATTCTCCAAAGCTTCTCAACGAAACTTCGTATAATTATACCACCAATCAACAATATACACAATTTTCGCTAGCTGAAAAACATTAAAGATTAAAAACCTCAATCTTAAAATCTCAAAACCTTCTACTTCTCAGTCTTAGACCCTTTTCTCGTCCTACGAAACCACGCCGCCATTCCCAAAAGCGTTAGAATAGCCGAAGGATTCACCGGCACCGTATTACAACCGGAATTACACCCCTCTCCACCTCTATTTTCTTGCTCCACCACCTCAGCCTGCTCCGGCCCCCTATCAACTGGAACCACCGGAATATCAACTATCTCACAAGGTTGTGCTGTCGGAACACCATCAATATGTATAAGGTTTTCTACACAATCCGTCTTTCCTAAATCTTCGAAACTCTTAAAATAGTCTACAATTTTCTCACCATCAAGACTCAACGGCACCGCAAACTCACTCTCCGTACCATTCGGCACCAACATTTCAAGGCGTATCCCCTCCGTCAAATTAAACATCACAAAAACCGGAGCCTCATCAGGCAAATTGTCATTTTTAACAGACAATAATACAAATCTCTCCCCTTCATTCGTAGTAATAGTATTAACCTTCGTCAAACGGAAATTACTGGACTCCGAAGTCGCATCCACCCCAATTGGCAAAGAAATTATTGTCCCCTGACCATCTTCCACTACACGAATCGCATTTCCATTCTCAAGAATAAGACACTTCAACGGTTGCCCCTCCCTAAACTGACACTCCGCATGAATATTATTGTTCGCATCAGCATTAAACACCACCTTGAAGGTATCCATCCCCGGCACCGTAACATCCGCCTCACAAGTCTCCCCTTTAGCTCCGGTAATAGTCACTTTTTCCACTCTTCCACCCGTCTCCAGACAACTTTGCACCATCATCTGACAAGCTCCCTCTATCCACGCCACATTCTGAAAATTATGGTTCAAAACAACATCACAATTTCCTGGTAAACCATCCGGCCCGACATCCTCCGAAGTACTCGTATCCGCAGTGTTGGTATCAGTTGGTTGGTTCGTATCCGAAGGCTGATTTGTATCGTTAGGCTCGGTCGTATCCACAGGATCCGCAGTATCAGTCGGCGAAGTATCCTCCGGCCCAACATCCTCAATCGGATCAACAGTATCGTCAGTAGTCCCCGTATCACTCCATCCGGTATCACCACTATCCGAAGTGTCGCTCGTATCCCCTTGGGACACATCCGGCTCGACTATCACATCCCCCTCACAGTCACAATTTTCATTCCATTCATCATCAACAGTATTACTATTGCCATCATCACAAACCGTCCCCGGCAGCGCTGGACCATTGTGCACCCCCTCGCAGTCCGGATTTGGGGCCTCACAATCCACCGCACAACTCTCATGAGTCTCACCGGTGTCACATGTTCCGTCGCCACAATGCGACTGAACAGCTAGTTTACCAAGTCTGGTTGGACCAATATTAAAGAAAAATGTCGCCACTGCCAGCTTCCCGTCGGTACCAGGTACCTCTGTAAACCCATGCTTTTTAGAAACAAACCCCTGGTCATTAAAGAATGCTAACGGCAGCACCCACCCCACAGTCTGCTCCTGCGCCAAATAAGTCGCCGCCCTCACCGCAAATCCATAGTTCACCGTCTCTAAGATCACATTTCCCTCGGCATCAAAATTCGCATACCCCTTATTCTCCACCCATTCCTGGCTGTTCTGCGCCACCATATACATCACCCTATCCACCACCATATCCTTCACATCCTCATTCGGCACCACCCAAAACTGACATCCCTCACTACCTGTATTATGATTATATCCGGTCTGCCTCGAAACCACCCACACCCCATTCGCATTAAGCCAGTCTTTATTACTCGGTATCTCATTAATACACTTTCTGGTCGTATCAGGATCAACCGATTGATAACTAAACCACAAACCGTCAGGCCATGTCTGAACCCCCGCATCAACATATGGATATATATCTGAATTTCCATCTGTTATATTATAAACTCGCAATTGTTCATTACTAATTGCTCTCAACTTCCCATCTGTACCCTTAAACAAGTAAGCATTACTAAGAGGAACCACAAATTTTTGCTGACAATTACTTGCCATAAACTGTCTGGTAACTGGATCATAATCCACATTGTGGCACTCAGAATTTGTCGAGTAATATTTCCCCTCAAAAAATATCCCATAAGTCTTAGAAGCATACGCTGGAGGAGTATCATCCAAAATTTGTCTCACATCCGTTTCCGGTCTTCCCAGACAAGCCTCAAAGCTCTCTCCCTGATCATCACAGACCACTGAATACATACGATATTCCTCATCACCTACAGACGGCGAACTCGAAAAAAGTATCGTCTTCACTCCAGCCGGAGAATCTTCTGCTTCAATAAAAACTATATTTTGAGCCTTCACGCTAAGTGGCGCAAAGTTCACATATCCCACACCTTCCATATTTTGAGACTCCAACGCCGTCAGAGCAGCTCTTTGCACCGCCACCTTACTGCCCGCTATAGTGTCAGAAACATCGGTAATTACATCAGGATGCTGATTCACATTATTCTTCACTCCCTCGTCACATCCGCCCAGCGCAAAAACCGCAGTAGCCGCTGCAACCAGATTTTTCAAGCTCCGTTTAACGCCCATAATTTGCCCTTAATATGTAATTAAACATATTACATATTTTATGGCTCTCGTCAAGACATTTTCTAGTTTTGGACCGCAAAATCCACTAAGTTTATTCGCTCAGGCTTCGTAAAAACTCGCTCTGCAACATTCCCATTTACATTAACCCGCGACTCCCCATAGTTAAGCGGCGACCCCATCATTACATCGCTTACCACCTGATACTCTAAATACCGCAAATCTTTACCAGTTGCCCTCAACCGGTTACTCAAATAAAAAGTTAACACCGGTTTCTCCACCTCCGCCAAGAATCCTTCAAAGCTAGAACTTCCATCCTGATAAATATATTCAGACACATATGGATTGGTACTAACATTTTTCCCTTGTCTACCGCTAGGATTGAAAAAAACAAAATCCTTACCCTTTAAATCATTTATCAATTCCCCATTTAACTCTGTACTCGTTAACAAGCTCCCTCCTTGCCCAATTATCCCACACGCATATTTTGACCCGTTCGTTTTCGTACAAGTACCAGTTATCTGCCACTGCACCAACACATCAGGATTATTACTATCCAAGTCATACCTTTCCGCCGTCGGACAATTAGTCGGATCCAGCACTACCGGATTGATATCTGCCGGGCTTGGATCCCAGCCCGGCTCACAAGGAGTCCTCAGCCGCACAATAAAGGTGTCTGCCATCGGCGGAGTTGCTCCCGGAGGATTGAAAAACGGATTCACCACCCCTGCATCAGTCGTGTAATAAAGCGGTATTGCCACACGATCATTCGCACTCGACCCAAACTCTATCCGATTCCAATTACAAGAATGATCCAACTGCCTCACATGATAATTCGCCACAGTTTGCACAAATTTTCCCATATGATTTACTAATTGCACGGCCGATGTCGCCGCTCCTTCCGGAAATGGCTCATAAAGATTACATCTCTCCCCGGCAGTCCCCTTTCCGGGCAATGGAATTGTATAACAAGGCGTCGTATCATCAGCCGTAAAACCGTAATCATAAGAACCATCAACAGCAGTACAGTTCGTAAAATACTCTCCATCCTCCGCACGCCCCTTTATCTTCAAAGAAAGTCCCACCTCGTTATCAGCAAAAAAACTCGCCCCAAAAAAACTATGAATCCTCGTACAAAACTCCTCATTCACCCCAAACCCACCGGGACTATCAAAATCCTCATCCAGACACTCGATAACCTGATTAAACCCCGCCGTCTTATTAACCAGCTGATAATGCAAATACTCCGTCGCGCTCTTTCCGACACTCGCAGCCTGCCTAGCATCCTCGCTATTTTTAATACTCCGCAAACTATTCATCGTCGTCATCTGCACCGACACCAAAAACACAGCGATCAAACCAGAAATAGCCAGCGCCACAATCGAAATTATTCCTCGAGGATTCTTTTTCATAAATAAAATGAGGTTAACCGTACAAAATCCATTATAGCCACTATTTCCAAATTATCACAATTCGCTATTTCTTCTTCCCAAACCTACCACCCTTTCCCTTTGTCTCCCTCTTCTTCTTCAGCATCTCCACCGCCACATCAAAAGTAATGTCCTTCGGCTCAACCCCCTTCCTCAGCGAAACATTCGTCTTTCCATCCGTCACATACGGCCCAAACCTCCCATCCTTAACAAAAATCTCCCCTTTTGACTCCGGATCCACCCCAAGCTCGGCAATCGGCTCCATCATCTTCTTTTTTCGCACCGCCTCCTCCTTAATAATTCGCACCGCCTCTTCCAGCTTCACGGTATGTGGATTAACATCCGGCGGCAAAGAATAATTCTTCTTTCCATGCTTCAAATAAGGCCCGAATCTCCCATCGCTCACAATCACCTCCTCGCCCTCACTAACCCCCAAGCTCTTCGGCAACGCCAAAAACACCATCGCCTCCTCCAAAGTAATATTATCAATATAAACATCATTTGGAATCGATGCTCTTCTAGGCTTCTCCGTCATAGCATCAAGCTCCTCCTTCGTAAAATTACCAAGCTGCACATATGGCCCAAACCTCCCATGTCTAGCCACCACCTCCAGTCCACTCTTCTCATCAACTCCCAAAGCTCGCTCCTTCATAACATCCTCCTTCTTTACACTATCGCCCTTATCCACAATATTTTCATGAAACGGGGTATAAAACTCCCTAATCATCGGAACCCACTCCTGCTTCCCCTCCTCCACACTATCCAGCTTGTCCTCCATCTCCGCTGTAAACTTATAGTCAACAATATTCCTAAAATGCTCCACCAAGAAATCCGTCACCACCAAAGCAATATCCATCGGCCGCAAAGACTTCCCCTCCTTCTCAATATAGCCACGGGTAATTATCGTACTGATCGTCGGCGCATATGTACTCGGCCTCCCAATCCCCTCCTGCTCCAGCTTCTTAACCAATGAAGCCTCCGTATATCTCGCCGGTGGCTTTGTAAAATGCTGCGTCGAATTCATCTTCTTCAACGCCACCACCTCGCCGACCGCTAATTCCGGCAACACCTTCTCCCCCAACACCGCTCCCTCATCATCACTATCACTACCCTCCATGTAAACCTCCATAAACCCCGCAAACCTCACCACCTGTCCAGTCGCCCTAAAAGTATATCCAGTCGACTTCTCAGCCTTAAACGCCTCAATATCAACCCCAGTCTGATCAAGTATCGCCTGCTTCATCTGACAAGCTATCGTTCGCTTCCAAATCAAGCTGTACAGCTTAAACTGATCCGCCGTTAAATACTTCTTAACCATCTCCGGCTTCTTCGTCAAATCCACTGGTCTAATCGCCTCATGCGCCTCCTGCGCGCCCTTTTTTCCCTTATAAAATCTCGGCTCTGCCAGCGCAAACTCCTTCCCAAACTCATTCGCTATCACCTTCTTCGCTGTATCCAAAGCCAACTTCGACAAACTAACACTATCCGTTCTCATATATGTAATCAAACCCACCTCACCATCACCCAAATTAATTCCCTCATAAAGCCCCTGCGCCACCATCATCGTCTTCTTCACGGAAAAATTCAGCTTTCTCGAAGCCTCCTGCTGCAATGTAGATGTTGTAAACGGTGGTGCTGGATTCTTCTTAACCTCCTTTTTTTGAACATCCACCACTTTATAACTCGCCCCCTCAATCGCCCCCAAAACCTTCTCGGCCTCCTCAGAACTCTTCACCTCAAACTTCTTCCCCAAATACTTTTGCAAATGTCCCTCAAAAGTCGACTTGCCACCCTTCTTCAAGAAATCCCCAAAAATTTTCCAATACTCTTCCGGTTTAAAAGCCTCAATCTCCCTCTCTCTATCCACAATCAATCTCACCGCCACACTCTGAACCCTTCCCGCTGATAATCCATATTTTATCTTTTTCCACAAAAGCGGCGAAAGCTCATATCCCACCAATCGATCCAAAACGCGCCGCGCCTGCTGGGCATCAACAACATTCATATTAATCGACTTCGGATTTGCCACCGCCTCCTCAATCGCCGACTTCGTAATCTCATGAAAAACAATCCTATGTGTCTTCTTATCTTTTTTCACACCAAGCGCATGCAGCAAATGCCAACCAATCGCCTCCCCTTCGCGATCCTCATCCGTCGCGATCCATAGTGTTTCCGCATCCTTCAAATCTTTCTTAAGCCCCGCTACCACCTTTTTCTTCTCCTCCGTCACCTCATATGTAGGATGAAAATCCTTCTCCACATCCACTCCCAGCCCCGATTTCGGCAAATCTCTAATATGCCCCATTGAGGCCACCACCTTATACTTACTCCCTAAAAACTTCGAAATCGTTCTTGCCTTTGCCGGAGACTCGACAATAACTAAATTTTTTGCCATACTCTTTTTTATTTTCTTAAGTAACAAATTTCTAACACTATAGACTCCGAACCGTCAACAAGGAAAGACAATCCCACAGCAAAAGACCCAAATCACCCCTTAGCCACAAAACAACCCCCAAAAGATAGCAAGGGCAATAAAACGGCTTCAAACCTTGCAAATCTCAACGGCAAACCTGAAAAACAACCCCAAAAACGGCTTATTCACAACAAATAACTTGATTTACCCCATATCGCTCCTATAATTACAAAGGTTTTTCTAAGGCGCTCAAACGCATTAACAAACCAAGCATATTTATTTCCTAACCAAGCTAACTATGACAAAACAAGATCTAGTTGCTGGTGCAGCACAAGCAGCAGGCGTTACTAAAAAAGACGCAAGCGCAGTTCTAGAAGCAGTTCTAGAACAAGTTACAAAAGCCCTTAAAAAAGGTGACAGCGTAACTATTACTGGTTTCGGTACCTTCCGTGTTTCTCACAGAGCAGCACGTACTGGTGTTAACCCAAGAAACCCAAGTGAAAAAATCAAAATCCCTGCAATGAAGCTTCCTGCTTTCAAAGCTGGTAAATCTCTAAAAGACGCAGTTAAATAGTCTTTTTCTTTTTCACCAAAAACCCTTTCGCTAGCGAAAGGGTTTTTCTTTTCACCAAATTAATTTTGTTCTCTATCCAAACTCACCGCCACTTCAGCCCCCATCCTTTCAATTAACCCATTATCTCGCACCCTATCAATCAATCCAGTTTCCATAAGCTTCAGGAAAATCCCAAACAGATCAAAATCAAGCCTTGGCCCTTCTGATCGCCCCAATATCTCCAAAACCGCCTCAATTCCTTGCTCGCTGCACATCCCCATCAAAACCTCTTCTTCTACATGGCTAAACTTTTTCAGATTAATTGAAAGCCATTCGGTTTGAGTTTGCTTACCGTTAAAAAGTATCTCCTTTGCCAACCTATTATCCGTATCTCCATCAACCCCAACTTCACATTTTTGCCAGTCGACCGCATACGCATGCCCCGCCTCCATCAACCATAGCGCCCACTCCGAGCTCCACCTGCTCTTCCTGTCCATAAACGACTTAACCGCAAAAAAATACCCTTTGTCTAAAAGTTCCTTAACCGCAGAAGGATTGCCTGTCATCAAAAGCTCCATTTCTTCAGTTGATAACTCCTTCTCGTCCTTATCAAAGACACCTTCAACAAGACTCCTCGTCGTCGTCTTCATATTTCCAACCAAACCTTCCGGCAAAATAATATTATTTACAGAACCTGAAACGGTCTCAACACCTCTCCCAAATGTTTCCAATTCCATGAGAAATTTGTTAGAAATTATAAAGTTTAAAGAATCTAATTACATAGTGGAATAAACACAAGCTATAAATCATATAATCCATTGAAAAATTCCCAAAAAGTGAGTAAATTAGCCGAGCTACAAAACAGCACAATGGAAAAACAATTAAACACATTACAAGAAGATGCTCTCGAGTCTCTCAAAAAAATAAACAACCTTGAAAAACTCAAAGAGCTCGAAGTCGAATACCTCGGAAGAAAAGGAAAACTCACCGAGATTCTTCGAGGACTCAAAGATGTCCCCGCCGAACAAAAACCTCTAGCCGGCCAGCTTTCCAACAAGGTTAAAACCATAATATCCGATGCCATCGAGGCCAAAAAACAAGAAATTGAACGCATCGATGTAGAAAAATCTCTCAACGAAGGTTTTTTTGACACCACCGCCCCCTCAACCTCATCTCAAATCGGCACCATCCACCCCGTCTTTGAAACCCTCACAGAAGTCGAAAACATCTTCAGCCAAATGGGGTTCACCATTGCCGATGGCCCTGAAATAGAATCTGAATACTACAATTTCACCGCCCTTAATATCCCCGACGACCATCCTGCTCGCGACATGCAAGACACCTTCTTCGTCGAACAAACCCAACACCCCGAACACGGCCACCAAGTCCTCAGAACCCAAACCTCACCCGTACAAATCCGCGCCATGAAAGAACACGGCGCCCCCCTAAGGCTTATCGCCCCAGGTAGAGTTTTCCGCAATGAAGCCACCGACGCCAGTCACGACTCCACCTTCCATCAAGTAGAAGGTCTATTAATTGACAAAGATATCTCAATCGCTCACCTAAAAGGAGTATTAGAACAATTCCTTACCCGCCTTTTTGACAAAAAAGTTTCGGTCCGTTTCCGTCCCGGTTATTTCCCCTTTGTTGAGCCGGGTTTTGAGGTCGACTTCTCATGCCTAATTTGTGAAGGCAAAGGTTGCCGCGTCTGCAAGCACCTCGGCTGGGTTGAATTTATGGGAGCCGGAATGGTTCACCCTAATGTACTCAAAGCCGGAGAAATTGATAGCGAAAAATACCAAGGATGGGCCTTTGGATTTGGGCTTACTCGTCTTGTCATGATGCGCTACAAAATCCCCGACATCCGCTTGCTCACAAGCGGTGATCTCAGATTTTTAAAACAATTTTAATGTTAATATCACTCAACTGGCTCAGAGAATTCATCGACATTCCCTCGGACTTTTCACCTGAAGAGCTCGCAAATCGCCTTACCCTGAAAACCGCCGAGATCGAAACCGTCATCAAACAAGGAAAACACCTCGACGATATTGTCATTGGTAAAATCCAAAAACTATCACCGCATCCTGATGCCGACTCCCTAACCATCGCCACAACTGATATCGGTGATCAATCCCTCCAAATAGTCTGTGGTGGTGCCAACCTGAAAGAAAACATGTTGGTAGCTGTTGCCAAAATCGGCGCCACTGTCTCCTGGCACGGAACCGAGACCATCACCATGAAAAAAACTAAAATCCGCGGTGTCGAAAGCCACGGAATGATCTGCGCCGGTGAAGAAATCGACATTGACGACCCCAACGCCGGCCCTAAAGACATTCTTGACCTCACCTATCTCAAATCCGCACCTGGCACACCCCTCGCAACCGCCCTCTCCCTCAACGACATCATTTTCGAATTCGACAACAAATCTTTGACTCACCGCCCCGACCTCTGGGGTCATTACGGAATTGCTCGCGAAATATCTGCCCTCACTAAATTCCCATTAAAGGTCTTCCGTCCAACTACACAAATCCCCGAAACCGGCAAATCCCCACAAGTAACAGTCGAAACCCCTGAACTTTGCCCTCGCTACAGCGCCATAATTGTCGAAAACATCGTCGTCGAAGAATCGCCCGCCTGGCTTAAATCAAGACTGAAATCTGTCGATCACGGCACACACAACAACATCGTCGACATTACTAACTATGTCATGGCCGAAACCGGACAGCCTCTTCACGCCTTCGACCTCGACAACATTAAAGAAGGAATCGTCGTTCGCTCCGCAAAACCAAAAGAAAAAATCACCACACTAAAAGACGAAGAGAAAACTCTTTCAACCGACAATTTAGTCATCGCCGATCATGAAAAACCGCTCGCAATCGCCGGCATCATCGGCGGCAAACACAGCGGTGTAACAACAAAAACCACCTCCATTCTTATTGAATCCGCAAATTTCAAAGCCGCTCCCGTCCGTAATACATCCTCCAAACTAGGAATCCGCACCGACTCCCTCCAACGCTTTGAAAAATCTCTCGACCCGCACCTCACGACCATAGCTCTCAAAAGAGCCTTGGAAATGATCCTCAAAGTCTGTCCCCAGGCCAAAATTTCCGGTCCAATTACCGACATCAACAACTTTGACTACAAACCCGTAATCATCAAATTAAACACTGAAAAGGCCCGCACCAAAATCGGTGTCAACATCAGCAATAAGCGCATCAGCGAAATATTAGCAAGCTTACACTTCGAGATAACCGAAGAAAAAGAAGACAGTTTCACCGTAAAAGTACCTAGTTTCAGGTCAACAAAAGATGTCCTCATCGAAGAAGACCTCATCGAAGAAATCGCCCGCATTCACGGCTATGAAGAAATTGACGAAAAAATCCCCCGCCTTCCCCTGCACCTTCCCGCAAAAACGCCACTCCGAGACGCCACCATCGAAGCCAGAAAAACACTCTCCTATGGCCTTGGCTTCAACGAAGTCCTCAACTACTCCTACTACGGGATAACCGACATCAAAAACTGCCTCTTAAGCGAATCTGACCATCTGACAATTAAAAACTCCTTATCACAAGAGCAAACTCACATGATTATCAGCCACCTCCCCAATCTGCTAAAAAATGTCCAAACCAACATCAAAAATTTCCCAGACTTAAAGCTCTACGAAATCGCGCGCACCTTCCGCCCCACCGACGACTTTTTCCCAGTTGAAGACACCTACCTCTCTGGAATTATTACCAGCCCGAAAAATCAAAGTCCCTTCTATGACAGCAAAGGCGTCATTGAGCACCTCGCCCATTCTTTAGATATAAAACTACCACGACCCGTCCCTCAAATTACTGCCACACCCTACGCCCACCCAAAACAAGCCATCACCTACCTATCTCCGTCCGGCGCGACTTTGGCAAAATGCTACCATCTACACCCCCTCGTACTGAGAAATTTTGATCTAGAAAACTTCCAAGTCTCCGGATTCGAAATAAATCTATCAGAATTAATCTCACTAAAAAAAGTCTCAAAAACATTCAAGCAAATCCCCAAATTCCCAGCAAGCAGTATCGATATTTCCGTTATTTTCAGCCTTGATGTCGAAGTACAATCAGCCATAGATGTAATAAAGAAGTCCAACCAAGCGTTAATAGAAAGTGTAGCCCTCTTTGACAATTACCAAGGGCCCGGAATTCCCGACAATAAAAAGGCACTAGCCTTCAAGATCAATCTTCGCGCCGCCGAAAGGACTTTAACCGATGAAGAAGTCTCCAGTGCCCAAAAAAATATATTTAACAACCTAGAAACCCTTGGTGGTACAATAAGAAACAAATAGTATTATCGCATGTTATCAAGTCTAACCTTCCCATATGAAACAGTTCAAAAAATATCTTTCAAGAGAAAATAAAAGCAAATTCAAAAGAATTATCAGCTGGATGGGCGTGATAATCCTTGGGCTTGGTCTCTTTGGGGTCATTGCCGTCGCCACGCTTGTAGCCGCTCTATCGATCGGCCTACCTGATGTCAAAGATCTCCAAAGCCTAAATGCTGCACAATCAACCGAAATATTCGATCGCGACGGAAACCTCCTCTACACCATCCACGGTGAAGAAAATCGTGAAGAGGTAACCTTTGACCAAATATCTAAAGACCTCATCAATGCTACAGTTGCCATAGAAGACAACATTTTTTGGGAACACGCTGGCTACGACATTTGGGCAATAGGTAAAGCCGCCCTCAATGACATCTTTGGAATCGGGCAAGCTCGCGGAGGCTCAACCATCACCCAACAATACATCAAAAACACCTTCCTTTCCTCCGAACGCAGTTACACCAGAAAAGCCAAGGAAATAATTCTCGCAATTCGCCTTGAAAAAGCCTACACCAAAGAAGAAATCATGGGCCTATACCTCAATCGTATCCCCCTCGGAAATAATGCTTATGGTTGCGAAAAAGCCGCTGAAATATACTTTCAAAAAACCTGTCTCGATCTCGACATAGCAGAAAGTTCCATTTTGGCAGCAATAATCCAAGCTCCAACCCGCTACAATCCCTATGGAAACAATCGCTACTCACATCTTCTCAAAGACTTCTCATCTGAAGAGCTGGAGAAACGAAACATTAAATCAGAACTCGACCTTAAAATAGACGAATACACTCGCGGTCTCATCGGCGCGACCATCGAACTCGGACCAAATAAAATATATATTCCAGGCCGCGCCGACATCGTCCTTAGCCGCATGGAAGCCCTAGGGTACATCAACGACGAAGAGCGCCAAGACGCCATCAAAAAACTATCCACTCTCGAATTCCAGCAATCTCGCAGCACAATCAAGCATCCTCATTTCACCCTTTATGTTAAACAGCAGCTCGAAGAAAAATATGGAAAAGAATTAGTCGAACAAGGTGGACTCAAGGTCTACACCACAATCGACACTGATCTACAAACCTATGCCGAAGAAGTTGCCAAAGAACGCGGTGAATTAAACGAAAAAAATTACGAATCCAACAATGTCGCATTAATGACAGTAAACCCTAATACTGGGGAAATACTTGCCATGGTCGGTTCCAGAGACTACTTCAACACCGAAATTGACGGTAATGTGAATGTCACCATCCGTCCTCGACAACCGGGATCTTCTTTCAAGCCCATTGTGTACGCTAAAGCCTTCTACAACGGCTACGGTCCAGGAAATGTAATATATGATGTTCCCACTCGTATCGGAAACAACACCCCCAAGAACTATGAAGGAAACTTCCAGGGGCAAATGTCCGTAAGACGAGCCCTCGCACAATCACGCAACATTCCAGCCATCAAAATGTTCTTCCTGGCTGGTGAAGAAAAAGAAATCATCCCCTTTGCAAAGCAAATCGGATTTACCTCACTAAAAGACAACTACCCTTACGGATATCCTCTTGCCCTCGGATCCGGAGAAGTCACCATGTATGAAATGGTCCGTGCTTACAGTACCTTTGCCACCAACGGACGCACCCCTGAATTAACACCAATACTTCGTGTTGAAACCGCCAATGGCGACATCTTGGAAGAATGGAACCCCGGCCTTTTCCCTGAAACAATGGACCCACAAGTAGCCTATCTCATAAACTCAATACTATCCGACAAAGAACATAGCCTCGGTACAGCTATACAAGTCGACGGAAAGAATGTTGCCGTTAAAACTGGAACCAGTACCAAAGAAGATCGCAGCCAAAGTGGAAATGCCAGTGTCCGCCCGGGTGACACCTGGACCATAGGATACACCCCAACCACTGTAACCGCTGTGTGGGCCGGAAACACCGACGGAACAGGCCTCGGTTACAACGCCAGCGGTTATACCATTGCCGCCCCGGTCTTTAAGAGCGTAATGACCAAAGCCTTAGAAGAAAAAGTCTCCGAAACCTTTCCCCAACCAAAAGGCGTTACAAAAGTCTCAATAAGCAAAGCATCCGGTAAACTTCCTAGCGCATCAACTCCTCAAGATCAAATAACTGAAGACATTTTCGCCAGCTTCTCAGTGCCAACCGAAGTTGACAACAGTTATTTCCGGGTAACAATTGACACCGTATCCGGATTACTCGCAACCGAATTTACTCCGGCATCAAAACAAGAAGAAAGAGTTTTCCAAAACTATGAACCCATCGCCGACCTCCTCAACTGGCAGGCCGAAATCAGAAACTACTACCGCGATCGAGAAATTGGTCTTCCACCAACCGAATACGACAATGTGCACACACCTGAAGCCGCCGCCAACGGACCACAGGTTCAAATAATTTCACCGTCCACAAATAGCTCTGTCGCACCAGGCCGCTTCGATGTGCAAATAAGTGTTTCCGCGAATCATGGTGTTGAAAATGTTGAATACTTTATCAACGATCAGCCCGCCTTCCGCACTGATGTTGCACCTTACAGTGGTAGCCTCCGAATGCCATCCAATGTTGAAATAGGATCCAGACAGTTAATTGTCGTAAAGGTAACCGATAAATACGGTTATACTTCTCAATCCGCAATCGAGGTAAAAGTCGGTGATGAAAACAGTATCCCAATCGAAGACTCCCCTCCTGAAGACACCAATACTCCTGAAAATCCTCCGCCCTCAAACAGTGACAACAATGGCAACGGCGGAAACAATGGTAACTCAGAAGCTGTTAAGCCCGATAACAACATTCTTAAAGCACTGCTTTAAAGCATGAAAGCCAAAGAGGAAAAAATTAAACTGTTTAAAACAATACTTTGGGGGCTAGCAATAGCCCTTATCGTAATATTCAGTGCCCCCTTCTTGGTTGTTCAATATTATAGAAGTTTCATCTACATCAGCACCGCCGATATTCCCAAAACCGAAACCGCCATTGTCTTTGGAGCCAGTATAAAACCTGACGGCTCGCCCTCCGACATCTTAAAAGATCGCCTCGACATCGCCGCCGCCCTCTACAAAGAAGGTATTGTTTCCCAAATTCTTGTCACCGGCGACAACATCAATCCTGATTACAACGAACCGGGAAACATGCTCAAATACCTCGTCCAAACTCACAGAATTCCGGAATCCCAAATTATCAAAGACCCCGCCGGCCTCAGAACTTATGACTCCTGCATTCGCGCTAAAGAAATCTGGGAAATAGATGAAGCCATACTGATAACCCAAGGATATCACCTCGCCAGAGCCCTCTTTACCTGCAATCACCTCGGAGTCAAAAGCACCGGATTCTCCGCCACCAATCAACCCTATATCAAAGCCGACTACTTCAAATTTCGGGAAGTCGGCGCCATCTACAAGGCCATTATCGATGTCTATTTTTGGCGTCCCGATTATCAAAAATTCTAAACAATGCAACAAAACATCAAAGATCTTTTACAAGAACTCGAATCAACCCGTGAAACCTATTGGAACATCCCCCCCGAAACTGGTAGATACCTCAACAAACTAATCAAAGACCGCAAATACAAACACATCCTCGAAATAGGCACCTCCAACGGCTATTCCGCTATCTGGATCGCCGAAGCTCTCATGCACAACAACGGTACCCTCTACACCATTGAATCCCACAAAAAGCTTCGCTTCAACCTAGCCAAAGAAAACATCGCTCGCTCCGGCCTAACCAACATCATCCAAATCCTCGGCCACGCCCCCGAAGACATTCCCCTAACACCAAAATACTTCGACATGGCCTTTTTCGATGCCACAAAAAAAGAACACCTTAACTTCTTCAAAACCATCGAAAACCGCATCAACCTAAACGGCATGATCATAACCGACAACATCCTCTCCCACCAAGAAGTACTAACCCCATATATAGAACACCTCAAATCGCTTCCATCCTGGAAGTCCCAAATCTACCCCCTCGGAACAGGAATAATGGTCAGCGAAAAAATTGCCAACTAGTTAACTGCAACTGCTCTATAATCTCTAATTTTCCAGCCTCCCTCACGGAAGACCAGCTCATAATCCAAGCTGTCGCCAGTTGCCAACTCCACATCAACACTAAATTCATCCTCGGAATTTCTAACAACCAATAGAGAATCTACCTCAAATTTCTCACAGAATCTCTGCCCGAAATTTCTGCTCAAAGCCACTCTCTCGCCATCGCTCATCTCCCCTCTCACCTCAACATCACAATTAACCAAAACCCCTCTCTCCAAAAGACTGCCTCCGGGACCAAAAATCACATAAAGCACCCAACTCAACAACAAAACAAAAATCAACAATGGAACCAGCACCAAAACTACCTTAAACCGATCCAATAAATCCAACATTCGCTCCTTTCTCTCAAACCTCAAAGCCTCCTCCGCCAACCTCTCATCCTCCTCCTCTCTCAATTCCTCCACCGCCTTCACAAAAATTTTCGCCGGATCACTAGACCCCACATTCAAATTAATATTTTCTGACATTTTAGTCTTTTTAGGTTTTTCCTCAGATGCAAATTCCGCCTCCACCGCCTCACTCTTCAACTTCGATTTTGCCTCCACATCAAGCCCCAAGTTTATCTTAAACGCCTCCGTCCCCTCAAGTGTATCAATCTCAAGATCTTTTAATTTTTCAAAAAACACACTCAACTCACTAAAATAACCTCCTTGCGGATCCGTCTCCTCACCAAACATCAAGAAGTGCGCTCTCTTCAAAACTCTATAAATTTTTGACCCAATCGTCTCATCCTCCTGACCCAAAATCATCATCACGTCACCATCAGCAGCCTGCTCAATAAACTTCAATCTCAAAATTTCTCTTTCCTCCAAAGACAGCTTTCCAAACACCTTTTCCGCATCCGAAATAGTTTTTTCCTGTACCTTTGTAAGCTTACCATTCCACTGATCTCGCCCTCTTGACCCCTCCTCCGGATTATCTGAAATGTGATTCCATATCCTCGGCTTCGCCAAACTATAAAGCCAAACCGCAAAAGAAATATCACTCGGCGTATTTCTCGCCTGCCCGATAGCATCCAAAAAAGTCATTCTCGTTATTTCCTCAGCCAAACGGTGATTACCCACTCTTCTCAAAACAAACCTATACAACCCCTCAAAATTATCCTCAAAAAGCATTCGAAACTTTGTCAAATCACCCTGCTGAAGACCATAAACAATTTGTTTTTCTGCGCTGAAATCCATAAAAAGATATAAATAAAAGGAAACAGTTATAACAACACAATCAAAAAAAGTCAATAGCCTAAACCCTCAAAATACCACCTACCCCACACCCCAAACAAATCATATTGTCTTCTGTGAGAAGAAAGGGATAGAATAATTACAAATACTTTACTTTCGTTAACCTCATCACCTATGTCCCCCAAAAAGCTCTTTGGCTATTCCCTAGTTTTTACTCTTGCCCTCTCTTTAACCCTTTCCGGAGCGTCGGCAACCCAATTCAGCCTCATCAAAGACATCAACGAAGGCGCTGCTGATGCCTTCGAACCAGATTACATTACAATGAATACCAATAACCTTGCTTACTTCATAGCAGACGATGGTATTCACGGAATGGAACTTTGGAAAACAGATGGTACAGAAGAAGGTACTACCATTGTGAAAGATATTGTCCCTGGAGCTAATGGTTCCTATCCATACTTTTACGGCACCGCAGGTAATTTACTTTTTTTCGCTGCCGAGTTTGAACTTTGGCGATCCGATGGCTCTGATGCTGGAACCTTTCCTATCGCTGACAACCTCGATCAATTCAGTTGGTTTACCGACTTCAATGGAGTTCTATTCTTCCAGGCTAGCAACGGAATCACCGGTAGAGAACTCTGGAAGTCAGATGGTACCAGCGAAGGAACCACACTGGTAAAAGATACCGATGCTGGAGCATCCCATGGAAATCCTGGATATCTAACAGTTGTCAACGACACTCTTTACTTCCAGGCCAGCTCTCTTAACGAAGGGATCGAACTTTGGAAATCAGATGGCAGTCCAGAGGGAACCACATTGGTAAAGGACATCTACCCAGGTAACCAAATGTCAAACCCCTCATATTTGACCGCCGTTGGCAACACACTCTTCTTCTCTGCAGACGACGGTGGTGGCGCCGGTCAACAACTTTGGAAATCAGATGGCACTGAAGAAGGCACCATAATGGTAAAAAGCATCCCGGGTGGAGGCTGGGAAGGAGAAGCGGCTCCTGAGAAATTAACCGCCGTTAATGGAACACTATTTTTCTTTATCTATGGTCTTGAAAATCGTGAGCTCTGGAAATCCGACGGCTCCGAAGAAGGCACTGTAAAAGTTGCTGACGGCACCTTTAGCGAAATTTCTGATAAACACGCGGCTGTTGGTAACAGCTTCTTTTTCTTCGCGGATGTAATTGATGACAGCATGGAGCTCTGGAAATCTGACGGCACCGAATTAGGCACCGTTCTCGTCAAGACCATTCTTAGCAGTGATCCTTCCTCTGTCTATCCTGACCACCTCCGCGTCCTTAACGACATTCTGTATTTTTCCGTTGGTAATGAAAGTGGTAGTGAACTTTGGCAGTCCGATGGCACCGAAGAAGGAACAAAAAAAATAGAAGGTGCCTTCGCGCCAAGCAGTGAAATCGAACTTAACGAAGGTGACATCGAATTCACACCATCTTCCCTTTTAGCTCACGCTGAAAAACTTTTGTTTATCGGATCGGACAATGTTTATGGTAAAGAATTGTGGTCATACACTCCAAATAATGCCCCAGTTATCTCAAATCTTACAGTAACACCTGCAAATAACACCACCGGAAATATCGACATAGCCGTAACAGTAAATGACGAGGACGGACAAGACCTGACACTTTCATATTGGTACGAAGTCGGTGAATGCACCCCGTACCAGCCTGATTTCGCCGGCACAGACGCTATACCTGTCCAACCAGCCACTTATGCTAGTGGAACGATCGAGATTGTAAATTATGCAGGGCTCCCAGGCAATAATCACGGTATATGGATTGGTGATAACCCTATAAGAGAAGGCACGCACTGGTTCGCTGCTGTTAGCAATGAAAATACCGCAACAAGTATCGAAACCGCTATTAACACTTTAGAAGGATGGAATTTCGTTTCAGCCAATGCTGAGGGGAGCATAGTTACCGTGTCAGCAATAGAAGCGGGAACTACTGGAAATGATATTTATTTTGATACAAGCGTATTCAACGGTGATCTTATCATCAGTGATGGCTGGTCCCTCACCGGCGGCTCAGATGAAATCCCCGCCATCGACGCAGTTCCTCCCCATGTCAGCACCCAATTAGTGTCCTCTATTATTTCTGCCTCAGACAGCAGCGGAAGCCTTGATATCGTTGAAAACCAAGCCGTAGCAATTAGTACCCTTCAATCCGACAACACCGTAGTGGCCACCTGGTCTCCGACAAGCGACGAACTAACTCCAAATACTCAACACTGTGTCCATGTCTTTGCTAACGATAGCATAGCCGATTCCGAAGTCCTTTCAGCACAAGTAATACTCAACCCCGCACAACCAACCAATATAACAGCAACAGCCAATGGCCAAAGCTCCATTATCCTTGAATGGGATGCCAATGGAAATCCTGAGGAAACAGAGTACGGCATATATAGTATCACCACGGAAGAAGTCCTCTCCACAACAACCGACACCAGCTTTACCGTAACCGGATTAACCCCTAGCTCTAGTCACTCCTTCACAATTCGTGCCATTCAAAATGGCAACAGCGAGGTATACATAGCGTCGGCCGAAACTGAGTCTGTAACAACTGCCGCCTTAAGCCAAATTGTTACCATTGAACTGAAAAGCGGCAACGGGGAAACTAGTTTCCAATTCTCTGGAAGCGCAACTACCCACACAGCAAGAGTTGAATCCATAAACCTTGACGACCCCGAAAACCCCAAGGCTGTACTAACCATCCAGTCCGATCCAGTAACAGTAACACTTGGAGCAGGTGAAAGCCAAAACATTGACACCATTGGTAATGGAACTAACGACACAACCGTAACCGTAAACAGTATTGATACTGACAGTAGCTCTGTGAATTTCACCCTTACTGCTATTGCCCAGACCTCCAGCAGCGGAGGGGGCGGTGGATTCCTCTCTCTATTCCAACCACAGTCATCAAGCACAGATGATCAAACTGACCTCAAGACCATCTTCAACGACACTGCCGGTCACTGGGGAGAACAATACATCCAAACATTACTCGAAAAAGGAATCATACAAGGCTATCAAGATGGAAACTTCAAGCCAGATGCACCCGTAACTCGCGCCGAGCTTCTCAAAATGATCATGGAGGCCTATGAAATCAACCAGACCACAGTTGATACTGCATCCTTCAGCGATGTCTCGCTTGAAACTTGGTATGGACCATATATCGAAACGGCAAAAACCCTCGACTTCATATCGGGATACTCCGACGGCACCTTCAAGCCAAACAACTCCGTCAACAGAGCCGAAGCCCTCGCCATGATCTTGAATTCCTCAGGACTAGACCTACTTCACAACGAAACCACTACCTTCACCGACACTCAGTCCTCTGACTGGTACGCTGCCTTCATCTCATACGCCGTTGAAAACAACATCATCCAAGGATACCAAAACGGAAACTTCGGACCAAGCGACAACCTCACCAGAGCCCAAGCTGCCAAAATAATTGTCCTTGCATTAGAACTGACAAAGTAGTCCATTAAGGCTAGTGAATTGAGTTTTTAGGGAGTAAAACCTTGGCGTCCTCAGTGTTTCAACGGGATACTCCCATACCAATTATTCGCTATCTTACTTTTTTTATTTCCGCTATAATATACCTTGTTTTAATTATTTCTCATTTTTTATATATGTTTAGAAAAAAGTTTTTGTACGTGTTTGTGATGCTAAGTGTGGTTATGAATTTAGTTCCTTTGGATTTTGCGAATGCCGATTGGAACGAAACTGTACTCATAGAAAACATCGCTGGAGCTGCATATAATCAAAACCTACAGGTGGATAATTCCGGCAACGCTTTTGCCATTTGGAAAGATAACAATAAAGTTTATAGTAATAGATACACTAATGGCGCTTGGGTTTCTTCAACTCCAGAAAAAATTAGTGAGGACATCTATGGAACTGCTAACAATCCCAAAATAGCTATAAATAATTCTGGCGAAGCTATTGCCGTGTGGGGACAAAATGGTGCCATTTATGCAAACACATATACTAATGGCGAATGGTCTCTAACTACCACAAAAATTAGCGAAGACGCCTATGGTTCTACCTCCTTGCCTCAGATAGCAATGGATAGTTCAGGAAATGCGGTTGCTATGTGGTTACAGTCTGATGCGATACAGACAGTATACACAAATACATATACTAATGGGGAATGGTCTTTAACTACTACAAAAATTAGTGATGATATTGATGGTAGTTCCTATACCCCGGTTTTAGATATGGACGATTCCGGTAATGCCGTTGCCATGTGGACACAAAGCAATGATACAAAAAAAATATATATAAGAAATTATAGTACATCTACTCAATGGGACGATGCTCACCTTTTAGCTACTCTACCATTATTAACTTCTACCGAAATAGACGCCTCGTTGGATGGTTCGGGTAATGCTATGGCGGTATGGAACGATGACACCTTCGCTGTTTATGCAAGTAAATTTACAAATGGTGGATCTTGGGGGGGTGCAGAAGAAATAAGTAACGGTGGTTTTGTAGGTAGTAATCCATTTGCAAAAGTCGATATGGCTTCAGGAAATGCATTCGTTGTTTGGCGTAACTCTGCTGATGGAAAACTATATGCAAGCAAATATGATGGTAGTAGTTGGGTTAATAAAAAAGAGATTATAGGTGGCTCTACTGCTTCTTCGTCACAGCAGCAAATAGTAATGAATAGTGCTGGTAACGCCATGGTGGTCTGGTCTCAGTCTTTATCCTTTGCAAATGCCGATATTTATACAAACATTTACGATTCTGGCTCTTGGTCAGAAACTCACACGGCAATGACCGGTGATAATAACTATAGCCTGCAGCCCGATATAGGCGTGGATTCTCTTGGTAATTTTATTATTCTGTGGAGCTCTGCTGCAGATGATAGATCTGGAGCTAGCATATACTCTAATTCCTATATAAATAACGACACGCCCACTATCTCGTCCCTCACTGCCACCCCCGTCAATGATGGCACTGGCGAAATCAGTATCGCCTCAACTGTGAATGATGGCGACATGAATGATTTAAGTATTTCTTATTATTACGAAGTAGGAGCATGTGGTACATACAGCGCACAGCAAACAGCATCATCGACAGAAACAATAACAATCACAAGTGTAGATAGTGCGACTTATGGACTAGCAAACATTGTAATTTCAGGTAACCAAGCCACAGCGGTAACTACAGCATCAGGTGATAACACAGTGGTCGTAACATGGGATGTGCTTTCTGATATCCCCAGCCCGACGGGATCATACTGTGTCCATGCATTTGTAAACGATGGCATAACAGACTCAACAACAGCAACAGTACAGATAACCCCTATAACCGACTGGAAGGGAGCTGCGCTTGTGGGAACAAACGACACGGGTGCTACAGATAGACCACAAATAGCATTTGATAGTGAAGGGAATGCAACGGCAGTATGGGCGCTATTCGACACAAGATTTAGTATTTATGCTAATAGATATTCAGCAGCGACAAACACCTGGGGAACAGCTGAGGTAATTGAAGATAATGACACAGCTGGATATGATAATAATCCGCAAATCGCAGTAGACGGTGACGGAAATGCAATAGCTGTATGGGAACAATTTGATGGAACCAGCACTAATGTTTTTTCAAATACATATTCGGCACTAACAGGAACATGGGGAACAGCAGAACTACTTGAAAGTAGCTTAGGAACTGCATATGGCCCACAAATAGCAGTGGACGGTGACGGAAATGGAATAGCAATATGGCTGCAGTACAGCGGCGGCAGAAGTGATATCTATTCAGCACGATATACGGCATCAACAGAAACATGGGGGGCACCAGAACTTGTAGAAACATCTGATGTCGGAAGTGCTATAAATCCAAAAATAGAATTTGATAGCAGTAATAACGGAATAGCCGTTTGGCAACAAAACAACGGTGTAATAGATGTTATCTGGGCAAACAAATATGATGCCTCAACTGGTTGGGGAACAGCTGAAGTAATTTCAGCAACTAATATTGGAAATGCGGCAAGTGCAGAAATAGACATTGATAGCAACGGAAATGCAATAGCGGTATGGCATCAAAATAATAATACTGAATTTGATGCAGTATCTAGTATCTACGCAAACCGATATGTATCCTCAACAGGAGCATGGGGAACAGCCACCGCTATAGAAAGTGGTTCGGGTAGTGCATCTACTCCTGCAATCTCAATAGATAACAGTGGAAATGCAATGGTTGTTTGGACTCAACACGATGGAGTAGCATTTAGTGCACATGCGAATAAATACACCGCGTTAAGCGATTCATGGGGGGCAGAAGAAGTCATCGAAAGCTATGATGGAGGCACCTCAAATTTTGTACAGGTAGACTACAACGGCGTAAATTATGTAGCAGTATGGCAACAAGCTGTCGGGCCAAACTATAGCATATGGGCAAATACATATGATGGAAGCTCATGGGGAGATGCTGAAATCCTGGAGGATTTTGCCGGAAGTGCAGAAAGGGCACAACTCGCCTCATATAATAGCGGGTCTTCAATAGCAATATGGAGCCAAATAAGCCCATCGTGGGTTGGTACTATCTATTCAAATACATATGCCCCATTAACAATTCCTACCAATGTCACAGCAACAACCAATGGCCAAAGCTCCATTATCTTGGAATGGGACGCCAACGGTAACCATCAAGGAACAAAATACGCTATATATAGCGTCACCACTGAACAAGTCCTCGCAACAACAACTAATACCAATTACATTGTGACCGGGTTAGCCGCTGGCTCTAGTCATTCCTTCAAAGTTCGTGCCGTACAAAATGGTAACAGCGATATCTATGTAGAGTCGACTGCCACCACACCGGTAACAACTACCGCGCTAAGCAAAACCGTAACAGTGAAACTAAAAGCCGGTGAAGGAGAAACTGCTTTCCAGTTCACTGGAAGCACCACTACCCACACCGCTAGAGTAGACGAAATAAATGTCGATGAGCCTGAGAACCCCAAAGCAGTACTAACAATTCAGTCTAACCCAGTAACTGTTACACTTGGAGCAGGTGAAAGCCAAAACATTGACACCAGTGGTAATGGCACCAACGATACAACCGTAACCGTAAACAGTATTGATACTGACAGTAGCTCTGTGAATTTCACCCTTACTGCTATTGCCCAGACCTCCAGCAACGGAGGTGGCAGCGGATTCCTCTCTCTATTCCAACCACAGTCATCAAGCACAAGTGAAAGTGATCAAACCGACATTAAAACCATATTCAGCGACACTGCCGGTCACTGGGGAGAACAATACATCCAAACATTACTCGAAAAAGGAATCGTACAAGGATATCAAGATGGAAACTTCCAACCAGACGCACCCGTAACTCGCGCCGAGCTTCTCAAAATGGTTATGGAAGCCTATGATATCGACCAAACCACAGTTGATACTGCATCCTTCAGCGATGTCTCGCTTGAAACTTGGTATGGACCATATATCGAAACGGCAAAAACCCTCGACTTCATATCAGGATATTCCGACGGCACCTTCAAGCCAAACAACGCCGTCAACAGAGCCGAAGCGCTTGCCATGATCTTAAATTCCTCAGGACTAGACCTACTTCACAACGAAACCGCAACCTTCACCGACACCCAATCCTCTGACTGGTACGCTGCATTCATCTCATACGCCGTTGAAAACAACATCATCCAAGGATACCAAAACGGAAACTTCGGACCAAGCGACAACCTCACCAGAGCACAAGCTGCCAAAATAATTGTCCTCATGATGGAGCTTCGCTAATACTCTTGGCGGATAACCAAAAAAGACTTATAATAGCATCTCACGACCTTTAAAAACCGGGGGATGCTTTGGTATCGACAAGATGATACAGGTTCCGACTTTTGCAATTTGGGCGTCGCGCTGTCCGCCCACAGATCCGTCCAGCGCAAACTTAAGTGCTAAAAACACTGATATGCTTGCTAAGAAATTCTTAGCAAGCAATGGTTTCGCTGCAACTCCTGTTGCTGCCTAACTCAACCATCTGATTAATTTCGGATGTCGCACTTTTGCCCACTCCGTTAAGCAAAAAGTGTGTCATTTAACGGATTAGAGTCTATTAAGTCCGTTTCACTTAACAGCTCGAAACTTTAACGAAACTCGCCGACATGGATTTTTGTTTTTCTTTCACCATGGCGGTTAAACTTTAAGAAAAAACTATAATTGTAGACGAAGCGGCACCTCATTTTGGACAGGGGTTCGAATCCCCTCATCTCCACCAAAAAACGGTTTAAACTTTCAAAACACCATAATAATTCAATGAAGATTTCGGCAAAACTAGCTCAAGAACCCACAATCTTCCTGTTGAAAAAAATGTGGAAATACGCCAAAGGACATCGCCACCTTGTTCTCATTTTTACTGGTATGTTCATCTTGGCACAGCTGACGCTATTACTTAGTCCGCTTCTGTTTGGAGTAATAATAAACGAAATCCAGGCCAACGGCGTAACCGACAACAACCTCACACATATAATCATTCTTCTTCTTGGATTCGTCGCCATCGATCTCGGTTTTTGGATTTTTCACGGACCAGCCCGCCTCTTAGAAAATATCGCCGCCTTCCGCTCCGAGCGAAATTATCGTGAACACCTGTTGTCCGGCGTGCTCAACCTTGGCCTTTCTTGGCACTCTACTCATGACAGTGGTGACACCATCGACAAGGTAAACAACGCCTCAATGGGAATGTACCGCTTCAGCAGCTTCATCTTCTTAATTATCGAAGTCCTTATCAAAGTAATTGGAACAACCGCCATCCTCTTCTTTTTCAATGTTTACCTCGGTTCCATCGCACTTGGCCTCGTAATATTAGCCCTAATTATAATATTCCTCTTTGATGTTCGCCTGATCCCTCAATACAAAGCCCTAAACAACTTTTACAACAAAATATCCGCCGTCACCTTCGACTCCATCTCCAACATCACAACCGTCAAAGCCCTTCAAATAGAAAAACCCGTCTTCAAAAACATTCACCACGCCCTCTGGAAACCGTTTCAACTCTTCAAAAAAAACAACGCCCTCAGTGAAGCCAAGTGGTTCGCCGGATCGCTGATGTTTTCCGTTATCCTCGTCCTGCCAATAATCGCCTATCTTTACAGCTCACACAAAAACCAAACCCCCATCGAAGTAGGAACAATCAGCACAATCTACCTTTATCTCGCAAATCTCATCGGCGTATATTTCACCTTCACCAGCCATTACTCACAAATAATTCTCAATAAAACCCTTGTTGTGAACGCTCTGCCCATCGAAGAAGCTATAACAAAAGACCTGAGAGCCGAGAAAAAACCCGTAAAGCCCTGGCAAAAAATAGCAGTCCAAAACCTATCCTTCAAATATGAAGATGACATCGACGGAACACACCACATAAAAAACATCTCCCTCGAATTTTCTCGAGGTGAAAAAGTTGCCCTTATCGGAGAATCCGGGGCTGGAAAAAGCACCTTCTTAAAAGTTCTACACGGCATGTATCCATCAGCAACAACTGAAATGTCATTTGATGACAACCCCTCAAAGAAAATCAACATCTCAGAAATAAACCTAAAAACCACCCTTGTTCCTCAAGAACCAGAAATTTTTTCCGCCAGC
This sequence comes from Candidatus Peregrinibacteria bacterium HGW-Peregrinibacteria-1, assembly GCA_002839505.1. Taxonomy (GTDB): domain Bacteria; phylum Patescibacteriota; class Gracilibacteria; order UBA1369; family LOWO2-01-FULL-3; genus PGYE01. The sequence goes on from PGYE01000001.1 coordinate 191,092, forward strand.
ATCAAAGAAAACCTCACACTCGGACTTACCTTCAAGGCAAAAAACATCGATAAAGCCACCAAAATGGCGGTATTTAAATCTGTAATCAACGCCTTACCCCAAGGACTAAACTCCATAATAAACGAAAAGGGCGTCAACCTATCAGGCGGCCAAAAACAACGCCTAGCCCTCTCGCGAGCACTCCTCTTCGCCGAAGAAAAAGAGATCATTCTCCTTGATGAATCCACCAGCTCCGTCGACCCCGAAAACGAATTAAAGATATACAAAAACATTTTCAAAAACTTTCAAGGGAAAACCATTCTTGCCTCAATCCACAAAATGAACCTACTGAAATACTTCGATCGCATCATAATTTTCTCCCAGGGAAAAATAATCGACCAAGGAACATTCGCTGAACTTCTGGACAAAAACCCTAAATTCCGTAAAGATTGGGAAGACTACATTAAGCAAGACTCCGGCCTTTAGCTTCTGTAGATAGACTAAAACAAACTAATGCCTAGCAACAACCCTACCATCGTCCTCACGGGTGACCGCCCCACTGGAAAGCTTCACCTCGGTCACTATGTCGGATCAATCCAAAACCGCCTCAAACTCCAAGAACAACACGACAACTGTTTCTACATGATCGCCGACATCCAGGCCCTCACCGACAACGCCGCCAACCCCGAAAAAGTCCGTGAAAACACTACCGAAGTAGTCCTCGACAACCTGGCCACCGGGCTCGACCCCGAAAAAACCACCTTTTTCATTCAGTCCCAAATCCCGGAAATCGCAGAATTAACCGTTCTTTTTCTCAATCTCGTAACTCTCGCCCGCCTCCGCCGCAACCCCACCGTCAAAGACGAAATGAAACAAAAAGGCTTCGGTGAAAATGTTCCCGCCGGTTTTTTAACCTATCCTGTCAGCCAAGCCGCTGACATTTTATTCTGCAACAGCAACCTTATTCCAGTCGGTGAAGACCAGCTCCCCGTCATCGAACAAGCCAACGAAATCGTCCACAAATTCAACTCCCTCTACGGAGAAACTTTTCGCGAAATAAAACCTTCTTTGACCGACACTCCCAGACTTGTCGGTATCGACGGCCAATCTAAAGCCGGCAAATCACTCGGAAACGCCATTTACCTCTCTGACACGCCACAAGAAATTGAAAAGAAAGTCATGAAAATGTACACCGACCCCGATCACATCAACCTCAACGACCCTGGAAAAGTAGCAGGCAATGTTGTCTTCACCTACCTTGATGCCTTCGCACCTGACAAAAAAGAAGTTCAAGAATTAAAAAACCACTACCAAAAAGGTGGTCTCGGCGATGTTAAAATTAAGCGCTATCTGATAGAAGTATTAGAAGATTTCATCGCACCAATACGAGAAAAAAGAGAAAGCCTCTCACAAGACCCCTCATACATCAAAGAAATACTTATCAAAGGAACCCTAAAAGCCCGAGAATCAGCGATCGAAACCATGAAAAAAGTCCGCCACGCCATCAAGATCGACCACTTCTAAAACCTTTATTTTCCGTGCTTCTTGGGTGTTCCCAGCGCCTTTAGATTTTCTGCTAGTCCAGAAATCCAGTTTTCTCCAAGATCACTCTGCTTAATTCTTAAAGTTGTCGCACCAATCTGCCAGCTTCCATTTTTCTCAAGCATGCTAATAATATTTGCCGGCTTCAGATTTTTACTCATATTCATTACTAACTCTCTATCCTTGCTCATTGGCACAATCGTCGAACGCACCATTGTAATTCCTGCCTTCTTCGCCCTGATCTTGATCTCAATAACCTTAAACAGCCCCTCCACCTCTCTCGGCATCTTACCGTAATCCTCTAAAACTTCTTTCTTTATCTCTTTTAAATACTCCTCTGTATCTGCTCCAGATAAACGCTGATATGTATTTATCTTCTCTTTGAAATCAACAATATAGGTGTCCGGAATGAAAGCCTGTATTGGAAGCTCCACACTTACATCAGACTCCTCACTACTATCAGTATCGTTGGTTCTTCCCGCCTTATGATCCTCCACCGCCTTATTTAACATTCTCATAAAGTGTGAAACCCCCACAACGCTGATAACACCGTGCTGATTCGCCCCCAAAATATCTCCAGCTCCTCTGATTTCCAGATCCTTCATTGCAATCTGAAAACCACTACCAAGATCCGACGCCTCCACAATCGCTCTTAGACGCTTCTTGGCATCAATCTTGAGTCTTTGTCCGTGGTAGAGGAAGTATGCATATGCCTGGGCCTTACCTCGCCCCACGCGCCCCCTTAACTGATACAACTGTGCTAGCCCAAATCTCTCCGCGTTATTAACTATCAGTGTGTTCGCATTCGCCAAATCTATTCCGTTTTCAATAATAGTAGAGCTCACCAACACATCGTACTTACCATCCGTAAAATTCATAATTCTATCCTCTAGATCTCCACTGTCTAATTTACCATGTGCAACCCCAAAGCTCGCCTCCGGCACAAGCTCTTGCAACTGGCGCGTAAAACTATCTATCGTCTGAACCCTATTGTGCAACATATACACCTGCCCGCCTCGCTCTTTTTCTCTCAAAATAGCCTCTCTTATTAAACTCGCTGAATATTTCCTGACCTCTGTAATCACCGGCAATCTTCCAAATGGCGGAGTAGTGATCGTCGTTATATCCCTCAGCTTGTTCAAAGATATATTTAAAGTTCTTGGAATTGGTGTTGCCGTTAGCGTAAGAATATCCACCTCCTTCCTCATTTCCTTCATCTTCTCCTTTTGCTTAACTCCAAATCGTTGTTCTTCATCCACAATCGCCAGCCCCAAATCCTTAAACTCCACATCCGGCTGTAAAAGCCTGTGTGTTCCTATTAAAATATCTATTTCTCCCCTCTTTGTTTTTTCCAAAACCTCCTTTTGCTCCTTTTGTGTTCTAAAACGGCTCAACATCTCAACCCTGACATTAAAATCATCCATTCTTTTCTTAAAAGACTTATAGTGCTGATCCGCTAAAATCGTAATCGGTGAAACCAGCGCCACTTGCTTTTTATCCTGCACTGCCTTAAACGCCGCTCTCATCGCAACTTCCGTCTTCCCAAAACCAACATCTCCACACACCAACCTATCCATCGTCGCCTCTGCCTCCATGTCCCTCTTGGTGTCCTCTATCGCTTTAATCTGCCCGGGTGTCTCCTCATATGGAAAAGTCTCCTCAAACTGTCTCTGTAGCGGCGTGTCCTTCGAAAAGGCAAAGCCCTTTGCCGCCTTCCTCTCGGCATAAAGCTTCAAAAGCTCTTTCGCTATCTTCTGTGTCTCCTTTTTAACCTTGCTGGTAATTGTGTTCCATTCCGCACTTCCAAGCCTTGTCAGTTTAGGCATCATCTCCTCCGAACCAATATATTTGTTTACCTTATCCGCCTGATCAATTGGAACAAACAGTTTATCATTTTCCGCATAACCCAGCTTTAAGTACTCCTTTGTGATATTGTCAACCGTCTTCCTCTCAAGCCCCAAAAACTTTGCAATACCATGGTCCGCATGAACCACATAATCCCCAAATTTTAAACTCATTAAAAAATCATCAAAGACCCCACCATCCGATGCCTTTTTCTTCTTGGTGTCCTCCCTTAAAAACGAAACATCAGAATCATTTAATAATAGTATCTTTTGCTTCGGCGCCTGAAAAGATGACGGAAAAAGATCCTCTTTCTCTGTTTCCATTAGAAAAATCGATGTTCTTTTCCAATTATCCGCAGTCAACCCCTCCATAAAAGGAATTTGCTGATCAACTAAAAGCGTCCTGACTGTTTTTATGTTTTTAGTAAAAAATAAAACATTCCAATTATCAGAAATTTTATTTCTTAAATCATTTGATAAATCATATCCACTTCTATACTTAAGAACCGACAAAAAGTGCATATGCCGATGCTTCGAAACATCCTCGTTAAAAGTAGAAAAGGTAATCTTTTTTGCTCGCTCTGCCGCAATCGCCATATACTCATTCCACATTTCATAATGTTCGTCCACTACGTCAACTTCGTCGTCCACCACTAGGTCACTATCTCTCAAAAGGTCAAAAATATTATTTGCTGACTCCGTAAAATCTATCGGATATATGTTAACCTCCCCAACCTTCTTTCCACCGACTGTAATTTTAGAAACATCATCAAAATCAAAATCAATTTTCACCTGCTCCTCAATGTTTATCGGCCACACCGTCAGGAGATCACCAGTCCTAAAATACTCCCCCTTTTGAATATTGTTATTATCATCGGCAAGCACATATCCCCTTGCAACCAAGTTTTGAACAAGTTTTACAATACTTACATCTTTTTCAGAGGAAGAAATTTTTACACTATTCCTTCTTAAGTGCTCCGCGCTCGGAAAATCTTGCAAAATAGAATTAAAATCTACAATAAAAATAGCCTTCTCGTGAAAAGAAAACCTTGAAACAAATTCCGCTAAATCTCTATTTAAAACACCTTTAAACTCCTTGTTTCCAGTATAATTAACAACTTCATCACTCTTCTTTTTTATATAAGTAAAAACATCTCTACCGCTCCACATTTTAATTGCTCTCTCAGTCTTAAATAAATCCTCCTCAGAATTAACAATCCATAAAACATTATCAACGCCCGCCTTATCATTACGAAAAACATCACTCAAAAGCATTGCCTTTGACGACGCATTTCCCGCTCCCGAATAACTTACATTTCCCGACTTAATAAAAACATCTCGAGCATCTAAAAGATTCTCTTCGGAAAAGTAAGAAATAATATCTTTCATACTTGGCTTTTATTTAAGGTCTCGCTAATTAAGCTATGAAACCTTAAGAGGCATGATTATATACAAATAATTATCTCTGTCCACAGGTTTTATATGTGCTGGAGATGTACGATCATTAAGCTTAATTTCCACCTTATCATCTCCGATATAGCTTAAAACATCCAGTAGGTACTGTGCGTTCAATGCTATACTGTTGTTTTCTCCTGTTGATTCTATTAAAACCTCGCCCTTTTCTTCTCCCACCTTCGTCTCTTCTGATTTTACTAATAGCTTACCGTCACCCTCTACATTAAGTTTCACACTATTGTTGTTTTCTCTCGCAAATAAGCTAACTCTCTTAACCACTAATGAAATATCTTCAACTTTTACCTTAAAAACAGTCTTACTCTCATTGCTTATTATTTTGTTGTAATCAGGGAATTGACCATCTATTAATCTTGATATCAACTCTACTCCATCAACTGAAAATAGTATTTGATTGTTTGAAATATTTATTTTTATTCCTTTTGCTTCGGCCTTCATTAAAATTTTACCAAGCTCCATTAAAGTTCTACCAGGAACAACACATTTAAAGTCTGCATTGAATGAATTACCAAGATCAATTTTACTTTCCGCTAGTCTATAGCTGTCTGTAGCCACTAACTTCACGCCGTTTTCCATAGAAGCAAAATAGACACCTGTTAAAACAGGTCTTGAAGCATTCATAGAAGCCGCAAAAACTGTCTCATTAATAGCTTTACCAAGATCGTCTACATTCAACATAAACTCAATATCTTTGTCTACTTTTGGAATAAGTGGAAATTCTTCAGCTGAAATACAGTTAATTTTTGTGTTTGAAGTTGTAGAATTTATCTCTAAAACATTGCTTGCGCCACTATGTAGTTCTAGTTGCTCATCGGTCAAAAGTGCTACATAACTTGTTATTAGTTTTGCCGGAACTGTTGTTTTTCCTTCAGCCTTAATATCAGCATCTACATGACAACTAATAGCAATTTCTAGGTTGGTCGCCGAGAAAAAAACTTGATTTCCCTCAGCTCTGATTAAAATATTGTTTAAAACAGGAAGTGTGTTGTTTGGACTTATCGCTTTACTTACAACATTAAGCGCGTAATCCAAATCTCTCCTTTTACAAAGAAATTTCATAGTTCTCTTATCTTTAATTTTTGAAAAGCCTTTCAATTATAAGAACTTTTACCTGAAAGACAATCCAATTTTAAACTCAAAAAAGTTTAAATACTATACTACCTGTTTTTATTTTTTAAAATTTAAAAGAACATAGTATTAGTAAGGGGTTTACCTTTTTAAAATATTGTTGTAAAAAAGAAAACAACAGTTTTTGGCTTTGCATAAACTTTAAACAGGTGGTCACCTTTCCATAAAAAACATTTACAAATTATGTCTGAAGATATAATGTTCAAAACTTATTCAAAAGGTTGTTAGTGTAACCCATATACTTTATACTCCGTGTACTCAAGTTGCACTGAAAAACGCTTAAAAATAAAACTAAATGCAAAACATACTGTTCATAATTATAGGTCTGATAATAGGAGGAGTTTTACCCCGAATTTTAATGAAGGGAATTAGAACTGTTGATATTGAAAAGAAGAGGAAAGAAGCGGCAGAAATAGTTAAATCTAGTCAATTAGAAGCTAAAGAAATTATCGAAAAGACAAAAAGCCAAGTGAACAATTATGAGCAAAGCTCTGTAGAGGAAAGCAAAAACACAGAAAGAAGGCTTAGTAAAATGGAAGAAAACCTTAAGAATAAAGGAGAAAATATCGAAAAAAGAAGTGCTAAGCTCGAAGAACAAGAGAATAGAATAAAAAAAGAAATACAAGATATCGAAGAAATAAAAAATAGAGTTAAAGAATTTGAAGGAGAAGTTTTGAACAAACTAAGTTCAAAAACCGGACAAAAAATTGAAGAATTAAAGAGTCAAATTCTTATTAAGAATGAAAAAGAATTAGAGATAGATATGAATGAAAAGCTTATTAGAATAGAAGAACAAGTAAAGGAGGATGCTACAAAGAAAGCCAGAAAAATTTTAGTCACAATTATTCAAAGACTATGTTCGCCAACATCTGTTGAAAGAAGAGCGGTTCATGTAAAGGTAGACAGAGATTCATCAAAAGGGAAAATAGTTGGGAAAGACGGCTCCAATGTAATATACATAGAAGAAAAACTTGGGGTATCAATTGTTTTCAATGATCTTCCAATGACAATAAGTGTCACCTGTTTCAATCTCGTTCAAAGACGCATAGCGCAAAAGACTATAGCTATACTTGTTAAAGAACATGGCGAAATAAACTTTGAAATAATAGATAGGGCCATTGAAGCGGCAGAAAAAGAAGTAAACGAAGAGCTATATGGAATTGGAAAAAAAGCTGCAGATAAAATGAAACTAGAACAAGACGATCCTGAGTTTTTAAAGACAGTGGGGCGCCTCAAATACCGTACAAGTTATGGGCAAAATATTATGAAACACTCAATGGAAGTTGGTTGGATAGCATCAATGATTGGAACAGAAATTGGACTAGACGAAAACACCTGCCGAGTAGCTGGATTTCTTCATGACCTTGGAAAGGCAATAGACCAAGACCCAAATGAAAAAGACACACATGATTATTTGAGTAAAGAGATCATGGAAAAACACGGGTTTTCATGGGAAGAAGTACACGCAGCTTGGACACATCACGACGCTATTCCACAAGAAACCCCAGAGGCGATAATAGTAAAAGCGGCCGATGCCGTATCAGCAAGTAGACCGGGTGCAAGACAAGAATCTATATTTAGCTACGCAGAAAGAATAGAGGCAATTCAAGAAATCGTAAGCAGTTTTGAAGGGGTAAAAAAAGCATACACCATGTCGGCCGGTAGAGAAGTTCGAGCCTATGTTGAACCCAAGAAAGTAACAGACCAACAGATACAGTCCGTTGCTAAAAAGATGGCAACAACAATAGAAGATGAGCTGGCATATCCAGGAAAGGTTAGGGTTAATGTAATAAGAAGGCTTGAATCTAGACAAATTGCTCGTGGTAAAAAGAAAAAATCTTAAAAAAAACAACCAATGAACCCTGAAGAAAACAAATCAAAGAAAAGAAGAATATTTGACAAGATAATAATGGGAGCCGTTGTCGGTGGTGCCATAGGTTCCGTTGTTGGTGCTAGTATTAAGAAAAAAAGTAGCCCCGAAGATTTAACTACACCACAAACTCCAAAGAAAAAATCAATTTTAAGAAGACTGATAGGCTCTATTGGAAGACGAAAGAATAAGCTTAAGAAAATACCAAATGGAAAGTAGTAAAAACAAGAAACTACTATTAATAGTTGGCATATCAATACTTGCCATAATCATAGTCTCCTTAATTATCTGGGGGCAATTAATGGTTGGTAAAATTCCTAAAGGGGTGAAAATCGCCGGAGTGGATGTGTCCCTACTGCTGCCGGAGGAAGCTTATAGCAAATTGTCATTGAAGGCCGAAGAATATTTTTCGAAACCCATAAAACTGCAAATAGAAGACAACAGTTATCAGCTTGAATTAACCGATGAAATAGTCTCGGCCCAAATAGACGAAACAATAAAAAACCAAGTACTAATCACTAATCCATTTCAAGCAATAGTAAGCTTTTTCAAGCCCTATGAAAATAAAGAGTTAATATTAGAAACCGATAACGAGTTGCTACTACAATCAATCACCGACTTACACAACAGCGACTACCCAGCCCCAATGGAGGCAGAATTTGTATTTGATGAAAAGGGAAACATCACCGTTACCGAACAGAAATCCGGACAAAGGATCACCGAAGACAGCCTTGCTAAATTAATAAGCGAAGTTGCTCAAATGAAACCCGCGCCGACAGTTTTAAAGCTCGAAGAATACACTCCTGTTGTATCCTCTGATGACCTTGAACAACAAAAAGAAAAATTAACCGAAATTGTAAACCGAAAAATAACTCTTGAAGACCCGAAATACTCCGATGATTGGAATATTGTGCTTAAAAATCGCCCTGAATTGGTAGAGTTTAATATCGACAGAGAATCAGGAGAAACAACCATAGGGATCAACAAGACCGCACTGGATGAATATATAGACGAAGACATTTCAAAATGGCTCGACATACCGGTAGATGGCGTAAAAATTTCACAATCAGAAGAGGGCGAACGCGCAATGATTGAAGGAAAAGGACACGATGGACTAAAGGTAGAACGAGAGGAGCTAAAACAAATGATCGAAACCGCAATAGTAGAAGGTGAAAACAAAGTGACAATTCCAGTATCTGAAATAAAAGCCACTGTAGAGGTCGACGACTACTATAAAGAAAAAGGAATAACAGAAGTTATTGGAATCGGACACAGCTCATACTACGGATCACCCGTAAACCGAAAACACAATATAAATGTTGCCGCCAACAGATTTAATGGTTTAGCGATTGCACCAGGAGAAACATTTTCTTTCAACGAAAATTTGGGAAGAGTAGATGGCACTACCGGATATCGTAAAGAACTGGTAATTAAAGCAGAAGGAACTATACCAGAATACGGTGGAGGTGTTTGCCAAGTTTCTACGACAATGTACCGCGCGGCACTCTTCAGCGGTCTAAAAATAGCCGACCGTCGCGAACACTCTTATGCCGTCAGTTATTACTCACAAGTCTTAGGGCACGGCCTCGATGCCACAATCTACCTTGGCGGACAAGATTTCAAATTCACCAATGATACCGAAAATCACATTCTGATCCATTCCTATGTTGAAGGTGACAATGAAATATACTTTGTCTTCTATGGAACCAGTGACGGACGAGAAGTTGAAATGGAAGGCCCCTTCCTTGGCGGCTACCGTAGTCCAGGAGCAACCATATACCAAGAAACGACCACTCTTGCACCAGGACAGCAAAAACAAGTTGAAAAGAGCCACACGGGATTCTCAGCCGATTGGAAAAGACACATAACTCTTCCAACGGGAGAAACCATAACAGAAGATATTAAAACCACCTACCGTGCTATACCGGCAAGAATACTTGTTGGGGCCGGTGCAGCAACAGAGTAAAACTACTATACTTCTTTTGAGCTTATTTCAGACAGCATATGCTTCGCCTCTTCGTTATCGGCATCAATAATAAGAATACCCTCTAGTGTAGACTTACTTGCCTCCACTAGGCCCATTTCAAGCTGTAAATCAGCAACCAGGAACCAAAATGGAATAATATCACCACCGTTTTCCTGTTGAACCTCTATCGCCTTATTAAGGGCTACCATTGCATTATAGTTTTGTCCCAGAGCACGATAAATTTGACTAAGACTCGCATATCTTTGAGCCCGTGAATTATCCAGTTTCAACGCCTCAATATAAGCAGACTTAGCGTTTTCATAATCCCCTTGTTGATAAAGGGCAATACCCCAGTGACTATAGTGGATCGGGCTATCGTTCAATTTTGCTAGCGACTCAAACAAAGTAGCCGCCGAACTAAAAGCCTCTCTTTGCAAATAAAGCAGCGCAAGCCTTTCCTTCGAAGCCTCATGAAGCGGATCTATCGACAATATTTTTACAAATATCTTAATAGCCTCTTCTTCCTCACCTCTATTAATTTTTTTCTCAGCCTCTTCAAAAAGAGTATTGACCTCCTGTCTTTGCCCCTTTTTTAGTCTTATTTTATCATCCTCTTCAAAATCATCATCGGCCTCAACAGCTTCAGGCTCAGTCTTATTCAACCCAACAACCGTCAAAAAAAGCCTACGCGCAAAAACCCCTACAAAGAGCGTGATCCCCAACAACATTGCCAAAAAAGTCCACATAAGTTTATTTAAAGCTTAACCATATAACAAGAAAACCGTCAAAAAATCAATCAAATAACAAAAGAACATTATCCAAAACCAAACCCTCATTAACATTTTTGTCAAGATCCTGAAGCGCCACCACAACCGCCTCCACAAAAAACGCCAACCTAGAAGCTGAAAACAAGCCCAACCCCTTACCTAAAGCCGAATTCACCATATCAAGACGCAACACAAACAGTAAAACCATCAACAAAAGGCGAGTCTGTCCATCAGCCTTCACACCTTGAGCAAACTGCAACTTGTCAGCAAATTTCATTCCACCAATCAACTTTAAACAAAAATCTCTCATCTCAAAAAAAGCTTTTAGTTTTTCCTTATTCCCAAGCAAAACTCTACCATTTTCCAAATTACCGTTCACAAAAGTCACCACAGTTTCAATCGTCTCCTCGTTTTCATCATTAAACTCACCCACTAAAACCTCACGAGCCTTGTCCATCGAATCATTACCAAAATGTATTACTCTACAGCGAGAAACAACCGTTTCCGGAACCAAGTCCTGTGATGAAGCCGTTAACACAAAACAGGTATTTCCCGGTGGCTCCTCCAGTGTTTTTAAAAGAATGTTAAAAGAACTATCATTCATACGCTCCAGACCATCAACCACTATGAAGTTCCCATAACCTTGCCCCGTCTGATTGGCCAGTCTAACCAGCTCCAAGGCCTGCTCTTTCAGAAAAGCCTCACCATTATTCAGAAATTCTCGATAATCACTCTCTTCTCCACCCAAATGCTCTTTTATCAAATCGAACAAAAAGCGCCCAGCAGCTAAACCGTCCTTTCCCGACACTCCCGTAAAAAGATATGAATGAGAAACCTTATTACTCACAACATCCAAGACTAATCTTTCTTTTACCCCTTCCTGTCCTGACAACAACCAATTCGGCATCAAAAATTATATTAGATAATCATATCACCAACCTCTTCCCTGTCTCACTAAAACATCCTTCGCCTCCTCCGGCCGCGCCATCAAGGTCTTAATAAGTTTCTCCAGTCTCACCTGATTTTGAGAGCCCTTCACCAGCATAACGCAATCTTTCTCACCATTCGTCTCAAAAAACTCTATAGCCTCCTTCACATCCCTGAGAGCAACGACAGCGTCGGCGGGCATACCGGACTCAACGGCCTTCTCGGCAATATATTTAGCCTGCCCGCCCACCGTTATCAACTTATCAGTATAACTCGCCACAACCTCTCCAATCTGCTCATGAAACAGCTTGGAATCATCTCCCAACTCATTCATATTCCCCAGCACCGCCACTTTCGCCCTATCTTTAGCAACCGATCTCAAAACCTTCAAAGCCTCAAACAACGCCAACGGCGAAGAATTATAACTACTATCAATAATTAACACCTCGTTCTTCCCCTCAATCAGATTCATCCTACCAGGCGGCAACTTATACTTCGTCAAACCATATGCCACCTCTTCTGCGGACATCCCTACCAAATCCGCACAAATCAAGGCAACTACCGCCACATAGGCCTGATGTTCCCCAAGTGCCTCCACAAAAAAACTACGATCATCAAACTTTTTTGTATCAACAGAAAAAGCCGTACCACTATCATCAAGTTTCACATCATGAATCCTGTAATCTGCCTTTTCATTAGCCCCAAAAGTCAATCTTTGCCCTCTCGGAATCTCTTTTGTCAACCCCTCCAGCAAAGGATCATCAAGATTAAACACCGCCTTACCACCAAGTGCGTCAACATACTTAAATATCTTTTTCTTCTCCTCAAAAACAGCATCAAGGTCTTTAAACTGCCCTTCAGCCAGATGTACCGGAGCAACATTTGTAAACACCGCAATCTCCGGCTTCACAAAAGACAACAAAAAGTCCATGTCTCCGGGAGCATCAACCCCCAACTCTAAAACCAAAAAATCTTCATGCATCTTAAAGAAAGAATTCCAAAACCCTTGAACCAACAAAATACTCCATTTTACCACCGAGCTAAACCCACTCTCAATATCCAGAATCGTTAACAGCAAACCAAAATCACTATTCATACTCTTTTTAGAGCGTTTCACTCGATACTTAGTATTTAAGACCGCAAAAATCGCCTCTTTCGTACTCGATTTTCCCACCGACCCGGTAACCGCAATAACCTTTCCCTTAAATTTCTTTAGTCTTCTCCTTACTAACCTTTTAAGAATAGCTAGGACAACACCCCTTAATATTTTTTTCATAGAATAATTTGGCAAAATCCAGCCAATAATAAACCTTTTAATAATATTTGACCAGTCCACATTAGGCCGAGCCAACATCATTATATTGATAAAACTCCCGCTCCGCCTTAAACTGAACCGGATCATTTAACCCCTTAACTATGATTAACATCAAATATTTTTCTGTTGTTACCACAATACTAACACTAACAGCTTGCAGTCAGGCCGTAACTCCAGACGCCGAGCTAGAACCAGAAAACACCAACCAAACCCCATCAACTAATAACCAAATCATGCAATTGGAACCACAAAGTGGCGACACCATCGCTACAATATCCACAAACAAAGGAGAAATAAAAATACTTCTTTATGCCGACAAAACGCCTCAAACAGTCGCCAACTTCGTTGGACACGCTGAGGACGGCAACTACAATGGAACAGTCTTTCATCGCGTAATGAAGGACTTCATGATCCAAACCGGAGACTTTGAAAACAACAACGGCACCGGCGGATATCCTCATACTGGAAAAGACACCGTTCTTGAAGATGAATATGCGTCAGGACTCACACATGTCTATGGAGCTGTATCAATGGCAAATATCGGCGTACCAAACACCGGAGGCAGCCAATTTTTCATTGTTCAAAAAGCCGATGGAACATCATGGCTCAACGGAGGACATAGCGTCTTCGGTTATGTATTCGAAGGAATGGAAGTCGTTGAAGAAATTGCCGCTACCGAAACAGATGCTAGCGATCGTCCCCTCGAAGACATTATTATGGAGACAGTAACAATCTCCCAGTTTTAATAAGTGAACAAAAAACCACGGTTCAAAAAAAGCCCTTCCGAAATCTCGGAAGGGCTTTTAAGAAACAGACTATTTTATCTTCTCAACAATTGCCTTGAAAGCCTCAGCATTGTTTACCGCCAACTCCGCCAACATCTTTCTGTTAATGACGATGCTATTCTTACTCATACCATCAATCAAGCGACTGTAGCTGACACCTAAAGGTCGTGCCGCCGCATTGATTCTTGCTATCCACAGACTGCGGAAATCTCTTTTTTTAGTTCGTCTGTGTGCGTATGCATGCATTCCCGCCTTCATTACGGCGTTCTTTGCTTGCTTAAAGGTTCTACTGCGTAGACCTCTATAACCTTTGGCTGCCTTAATGATCTTTCGGTGCCTACGGTGGGCTGTTGTGCCACTTTTTACTCTAGTCATTTCTTAGTTATTAAATGATTATTTGATGATTAAAATTATTTAGACTCTACCTCGCTTTTAGCAACCACTACTTTATTTTGTAAACCAAGTTTACCAGGCATCATTCTTCGTAGAGCTTTTACACGAGTTTTGTGAACGGGAATACCGGTTTTAGCCATACTTTTTTGTCCCTTAGACTTATTCACAAGTAAGTGACTAGTTGCAGCCTTTTTAGTTACCGCCGATCCACTGTTTCTGATTTTGATGCGTTTTTTAGCACCACTATGCGTTTTTTGCTTCATTATTTGTTAGGGGTTAAAATCATTATTAATGTGTTTCCTTGCTTCTTTGGTTGCGCCTCAACAGTACTTACCTCCTTCACCTCTTCATAGAAATGCAACATCTTTTCAACTGCCAGGTCTTTATACATAGACTCTCTTCCTCTAAAAATCAATGAAACTTTTACCGTATTTCCCGCCTCCAAGAATTTTTTTGCCTGCCTCGCCTTCACTCGTATATCGTTATTGTCAGTCTTGAAGCCCATTCTCACGCCTTTTACCTCCATTTTCTTTTGCATCTTCCTGTGCTTCGTCGCCACTTTTTTTTGGTGGTAAAGATACTTCCCAAAATCCATCAGACGACAAACTGGAGGGTTGGCATTCGGCGCCACCTCTGCCAGATCCATATTCTTTTCCTTTGCAATTGCAAGAGCCTCATCAATTGTCATAACACCCAATTGATTTTCTTCATCATCGATTAATCTTACGGTAGGGGCTTTAATAAGCTGATTTGTGCGTAATTTTTTAGCTATATAATTTGATTTAAAAAACAGAGATTAAGCTAAGTCAAGAAGACATAGCTTCACGATTTTACGAAAACCGCTTGATAAAGTCAAGAAATACCCAGCCTAAAACGCCCTTCTTCCCTCAATCGCTCGACTCAATGTCACCTCATCAGCGTAATCAAGATCACCTCCCATCGGAAGACCTCGGGCAATTCGCGTAATTTGAATATTTAAATGCCTCAAATTGTTTTGTATATACAGCGCCGTCGCCTCTCCCTCAAGGCTCGGATTTGTTGCCAATAACACCTCAACATCGCTGCCAAAAGCCACCAAATCCTCCACCCTCCTAAAAAGATCAGTCATCTTCAGTTTTTCTGGACCGACACCCTCAACCGGCGAAAGTACTCCATGCAACACATGATATTTTCCATTAAATTTTCCAGTCTTCTCAATCGCCACTACATCCAGAATACTTTCTACCACACACAACAAACTATTCTCTCTGCCCTCATCTTCACAAATTCCACAAGGACTACCCTCCGCCACATTAAAACAACGCTCACAAAAACACACCCGCTCTCTCAAATTCAAAATCGACTCCCCAAGTGGCCGAAGCCTCACATCCGGAGAGTGCAACAAATGTATCGCAAGCCTTTGCGCCGACTTAGGCCCAATCCCCGGCAAACGGGAAAGCTCATTGATCAAATTTCTAACTGATTCTGGCAAAAAATTATTCATATCGGAAAAAAGATAGCAAAAACCAAAAACAAAGACAATCTTCGCAAAACTCCAAAATTCTTGCCAATCAATATCAACTATATTATCCTAAAACCCCACCCAACCCGTCTGGTTTTTTACTGGACGGGTTACCCTTTTTCAGTTGAAAAGCGCTACAAACAACTTAAGTCTTGAGCCAATCAATCGCACTCAAGTTCTTTGATTTAAGATACTCGTTTGCCTTACTAAAATGCTTACAACCAAAGAACCCATTATACGCTGAAAATGGAGAAGGATGAGCCGCCTTCAAAACTAAATGCTTGCCTTCATCAATAATCTGTCCCTTATTCTGGGCATATTTACCCCAAAGCATAAAAACAAGCCCCTCCCGCCCCGAAGACAAAACATCAATAACGCGATCCGTAAACACCTCCCAGCCTCTCCCCTGATGCGAACCGGCCTGCCCCGCCACCACCGTCAAAGTAGCATTTAACAGCAGCACGCCTTGCTTCGACCACCTCTCCAAATTTCCCGATTTCATCAACTCCGACAACTTTTCCGGACACTGTAAATCCGCCACAATCTCCTTATAAATATTCTGCAAAGAAGGAGGAATCGCCACGCCATCCTTTACCGAAAACGACAAACCGTGAGCCTGCCCCACACCGTGATACGGATCTTGCCCCAAAATAACCACCTTCACATCTTCAAAAGGACACAACTCAAAAGCATTGAAAATATTTGAAGGATCCGGATAAACCTTCTTCCCCACATACTCCTCCTTCACAAATTCCGTTAACGTCAAAAAATAATCCTTCTCGAATTCCGACTCCAGCCTACCCCTCCAAGATTCATGAATTTTCACTGCCATAATAATCAATCATTACCTCTTTTTACCCATTCCTCAATGCTCCAAAAGTTCGTTGCCACACTCGCCCCCCTATTCTTAATCGCCCGCGCCATAATCTCCGCCACATTCACATTTGTTATCAGCGGAATCTTCATATCAATCGACTTTCTTCGTATCAAGTAACCATCGGTTACCGAATCCCGCGTATAATTTTTAGGAATATTAACTATCAAATCGACCTCTCCCGAAGCCAGCATATCATCAATATCCGGCTTCAACTTTGCCGATAATTTATTAACTCGCTTACACTCCACACCTTCACTAATAAGGAAATCACAAGTTCCCGGAGTTCCACTTATCTCAAAACCCATCTGCGCAAATTCTTTTACCGTTGGCAAAATATCAACCTTTTCCGACAAGTTACCGACACTAAACAACACTCCCTTCTTTGGAATCTCAAACCCCACCGCAATCATTGATTGCAAAAAAGCATCATAAAGATCCTCTCCAATACAACCAACCTCTCCCGTCGACGCCATCTCCACACCCGAAACCGGATCCGCCCCCTTCAATCTCGGAAAGCTAAACTGTGGAGCCTTCACCGCGACATAATCCAAATCCAAGGTCTTGTAATCCCTCTTTGCCAGCAACTCTTCACCACTCTCAGACAACACCCCCAAAGACTTCTTTATCATCGCCGACATCGCAATCTCGATAAAATTATAATTCGTAACCTTCGAAGAAAACGGGAAACTCCTACTCGCCCTCAAATTACATTCAATCACCATCACCCGATTATTTTTCGCCAAAAACTGAATATTGAAAGGACCACTAATATCCAGCTCCTTCGCGATTCGCTTCGATATTTTTTTAATCTGCCTAATAGTCTCCATATATAATTTTTGTGGAGGCAGAACTATCGTCGCATCACCACTGTGCACCCCGGCATTCTCAATATGTTCCGATATCGCATAAATAACCGTCTTCCCTTTATACGCCACCGCATCAACCTCAATCTCCTTCGCCCCTGTCTCAAACTTCGAAACAACCACCGGAGCCTCACTCGAAATCTTGACCGCCTTACTCAAAAAAGTATCCAACGCCACCCTATCGTAAGCCACGCTCATCGCCGCCCCCGAAAGCACATAAGAAGGTCGAACCAACACCGGATAGCCCACCTCTTCAACAAAAACATAAATATCCTCCAGCTTAGTCAGCTCCATCCATTTCGGCTGATCCACACCAAGCTCATCCAACATCCCGGAAAACTTATGGCGATCTTCCGCCCTATCAATATTTGCCGCATCCGTCCCCAAAATATTCACCCCAGCCTTCGAAAGCTTCATTGCCAGATTATTCGGCACCTGCCCTCCCATCGAAATCGTAACCGCCTTCAAATTTGGAGACTCAAACTCACAAACATCCAGCACCCTCTCCAGCGAAAGTTCATCAAAATAAAGCTTATCGCAGGTATCATAATCAGTCGAAACCGTCTCCGGATTGTAATTCAACATAATCGTCTTAAACCCCTCCTTCTTAGCCGTATTAACAGCATTCACACACCCCCAATCAAACTCCACGCTCGAACCGATACAATACGCCCCACTCCCCAAAACCAAAATGGACTCCTCGCCTTTCCGTTCTTCCTCGACCTTCTCAATATCATTTTCCTCCCCATGATAAGTCAGATACAAATAATTAGTCTTCGCCGGATACTCCCCCGCCAAAGTATCAATCTGCTTAATAACTGGCAGCACGCCAAGCCCCTTTCTCATACCTCTCACCTCCAACTCACCGACACCCCACAAAAACCCCATCTGCTTATCACTAAAACCAAACCGCTTCGCCGACCTAACCAATTCGGCATCACCAGCAAAAACATCTTTACCAAGCTCCGACATCTTCTTTTCAAACTCCACGATATTTTTAATCTTCCCCAAAAACCATTTATCAATCCCAGAAAGTTCATGAATCTCATCCACCGAAAACCCCTGCTTCATCGCCTCCGCCACCACCATAACCCGCTTAGGCTTAGGATAAGCCAACTCCTTTCTTATATCACCGGGCTCCACCACCACATCCTCATTCGCCACCATCCCATGCAAACCCACCTGCAACATTCTCAACCCCTTCTGCAAAACCTCCTCAAAACTTCGCCCCAGCGCCATCACCTCCCCCACCGACTTCATCTCACTCGTAATCTCCTTCGAAACCATCTTAAACTTCCCCAAATCCCACCTTGGCAATTTAAGAGCCAGATAATCCAACGACGGTTCAAAACAAGCCGTAGTCACACCCGTAACCGAATTTTTCAGCTCCGGCAAGGTATAGCCCAGTGCCAACTTTGCCGCCACATGTGCCAAAGGATAACCCGTCGCCTTCGAAGCCAAAGCCGAAGAACGACTCAAGCGCGCATTAACCTCAATAACCCGATAGTCATCACTATTCGGATCCAACGCATACTGAATATTGCACTCCCCCACAATCCCCAAATGACGAATCGTCTTCAAGGCAATCTCGCGCAATTTATGATACTCATGATTGTTCAAAGTTTGTGAAGGAGCCACCACAATACTCTCCCCCGTATGAATCCCTAGCGGATCAAAATTCTCCATATTGCAAACCGTCACACAATTATCCAGCCGATCACGCACCACCTCATACTCAACCTCCTTCCATCCCTTCAAACTCTCCTCCACCAGCACCTGCGGACTAAACGCAAAAGCCGTATTCAACATATCTCCAAGCTGCACCTCATCATAAGCAAAACCGCTCCCTTTTCCACCAAGCGCATAAGCCGCCCTAATCATCAGAGGAAAGCCCACCTCCCGTGCCGCTCTGAGCGCCGCCTCCTTATCATTACAGGCAATACTTCGCGGCACCCCCACCCCAATCTTCCTCAACTCTTTATTAAAAAGCTCCCGATCCTCAGTCTTCATAATCACCTCCACCGGCGTCCCCAGCACCCTAACCCCATACTTCTCCAAAATCCCTTTTTCAAAAAGCTCAACCCCACAATTCAACGCCGTCTGCCCACCAAATGCCAAAAAAATCGCATCCGGAGACTCCTTCCGAATCACCTCCTCCACAAACTCCACCGTCACCGGCACCAAATACCTCTTATCCGCCAGCCCCTCACTCGTCTGAATCGTCGCAATATTCGGATTCACCAAAACCACCTCCAGCCCCTCCTCCTTCAGCGCCTTAATCGCCTGAGAACCGGAATAATCAAACTCCCCCGCCTCCCCGATCTTCAAAGCTCCACTCCCCAAAACTAAAACTTTCTTCACCCCGGCGAAACTTCCCTCGTCGGCACCCCTGACCAAAGATTTTTTCTCGAGTAATTCCATATCCTTAGCAATCTACTCAAAACCCCGCCCCACCACAAGTAAAATCTTTAGAATCAGAACAAAGAGAAGGTGTAAACAAAACCGCCCGTATTGACAAAAAGGTAAAAAGCGGTATCTTTTTACGGAAAGACACCCTTTCTCTAAATCTTCTATCATGAGCAACAACAAAAAATCAGAAATCAATGTCAATGCTATGGATAACAGCCCCGTGCAGATAAAGGGTACGGAGTCTCCAGTAAATGAAGAAGCTACAATGAGAATAGAGGGAATATCTAATGAAGTCGACAGTATTGCTCAAAAAATCTTAGACGCCGAAATAGAAGACGAAAACTTGGCGGCAGTAAATGGCAATTGGGAAGCTATCAAGGAGATCAAAAATCCCTCAGAAACAGTACAGCTAGCCGCCATTCGATATAATGTAGATGCGTTTCAGTACATAGAAAATCCCTCGGAAACAGTACAACTAGCCGCCGTTCAAAAATCTCCGAAGTTAATTAAATTTATAGATAGTCCCACTGAAGCTGTACAACTAGCCGCTGTTAAAGAATGTGGAGATGTACTTCAGTACATCAAAAATCCCTCGGAAACAATACAACTAACCGCTGTTCAGCAACACGGATACAATATTATACACATCAAAGACCCCTCAGAAGAAATGAAGCTCGCCGCCGCTCAAAATTGCGGTTGGGCGGCTATCAAGCATATCAAAAACCCCTCAGAAGCAGTACAGCTAGCCATCGTTCGGTATAATGGATCTCTGATTAAAGACATCAAAGACCCCTCAGAAGCAGTGAAGCTAGCTGCCGTTCAACAATTTGGACCCGCGATTAAAGACATCAAAGACCCCTCAGAAGAAATACAGCTAGCCGCCGTTCAACAAAATGGATCCTCCATTCAGTGTATAGAAAATCCCTCGGAAACAGTACAGCTAGCCGCCATTCGATATAATGTAGATGCGTTTCAGTACATAGAAAATCCCTCGGAAACAGTACAACTAGCCGCCGTTCAAAAATCTCCGAAGTTAATTAAATTTATAGATAGTCCCACTGAAGCTGTACAACTAGCCGCCGTTCAAAAAGATCCGAGGTTAATTAAATTTATAGATAGTCCCACTGAAGCTGTGCAGCTGACCACTTTTCGGCAATTCATTTATGGAGAAATACGGTACGGTCAAGATTCTGTTATACTTAAAATCAAAGCCCCCACCGAAGAAATGCAGCTCGCCGCCGTTCAACGATACCCACATACACTCAAGTACTTTAAAAATCCCTCGGAAGCATTACAGCTAATCGCCGTTCAACAAAATGGAGGATTAATTTGGTATATAGAAAATCCCTCAAAAGCAGTGCAATTAGCCGCCGTTCAACAATGTGGATCCGCGATTAGAGAAATTAAAGACCCCTCAGAAGAAATAAAGCTCGCCGCTGTTCAGCAAAACGGATACAATATTATATACATCAAAGACCCCTCGGAAGCATTACAGCTAATCGCCGTTCAAAAAAATGGAGAGTTCATTCGGTATATAGGAAATCCCTCAAAAGCAGTGCAATTAGCTGCCGTTCGAAAAAACGGAAGGGCGATTGAATTCATCAAAAAACCCTACGAAGCTGTGAGGTTAGCCGCTGTTCAACAATGCGGATATGCGATTGCATACATCAAAGCCCCCACCGAAGAAATAAAGCTAGCCGCCGTTCAACAAAATGGAGGAGCAATTAATGACATCCACCTCCCCACGAAAGAAATGAAGCTAGCCGCCGTTCATCAAGATGGAAAAGCACTTCAGTACATCCGCTACCCAACCGAAGAAATGCAGCTAGCCGCTGTTCGGCAGAACGGATGTGCAATTAGTTACATCAAAGATCCCCCTGAAGATATGCAATTAGCGGCTGTTAAACAAAATGCACTCAGCATCCAGCATATCGAAAAACCCACTGAAGCAGTACAACTCGCCGCTGTTCAACAAGATGCACACAGTATTCAACATATCAATAACCCCTCAGAGGCAGTACAATTGGCCGCTGTTCAACAAGATGCACACAGCATTCAACATATCAAAAACCCCTCTGAAGCAGTACAGCTAATCGCCGTTCAACAAGATGCACGCATGATCCGCCACATCAATAGACCCTCAAAAAAAGTCCAACTTAAAGTAATTCAAGGATATGGATATATGATTCGCCATATCAGAAACCCCTTAGAAGAAGTACAATTTGTCGCCATTCAAGAAGATATATCATTCATCCAGTACATAAAAACCCCCACTCAGGCAGTGCAGCTTACAGCCGTCCAACAAGACGGAAGCATAATTCGCCACATCCAGAATCCTTCGGAAGAAGTACAGCTAGCCGCCGTTCAACAAAACGGAATGTTCATTCAATATATCGAAAGCCCCCCAGAAGAGGTACGGCTTGTAGCAGTTCAACAAAATGGACATGCTTTTTGGAGAATCCCTCAAGAATTGCGTACATCTCAAGTTGAAGCTTTAGCCTTTTCAACCACCAACAACCCCATTAATCTGGAGCCAGAGAAGGAAGAAAAGCTGTAGAACTCTCCTCTCCACCCCCCCCCGCCCCTAGAACTCCTCAATCACCTCACCACTCTCCCCATAAAGTTTCCAACTCAAGGTCGGCTTAAGTCGACCTTGAAGACCAAATCCGCTCGCCTTTGGATGACCGCCGCCACCCCATTTTGAGGCCACATCCGACAAATTCACATCATCTCTTTGCGTACGCAAAGACCCCTTCACCAAGCCATCCGCCCCCTCACTCAAAAGCACACAATATTTACTATTCGGCACCGCATTCAGCAAATCTATCACCCCTCCTGTATCATCCCCGGTCCCACCGGTCGCCTGATAATCCGTCTGATTGACCGCCGACACCGTAATCCCCTCGTCGTTCACATATGTTCTCTCCAGAATCCGCCCCCACAGCCGCAAACGATTGATCGGCGTCGTATGAAAAAGCTCCTTCGCAATCCGCTTCACATCCGCTCCCTTCGCCATCAGCTCCCCCGACACCCGATAAACATCCGCGTCCGTATTGCTGTGCATCAAGCTTCCCGTATCAAAATAAATCCCGTGCAACAGACAAGTCGCCATATCAACCGATATCTTCCAACCACAAAACTTAAAAAACCGATACAGCACCATCGCCGTCGCACAAGCATCCGCATCCACCACATTCACATCACCAAAACCCTCGTTTGAATGATGATGATCAATGTTCACAAAAGGCTTTTTCCCCGACAAAATCTCCGGCTTCTCCTCGTGAAATTTCACCAACCCCAGAGCGCCACAATCCACGCTCACAATCACATCAAAATCATCATAATTAAAATCCCTCACAAAAGTATCCGCCTTCTCCAAAAACATACTGTCATCCGGTACCGGATCCACACAAGCCGACACCACATTTTTCCCGAGTTCCTCAAGCGCCAGCCTCAAAGCCAAATTGCTCCCCACCGCATCACCATCCGGCCGACGATGAGAAATAATGCAAATATTCTGCGCCTCCTCAAACACAGCTTTGGCTAGCTCAAAATCTTTTTCCAACCCATCTTTTTTTGTTTCAATCTCAATCACAGGGAAAAACTTAACAATAAGAAACAAAAGTACCCTATTTCACTCCTTCAAAAAAGGGCTACTAATCAAAATCACTTGCTAACCGACAACAATTTAATTGCAATCTTACAAACCACTCGCCTCCCAGAAATTCTGCTTTTTCGGATTCCGGTAAACAATACCCAAATAAATATCCTTTTCCAGATCCTCTACCAGCTTTCTCGCCTGCCAAATATCAGTCTCATCGTAATCCTTCAGCTCCTCCACATACCGCACCCTCTCCGCATACCAGTCATCAGGAGTCTCCCGATTATAAGTCGGACACGCCTGAAAAACCTCAATAAAAGAAAAACCTTTATGCTTAATCCCCGCCCTAAAAATATCCGTCATATGATCCACATCCCCGGAATAACTTCTCGCCACAAAAGACGGCTTAAGACTCAGTACAAAATCCGCCGCATTCAACGCATCAAAAGCCACACCATCCGGCGCCGAATTCATCTTCACACCCTTTTTAGTCAAAGCCGAAGGCTGACCAGTCGTCAAACCGTAATTCTCATTATTATGAAAAATAAACACCACCGGATAATCATTTCTCACCGCATGCACCAGATGATTTACCCCCTCACTGAAAGTCGCACCATCACCCGCCGTCGCAATCACCTTTATATCACGATTTCCAATCGCCGCCCCCGCCGCCAACGGCAACACCCGACCATGCAAACCATGAATCGTATAAGCCTCGATTTTATCAGAACCATTCCCGCTACATCCCACATCATAACAAATAACCACATCCCTACGCCCTAAATTCTCAAGCGTCAAAGCCCGCTTCATCGCATTCTGAATACTATAATTCCCGCAACCCCCACACCAAGTAATCTTCTTGCCCGTCTCCCATTGCTGATAAGACCGCATTTTATCTCTCAACTCCTCTATTTGTGTACTACAACAAGCCATATTTTGAATTAAAATTATAAACCGAACCGCGCCGCAAACTAGCGCCTACATTTTATTTTCATTAACATAATCCAGCACCTCCTCCACAAAGAATGATCGCCCATTCCACTTCAAAAGCCTACCCCTAAACTCAAATTTCATCTCCCCCTCGACAAAATTAGCAAACTGCCCGGTATAATTCCCCTCAATAACATGAACATTCTTATTCTCATCCAAAAATTTCTTCAGCACCGCTTTTTTCAAAGGAAAAACATAACCAAAGTGCAGATAGTTGACCTTCACTCCTATTTCCCGACACTCCTCAATCACATCCAGCATCACATTTTTACTACTTCCCCAACCCACGAAAGAAATATCAGCCCCACCTTCACCTCCAAACACCTCCGGCTCCGGCAACGCCGCCTCAATAATCGCCATCTTCTTCAACCTCTTCTCATACATCCTCCCCGCCAAATCCGCCTCTTCCGTCAAAGAACCATCCTCCCCATGCTCATCCCCATTCGCAAAATAATAGGCATCACTACTTCCAGGCGCCCATCTCTTCGAAAGCCCATTTTCCGTAATTTTATACCGATCACTATTACTCAAACCCGCAAGCTCCTCCCCCTTCACAAGCCCTCTCCTTATCTCCGGATCCTCCCCAAACCCATCAATCGTCCACAAACTCTCCGCAATCTGCTTTTCAGTCAAAAGAATAACCGGAATCTGAAACTCCTCCGCCAAGTTCAAAGCATGCTGAACCATCAAATAACAGTCCTCAGCATTACTCACCGCCAAAACCACTCTCGAAAACTCTCCATGCGCCGAATAAACCGCCAAATTAAAATCTCCCTGCCCCGTCCAAGTCGGCAGGCCAGTCGCCGGCCCCGGCCTCTGAGCGATAATTGCCACCAAAGGCGTCTCAATCATTCCCGCCAAAGAAACCGTCTCCGTCATCAAATCATAGCCACCCCCCGAAGTCGCCAAAAGAGAACGCATCCCCATAAACATCGCCCCCAACGCCATATTAGCCACAGTTATCTCATCCTCACACTGCTTCACGATAATCCCCGTCTCCTTCGCTCGCTCTGCCATATAAGTCAAAATAGAACTCGAAGGACTCATCGGATAGGCAAAATATGCCCCGCACTTTGCCGCCACTGCCCCATGAACCAAAGCATCATTACCATCTAGTATCATCCGCTCACCGGAAATTTCATCTGTCATCTCACCAAAATTCACCCCATCCCTCTTCGCAAACGGCACCCCATCAAAACTCCCCTCATATCCCGCCGCCAAACACCTCAGATCAATTTCCAACAACTTCGGCTTATCAGCAAACTCCTCACGCACCTCATTCTCAATAAACTTATACTCAAAACCCAAAGCCTTCCAAAGCATCCCCAAAATCACCATGTTTTGCATCAGAAAATTACCACCTTGCTCCGTCGAAATCCTCCGTGCAGGCAAATGGAATATCTGAATACCACGCTCCTTCGCCTTCTTAATATACTCCTCAAGCCCTTCAAGCCTCTCATACCCCATCACCCATATTCCATTATCATTAATCTCATCAAAATACGCCACCACACTCGTCTTATCCAAGGTCATCAACACATCAAAACCACTGCACAATCCATGCACCTTCCCCCTCCCCGCATTAATCCTAAAACAAGAATGCCCGCCCTTAATCAGCGAAGGATATTCCCTATCAGCCACCACATAAAGCCCCTTGTTTCTCAACGCCCTTATCGTAATCTTTCCCGCCGACAAAAGCCCGGCCCCACTCTCTCCCGCAATCTTAATTTTAACTCTGTTTGGCATAATAATTTCTTTCAATAGATTAAAGCAGCTGATCCACCCAAAGCTCCACCCTATTTATCTGTAAAACAATAGAACCATTAAGCATCAAAGGTTTTCCCACTAAATTAGCCTTCTTGTCAACAAGATACCTTTCAATAGTCCTCGCAGACTCAAAATGATAATCCGCATCATATTTTCTATCTCCCAAGCCAATTATCGCCACATCTTTCCCCTCCAAATCCCAATCCGCACTAGAGCTCAAAAACATCCCAAAATACCGCTCCAGCTCACCATGTCCATAAGTCGGAGACGCCAAAACCAAGAGATCAAAATCCCCAACATCTTTATAAGTCCGATTCTTAGCCGACAACAAAGTCACCTGATAACCTCTTTTCTCAAACTGACCGGCAGCAATTTTACAGGCCAATTCCGTGTTTCCTCCACAACTTCCGTAGACAATTTTGACCGACTTCATAACTTCTTTAGAAATAATTTAAATAAATTTCACATCCAAGCGCTATCATCCCTCCCGGGTGGGGGCCTCCACCGCCCCTCCTCTTCACCGACATTATAAACACCAAATCCCAAGAAAAGCTAAAAATTTTTTAAAAAAACACCATCGGCCCCACCACCCACCACCATAAACCTTCGAACAAAAACAACAATTTGGCAAGCCGACTATGGCCCCAAGCCATTCACACTTAGCGCCAAATACACTATTATCGACCGGTAAATAACCCAATTAAAATGAATCAAACTACCAAATCCACACTCATCTGGACAATTGCCGGACTCCTTATTGCCGTTGCCATCATCGCCGCCGCTATCCTCAGCAACCGCACTCCCTCCGACCCTTCAACACCGCCAAATGATACAGAAGAGACTCTGACACCAGCGGTATCTGACCAAGACTGGACCAAGGGAACTGACAGCCCAGTTGTTACCCTCGTTGAATACAGCGACTTACAATGCCCTGCCTGTGCAAATGCCTCGGCCATAGTCGATGAACTATTAAAGGAATTCTCCAACCACATGCAGTTTGTATATCGCCACTACCCACTTAGAAGCATTCATCCAAACGCTCAACTTGCTGGCCAAGCCGCCGAAGCTGCCGGAAAACAAGGGAAATTCTGGGAAATGCACGACCTTCTCTTTGCGAGTCAATCATCGTGGTCGTCTCTCGCTAGCCAAGCCGCCGCAGATGCTTTCGTCGGCTATGCCACAGAATTAGGCCTAGACACAGCTGTTTTCGAAGAAGATATGAAATCACGAGAAGTTGAACAAATCGTAAACGCTCAATACGACAGTGCCCAAAAAATGGGCCTCAGCGGCACCCCAACATTCTTCCTAAACGGAGAAATAATGAGAAACCCTGGCACACTCGAGGGCTTCAGAGCTGAAATTCGTAACGCAATCAACAATGCCCAACAAAACAACTAAAGCACTTCCTCTCTGGCTACTCGTCACAGTTATGGCGTTGAGTCTTATTGGACTCGTCGACTCCGGCTATCTCACCCTCAAACACTTTAGTGGGGTACCTCCCGAATGCAATATCTTTAGCGGATGCGATGTGGTTACCACCAGCGAATACTCCGAGGTATTTGGAGTCCCCTTAGCACTTTTCGGTGCCGGTTACTACTTGGCAGTCTTTCTTCTCGCCGTCTTCTACCTTGATAGAAAAAAACTAATCGCCCTGAATCTTATTAGGCTGGCAACAGTTTTTGGCTTTCTAATGTCCATCTGGCTCGTTTACCTCCAGATATTCGTCATCGGCGCAATATGTGAATACTGCATGTTATCGGCAATAAGCTCCACCCTGCTGTTTACACTATCTCTCATATCACTGAGATATATAAAAATCAGCAATCCGGCAGAAAGGTAAGCAGAATGTGGCGGGCCCTGCGAAGGACTGTTTGCAGGCACCCATAAAGACTGTGCATCTCAAGGTCTTTTTTTTCGTGGATACAATCTCTGACATAATTGTGAAACTCATAAGAAACTTCTTTTGTCCCACCAAAGCCACTTGGAGGGGGAGCATTAAGTAAAAGATGGAGCTCTTGCATAAAGAACCCCTTTTCCCCCTGAGAAAAGCCAGCTAACGACTCCGCCACCGCCCTCCTTACTGCCTCCATCATAATAAAAGCCCTTTCTTCAAGAGAAATTGTCTCCGCAGCAAAATCATTCAGCTCCATTAACAACTTATGCCCGAAATCCTCTATAAAATCACTCCTCAGGATAATTTCGTTTTCGACACTATTCTTCACATTATCTAGGTCCCAAACTTCAAAATTGGCAACAGACCAATACCAAGCTATCTTTGATGAATCCACCCCTCGCGGAATCTCGCCTGGTGGTAGAATCACTCCCTTTTCTGTCAGGCTGTTCCAGTTCGCCACCAAAAAATCAACCGCCAAAAGATCCGTCGCCAGATCATCTATCTGTGATTTGAAAAGACTCAACTCAGCATTGATTTCATCCGCTATCAAAGCCTTTCCTCTTTCCACCATACCACGAACACCTCCCCTCAACTCATCAAGAGTTAAAGGACATAAATCGTCATCTAATACAGGTTCTACCACATACTCAGACATAACATTCTAATTTAACCGTCTACCATGTTTTAGAACCATAAGCCCAATCAAGACAGCAGTCAAGCTCAGCACCTGCCCCATAGACAGGGGGAAAGACTCCGGCAAGCCATGAAGATCCTTCCAAAACTCACTTATGAACCGTCCTCCAAAATACATCACGATAAACAACCCCAGATAAAACCCCTTCTTTACCTCAAAATGCCTTTTTCTGAAAATCAGGTAAAACACCACAATAATAATCAAATTTATAAATGTCTCATAAAGCATCGCCGGATGCCTCGGAAAATCTTCGCCCAATCTCTTGAAAACCACTCCCCACTCCCCATTTGTCGGTGTACCCACAATCTCAGAATTAAAATAATTTCCGATTCTCACAAACGCCGCCGTAAAAGGAATACTCAAAGCAATCGCATCAACCCGCTCAAAAAAGCGCACCTTATACTTACGACACCACAAAAGATACGCAACAAAAAGACCAATCGCTGCCCCATGACTCGCCAGCCCTCCTTCCCAAACCGCAAAAATCTCCCACGGATTCTCCAGGTAATGCCCCAATCGATAAAAAATGATATGCCCCAAACGCGCCCCAACCAAAAGCCCCACAAACAAGAAAATCACCAAACTATCCAACTCCTTCACCTCCCACTTCTGCCTCTTCCATAAATTCATCAAAAGCATATAACTCAAAAACAAACCGGTCGCAAAAAACAGCCCATACCATCTCAACGAAATCGGACCAAGCTCAGTCAAAATCGGACTCAAGTCATTAATAATAATCATAATCTATCAAGGTTAAACTTTTATTTAACATTGCGGAAAGTTAATTTCTGCCTCTGTTCATGGCTCAAAATAGCATAAAGAGGAATCAACACCAACAAAGACAAAGAAGCCGTCAGCAACGCCTTTGCCGGACCAACCACATCGGCCCACATCCCTAGCAAAATCGCAAACACCGCAAACAGCATATTCCCAGCCAAACTATTAAGAGAACCCATCGTCGCCCTCTTCGAACTCATAAACTCTTTATGTAACAAACTCGCGCTCGCCACAGTATTTACCCCATAAGTAAACGAAGTCATCACTATAAAAATCGGAGAATAAACGCTCGGCCAACGATAAGCCATAAACTCCATCACCCTATCAAACAAAGTCCCGCTCAGCATCAATGTCGTCTCTCGAAATCGCCCTATAATCCGTCCGGCATTGTGATACCCCAGCCACGACATAAAATACCCCAAAGCATTAGGTAGTCCCAGCGCCCATGTCGGCAAAATCGTCATATAAAAAGCCGGCAAAAACTGATGCATACTACCACTTATGCTCCAATTAAGGATCGAAGTAGCACTCAAAGTCCTCAGCCTCCACTTCTTCCTAAACTGCAAAAACGCATCTTTCAAATGTTTGAAAACATTCGCCTGAATCTTCCGGCTATGCCGCTTTGGTTCAATAAAAAAGAAACTCAAAACCAAACAAATCAATTGGGGAAGCACCGAGAGCCAAATCACAAACTCCAAAGACCAATCCGCCACAAAACCACCAATAAAAGCCGAAATCGAAAGTCCCAGCTCATACATTGAAGAAACCTTCCCAAAGACCCCAGGAAACTCCTTTACCCTCGAATCCGTTCGCAAGCTATCATAAAGCAAAGCGTCATTATTCCCACTAAAAAAGGCCTCCGCCAACCCCATAATCACCGCCCCTATCGCCAACATCCAAAAACTTCCACCCAACGCAAAAAACACCAACGCCAAAGCACTCGCCCCCGCCCCAAGCATAATCGTCTTCTTCCGCCCCAAAATATCCGAAAACGCCCCCGTCGGCACCTCAAAAACAGCCATCGAAACCGAAGTAATCGAAAAGATGCTCAACCCCAAAGCAAAAGAACCTGTCACCTGCGAAAAATAAATAATTGCAACCGGCGCATAAAGACGAAACTCACTGAAGAAATTGAACCACTTCAGCAGCCTGACATTAAACGCACTCACCTGGGCTTTCATAAAGAAGATACAAATTACTATATAGCTATATAGCCTTATTAAAAACAAAAAGCCAACTCAAAATTATATTTTCAACACGAAATCCCAATCATGCAACCACCAAAAACTTCCATACACATGTCTTTATGCACAGCCATCCCACATATATTCAAACAAAGCTCGCATAGTCTCAGACATCAACGCGCCCTCAACCATCACCGCCATGTACTCTTCCCCTTTTGTTGAAAAATACAAAACATTGTTCCCATAAATATGAATATTCCCCGGCAATTTATACTTTCCCGGAATAAATCTCCTCTCCCTCAACTCCGCCACAGACTTTTTAGGCATAGTAATCGATGTTGGCGTCTTCCCGACCAAAACTCGTGCCGGAATTTTCTTCTTAACTCGTGTTTTCATGAAAAACTCATCATCGTTTTTACGAATAACAGGATCTTGCAAAAAATCATAGGAAGTAAAAATCAAAAGTTCCTTGATCGACTCATCAAACAGACTCAGATTGAAGGCTTCAACCACCTGTTCTTGCCCCTCAAAAAACCTCACCTTGGGAACAATACCCTGGTCGGATCGCATATCATTAAGGGTTGGCACCAGCTCTGCAACCTTGCCCATCAAATCCTGCTTTTTGTTGATCTCCTTTTCTAAGTATTTCAACAAATCTGCAGGCGGCCTACAGTCATAATATTGCGTATTGCGCTTGTATATTTTAGAAACAATACCTCGCAAACAAAGTTTATCCAGGACCCCCCTGGTCGTCGAACGAGGAATTAACAATGCTTTTGAAACCACAGAGGCGGATTTCTCACCACTCTCCAAAAGATGCAAATAAACCCTACTCTCAAAGTGATCCAGCCCTATTTGCTCAAGAATTATCTGTATGTTTTCCATATATTGCCCTTAATAATCTGGCGGAAATGACCGCCACCTTGAACAGCATACAAAGTTCCGATAGGAATGTCATTAGTAAAAATTTAAACCATACAAACATGCCAGAGAAAAAAGACCACCAACTTCTTTCAATTTCAAATTCGAAGGAGCAGAGTATCAAGACAGCAGCAAGCCTAGAAGAACAAGATCCCAAGATTGACACGATCTGCGAAGATATCAAGGACAGATCACAGGCGACGCTTGTATCGTCTCGCAAAGAGGCCATCCAAATAAAAGCTCAAGCTTACTGGAAAGAATTTTTAAATTTCCATCAAAATCTTCTTGTAAACAAAAGAACACTAGAATTTGCCTACAGGAAACTGTGTTCTATTTACACAAGCGAGACACTGACCGCAATGCCGATATTGGAATTTGCCAACACCAAGATACATGCATGGCACACGGAGCTATGTCCCAAGCCCTATGATTACAGGGGGGTGATTCGTGAATTCTCACTTGATCCCGAACTTGAAATGGAATTTATAAAAATTGTTAGCAAATTTGCTGACATGGATAGTTTAAGAGAAGGATTTACTAATATAGCGGAAGGCCTAAGGGACGAAAGATTGCTCGACTCTGCAGCAATACTAAAAGAATCAATGCTTATGTGGGCCACTTACTATACCGCACAATACCTGTATCAAGGCTTTCTCAGATACAACAAGGACCATCTCCCAAATTAATCATGCAAATATAACTCTTTTGCTGTCTCCCCTCCCCCCATTGACAAAACCGCCTTAACCACCTATAGTTGCCAACCTTAAAAAGCCAAATGGGTTTCAACCTTAGAAAATTAGCGCTTGCCACTGCCCTGTCCGCCACATTAGGCGGGCCAGCTTGCAGCGAAAAGAAACCACAAAGTGTCTGGATCGTAAATCCCAACATTGAATGCCCGAATGGAATCGCCAAGACTGCATCCTATGATGCTTACGGAGAAATAGTACTTCGTTGCCAGCAAAGTACTGGGTCGCAAATCACTGATGTCATTCAAAGCACCTCCGATACCACCCCTACTCCACCAGAAACTCATTCATCTTCGGACTCCTCTCTCGATTCTACGACCGCACCTGAAGACAGCACTGACACCATCTCAGATACCACCATCACCATCGAAAGTGCCCCAGAAACAAACCTATCCCCACTGCCCGAAATAATCTCAAACTACCAAAAAATTCTCGGACCGGGCCATCACCAACTGGGATTTTATTACATCGACTTCTCAACTTTTCGTATCTTCGGACCATACACACCCGACAGCTGGGACAACCCCGACAGCACCGCCATCGACAAATATCACGACAAAAACCGTCTCGCACTTCAAGACCAACACGATGAAATTACCGTAGACACCAAAGCCGACTTTCCGGTTCCGATTGTTATCGGCCACCGCGATTACAAATATGAAGACATTATTCAGAAAAGGAATCGGCCCCACCAAGGAACGACCCTCTATCAATTTGTCCAAAAAACTCTCAACGAAAGCTACGCCACCTCATCACTAGCAACAACCTTCAGCCCCGAAGACAGCGAATATTTCAAAAACCTTATTCTCAAAGGTCTAATAGCCGTCGAATCCGGTTGGCGCACAGACGCCACCTCGCCCAATGGCGCCACAGGCCTGCTACAAATCATGCCCGACAGCCAAAAGTTATTAGAACAAAAAGGCTATATTGAAAAAAATCTCAACTTACGAAACCCACAAAACGCCGTCAAAATAGCCCTATCTCTCTTCAAGTACCACATTGACTACATTAAAGAGAAGGTTGGAGCCGACCATTTCATCTTTAAACCCGAAAACGCGCGGACAATATTCATCCCCCTACTTATCACCAGCTACAACCAA
Source organism: Candidatus Peregrinibacteria bacterium HGW-Peregrinibacteria-1 (assembly GCA_002839505.1). Taxonomy (GTDB): domain Bacteria; phylum Patescibacteriota; class Gracilibacteria; order UBA1369; family LOWO2-01-FULL-3; genus PGYE01. Next base: position 224,405 of record PGYE01000001.1, read on the forward strand.
GGTCAGGGCCGAATGCTCAACATCGTCCAATATTTGGATAACCTAAACGCAAAAGCCAAAATCCCGAGCCACCTTTATCAGGATAAAGATAACTCAATACTCAACGAAGAAACCATCATCTGGCTATTTTCCCGTTACTTCAACACCCAAAACAACCCTAGCGAGATCGAGAATCTAGACGCAACCGACACAAATTTTGCCACTCAAAACAGAGCTATGAAAGATCACGGCATGCAATACTTCCTGAAAATCCTTGCACTAAGCTCTCTCTCCGAAACCAACATTAACTCTATTTTCGAACAACTCACCACCGCCACACCAGGACTGGCCCAATTTCCCAACATCAAAGTCCCCAACAACGCCAAAATCGAACAGTTCATCAAGAATCACCCCTCCCAAAACCAGAAAGCCATCCTCGACAAAGTGCGTCGCGACAAAGAAATGTTTGAACAAATGCGCTTCACCACAACTACCGGTTCCGCCTCACTCGGCTCAATTGGCACCATGGAGGAACTAATCGACTATTTAGACAAAAACCCTGATAGATTTTCATGGCCCGAAGAAGAAGGAATGCATTACCTTGCCTTTGATCACGGTGAAATACCCCAGACAGCCCGACGCGTTCTTCGAAAATCTCAACTCCCCACCATTCAAGAATTATATTTGAACCTAAACCGAATTCTCACCGAAGCTGGCCTACCCGAAGACCATTTTTGCGTCCCCATCATCAACTCAACCGTCCGCTCACGAGTCAACAACGCCGGACAGCCAAGCGCCAGCCCCACCAGCTTTCACCTCAGCCTCAACGCAATCGACCTAAACCAATACAAATTCCGAGTTTTCCGCAAAACAGAAGACGAATGGGTATACCAAGATCAAAAAATGTCCACAGCCTTCTTAAACGCACTACAACAAGCCCTCTATCAACACGCCCAACAAGGAGATATAGCAGTCAGATTCCACGGCGGACACGGACACCTAGTACTGTTCCCCTCACCCCTGCAAACAGTAGCTCCTGCCTCCGAACAACCTCAACACATCGCCATCAGAATTGGACACCGCAGACTCATAGACGCCCTAATCGACGCCAACATCAAAATCCCCGGCTTCGACTACACCAAAACCCACGACAGAAAATACAAAACCCAATTCGCCCGCAGCCAACAATACCGCCTCTGGATCCGCGCCCTCAAAAAAGCCGACAGCGGAAACCCCCATAAAACCTATCGCTCCGGCGACACAATCAAAGTCGACAAAAGTCACCGCCGATAATAAAAGAGCAAAATTACATTTCACAACATCAGAGGAATCAACATATACGCCCACACACCGTGTGAATTATTTCTCAAGCAGCGTGATATGTCATCAACACACTCTCCAACTCCCCTCCGGGAATCGCCTCTTTCACATTTCCCTTAACCTTAAAACCCAAATTTAAGTATATGGGCACGGCTACGGGTGCAGCATGCACAAATAATACCTTCTCTTTAACCAGTGAAAATAGTTTTTTGCCAATTCCTTGTTTTTGAAATTTCGGATCCACAGCAAAGAACGTTATTTTTGTATCACGCACTGCAATCGCCCCAATTATTTCCTTTGATATCTTGTCTTCAGCTATATGAAAAACTCTATTTTCAAGCTTTTTCAAAAGATTCTCTTTACTGTTTCTCTCTAGAAGAAATTTAATCTCCAATTCTGAATAGCAAGAAGCTAAGGAAGTAACAATAACTTTCTCCGCTAGACCACTCAGACCAATTGCGTCACCCTCTTTCTGCCTCCTATACTCCAGTCGAGAAATTTTGTGCATGCCAATTCTCAAATTATTTCACCTTATTTAAAACTAAAAGGCTATCACCAGATGATAAACCTATTCTTTCGCTCCCAATTTACCTAAATGGCGGAACGGACGGGACTTGAACCCGCGACCTCCTGCGTGACAGGCAGGCGTTCTAACCAGCTGAACTACCGCTCCGCATTAAAGCCTCCGGAGAATAATGTGATGTGGAGGAAAAATCAATAGAATTTGACAAAAACAAACACCCCGATTCGCCTTATTCAAAAGCTCGCAGTAACCAAAAGCTCATTTTAACTTTCAAAAAACACACACAGGCGTAAAATGTACCCAAACACTAACACCCAAAGCATGCGTATAGGCATAGACTGCCGTTTTTATAGTTCACAATTTACCGGAATCGGACGCTACACCCACGAGCTTGTCAAAAACTTCATCGACATAAACTCCAAGCTCAGCCGCCCGCATCAGCTTGTGCTCTTCTTCAATGAACCTCAATACAGCCTTTTTAAGAGCGACAACCCCTTCGTTGAAAAAGTCTTGGTCAACGCCCCACACTACTCTTTCGCCGAACACACCAGGTTTCCTAAAATACTCAACAAATCCAAGATCGACCTTATTCACTTTCCGCATTTTAATGTTCCACTATTTCTCCGCACCCCTTATGTAGTCACCATTCATGACCTCACCCTCACCTTCTACCCCAGCCGCAAAAAGACAAAATTCTACCATCGCTTGGCATACAAGGCCACAATCAAGAACGCCGTCAAAAACGCCCGCTCCATAATAGCAATATCAAATTACACCGCCCGCGACATCGCCCAACAACTGAAGATGACCCCAAAAAGCATCAATGTTATCTACAATGGAGTTGGCCGAGAATTCAAATTTCTCCAAAAACAAACCGATGTCAAAAAAACACTAGACCACTATGGCATCAACAAACAATTCCTACTCTACACCGGAGTCTGGCGCGGCCACAAAAACCTCCCCCGCCTTATCGAAGCCTTCAACATTCTTCGCAAAAAACACAAACTAGATCTCCAGCTCGTTCTCACAGGCAAACCAGACCCCTATTATCCTGAAGTCAAAGAAGCGATAGAGGCATCACCATACAAAACCGACATCATCACCCCCGGACTCGTCAATGAAACCGAGCTTCTTCACCTATACAACGGATCTCAATTTTATGTGTTCCCTTCTCTTTATGAAGGATTCGGACTACCACCACTCGAGGCCATGAGTTGCGGCACACCCGTTTGCGCCTCACAGGCATCATGCATCCCCGAAATATGCGGATCCAACAACGCCCTCTTTTTCAACCCCTACAACCCCGTCGACATCGCCGAAAAAATTCACCACCTATATCAGAACCCCGCCCTCCAAGGTCGACTAATCGAAAACGGCATCGAACATGTCAAAAACTTCTCATGGAAAAAATGCGCCCAAGACACCTGGAATATCCTGATGCAATCAACCGGAAACAACCATTAAAAACATGTTTACACCACTCCAGAAGTACCTTCCCAAAGCCGCCGCCAAACACGGTATAGCCCGTGAACTAACAGCCGCAACCGTCTGCTATCAATTCAAGAAAACACTCTCCGAAATCTTTCCTACCCACACCCCGCAAACCCTCCACGAAATCACAACATCCTACGAAAGCAAAAGCCTCACCGTTTATGTCCCCACCTCCGGCTGGGCCCAAGAAATCAACATCAGAAAAGAAAAAATCCAAACTAAAATCAACACCACAATCCCCGACTCAATCACCAAAATAACCATCAAACTAAGACCCCCTTCCCCCTCTCACACACCCGAATCCTAGCCCTCAGCAACAAACTCTTGACAATTACAGCTCTACAACTACAATGAATCGGCAAAATTACTCCTTAACTAAAGAAAACCTTGCTAAAGATCAGACTCAGCCGCGCAGGAAAAAAAGGTCAGCCGAGTTTCAACATTGTTGTGCAAGAACACACATCACCTATTAAAGGTAAATTTGTTGAAAAAATCGGACACTACCAACCTGCTGCCACACCTAAAGTATTTGAAGTAAATACTGAACGCGTAAAGCACTGGATCGCTGTTGGTGCACAACCATCAGACACAGTAGCCTCACTTCTGAAAGCACATGCCAAAATGGACGGTATGGAAAAATATATGGAACCACGCAACAAAAAGCGTCGCCCTACTAAAGAGCCGGCACCAGTAGAAGAACCTGCCGCTCCCGCCGCGCCTGCAGCAGAAGCTCCTGTAGCTCCCGAAGCTCCCGTTGAACCGGAAGCACCCGTAGAGCCGGAAGCCAAAGAAGAAACACCCGCTTCGGAAGAAGCTGCCGCTTAAACATTTTAAGCTGTAAAATATATACTATAACAACTCTTTTAATATGTCAGATACACCAGACGTGCAATTTATCGAATCAGTAGTTAAGCTAATCGTTGAAAACCCTCAAGACATCAAAGTAGAACGCAATGTTGATGAAATGGGAGTTCTAATCACCCTTGAAGTTGGAAAAGAAGACATGGGAAAAGTGATCGGAAAAGACGGAAAAACTGCTAAGGCCCTTCGTACACTTCTTCGCATTATCGGTTCACGCAACAACGCTCGCATCAACCTTAAAATCGTTGAACCAGGAGGTGCCGATGCCGAACAACCTAGAATGCAATCAAACAGCAATGACAATCATGCTGATATTGATGCTGACCTCGATTTATAGTAACATGTCGGGGGTCATCTAAGACCCCCTCATTTTTAAAGACCCCTAATTATGTCAGCGCCTCCTCAACAATCCGGCGGAAGTCTCAGCACTTCCAATAATACCATTATCGAGTCCGCTCAAGCCTTCGAGGTAATGGAAATAATCAACCGCGGAATCGCCTACGCCATCATAATCGCCGGTTTCCTTTCAGTTGTATTCATTTTTTACGGCGGAATTTCATTTATTCTTTCAGGTGGACAAGAAGAAAAGATCAAAGCAGCCGTTAGTACAATTCGCTATGCCATCATCGGTCTTATCGTCACCATCCTATCGATCGTAATTGTTGGAACAGTCGGAAAAGCCCTCGGCCTTGATATCGTTCAGTACATAAATTTCCGTGATGTCATCGACACCATTACCGGAATAACATCAGGTTCAAACAGCGGAGGACGAACGCTTAACTAGTCTCCAACTTTCTCAGAGAATTATAAATCAGGTGCTTCCAGTCAAAAGGAAACCTGAATGTTTCTTTTGCTCTTACAACTGCCGCAAAAAGCGACCAAATATCGTTTTCATCATAGCAAAAACCGTTCCCGGTTTCTTTATTCGGATTATAATCTTCGATCCCCTTCTCTCTTAAACCAATCGGCACAACCCCATTGAGAATCAACTCCTCAATATCAGTAAAGGCAAATACCAATGCCGCATCCGATGCCTCAATCAACTTCAGGCGATTCTTTTCATTATAAAGTAAAATGTTTTTACTTGGTAAAGAATCGGCACTGTCTGGTGACATCAGTACAACAACATTTATACCAATACTTTTTGCCCCCTCAATTAAATCCGTAATATCACCCCCCTGGCTACCGTTTGTAGCATGGTCCAGCATCACTGCAACCAAAAGATTTCCCTTGAAATCAAGTTTCATCTCCTTCTCAAGAGATTTCTTCGATATCTTTTTACTATCCCAAAGGGACTCAACTGATTTAAACTGCATTTTTTGTTTTTGTTATCAGGGTAGTATAACCTATAATGGCACCATAAGTCGAGTCCTAGGGCTTCTTGCTAATTAGTTTTCCTTTACATTTAGGAAAAACATTTTATTTCAACACAATAACCCGATCACCAAATTGCGAAAACTCATCATCATAGACGGTAATGCCATAATCCATCGGGCATATCATTCGACGCCGCCATTCAAAGCCGCCTCGGGACAAGTCGTCAACGCCGTATATGGCTTCACCTCAATGCTTCTCACCCTAATTAAGAACCAGCTACCCGACTGCCTGGCGCTCACTTTCGACATGAAAGGCCCAACCTTCCGTCACGAAGAATACAGTGAATACAAAGCAACCCGCACCGCTGCCCCTGATGACCTTTACGCCCAAATCCCCCTCATCAAAGACATCGTAAAAGCCTTTGATATCCCAATTTACGAGCTTCAAGGCTTTGAAGCCGATGACATAATTGGCACCTTGGCCCTCCAAGCACAAGACAACTCTGACATCATCACCTACATCGTCACCGGCGATCGCGATACCTACCAGCTCGTCAACGACCAAGTCAAAATAATAGTCCCAGACAAAGGCTTCGCCACCCCAAAAATAATAGACCGTGAGGCGGTTTTTGAACGCTACCAGCTCACCCCTCATCAAATAGTTGACCTCAAAGCCCTTCAAGGAGACACCTCCGACAACATCAAGGGCGTAGCCGGAATTGGCCCGAAAACCGCCACCAACCTACTTCAAGAATATCAATCTCTAGAAAACATTTATCAAAATATCGACCGCATCCCCGGACGCATCAAAGAAAAGCTTCTACAAGACCAAGAAAGCGCCTTCCTAAGTAAAAGACTCGCCACCATCATTACCGACGCCCCCATCAAAATAAACTTCAGCGCCTGCACCTTCAATCCAAACCCCGACCTCATCCTCGGCATTCTCCAAGAATTTCAGTTCACCAGCCTGATTCGCCGATTCAACGCCCTCCCCAAACACACCGTCGTTTCCGAAAATCAACAAACACTCTTTTAAATCAAAAAGAGTCCCGATTCAAAGAATCATTTGTTAGCCCATTTTTTTTCTAGTAATATCTCTACACATGAGATAACATCCCATCTCTCGCAATATTTACAATTAAACTATGGCAAGACCCAAATTAGTCGCAAGCTTGGACATTGGAAGTTCTAAGATCAGAACGGTTGTTGGAACAGTTGATGAAAACGGCGTAGTAAACATAATCGGTGTTGGAATAGCACCATCTACCGGACTTCGCAAAGGAGCCGTAATCGATGTAGAAGAAACAATAAATAGCATTGCCGCCTCACTTGAAGACGCCGAACGCATGTCAGGAGAGCCTATTAACCATGTCTTTCTTGGTATCAGCGGTAATCACATTGAATCAATAAACAGCAAAGGCGTAATCGCAGTCGGGCAAGCCTCCAATGAAATAATAGAGGAAGATGTTGACCGTGTTCTTGAAGCTGCCCAAGCCGTTACCATCCCTAGCAACCGCCGTATCCTCAGCACAATCCCCAAGACTTTTACCGTAGACGAACAAAAAGGCATCAAATATCCGGTCGGCATGACTGGAATCCGCCTAGAAGTAGAAACGCACATAATTACCGGCTTCGAGCCAACCATCAAAAACCTTGAAAAATGCGTACTGCAAGCCGGAGTCGATATTGATGATATCATTCCCGGGACTATTGCACCCGCCAAATCCGTACTCTCCAAGCGTCAAAAAGAACTCGGAGTAGTGGTTGTTGACATCGGTTGTGGCGGCACATCTGTCAGCGTCTTTGAAGATGGATCCAATGTGCACACCGCCATGATACCTATCGGCGGAGAAAATGTTACCAACGATGTTGCCATTGGCATAAAGACATCAATAGACACTGCTGAAAAAGTCAAAATCGAATACGGTTCGACAATTCCTGAAGATGTTAATGATCGTGAGACCATCGACCTATCACTTGTCAGCAAACTAGACACACACCTTGTCTCCAAAAAACAAGTTGTTGAAATTATCCAGGCTCGTTATCAAGAAATATTACTCCTAGTCAAAGATGAGCTCGCTAAGATTCACCGAGACGGCATGTTGCCTGCCGGCGTAGTAATTACCGGAGGCGGATCCAAAATACCGGGACTAATCGACCTTGCCCGAGAAATACTCAACCTACCGGCACAGGTTGGCTTCCCCCAAAACTATGATGGCGTAGTCGACAAAATCGATGATCCTTCATATGCCACAGCCATCGGCCTTATTATTGGTGGCTCCAGAGTGGACAATCGAATTAGCGGCGGGATCAGAGGAATCAACTTTAAAAAAGGTATCGGATCAGTCAAAGGATGGTTTAAAAACTTATTACCTTGACACATCTGGTATATTAAGTTAATACTTGAACCTTGCAATTAAGACACATAATAATTACAAAGTATGTCTACACAAAACCACGATGATAACGACCTAAAACACCTGTTTTCATCAAGCAACTCAAGTGCCAACAAGCCTTATCAGCCAAAATCCATGGAAATCACACCCGATATTACTCCCGTGGCTAATATTAAAGTTGTCGGTGTCGGTGGTGGTGGAGGCAATGCGGTTAACCGCATGATCAAAGCCGGACTTAAAGGAATTGAATTTATTGCGGTAAATACCGACGCACAAGCACTATACCACTCTGAAGCTCCAACCAAGATCAACATTGGTCAAGCTACAACTCGTGGACTTGGAGCCGGAAGTAACCCTGATATTGGTAGACAAGCTGCTGAAGAAAGCATTGAGGAAATCAAAGAGGCCCTCGAAGGTGCCGACATGGTATTCATCACCTGTGGTTTAGGTGGAGGAACCGGTACTGGAGGATCACCTGTCATAGCAAATGCCGCTAAAGAAATGGGTATCTTGACCGTCGGAGTTGTCACTAGACCTTTCGGATTTGAAGGACACCGTCGCAAAAACCAATCTGACGAAGGACTTGAAAACCTCAAAAGCAAAGTTGACACACTTATTACAATCCCAAACGATCGCATACTCTCAATCATTGATAAAAAGACACCACTAAACGATGCCTTTGCCGTTGTCGATGATGTACTTCGCCAAGGTGTCCAAGGTATCGCCGATCTAATTACCGTTCACGGAATGATCAATGTCGACTTCGCCGATGTCAAAGCCGTCATGGAAAACACTGGATCAGCCCTTATGGGTATCGGATACGGAACTGGTGAAAACCGCGCTGCCGATGCTGCAAAACAAGCTATCGAAAGTCCTCTCCTCGAGCTATCAATCGACGGAGCCAAAGGAGTTCTCTTCAACATTACAGGAGGAAACGACCTTGGAATGTTCGAAGTTGACGAAGCCGCTAAAGTCATTACCGAGGCCGCTGACCCTGAAGCCAACATTATCTTTGGTGCCGTAATCAACGATTCATACACCGGAGAAGTAAAAATTACCGTTGTCGCAACCGGCTTTGACTACAAACAAAACACTCCGTCAATTGTCCGCCCGACCTCTGTATTCAACACCAGCAACATCTCTCGAAGCGGAAGCACACCAGCCACAAGCAACACAACACCAATCAAACAAACCGAAAACGAACTCGACATCCCGGCCTTCATTCGTCAAAAAATGAAATAAGAGTACAATTACGAGTTTCAACCAGCCCCCCCCAATTTCAAATAGACCTTAACCTCTCGCGGAAACTATCCCGAGAGGTTTTTTTAAAACTCCACCCAATCCTTACACTTCCAATTTAATAAAAATTCACCTATCCTTAACCGGTAAAAACCAAACCTGCCAACAAAAATGAACTCACCACAAGCCAAAGACTGGGACCTATTCGTTGAAAATCACCCCCTCGGAAACATCCACCAAACCGAAAAATTTAAAGAATTTTCATCGCAGCTACCCCAAAGAGGCAAAAGCTGGCTTATAACAACAGAAGACCACACCGCCGGCACCGTCCTCATTCGCTATCGCCTACCCCGCGGCCTCAGCTGGCTATACGCTCCGCGCGGCCCACTTCTGGACTATCAGAAATCTCCAGAAACCATTCAAAAACAACTCACCGAGCTACACACCACAATAAAAAAAATAGCCAAACAAGAAAAGGCCATATTTTTGCGTATCGACCCGCCCATTTTGGAAAACACACAAGAGGCCGATAACTTCCAAAAAACAGCCCACAGCCTCAAATTTAGGCCCGTAGGGCATGGATTCCAACCACAGCACACTCTTATCATTGACCTCACGCTAGAGCACGACCAAATACTGTCACAGATGAAGCCCAAAGGACGCTATAACATCAAAGTCGCCACCAAAAATGGAGTAGTGATTCGCACCTCATCACCCGAAAACAAAGAACAATTTCAAAAGGACCTCATCGCCTTTTACGACATCCTACAAGAAACCACCGGCCGCGACGGATTTAGCGGACACCCCCTGGACTACTATCAAAAGATGCTCACCACACTTTTTCCAAGCGCCACCCTCTACATTGCCGAAAATAACCAAGGCAAAATCATCTCCGCCGCAATAATCACATACTTCAAAACCACCGCGACCTACTATTACGGCGTATCCTCAAACCAAGATCGTAACCTGATGTCACCATACCTCCTACACTGGCAAGTCATGAAGGATGCCAAAGAAGCGGGCTGTGAAAGCTACGACCTCTTCGGGATAGCCCCCCCCGCCAGCCCGCACCACCCCTGGCAAGGCGTCACCGAATTCAAAAAAAAGTTCGGCGGCACCGACCAACAATACATCCCCGCCTCCGAAAAACCCCTCAAACCGCTTCTATACTTCCTCTATCGCCTATACAAAAAATTCCGCTAGCCCCTCTACCCACTTACCCGATCCACAAACAGCACACCCTCAATGTGGTCGTATTCATGCTGCACTACCCTCGCATTCATCCCCTCCAGCTCCAATCTCTGCCTCATCCCATCCTCATTAAAAAACTCCACCGCCACTTCCCTCCAACGCTTCACCCGTCCAAAAACCCCCGGAATACTCAAACACCCCTCCTCATCCTCCTCCATCTCATCACCGTGCCAAATAATCACCGGATTCACAAACGCCAAAAACCGCTCCCCCTCCGTCCCCACATCCATCGTCGCCAAAAAAATCCGCTCACTTATCCCCACCTGCGGCGCCGCAATCCCCACCCCATTCGCATCCAACATCGCCTTCTTCATATCCCTTACCAGCCTTTTCAACCTTCCATCAAACTTCTTCACCGGATCACTCACCTTACGAAGTATCGGATTATCCACACCCTTTACGATTTTCAACTTTGCCATAAAAATTTCTAAATAACCAAGACCACAATTTTAATATCAAGAACCACAAAAGTCCAATCCACTAAAACCACCATATAAAATTGTTAAATCACAACAAATTTGGTATAATGCAAAGATTATTCAAATAAAAACAAAAAATGTACACCACCAACCACATTCAAAACCCTCGTCTGCACGAGTTAGTCACCCAATCCGCCCGCTGGGCCATGCTCAAACCAGAGGATCAACAAGCCCAACTCACCAAAATGATCCACGCCTCCGACGAACTCATCAACACCAAGTACATTCCTTTTTTCGAAGAAGAAAACCAACGCGAACTCCAATACCTCGAAGCCAAAAAACCCGAAATCTACCAACTAATCGAAAAAATCACCGAAATGAAGCGCTCCCTCAAAATCATCGCCCTTCGCGACCTCGAAAAACAACAAACCCAAATCGACCAAACCGAAGTCGACAAACTATTAAATGACATCAACAAATCTTAAACCAATCGCCATGAAAAACGCTCTAAAAAACTTACTCTTCGAAAAACGGTTCATCTACATGACCCCACCCGACAAAGCACCGCAAGAACAACCACCAGTTCCTGAGGCCCCAGCCACCTCCCCCGACGAACCCTCCGGCGAGCAACTCGCCACTACAGTAAGTGAGTTACTTTATGGTGAAACTGAAAACCCCCTCGAGACCCTATTTACCCATATACAGACCGATATGCTCGCCAATAAAGTTTCGGATAAGGGCGTTGCTGCCTACCTGTATGACACCTATCATTCCCTAAAGGATCCTGAGGCCAAAGCAAATTTCGAAAAGAAAGCTCTTGAGATTAGGGGGCTTCTGATAGAGCCCTTTGTCGATCTTATTGCGCCAGACAGCAAGAGAAGCTCCAAGGAAAGCAGCACGGAGATCACACTTGATCAATTTCTAAAAAAGCTAGACAACCCCAGTGTTCGCGAATCTTTTGAACAACTCGAAGAAACTGCCCGTATCATAAATCCCGAATCCTCCCCCACACAAAGCCCCGATACCGCAAAATCTCCTGCCAACGCCCCCGATCAAGCCCCCGATCAAGCCCCCGATCAAGCCCCCGAGACAGAACCAAAACCACCCTTCACTATAGAAGGAAACGCCGATAAAGTCCCATTCAGAGGAATCAACCTCTCTTCCAGAAGGCACGGTGAATTTCAAGGCTACCTCAAAAACATCATCAAGCTTAAAGAAGAAGGTAAATTGAACGCCGTCGAAAATATGACTGACCCCGAAAACGCAGATACCTGGAAACTAATAGAAGAATATGCTAACAGTGACAACCCCGTAACAGTAGCTCAAACAAATCCCGAACTCTTCAAAACGACCATTTTCAACATCGCCATAGCTGCCGAAAGAGCCTTCAAAGCAATGGAAGGATCCAGCAAAAAACTCGAAGACATCACAGGCCTCACCATCAAACTCAACTCCACCCGAGAAGGAAAAGTCACAAGCAATGTGGGCGAAATACCTGTGGACACAGTAACAGCGGAAGCAACACCAGCCAGGCCAGGGCAACCAGACACACCTCCGGCTTCAGCTACGGCAAGGCCTGCTTCACGGAGGGCAACCGCACCTCGAATCACACCATCCCGCGGTCAACCAGAGGTTTCACCTGACAGAGTGGAAGAGGTTAATAATTTAGTCGTTCTAGATTATGCCAAGGCAATAGCCAGCGGGAGAGAATTCACCAGCAGCACAATAGACCCAGAGGTACAAGATTGGATACAGAATTTAAATGCAAATCAGGCTGCTTTAGATTTAATTCCTACTCAAATCACGCCTGAGCTTGCCCGCAAAATTATAGATATAATTATCCCAAAAGAAGGAGATACTGATTCTGAATCAAAAACGGAGGTAAAAGACGATGACGTTGATATATTTGCCAATATACCTAAAGACACGATAAACGAATTTGCCCTGGCAATAGTAAAAACCAAGGACCCTAATCGTACCGCACAGGTATTAAGACGGTTAGATTTATTAAGTAATCACAAGCAAATTATAGAAGCAATAATAGAGGGAAAAAACGCAGAATCCTTTGATCTACTACTTAGCCAATGGGATAAAGTTAAAGGGTTCGATGAAACCCAGCTTCCCAAAAAATTACAAGAGCACAAAATATATTCTCGTGAACACTGGGATAGTATCTTTAGGCATATTGAAAAATTCCAAAATCCGTACGATATGGTACAGAAATTAGGATCAAATCGCAGAAACGAATATGACAGACAGCAACTAGAATCAGCACTGACGAACAATCCTAACAATAACTTCCTTTTTATTGTTACTCTAATTGCTAAACATAGAGATGACGAAGATGCTTTCAGGGATATCATCATACCAGCAATGGTCAAACACTGGAAAAATATATCCACGGATTTGGGGCTTAAGTATATAGGTGCAGTTCGAAGAACAGATCTAATTCTCGATCTGGCAAAAAGTATTGGTCTTCAAAACATGAGATCTGCAGAACTTCGAGAAGTTAAAAAGAGAATTAGTAGTAGCGATTATGCACAGAGAGATATTCAAGAGATCCTAGATAGTAGAGCAGATTCGGCAGCAGGAATATAAGCTAAGAACACCCCCCTACCCCTTAAGCTTCGCCTCCACAAAGCCCTCAATCTCACCATCAAGCACCTTGTCCGGATTCGTCTCCTCCCATCCCGTCCGATGATCCTTGACCATTTTGTAAGGATGTAAAACATACGAACGGATCTGATTTCCCCAGCTCATCTCTTTTTTGCCACCCTTCAGCTGATCCAATTTTTCAGCCTGCTCCTCCTCCATCAAAGTCAAAAGCTTCCCTTTCAGCAGCTTCATCGCCTGCTCCTTGTTTTGTAACTGACTGCGTTCATTCTGGCACTGCACCACCACACCCGTTGGCAAATGCGTAATTCTCACCGCCGAATCCGTCGTATTCACGCTCTGACCACCGCTACCTCCCGACCTAAACACATCAATTCGCAGATCATCATCCTTAAACTTTATCTCAATATCATTATTAATCTCCGGCACCACCTCCACCAAAGCAAATGAAGTCTCCCGCGTATGCTTGGAATTAAAAGGAGAAAGCCTCACCAGACGATGCACACCGGCCTCGTTTTTCAAATAACCGTAAGCAAAAGCGCCTTTAAGCGCCACCGTACAACTCTTTATTCCCGCCTCCTCCGCCATCGACTTATCAAGAATCTCCACTCCAAATCCGCTCCTCTCACCATAACGCAAATACATTCGCAGCAGCATCTCCGCAAAATCTGACGCATCAGTCCCGCCCGTCCCGGCATGAATCGACAAAATCGCATTACTTTTATCATACTTACCATTCAAAAATGTCAAAATTTCCAGCTTTCTCCAGCGAACCTCCAGCGCCGCCACCATCCCTCGAAACTCCTCCGCTCCCTCCGGATCACTCTCCGGCGAAATCTCCGGCAAAAGCCCCAAAAGCGAATTTACCTCCTCCAAAATCCCCTCCCAGCTCTCAATCTCCTTCGCCAAATCACTAGCTTGCTGACTCACCTCCTGCGCCTTCGTACTATCATCCCAAAACCCCTCGCTCATCGTCTCCGCATTCAAATTTTTCCACTGATATTTTAGGTTTTCCAAATCCACCGTCGCCACACCCTGCTCAATAAACTCCTTCAACTCTACCAACCTAGCTTTGATTTCATGCATACAAAAATTTAATATGCCCCCAATCTAACGAAATTTTACCAACAAGCCAAATTCTATAATTATAAACACCTTTTAAAATCCCCTTAAAAAAATTATAACTTTCACAAAAACCTCTGTATTATCACAGCAAGTTTTTTACCCTCCCATGTCACTCACAAGCAAAATCTTCTCAAATACAGTCTACCAACTCCTCTCCAAAGTTGTCATTGCCATACTCGGAATACTCGTCGTCAAAATCACCACAAACTATCTCGGCGTTGCCGGATACGGACAATACACCTTAGTTTATGAATTCCTCGCCTTCTTTGGTATCGCCGCCGACCTCGGACTATTCACCATCGCCGTCAAAGAAATGTCCGAAGACGAAGACAACATCCCCAAAATAATCGGCAACATCCTCTCCCTCAGAGCAATTCTCGTTACCCTCTCAATGCTCGCCGCCATCGTTGCCATCTTCCTGATCCCTCAATATACAGACAGCCTCATCCCCCTCGGCGTCACCATCGCCTCCATCACCGTCTTTATCACCATAATTAACGGCACAATCACCAGCGTCCTCCAGACAAAACTCCAAATGGGACTCGCCTCCATCGCTTCAATTATGGGAAAAATAGTCTCCGTCGCCTTCATGGCCTATATAGTCTTCTACGGTTTTCCCGAAGACACCGAAACCGGATTCCTAATGCTCATCGTCGCCGGAATCATCGGCGCATTTGCCACCCTCCTCATCACCAACCACTATGTCCGCAAAATCACCCCGCTAAAATTCAGATTCGACCTCTCACTTTGGAAACAAGTCATCAAAAAATCCCTACCCTACGGACTCGCCCTCATTCTTAGCACCGTCTACTTCCGTATCGACTCCATCATGATCTCTCTAATGCGCGGCGAAGCCGAGCTTGGAATCTACGGCGTTGCCATGAAAATGTTAGAACAAATTGCCATCATTCCCCTATATTTTATGAACTCCGTCCTCCCCGTCCTCACCAAATCCATCAAAGAAGGAACTCAACGCTACCAATCCATCATCTCAAGATCATTTGATTTCCTCACCGCCATATCGTTACCCATGGTAGTCGGCGGATTCGTCCTCGCCTACCCGATAATATTCATCGTCGCCGACCACAACTTCCTCAGCCGCCTCTCCGAAGGCTTCTACGGCTCCGACATCGCCCTCCAAATAATCATCTTCGCCCTCATCTTCCAATTTCTCAATGTCCTCTGCGCCTTCATTCTCATCGCCCTCGACAAACAAACCAAACTCCTCTACATCAACGCCGCCTGCGTCCTCATAAACCTCGTCTCAAACTTCATCGTCATTCCAAAATACGGCTTTGTTGGCGCCGCCTTTACCACCGTCATGAGCGAAATATTCATCTTCATCGCCACATTCAGCGTCGCCCGACACTACCTCAAATTCAAAATCAACATCCGCAATGTCATCGCCATCGCCATATCAGCAATAGTAATGGGAATAGCCATCAAATACCTTCAACCGATCACCTATCAGTTCATTCAAAACTGGAACATCCTCTTGCTCATACCGATGGGTGGGCTCATCTACCTAATAATGCTTTTCCTCACCCGTGCCGTCGACCTCAAGACCGTGAAATCACTCATACGCTAAAGCCCCTTCACCACCTCCCTAAACCTCTCACCGCGCTCCTTATAACTCGAATACAGGTCAAAACTCGAACTACCGGGTGACATCACAATCACACCCTTTTTCAAAAACTCTCTCGCCTTATCAATCGCCTCCTTCAAATCATCCGCTGTCATCACTAAAGTCGCACTTCCCAGTGCATCCCCCAGACGCTCCTTGGCATCTTCAATTTCATTCTGCATCTTCTCCGTCGTATCCCCAACCAAAACCACCGCTCTCAAACTCTTGTCCAACAATATCTTCAACGCCCAATTCTTATAATCCAGCCCCTTGTCAAAACCGCCTGCAATTAGAACCATATCCTCATCAAAAGCGTCCACCGCTGCAACTGAGGTCTCCGGCGTAGTCGAAAACGAATCATTAAAATACCGTACCCCGTCGACCTCCCTCACAAACTCCAACCTATGCGGAAGCCCTTTAAACGCCACCACCGCCTCATTTATCACACTATTCTCCACTCCCAGCTCCTTCGTAATAACCACCGCCGGCATCACATTTTCCAAATTATGCCTTCCTACCAAGCCAATATCGGCCACCTCCACCACTCTCTCCATCTCCCCATCCTTCGCATACCACACCGCCTCATCCCTCACAAAAGCCCCGTCCGCCACCTCATGCTCCATGCTCACCAACTTCAGCGCCCCCTTCACCAACTTCTTATAATAATTCACATACTCATAATCATCGTTCAGCACCGCCACTCCATTCTCATTCTGATGCATCAAAAGACTCTCCTTCGCCCTCAAATACTCACCCCGATCCTCATGATAGTCCAAATGATCCTCCGTCGTATTCAAAAACACCCCAAACTTCGGACTCTTCTTCATATCCTGCAACTGAAAACTCGAAAGCTCCAACACCACAAGATCATCACCCTTCAAATCATCCAAAAACTCAATCGCCGGCAAACCGATATTTCCACCCAGATAAACCGATCGCCCCGCCTTCTTCAAAATCTCATAAATCAAAGTACTCGTCGTCCCCTTCCCCTTTGTCCCCGTCACACCAATTATCGGACACGGACAATGATCCACAAAAAACGCCGTCACACTCGTCACAACCACACCTCTATTCACAGCTTTCTGAATCTCCGGCTCCAAAAACTTCACCCCCGGACTCCTAAAAATCACATCAAAATCACCCAAATCCTTCAAATAATTCTCCCCCAGTCTCACCGAAACACCATTCGGCATCCGATCCTCAATATCCACACTCGCATCACACACCGTCACATTCCCATAATGTTTACTCACCAGCCAATTCAACATCGCCACCCCCTCCAAACCATACCCCAAAATCGCAATTTTACTTTCTTTTGTAAGCATAAAAAACAACTTAAATTATCAACACCCCCACAATAACACAGCCCCACCCCCTCACCCCAACAAATTTGCTATATTATTCTAATGTAGAATGCGAGTACAATGGATCCCGTAAAAAACCCTCACAAACTACACAATGATTAAAATAAAAAAAACTCCCATTATAGCGGGTATAGGCATCTCGATCGCGGTCTTTTTGGTATCAGTAATTTCCACAATTGCCCAACCAATGATAACTTCTGACAATTGGAGTGCGCTAGGAGAACCCGGAGATGGATTTGACCAGGGTGTTTTCGCCCTTGAGGTTGATAGCCAAGGCCTCTTATACGCCGGAGGCGCATTTGCAAATGTAGTTGGAGGTCCAGAAGCAAATAATATCGCCATGTGGGACGGACAGACCTGGACTCCTCTCGGAAGCGGATTAAATAATACCGTAAACTCAATTGCCATTGACTCACAGGACAACATTTATGTAACCGGTACTTTTACTGAAGCTGGAGGAGTTAGCGCAAATTTCATTGCCATGTGGGACGGACAGACTTGGTCTCCTCTCGGTAGCGGTCTTGGCAACCCAGGTAACACACTGACAATAGACGCTCAGGACAATCTTTATGTAGGAGGCACTTTCACCACAGCTGGTGGAGTTAACGCAAATTATATTGCCATGTGGGACGGACAGACCTGGTCGTCCCTTGGAAGTGGCTTACAAAACACCGTAATGAAAATTGACATCGATTCTCAAGGAAGCGTTTACGCCACTGGACATTTCACGGCAGCCGGAGGAAATGCTGCAAATTATGTTGCAAAATGGGATGGCGTGTCATGGTCTTCACTGGGTGCCGGGCTTAGCGCTGGTGCCATTTCCTTGACTATCGATTCACAAGACAATGTATATGTGGGCGGTTATTTTCAAAATGCCGGAGATCCGGCAGTGCTGGTTAACTTTATCGCCATGTGGGACGGACAAGAGTGGTTGCCACTGACCGAAGGCGCTTCAGTAGGAACAACCAGCCCCGTGCATGCTCTTAATATAGACAGCCAAGACAACCTCTATGTTGGAGGTGAATTTACCTTTGCTGGAGGCAAATCGTCAAAATACATTGCCGTGTGGGACGGCTTAGCATGGAGAACTTTTGACTCTGTTGTGGGCGTAAGTATTTACGATTTAGCCCTTGATGGAGACAATCTCCTTTACGCTGGAGGAAGCTTTACTATGGCCGGGGGCCAATCCACGCCTAATATTGCACAATGTGTAGATTGTCTTAATCCGCCACCATTACTGGACACACCTACCAATCTCATATTCACTACAGTTTCTTCTAAGACACTAGAGCTTTCGTGGGACACTGTCGCCAATGCTACACATTACACAATAGTAAATTCAGTCGGAGCTGATATCGAAACCGAGGAAACCACATATAATTTCACCGGACTTACCGCTAATACTGAATACACCTTTACCGTCAAAGCGCACGATCAATACGACCAAGAAAGTGCCTTGTCGGCCCAAGCCGCCTTCACGACCACAGCCATATCAGCCGAAGACTTCATAGATAACCATAACGATGGTTTATTAACAGACTGGACAATACATGGGAATAGAACATGGAGCGAAGTGGGAAATAGGGCGGTATCAAATGTTGCAGGCTCATCTGGATTCCTGATAAGCAATATGGACATCGGGGGAAACGGAGTCTGGGAAGCATTGATCGCTAAAACTTTCCCTTGGAGCAACCCGACAGATGGGTCTATCACCGGAGGACTAATACTGAGGTTCACCGATCAGGACAATTATTATTTTGTGTCGCCTTATATTTCCAGCTTGTTCGGAGCCAGCCCTCAGAATGTACTGCAATTCTGTGTGAATTCACTAATTAATCAGGCGCCCGCCCAATGCTCCAATGTTGCCTCCGACATCAATTTCAACGGAGACACATTTCTTTTAGGGATCAAGGCTGTGGATGATGAGTTTACATTTTTTATCAACGGAGAAGAAGTCGGCACCCATATTGACGACACTCATCCTGCTGGAAAAGTTGGATATGGACAGTACGGAACATGGTCCGGCCCCACTCCCACATTTGGCACCGCCTCTTGGTACGAGATTAACACTATTGACTCGCCACCATCTCCGCCCGCCAATCTAATAGCCTCCAGTGTCACCTCAGCATCCATGACCCTAAGCTGGGATTTGGTCGAAGGAGCTGTATCGTATGTCATTATCAACTCTGCCGGAGAAGACATCGAAACTCTCAACACTGAATATACCTTCGAAAACCTGACCCCAAATACTGAATATGATTTTCAGGTAAAGGCCATCGACGCCAATGAATTTGTAAGTGAATTAAGCGACACTATTAGTTCATACACCGCTCCTTCAATCCCCGGGATCCCAGACGCTGAACCAAACGGACAAACAAGCATGATAGTCTCATGGAGCAACAACGAAAACCCCGCGGAAACAGTCTACGAAATATACAGCGATTTAACCGAAGAAATTATTGGAAGTACTACGGCTACGACCTATCTCGCAACTGGCCTTACTCCAAACACATCATATCAGTTCACAATACGCGCCCAATCATTCGCCAATGAAGAAAACTGGTCGGAATATTCCGACGCTTCGGAAATAGTCGCTACCGAAGCCGTCAGCAATCAAGTTCAAGTCAAATTGATACAAGGGGCCGCCCCAATTACCTACGCCCTCGCGGCAAGGCCTGAGCAAAGCCATACTGTAACCATAACCGCAATCAATGAGGGGGTAGCGACCTTAACCATAGAGTCCGACCCAGTGACCGTCAACCTGGCAGCTGGAGAAAGCGAAAATATCGACACCGACGGTAATGGGATTAATGACACAACGGTACAAATGCAGGAAGTTGGCGAAGATTATGCCCTGTTCCAGCTATTAACCTATACCCCACCGACTATCAGCGCCGGAAGTGGTGGCGGACTACTCTTTCCCTTAGGGCAAGCTTCAATCGGCGATACTCAACAGCAGCCCTCCGAAACAACATCAGCCTTTCCTGACACGGCCGGCCATTGGGGAGAAATCTACATTCAGGAACTTAAAGACAAAGGAATCATACAAGGAAGAGAAGACGGCAAATTCTATCCAGACGCACCTATAACCAGGGCCGAGCTATTAAAAATCATCTTGGAATCTGACGAAACTACTCTCTTGGAAGTCACAGAAGCTTCATTTTCAGATGTCGAAAGTGATACATGGTACGCAACATATATCGAAACCGCACTTCACCTGCAATACATAGAAGGCTACGAAGATGGAACATTTAAACCAAACGATCCTATCAACCGCGCCGAATCTCTTGCCATGATCCTTAAGGCATCCCAAATTCCTCTCGAATTTGAGACAAGCTTTACCTTTCACGACACGCTAAACACGGCTTGGTATGGGGATTTACTGTCATTTGCAGTCGAAAAAAAGATTATTAACGGGTACCAAAATGGCAACTTTGGACCAAGCGACAGTCTCACCAGGGCCCAAGCAGCCAAAATCAAACATTATGTATCTCAAATAAAAGCAGGAATATCGCCATAGTACATTTCAACCCCACCTTTACATTTTGCCCAATTACTGATAGCATTAACTCATATTGTGGTCGGACACGAATATATTGTTAATAAAAAATATGGATAAGATCGAAGAATGGATGAAGAGAACTCTTGGTGCACCCGCACAAAGCAAATCTCCCGAACAAAAATCCAACACGCCAGAACAAAACAAAAAGGCCCCTTTCAAAAAGAGGAAACCCCAAAGAAGCTGGTTCAAAAAGGACAAGCCCGCTGGTTCAACTACGCCTGCGAACAGCAATGCTCACAAAAGCGGTAATTCTGCAAACCCACGACCGCAAAACAGAAATAACCGCCACCGTAACAAAAAGACCAACAACTCTCAAGAAATCCTCACCGTTTCCAACGCCAAAACAGGACACAGGCGTATAATCGCCCCCAAAAAAGCTAAACAATACCCAATCCTCAAAGGTAAACTCAAGATTATTCCACTTGGTGGACTTAATGAAGTCGGTAAAAACATGACCGCCCTCGAATATGAAGATGACATCATAATCATCGACATGGGCTTCGAATTCCCAAAAGACGACCTGCTCGGAATTGACTATGTCATCCCCGATATCAGCTATCTCGAGGAAAAGAAAAACAACATTCGCGGCGTACTCCTGACCCACGCCCATCTTGACCACATCGGAGGAATCCCCTACATGCTGCCAAAACTCGACTTCCCGCCAGTTTTTGGAACCAAACTAACAATCGGTTTTGTAAAACACCGTCTCGAAGAATTCAAACAAGAAAAATTCGCTGATCTACGCGTAATCAACACTGACGACAAAGTCAAACTCGGTAAATTCCTCGTCTCTTTCTTCCGTGTCATGCACTCCATCCCCGACTGTGTCGGAATGGTCTTTGACACACCGGTTGGAAAAGTTGTCACCCCTGGAGATTTCAAATTCGACGACTACCCAGCCCGCAACATGCTTCCCGCTGAAATGGACAAAATCACCGCTCTCGGTAATCAAAACATCTTGGCAATGCTCTGCGAATCCACCAATGCCACCAAGCCGGGACACACCATATCTGAAAAACAAATCGGCGAAGCCCTCGAACAAATTGTTGCCGACACCGACAAGCGTCTGATTGTCGCCTCTTTCTCCAGTCAAGTCAGCCGTATCCAGCAAGTTATCGACGCCTGCGTCAAAAGCAATCGCAAAGTGTTTATTAGTGGTCGCAGCATGCGCAACAACATCGAAATCTGTGTTGATCTCGGCTATTTAATGATTCCAAATGGGCTAATTCAGGACATAAAGAAATATGACCCCAAGAAAAACCCCGACTCCCAAACGCTGATCCTCACAACCGGATCACAAGGAGAACCGGTCGCCGCTCTTGCCCGCATGGCCCGCAATGACCACCCCAACATTAAGATCAAAAAAGGTGACACCATCGTACTCAGCTCATCTCCGATCATCGGAAACGAACTAAGTGTCAACACCGTCATCAATCAACTCTGCATCATGGGAGCCAAGGTTATCAACAACCAGATGAAAGAAATTCACACCTCCGGCCACGCCAAACAAGACGAGCTCATCGAAATGCTCAAATACGTAAAACCTAAGTACCTCATCCCAATTCACGGCGAATACTACATGCGCCAGGCTCTAGCCACCCTTGCCACTGAATTCTGCGACATTCCCGAGGAAAACATCATCATGCTCCAAAACGGCGAAATCGTCGAAGCCGGCACTGATCGCAAACTCACAGTTTCCAAAGAAACCATCGAAACAAAATACATCCTTATTGATGGGAGCGGTGAAGGACAAATGGGTTCACCAGTTATCGTCGATCGCAAAATGATGTCGCAAAACGGAACCATTATCGCCCTGATAAAAGTGAACAAGAGCAGCGGTAAAATGCTCGGCGAAGCCAGCATAATCACACGCGGATTCGTCTACATGCACGAAACCGACGAAGTCATCGGCGACATCAAAAAAATCGCCACCGACGCCTACCGCAACCTCCACCAAAAGAACCCCAAAGCCGACCGCTACGAAGTCAAACGATACCTCAAACAAAGCATCGACAAATACACCTACAAGCAGCTCTCCCGCTCCCCTCTGATTATTCCGATTATCATCGACTGCTAATCCCCCACGCATAGCCCTTAAAAGGCACACCTCCCAAAGAGACTCCTGCAAAGCGAGTCTCTTTTTTGTATCTACATATTCCGACTACACAAAACCACGCAAACAATTTCATTTGGCGAAAAACCCCTTCAATGTTAAAATTGAAAACGATTTGTATCATTTTTTTAACCTCATTCCAAAAATGAAAAACGCAAAGCTCTATTTAGTAGCTCTGGTGCTGGCACTAGCACCACTTTTTCCAATCACATCCAACGCAATCCTTGTCGACGGGTCCAACGCAGTCGACATGCTCGGATTTTATGATGACAACCTTGAAAATCCTTCCCCTGCTTGGGACAAGGTCGACCCCAATGTGCGTAATGGCGGAACCAATCGCCTTGGTATAAGCATTAGCACTTCACAGGCAGCCCTTGATTCGGTAAACAATCGATACTTTCTCTTAGACAATGGAAATAACCGTGTCCTTGTGTACAACCTTAATCCTGACAACACTTTTCCCGATAAAATCCCCGATAATGTAATAGGACAACCCAACTTCTACACAAACACCTCTGCGGTTACGCAGTCCGGACTTAACAGTCCTTCAGGATTAGCATATGACGCCATAAATAACCGATTATTTGTCTCTGCTGGCTATGGTATGGCCGGAGGAGCTAGTAGGGTTATGGTATATGATGTCAGCACCATTGAAAACGGGCAAGACGCTATCGCTGTACTTGGGCAAGCTAATTTTACCTCCACTGATTCAGCGGTAACAATATCGGGCTTACATGGACCACGCGGGCTTGCATATGATGCTGTTAATGAGCGTTTATTTGTAGCACAACAACAGGGGCATAGAGTCAGCATATTTGATGTATCTGAAATAACCAATGGTGAGCCTGCCGTTAATGTCTTAGGCCAGGTAGATTTCACGTCCAGTACGGGGGCGACTACTGCCGCTGGTCTCAGCAACCCACTTGGCTTGGCATATGATTCTGGCAAAGGTCTTCTATTTGTGTCTCAACACGGATTTGGGGGCGCGAGTGGTCCTGCCGCTAATAGAGTTAGTGTTTTTGATGTCAATGTCATAGCCAACGGCGAGGCCGCCGCTAATGTTCTCGGGCAAACCCTCTTTACGACTGGTACAGGCGCTGTCACACAGGCTGGCATGTCTGGTCCCAGAGGAATTGCCCACGATCCTGTTAGAGACTATCTGTTTGTCTCTAACAGCAGCAGGGTCACGGTCTATGATGTCGCAGCAATAACAAATGGAGAGAATGCCATTGCTGTACTAGGACAAGCGGATTTTACATCAAGCACAGGGGGATCTACACAGACAGGCTTATACGGACCAAGTGGTCTAGTATATGATACCGAAAATGATCATTTATTAGTCCTTGACGATAGTAATAACCGAGTCATGATCTTTGATGTTGCAACTATTGATAATGGGGAACCAGCTGTCGACCTTATAGGGCAATATGGTGATGACTTACTGAATCCAGAACCCGTCTACACAAAGAGTGGAGCTAATAATGCCCCCGGCAAGCTTGGATTCAATATTGATCCCTATTATTCCAGTGTTGTACTGGATGATGTCAACCACAGATTTTTTGTAACAGATACTCAAAATCACAGAGTGCTGGTATATGACCTAAATGAAGACAGCACCTTTCCCGATAGGATCCCCGATTATGTTCTCGGACAACCAAACTTCTACTCCAATACTGCGGCCCTAACGCAAGAGGGAATGACCTATCCTCGTGGACTTGCCTATGACTCCGACAATAATCGCTTATTTGTCAGTGAAAGTACTGGCGCAAATAGAGTCAAAGTTTATGATGTCGCAGAAATAACTAATGGAGAGGCTGCAATTAATGTTCTTGGGCAGGCTGACTTTGTATCAGGAGTCGACGCTGTCACTCAGGACGGGATGCATAGCCCTATGGGTCTCGCCTATGATGCAACAAATCAAAGATTATTTGTCGCTCAAGACGAAGCCAGTAGGGTAACTGTTTATGATGTTGCAGCAATAACTAATGGAGAGGCTGCAATTAATGTTCTTGGGCAGGCCGACTTTGAGACAGTAGATAATACAACCGCCATCAACAGAATGCGTGCCCCTAAAGGTCTCGCCTATGATGCCGAAAGCGACTTACTCTTTGTAACACAAGCTTCCAAACACCGAGTTACCGTCTATGATGTCGCAGAAATAACCAATGGTGAAGATGCCATAGCTGTACTAGGACAACCCGATTTCACTTCTGCTGACGCTCTAACAACTCAGGATGGAATGTATGCTCCTGAAGGAATAGCCTATGATCCTGACAACAAGAGATTATTTGTAGCCCAAACTGGATTCGGTGGAATTAGAATAACCGCATATAATGTTGCCGAAATTACCAATGGTGAAGCCGCTATCAATGTCCTTGGGCAGGCAGACTATGTTTCCGGTGACGACTCTTCGACACAATCCGGATTGAGATATCCGACCGGACTGGCTTACGATGCAACCAACAACCGTCTATATGTAAATGATTCAGGCAATCACAGAGTCGTCGCATTTGATGTTGCCGTTGCAAACTCCCCCACCGAAGTAGCAGCCCAAGCAAACGGCCCTAATGCCGCTAAGCTGACCTGGGACGCTAATGAAAACTTAGAAGAAACCGAATACCAGGTATACAACACCTCAACTTCCGAAGTAGTCGCCACAACAACTAATACCAGCGCGGTAGTGGCAGGATTGACGCCAAGCACCGAATATACCTTCACAGTGAGAGCGATCTCACTTGCGGATGGAGAAAGTTATGTTGAATCCGAAGAGGTTTCAGTCACGACTGCTGCACTATCCACATCAATCACCATGACACTTGCGATTGGAGAATCAGCTGGATTCAGTTTTGCCGGAGTTGGAGAAGCACACACTGTTGCAATTGATGATATAGATGACAGTACACCGGAAGCACCAATCGCCGAAATGACAATCACATCAGAGCCTGTGACCGTAAATCTTGGAGTCGGATCCAGCGAGACAATCGACACCAACGGCGACGGACACAGCGAAACCACAGTACTAATCAACAGCGTTGACACCGGAAGCAACGAGGTAAACTTCACTCTAA
Organism: Candidatus Peregrinibacteria bacterium HGW-Peregrinibacteria-1; assembly: GCA_002839505.1. GTDB lineage: Bacteria > Patescibacteriota > Gracilibacteria > UBA1369 > LOWO2-01-FULL-3 > PGYE01. The sequence goes on from PGYE01000001.1 coordinate 250,669, forward strand.
GCTATGTACCAATGCCATCAAGCGGAGGTAGTGGCTTGTTATCTTTACCACAGACCCAGACCTCAACCTCCTCACAAACCTCTCAAGAGTCTGCAACCGGCGAAACAACAGCCTCCCCTAGTGAAAGCGAAAGTGGCTTTAGTGACATGGGCGGACACTGGGCTGACGAATATGTCGTGAAACTTCAAGGAACAGGAGTAGTTGAAGGCTACCAAGACGGTAGTTTCAAGCCTGATGACTTCGTAACCCGTGCTGAGTTATTGAAAATGGTAGTCGAAGCCTTCGATATTGAAGAAGCCGACAGTTCAGACTATCCATTCACCGACATCGATTCCAGCGACTGGTTTAATTACTACGTCACGACCGCATATATGAAGGGTTTCATCAATGGCTACCCTGACCTGACATTCCGTCCATACGCCGAGATGAACCGCGCTGAAGCCCTTGCTATGATCTTGAAGGCATCTGAACTCAACATCGTCACTCAAGATCTCGTGACAATGTTCCCCGACACACTCTCTACAGATTGGTATTTTGACTACATCATGTTTGCCGCAGAACATGAAATAGTTCATGGATACGAAGACGGAAACTTCGGACCACATGACAGAATAACACGAGGCCAAGCTGCCAAGATGATAGTGGTGGTGATGGACATACTGGGAAGATAATATAAGAAACTTGACACCGACAAATTAGCACTCTAAAATACAGAGTGCTAATTTTTTAAGTAAAATTACCATGTTTCAAGTACCCCACAATTTCACGACCAAGGCTCAAGAACTAATTAATAAAGCCGTCGTTCTTGCTGGTAATCGCCAACATCAGCAGATCGATCTCTCACATCTCTTCCATGAGATGCTCATTCAAGATGACACACTAATAAAGCCCCTTTTCCAGCAATTACAGACACCAATCGACCAAATCACCAAAGATTTCACCGACATATTAGAAGCTCTCCCCCAAGTTTCAGGCACCACCTCTCAATACCCCTCCGAAGAATTAAAACAACTACTCACTCAAAGCTCCAAAGAATCACAATCCCTCGGCGACGAATACATCTCTGTCGAACACCTCCTTCTGGCCGCACTCACCTCAAAAAACAGCGCCTCCAAAGTCTTTGAAAAATACGGACTAAAAAAGGAAGCGCTTCTTCAAATAATAAAAACATTACGCAACGACGAAACCGTCAGCGACCCCGATCCTGAAAGCAAATACCAAGCCCTCGAGAAATACACTCAGGACTTTACCGCGCTGGCAGCCTCCGGAAAAATAGATCCCGTAGTCGGGCGAAATGAAGAAATACGGCGTCTGATGCAAATCCTCGCCCGCCGCACCAAAAACAACCCCGTCCTCATCGGAGAACCAGGAACCGGAAAAACCGCCATCGTCGAAGGCCTCGCCAATCGTATTATCGCCGGCGATGTCCCCGAAACCCTCAAAAACAAAAAGCTCCTCTCCCTCGACCTAGGGGCCATGATCGCCGGAACCAAATACCGCGGCGAATTTGAAGAACGCCTCAAAACCGTATTAAAACAAATCAAAAAAGCCGCCGGCAGTATAATATTATTCATCGACGAGCTCCACACCATTGTCGGTGCCGGCGCTGCCGAAGGACAAATGGATGTATCAAACATGCTCAAGCCCGCCCTCGCCCGCGGTGAAATTCACATGATCGGTGCCACAACCCTCAAAGAATACCAGAAATACATTGAGAAAGATGCCGCCCTCGAACGCCGCTTTCAACCCATTGCCGTACAAGAACCAACCGTCGAACAAACCATCACAATTCTCCGCGGAATCAAAGAAAAATACGAACTCTACCACGGAGTCCAAATCCTCGACGACGCCATCATCTCCGCCGCCACACTCTCCGACCGCTACATCACCGACCGTTTTCTGCCCGACAAAGCCGTCGACCTCATCGACGAAGCCACCGCCGTCCTCAAAATCGACCTGGAAAGCTCCCCGGGAGAAATTGACGAACTGGAGCGCCAAATCATGCAGCTTGAAATCGAAAAACAAGCCCTCAAAAAAGAAAAAACCGCATCTGCAAAAGTTGAAAAACTCGAACAAGACATCAACGAAAAAAAGGAGAAACTCAATCGCCTCAAAATAGTCTGGCAAAATGAAAAAGACCTTATCAATCAAATCCAAGATGCCAAAACCAAAATTGACGAGCTCAACATCCAAGCCAAAAACTTCGAACGCGAAGGCAACTTCGAAAAAATCGCCGAAATTCAATACGCTCGCATCCCCGAACTTCAAAAGAAAATCACCGAGCTTGAAGACAAGCTCAAAAGCACCGACGACAGCGAACGAATGCTCAAACAACAAGTCACCTCAGAAGACATCGCCCAAGTAGTCAGCAAATGGACTGGCATCCCCGTAAACCGCCTCAAAACCTCAGAAACCGAACAACTCATCCATCTCGAAGACAACCTCTCCCAGGTCGTCATCGGTCAAGACGAAGCCATAAAAGCCGTCAGCAATGTCATCAGACGCTCCAAAGCCCAAATATCCGAAGAAAACCGCCCCATCGGATCATTCCTCTTCCTCGGACCCACCGGAGTCGGAAAAACCGAACTCTCCAAAGCCATTGCCGAATTCCTCTTCAACGATCGCAACGCCCTCATCCGCCTAGACATGAGTGAATACATGGAATCCCACAGTGTCTCAAAAATCATCGGCTCTCCACCGGGTTATGTCGGCTACGACGAAGGAGGCCAACTCACCGAACGCATCCGCAAACGCCCTTACAGCGTCATCCTCTTCGATGAAGTCGAAAAAGCCCACCCCCAAGTCTTCAACATCCTGCTTCAAATCCTTGACGAAGGCCACATCACCGACGCCAAAGGCCGCAAAGTAAACTTCAAAAACACCATCATCGTCCTCACCTCCAACATCGGAAGTCGCGAAATATTGGAATTTAAAGGCGAAAAAAGTGCCCTCGATCTAAAAATCGCCCAACTGCTCAAAGAATTCTTCAAACCGGAATTTCTAAACCGCATCGACAACATCATCACCTTCGACAAACTCACCGAAAAACAGATAGTCAAAATCGCTGAAATCCAAGTAAAGCAACTCCAAAAACGCCTAAAAAAACAACAACTCCACCTCGAAATAACCCCAAACGCACTTCAATACCTCGCCGCCCAAGGATACAACCCCGAATTTGGAGCCCGCCCCCTCAAAAGACTGATCCAAAATGAAATCGAAAACCCCCTCGCCATCAAAATCCTATCCGGAAAACTCCCTGAAAACTCCAAAATAAAAATCGACGCCAACGAAAAAGGCCTTCAAATAAACTAAGAGACCTCAACAAATTACAGATAATCATAAAAGCCACCCATATTAAAGGGTGGCTTTTAAACAATCGAAGAAGAAAGAAGATCAAAAGTCATCAAGACCGGGAGGAAAACTAACCGCTAACAGGTGTAATCAAACGCAACAGACAAGATAGAAACAGGAGATACAAATGCCTTCAAAGAAGGAAAGAGATCAACAGCTCTTCATGCCGCCCCGACATCGCAATGGGAAACCCAAAGAAATAAATCGGAAAACGCCGACAGAACCTGAACGGGATAAAGTAATCCCGACCCAAAGGTCAAGAAACTCAAACCGACTTCTTCAGAGATCGACTGAACCGGAACCGAAGTTCAAGATCCAGTCCGCTCGGAAGAAGGAAATAATTTTTAAAGAACAACTTAACAACAAACATAGTATAACACAAAAATGACAAAAAACAAAATATATTTTATAAAAACTTTAAATCTTCGCCCTCAAATACTTAATTTTCTCTCCCAAAGCCGAAAACTTCCCCTCATAATAAGTCTGCACAAGCTTCGCCTCGGCCAAATCCGCCCGATCTTCCGTACTATAAAGATCGTACTCCACCACCTCCACCTCAAAATCTTTATCCGCCCCAACCACCTCCACGCCATAATCAAACAGCATCGTATTATCAGTTTTAAAGTGTAATTTTCCACCTTTTTTTAATAATTTTTTATACATCTCCAAATGTCGCGGCGAAATCAACCTCTTCATCGCCCGACAAGGCTTCGGCTGCGGATCCGGAAAAGTAACCCAAATCTCACTAAGCTCCCCTTCCCCAAAAAAATCAAAAACATTCTTAACCATTGTATTGATAAAACTCACATTCTTCCTTTCCTCCGCCAACATCTTCTTCGCCCCAGGCCAAATTCGCGAACCCTTCATCTCCAACCCCACAAAATTCCTCTCTGGATAAACCTCACTCAACCCGATCACATATTCACCACGCCCACAGCCCACCTCCAAAACAATATCGTTATCATTCCCAAAAAACTCCTTCCACTTCCCAAAAATAACCGTCGGATCCCGAAACACATTCTCAAAAGTCAGCACCTCCGCCATTTTAAACAATTTTTTTCTCCTCATAATAATAAATTAACGATCATCACCATTATTCTTATTAATATACTTCGCCAATTCTCTATCAAATGTTGCCAAAGGAACAGCTCTTTCTTTACTTTGCAACAATAAAACAGTATCAACAAACGATAGATTGTTTTTCACATCTCTAAAAAACGAAACGGCCTTCGACAGCTGTATCTCATCAATCTGCTCAATAAAAATTTTCAGATTATTCGTCAGAAAATCCGCACACCTATCCGCCACATCATGACCTTCCCTTATCTTTAGCACCGTCAAAACCTCAGAGAGTACATAATCAAACAAAAGAAAATCACTACCTGATTTCCAGATTGCAACCGCATCCCCGTGATGTTTTTCATTATTGCGGAACATCGCAATTATAATTGAACTATCAAGGATAATCATACCTGGTAAATATATTTCTTATAACTTATCGCCAAATCATTCTCCTTTGTATTCTTACTGGAAAACACAAATTCCTCCAAATCCTTCATGCCATATTTTTTATCACCACTTGAAATATCATCAAAAGGCACGATTTTATACGCTGGTTTAGAATATTTCAAAACTACATAAGTGTTGCCATTCTTCATTACATCATCACTCACTTTTTTGAAATTACCATAAATTTCTTTTGTAGAAACAAACTTTTCCATATGTGATAGTTTAAATTAAAGTTGCAACTATATTTTAAACTATCGCCCCAACTTTTACAATCGAATAAACCCTACGCCTCCTGTTCCAACAATGCTCTCAAATCGCCGCCCTCCAGAAAATAATCTGCATACCGCTCAGCATCTTTCCAATTCTCCGCCTTCATCATCAGCTTCCTAAGCTCCCTCGCACCATCAAAACCCTTGCAATACCAGGTCAAATGCTTCCGCATATGATGAAAATTCCACCTTCTCTCAATCTCATCAAAATAACGACAATGCTCCACCGCAATTTTCAGCATCTCCGCAACACTTGGCTCTTTACCATCAAAAAACCACGGCGCCCCAAAAGTCGCCCTCCCTACCAAAACGCCATCCAAATCATATTTTGCCACCTTCTCTCTGGCATCTTCCATCGAACTCACATCGCCATTCCCCAAATAGCTCACCCCCGCCTTCCGGCACACCACCCCAGCCCTGGCAATCTCATCCCAATCCGCACTTCCCATATACATCTGTTTCAAAGTACGACCATGCATCGTAATATTTGCCGGCTCCACTTCCAAAAGATGCTTCACCCACTCCTCCGCAATCGCCACATCATAACCAATTCTCGTCTTCACCGAAACCGGCCTTAAAACCCGCGGCACATCTTCCGGCTTCTTCCCTCTTTTTTCCAACATCACCGCAACCTCATTAATAATTCTCGGATGCAAACCCGCCTCCTCCAAAGTAATCCCATTACTCCAATCCAAAGCCGCCCTCTTACAACTCCTCACAATATCTTTCGCCAAATCCGGAGTCCGAATCAGTCCAGCCCCCGAACCCCGCTTTGCCACCTTATTTGCCGGACAACCCATATTGATATCAACCCCATCAAACCCCAACGCGCACAGCATCACACTGGCCTTATAAAAAGAATCCACCTCCACACCATAAATTTGCCCCACCACTGGGCGCTCAATTTCTGAATAGTCAAAAGCTATCATCATCGTCTTCGCGCCCCTCGCCAAACCCTCCACATTCGTAAACTCCGTAATCGACACACTCGGACTACCATACTTCGCAAACATATAACGATACGAAGAATCCGTCACCCCATCCATCGGCGCCAACCCTATTATCGGCCTCTTTAATGTCTTCCAAAAATTCATAAACAAACATTTATATCGGCGATATTTCTACCAGTAAAAAACAAAAATGGCAACTTGCTGTAGTGCAATCTTATTCTATTTGGGCGTATCGGAGCCTTTGCGGGCCGGTGCCTTTCACAGGCTAATTAAAATAATCTTCGCCAAATACTTATTTTGCGTCATTGCGATTAGGTCAAGTGATCATGTATCACGAGACCTGGGCAAGGCGTACATGTTAGCCGCAGCCCACTTAATCGCTGAGAGCAAAATAAGTATGGCGAAGATTATCTAAAAGGCGAGATCTGAGGTGCAATTTCCCGCTGGGGAAATTGACACCGTCCCAAGAAGAATAAGATTGCACACCTCCCTACCTTGACATAAAAAGAACTTATCTTTATTTTTCAAAAGCCTAATTATTATCACCTAAAGCATCTACCAATGACCAAAATTTCCCGAGCATCAATAGATGAATTTGACGCTCCCGAGCCATTGGATCACTTTGATCAACTCAGCCATCTCACCGAAGGACATGAAAACACCGCCGAACTTACTGACCTTCAACTTATCGGTCTAATTGAAAGCAATTCGACAATCCCCACAGCTGCTCGATTATCACAGCAGATTATTAGTGGACTCAAAGAACAATTCCGTCACATAACAATTGTTACTGAACAAAAAAAAGCCGATAACCTGACCACAATTAATTTGATTAAAGCTGTTAGCAAAACAAAACACAGTGCCGACCTGCTAGAGCTTTACAGGTCAGAAGACGACTTGATTGCTCAAGAACGCCTTCAAGCCGCACAAGCAGCGACAAATCATCAAATATTTCATACTTTCGATGCCGATTCAGAGCCTGCCACCTTTTACTCTCGTGATGCCAAAGAAGCCGCTCTCAAAGCCCGTCGTATTGATCGAACAGTTACTACTAAACTCCGAGAACTTCATGCTGCAATAAAGAGTTTGGACCATCAAGCTCTACAACAAAAGCTTCAACTTCTCAGGGGGGCGCGGGAAAGAAACACTCAATAAAACACTCCGCCGATTAAGATTTTGAATTATCCGCCGAAATATACTAAGCTAAAACTAGGTTAGTATATTTCCATATACTTCCTCATCTCATTTCTCTTATTAAATCGGTTTATGAAAATCACCTCTCAACATATCAATTGGTTAAAAGCCTATACCCGATTAACCGACTATCTTGGAGTTGCTCAGATCTACCTCAAAGACAACTTCTATCTCGAAGAACCACTTCATCTCAAGCACCTAAAAGAACGACCACTTGGCCACTGGGGCACCGTACCGGGACTAAACCTCATCTACGCCGCCCTCAACCTACTCGTCACCGAAACCAAATCCGAAGTCTTAATGGTAACCGGCCCTGGACATGGCGCTCCCTCAACGCTCGCCAACCTCTACCTCGAAAAAACTCTCTACGAATTTTATCCTCAATATACCCTTGATCGCAAAGGAGCCGCCCACATCATCAAAGATTTTTCGTGGCCCCACAGCCCTTTCCCCAGCCATGTCACCCCCAGCGTTCCCGGATCAATCCTAGAAGGAGGAGAACTTGGCTACAGTCTTGCCACCGCCTTCGGAGCCGTCCTCGACAATCCCGATCTTATCGCCGCCGTCGCCGTTGGCGATGGTGAAGCCGAGACTGGACCGATCGCCACCGCCTGGCACACCAACAAATTCTTGAACCCGAGAACTTCCGGCGCTGTCCTACCGATAGTCCACATCAACGGCTACAAAATCTCCAACTCCACCATCTACTCTTCCATGGATGACACTGAATTAACCGACTTATTCCATGGCTACGGCTACGAACCTATAATCGTTTCCGCCCCCAAACTGGAAAGCAAAATGCTCGAAGCCACATTTAAGGCCTACGAAATGATCCGCGACATCCAAAAACGCGCCCGCACCGGCAAAACAATTCCTCAAAAACCCAAATGGCCGGTTATTCTTCTACGATCCCCAAAAGGCTGGAAAGGAATCACCACCTTCAAAGGTAAGCCCATCGAGGACTCCTTCCGTTCGCACGGAGTACCAATCGAAAATCTCGCTAAAGACCCCGATGCCTTTCCTGCAGTCAAGGAATGGCTGGAAAGTTATAATGTACACGAGCTTCTTGATAAAAAGGGAGTCCCCACCAGTGAAGTTCTCAAATATGTTCCCACCGGTAAACTCCGCATCGGAATGAACACCCACGCCATCGGAGGCAACCATCTCAAAGAACTCAAAATTCCACGACTATCCAATTACTCCATCAGCAAACCCGGAAAAGGCACCTCAATCGGCAGCAGCATGGAAGCCGGAGCGCTCCTCCTCCGCGACATCATCAAAGAAAACCCTGAAAACTTCCGCATCTTCTGCCCCGACGAAGTCGAATCCAATAAACTCGGCGCCGTATTCCAAGAGACCAATAGAGAGTACCAATGGCCAATATCCGACAATGCCGAAAACACCGCTCAAGAAGGGCGAGTGATCGAAATGTTGAGCGAACACAATCTACAAGGACTTTACCAAGGATACCTTTTAACAGGCCGTCACGGACTTCTTGTAAGTTATGAAGCATTCATTGCAATCATCTCTAGCATGGTTGACCAACACGCCAAATTCCTCAAACAAAGCCTTCGCGTACCATGGAGAAAACCTGTCCCCAGCGCCGTCTACCTCCTCACTAGCGTCGGCTGGCGCCAAGAACACAACGGCTACTCACACCAAAACCCCAGCTTCGTAAGCAACATTTTACTTAAACACGGACAATTCTCTCAAGTCTACTACCCCGCCGACGCCAACAGCTTGCTTGTAGCCCTTGAAGAAACACTCCAAAAGAAAGACTCCATCAGCGTTATTGTCTCCGATAAGCGCCCTATGCGCCAATGGCAGACTCTCTCACAAGCTCGCCGTCAAGCCAAGACCGGCTTTGGAGTTTGGGATTGGGTTGGTGGTGTTACCGCCTCCAAGAACCCCGATATCGTCGTTGCATCAGCCGGAGATCACATTACTCAAGAAGCGATCGACGCCGTAGTCATGGCCAAAAAACTCATCCCTGAAGTCAAAATCCGCTATGTCAATGTATCAGAACTCACCGCTCTCGGACTTGGAGACTACCTACCTAGCAAAAAAAACAAACTCACCCAGCAGCAATTTAATGAAGTATTTACCGATAAAAAGCCCATAGTATTCAACTACCATGGCTACACAAGCGATATCCAAAACATACTCTGGCCATACGTCAACTCCGATCGCCTCAGCCTCCACGGCTACTCCGAAGAAGGCTCGACTACCACCCCATTCGACATGAAACTCGTCAACGGAGTCAGCAGCTACCATCTACTCAAAGACATTATCAACTACGCATCCAAAACTCATAAATCGGTATCTCGCAATCGCAGTAAACTGCTCACCCTAATCGACAACCGCATCGAAGACCACCAAAATAATATTATCCGCTATGGTACCGACCCCAACAACATCGCCACTTTCTGATAAAAACCGGCTAATAGGAGCGCATGTGTCCGCCTCCGGCGGACTCCACAACGCCTTTTCCAATGCCGAAAATATCGGAGCCAACGCCATGCAAATCTTTGGCGCCTCACCCCGTCAGTGGAGCGTAGCTTTTCCAAACTCTGATATTATCGACAAATTCAATCAAATAAGGCAAAAATCCCCAGTCAAGAAAATATTCCTCCATGCAAGCTATCTCGTCAATCTTGGCACGCCAAACGAGGAACTATACCAAAAATCAATTAAAAACCTCACAGCACACCTTAAAATCGCCAATGCGCTTAATGCCGAGGGACTCATCTACCACATTGGATCCTACAAAGACACCACCCCACAGGAAAGTTATCACCGAATTGCCTCCGGAATGCTTCAAGTCCTCAAAGACGCCCCCGGGAAGGCTCATCTCATCATGGAAAACGCCTCCGGCGGGGGCTCCAAAATCGGCATCACCCCCGAAGAAATTGGCGAAATATTCCACCTAGCCAACCACCCCCAAATAAAAGTCTGCATCGACACCGCCCATGCCTTCGCCGCCGGCCTACTCGAAACTTTCACCCCCGACGAACTCCAGCAGCTCACAAATCGCTGCCAACAATCATTTGGCCTCGAAAACCTCGCAGTCCTTCACATCAACGACTCCAAAGCCCCATACAACAGCGCCAAAGACCGCCACGAAAACCTCGGACAAGGACACATTGGCCTCCCCGCCTTTCGCAATCTTGCCTCCCACCCCTATCTCTCCTCTATTCCATGGATCCTCGAAGTACCAGGTTTCACCGGCAACGGCCCCGACCAAGAAAACATACAAATAGCTCAAAGCTTATTTGCTTATTAAATACCTTCTTATACTATCTAACAGCTCCCTAAAGCATCGCGCTTGCAAGTCTGTCAGCTCTTTTGACTTTAAACGAAATTTCGCGGAGTCAGCCATGCATAGAACGATATTATTAAGAGTGGTATAAAATCTCTCAATTTCCGAATTAGTCTCCATAAGCAAAAGTTTTGTCCTGATAAATTCGCCCAGATTTTCAGTAAAAATAAGCACATCTTTCTCTTCTCGTATTTCTGAAATTTCCTCGTCCAAAAAGAACTGAACATCCGAATATTCTGGCTTAACAATTGTTAAAATCTCTTTATCATCAGCCATATCTTTAACCTCACAATGATCACCCTGCAACTCCAACAATAATTTCAACTTATTCTCAAAAATTGCCATATGAATCGGAAAAGCACTATCCCTGCCATCACCAAAAATATTATACCAACACTCCATATACGCCCTTGTACAAGTACCGATATAGTCATCTACACTGAATGAATTCGAAAGCTTGGGATATTCCATCGCACATAAAGACGCTAATCCAGTACTATCCTCTGCTTTGCGACTTATTATTTTCCTATAATCCTTGTTCAACCTTAATTGCACCTCATCCACTTCACTGAGCACATTAGGAAATAGAGCCAAAATACCAAAAATATCGCGATTTTCTGCATCTAACACCACAGGACAATCCAATCTGTTCATCTTATCCAAAGGTGACACCGAGTAACCAAACTCTTTTTCATTGCTGCCTTCCTCCATCTCTATATCTACGCAATCACATTTGAAGAAGAATGCTTGCCCCCAATAATCAATATCATCTGGCCCCATCTCACTAAAATTATTCAACAAATAGGTCTTCAATGCCTCCTCAGCACTCTCCATCAATTCATCAAAGTCAATCACCTTACTAAGTCCTTGATCATGATAAGCCCGTACGCATACCAAAGCGACATTAGAAATCTTCTCCTCGATCGATCCAAAAGAATTTATGTTCACATCCATAAATTCAGTACCACAAACATGTATCAATTGTTCACAAAAATATTTCACCCTCTCACTAACCTGTGAATCAAGGGATTTGTTGTCAGGTTTATTCATCGACATTCTAAGTATTTTAGATTAATAGATTTATAAAAAAGTGCCTCATTATAACTACGAAACCAAAACTGTCAAATTGCAAGATATTTTCATATGTGTTAAAATTAAAAATCTGTAAAGAAAAATATGTCACCAAATAATAAAGATGTTTCTCCAGACTTACCTCAATCCTCCCCTCAGGAAGATTTAGAAACTACAACCCCTGCCACCAAAAGAATTCGTCGCAACACCCCAGAGGCAAGAAAAAGCGTCCACACTGGCCGTCATACCAGCATTCAACAAATTACCGAGGAACTCGATCGATTATTAACTCTGGAAATTGGGGAGTCACCCATAAAGCCCAGAATAAACCTGGAATATTACCCATTAGATGATTTAAAGAATACCATTGCCGGTATTCAAGAGCGCTACCAACAGCGCAGAGATATTCAAAAACAAGTAAGAGACTCTATTGATAGATTAATTGAGCAAGTCACCAAATTGTCCCCCAAAGGAACCCCCGAAGAAAACCGTTCTCATGAGGTAAACAACCTGGCGTCAGAAATTTACCGAGTTGAAAAAGTCGCTAAAATAATTTCTGAAAAGATAGCCGACCCCAAAATAAACGAAGGACAACTACACTTTGAACTTACTGAAGCGATTGCTCGATTCTACCTTAATGACATCAAAGAACAATCCGGATCATTTAGTAAAGAAAAGCTTATTAGGGCTATATCAATGGTTCTTCCAAGGTACTCCTACCCCGACATCAAGAAACTCAATCATCATGACATATCTGACCTTAGCCAAAGAATAGTACAGATTTTAAAAGTTGCCTATAGAATGGGCCGACTCGCTCATCGCAGCACGCAAGATTCGATTTTATCGCCTACGCCCACGCCCACTGATTCTCTTCCGCCAACAGAAAATAAACGAAAAAAGCGCTGATGGTCGGGATGCTGGGACTCGAACCCAGGGCCTCATGGTCCCAAACCATGCACTCTAGCCAACTGAGCTACATCCCGATAAATCAACGCGAGCACAATTCTAATCAACTTTTCGGGAATTGCAAAGTAAAAATACGACGCACCTCACAATTCCCAAAACAGTTTCCACTCCCCTAGATACCTTTTAGCTTCATCACCAAAACAATTACCTTAGCCACTTGAGCTCTGGTCATACTGTCGCTTGGACCAAAATTACCGTTTTCGTATCCCGAAACCACTGCATTTTCAACAGCAAATGAAATCAAATCTACATACCAAGCATCTGCGCTGACATCCGGAAAAGAATGAGAACCTCCCGTATTCAATGCCAACTCCGAAGCTTTCAATATTATTGCCAAGGCCTCAGCGCGATTCACAAACTCATTAGGTCTGAATGTACCGTCCTCATAACCTGAAATATATTCAACCATTTTTGCGGTTTCCACATAATCGATAAACCAATCTTGCGCTGACACATCAGAGAATGAAGATGTGTCTCTAGTTTCAATGTCTACTCCATAAGCTTCCAACACCATCTTCAGAAGTTCCGCCCTTGTCACAGCATCCTCAGGTGCAAAAGAATCCGCACTCTTACCTGCAACCACACCCTTCGCTCTCAGCTCTTCAACATAGGTACCGGCCCAATGTCCCCGAATATCTTCAAACGGACTACCACTAAAGTCAGTATTTCCATTTGAATTTGAAGAAGCTCCGCCACTGGCACTGCCAAGATTCGCATTCGTCACCGCAATTAATGGCACGCCACCTCCCGAAGCAGGACTAGCTGTCATTCTATCAACTCTCGTCGCGGCTGGGCTTAAATTATCAGCATCATCAACTTGATAAATCTGGAAATAATATCTCGTTCCTTGGGTCAAGCCAGTCACCACAGTTGAAGTAGTTCCTACCACAGACAGATCCGCATCATCACCGGAATCCCACAGTGTGCCGTTCGAATTTGAAACATTTTCATCTGTCGAATAGTAAATCACATATTCTGCAAAATCAGCTGTCACCGAAGCATCCCAGCTTAAAGAAATACTATCGAGAGTCGCAGCCGTAGTAGCAAAATTAGCGACCACATCAGGTGCGATTGAATCAACCCCATCCAAATTATCCCTCACGCCATCACCAAATCTATTGCTAGAAACAGCTGTCTTCGGAGTTGTCTCATTTAAATCTGTCACCGTAGCAGTCACTGCCGACAGAGGATCATCCGCCCCGACATCAATACCATTTACCCCTGCATCGGCCACCTCAAAAGTAACAGTAAAGGTATTAGGCTGTCCACTATTATGTTCTGTACATTCCATGGCCTCATCAACCGCCCCGCCATAGGCACTCAAATCTACCGTTACTGTAGTAAGACCGGGAACCGACATACAATGCTCTCCCGCCCCCGTATCGTAGTCAGAATTATATACATTCACAAAAACCCTAAAAGTATCCCCAATATTCAGAATGTTATTCGCATCCACATCATTAATAAGCTCTAAATAAACACTGTCTATCACAATACTATTCTCAGGCGTCACCGGAGGAGTCCCTTCAAAATAATAAACCGCCCCACCGCTATTCACTGTCAGCGAATATCCATCAGCACCGACAAAGGCATCATACCCGTCCAGTACAACTTTAAACCCAAACCAATCATTGTCGGCACCATTACTCGCCGTTAAAATCTGGGACTGTCCCCAATTATCTATCCCACCTTCATCCTTCTTAAATACATAAGCCGCCCCAACATCGCCAGCCCCAACCAGGTGGGCTCCAACCAATACTACATCATTTCTAATCGCTATGCTTTTACCAAACTGATCACTTGCCGCTCCATCCGAAGCATTTAGTTTCTTAATTTGCCCCCAATTATTAGCTCCACCAGAATCCTTTTTGAAAACATAGGCCGCCCCTGAACCGGCACCCGCATCATCCTTCCCATATGCTCCAACTACCACATACTCACCATCCTCTGAAACACCTACTGAATTCCCAAACCATGCTTGAATTTCCGGATCAGAGGCATTCAGCTTTTTAATCTGCCCCCAATTATCCGCGCCACCTTGATCCACATGGTATATATACACCGATCCCGCCGCATCAAAACCATCATCATCAGTATAAGCTCCTACTACCACATACTGATTATCATCCGACATCGCCAGCGATCTTCCAAACCAATCGCCTGCCGCTCCATCCGAAGCCGTTAGTTTTTTAATCTGCCCCCAGTTATCCACTCCACCTTGATCTTTATGAAAGATATATGCCGATCCTGCCGCACTACCACCATCATCATCTCTATAAGCACCTACTACCAAGTAGTCCCCTTTAATTATAACTTCGTCACCGAAAAAATCAGAAGCTGCAATATCACTCGAAATCACCTTCTTCACAAAATTCCATGATGTGCCATCTCTCTTATATAAAAATACTGCCCCAGCCTGTCCTCCACCGGTCCCGTCATTGTTATCGGCCACCACCGCCCAATCCCCGCTTATCGTCACATCATCGGCAAAATAAGAAGAAATACCAGCCTCCACAATTGAGTCCTGATGAGACCATACTCCCGCCACCTTATGGAAAATTTCCGCTCTATTGGAACCAGTAAGCCCCACAATCATATAGTCACCGCTGACATCAAGGGTGCTACCAAGGTAATCACTTGCCACCGGAGTGGGTCTTTCCACCACCTGACTTTCCGTGAAATTTGCCGACACCATCGTCGGAAAAAGCCCCAAAGCAACAAAGGCTAAGACAAATCCCAGATGACGCCTGGTCGCCAAAAACTGGAAGTTTTGATAAAACTTATTCATATTTTGTATGTTTTTAAAAATGATATTTTTTTAGGAATGAATACTAACAACGAAAATAATACGTTTTATTGGCACTCCTATCAACACAAAATAAACCCAGATTTATTAATATCAATCCCCAGCACAACCCCTTTCAAACTACCAACAAAGAAACTATAATCCCCCTACACACCTAAAAAAGCCCGAATAACAAAACCACCGTGAACCTTGAAACCAACAAATCTTTAGCTCGCTATTCTACCTTTATGGTCGGTGGGCCTGCCGACTATTTTATTTCTGCAACATCACAGGAGGAAATCATCGAAGCCATCAAATTTGCACACCAAAAAGCCATACCATTTATTTTAATCGGCGGCGGCAGCAACATTATCTTTGACGATCTCGGATTTCGCGGACTGGTCATATTGAACCAATCTCAAGACTTCAGCGTCTCAAACGACAGTATCACCGCCGACTCCGGCATGCGTGTCTCAAAACTCATTAAAATCGCACAAGAACACAACCTCAACGGCCTAGAACCATGGGTTGGACTCCCCGGCACTTTCGGTGGCGCAATACGGGGAAACGCCGGCTGCCACGGACTCGAAACCAAAGATATCCTTACCTCCGCCACCCTCCTTGACCCAAAAACACTTCAAGTAATTAAAATCACACCCCAAGAACTTCAATACAGTTACCGTGAAAGCAGCATCAAGCACAGTGATCATCTAGTATTAGACGGCACCATCAAATTGCAAAAAAACGCCCTCTCCAAAGAAGAAACACAAGCCCTGATCAAAGAAAACAGCCTCAAACGCATCACCACTCAACCTCGCGGACTCACCTGCGGCTCATTTTTCAAAAACCCTCCCGATAATTCCGCCGGAAGATTGATCCAAGAAGCCGGATTGAAAGGATTCATCCTCGACAAAGCTCAAATATCCGATAAGCACGCCAATTTTTTCCTCAATCTCGGTGGCGCCACCGCTGACAACATCAAGACACTCGCCCGCACCGCCCGCCAAAAAGTACAAGCTTCATCCGGAATAACCCTCCTTGAAGAAGTCCAAATATATGATCAACACGGCAAAACTAAATTATAACCAAAAATGCGTTAATAGCTTTTACTAAAAAACAAGCATGTGATATAATTTCGCCAGTTTTTTTAATAACAAAATTCCTATGAAACTAAACACAAGCTCAATCAAACAGTTCCTGATGGTTTTTGCCATCATGGTTGGCGCTATCTCTTTATTTTCAGTTGCTCCCCTCGCGGAAGCGACACAGCTCACCACCTCAAATGACAACATTCTTGGTGGAGAAACAAGTCTTCGTCAGGTTGTCCTCAACATCGTCAACTTTGCACTTGGATTCCTTGGGCTTCTTGCGGTAATCATGATCATCTACGCTGGTTTCCTTTATGTTACAGCTGCCGGTAATCAAGAAAATGTTGATAACGCTAAAAAAATCATTATGTATGCCATCATCGGTATCATTATCATCTTGATCTCATTTGCGATTGTTAACACCGTTCTTGTCGCTACAGAATCAACAGATACAGTAGGACCAGGTACAACTCTCTAAGCTAAATTTTCCCATAAAAATCCCACTTGGATCTGATCCGGTGGGATTTTTTAAATACATTTGACTAGTAAAGCCAATTTACATAAACTAACGACCGCATGTTTATAATGCGCCACTTTAGCTCAGTTGGTAGAGCAACTGTCTTGTAAACAGTAGGTCGTCGGTTCGACTCCGACAAGTGGCTCCATCTCAAATGTGGGTAGGTACCGAAGCGGTCAAACGGGGCAGACTGTAAATCTGCTGGCTCAGCCTTCGGGGGTTCGAATCCCTCCCTGCCCACCATAAAAGCAATCTGGCGCTAGTCGCTCTGCTTTTTCATGTATTGAATAAAATACCAAGATTTGCTACAAATAGGTTTACATTATTAACCAAATTTCTATGGACCAAAAAAAACTCGACCTATCAAATAGGTTATATATTTTAACAATTGTTCTGGTCGTTCTGATATTAGCATCAGTCAGCACACAGGTTGTCTCATCATGGAAGTCTTTTAGTGGAGACTATGTACGCGAATTATCGGTTGAGGGCACAGGTAAGGTCAGTGTGTCACCTGATTTAGCGACAGTCTCAGTCGGACTTGAGACCAAAGGCGATGTTTTATCCGATCTCTTAACTGAAAACAGCACCAAGACTAATGCCATCATCGCCGGAATCGTTGCTCTCGGAGTTGAAGAGAAGGACATTATGACACAAGAATATTATGTGAACCCAAACTATGACTACACTCCGGAAAGAGGAAGTTTTGAAGACGGCTACATAGTCCAACAAAACCTCGTTATCAAGGTGCGCGACTTTAGCTTGCTTGGACAGGTTACAGCGACAGCCACAGCAAACGGAGCGAATCGTATATCAGGATTAGGATTCACCGTTGAAAACCCTGAAGTTGCCAAAGCGGAGGCTCGTGAAAAAGCCATCGCCAATGCTAAAGAAAAGGCCGAAGAAATTGCCGAACAATCCGGAATTAGGCTTGGTAAAATCGTTAACTTCTGGGAAGTAAATGACGACTATTACATGCCATATAAAGGATATGGAGGAGTATCTATGGACATGGCAGTATCCTCAGAAGGTAGCGTGGAAACACCAATTATGACCGGGACACAAGACATTACCGTTAGCGTCAGCCTTTCCTACAAGATCAAATAAGGATTGATAATAGCGACTTGATCATTCAACTAAAAAGCCCCCGTTGGAAACGGGGGCTTTTTCAAAGGTCTCTTTTATAATCTAACTTAGTCAGATTATTGTAAAGGCATTGCATCTTCCGGAACTTCTACCGTAACAACTTTATTGAAGTTACTGTAAGTCACATCAGCAGTCACCTTAACAGCATTTGGATCATCACTTGTTCTCTCCTCTTCAGGAATAGTTACAAGCGCATCAACCACAAATCTCTTAAGATCTCCGCTCTTAGAGTCAATCCATACTTGTACTGCGATATCAGAATTGGCCAAAACATTATCCATTTCAGTCAGCTCTTCTTGTGTTACGACCTCACCAACAAGCTCACCGTAGGCCACGATGAAAGATTTAAGTCCTTCTTGATCCAAATCACCAGTAAAGTGGTAAACACCCTTCTCAGTTGAAACATCTTCTACATTTGTGAATAAAGAAGCATCTCTGATCAACTGCTTCACTGCCTCCACTTGCTCAGTGTCAAGATCGGCAATATCATCATTAGCTTCAATCTCAACATCAGCAACAACATCATCGTCAACTTCAAGCTCAACATTAACATCTTCCATAACATCATCCAAAGCTATAGACCACCACTGATCGCTAAACATTGCCACCATTTCAGCAGGAACAACTGAATCCAGGTTCTCTAGGTTGCTCACCATTAGGTAAGCCGTGTTGTCAAGAAGACGAACATCCAACTGTCCTGTCATATCAGCATCACCACCCATTGAAACTTTCCCGCCAATATTTAGGTTCAACTTTGGCATAACAGGGTTAGACACATCTCCCTCACCGGCCATAGTCAAAGACGCATTCAAAGGCACAAGACCTCCGACCAATTCTAGAGCCAATAGACCATCAAATTCATATGAATTCAAATCTGCCATCTTGCTGAAAGAATCATTCAAAACTTGTTGAGCCGCCTCAGCTGTTAATCGATCCGTAGAAGAGACATCTTGCGATCCATCTTCAGTATTACCGCTATTACAAGCGGAGAGAGCCATAATAGACATCATTGCCATTACAGCCAAAAAAGTTTTCTTAACCATATTGTTAATATTAAATTATTAAGATAAGTGTCAGGAGGATATTTGAAGGTCTTCAATTTGTCAATTTCGGCTACTTTCTCGCCTTTACAAGCTGATTAATCCATGTTCTGTCTTCTATCACCAACTCATCATTTTCAATCTTAAAAAACTCATACTCCAACTTTGAAATAACATCCTCCGGCCGATGATAATACGACTCTATCACAATGGATTCCCCGCTCATCGTCTCCACCTTCGGTGGTTTTCTCTGATTCACATTAGACAGCAAAAAGACTCCCCCAGGCTTCAAGACGCGATAAACCTCCCGGAAAACATCCGCTGGATCCTTTAAATGAACAATTAAAAACATCGCCACAACTAAATCAAAACTATTATCCGCAAACGGCATATTAAGCCCGTCTGTCTTCACTTTCTCGATTCTTGGAAATTTCTTTCCTATAAATTTCAACATCGTCTCAGATATATCAGCTGCCACCACCTCACAACCCAAATCTAGGATTTTCGGAATATTGCGACCGGTACCGCACCCCAAATCCAACGCCTTCCCGCCACTAACATCTCGAGTTAACTTCTCAAAAGCACCTTGTTCAAAGCCCTCCAAAAACTTGGAACTCTTATCATAATTAGCTCCATAGAGATCATAACCTTCCTCCACCTCATAAAAAATCCTGCCTATTTTTCCCTTAAAACTCATATAAATAATAAATACACCTTTAAAATTTACACCAGTTTTCCTATAATTCAAACAAACTTACATAATCACAACCACATGGGATCAGGCGGATACAAAGGAAACATGCGCGAAATAGACGATACTCGCGGTTCACTTCGAGATGATGCTTTTAATAATATCATTGAGCGAATAGTCTCAGCTGGAGGTAAAATCGTTACCGACGAAGAATTTCCGCTATATAATGAGGTTGGACTTCAGGAGCTGGAAACCGGATCAATGCGTGAAATCGAATTTGATCTCAATAAGAAGGAGTTCAAACTAACTCGCAAAGTACAAACTGATATTATTCTCGGAGAAGGTAATCAAAAGCATCTGGAAGCATTAAAGACACCAAAAATTGAGTTAAAACTTCAATTAAAAAGCCCAAACGGCAACGACTGGGTCAACATAGACATAGACGAATTGATGTAGGAACACCACACTGGCATTTGACAAGTGGCCTGAAAGCAACTATAGTCAAATACTTTTGTTGTCCACCTAACCATATGCCACAAGATTTATTGCGACAAATTGGTTTTTCAAGGGTTGAATCTAAAATCTACCTCTATCTTCTAAAAGTCGGACCACAGCCGACATCTGTTATTTCTACAAACCTCGGTATCAACCGGACAACTGCCTATCAAATCACCAAGCAGCTTGTTGAAAAAGGGATTCTGCATACAACTCAGAAGCATGGTATCAACCACCTCAATCCTCTTAATCCCCACGAACTTATCTCATATATCGAACTGGAAGAAAAAGAAGTCTTGAAAACATATGAAAAGACCAAACTCGAATTGATAAGAGCAATCGACAAACTAAAGGACATCTCGATTAAGCAAGATGTTTCGCCCAAAATAAGAGTTTATCAAGGAAAAGGTGGCTTAAAACAGGCCTACATTGACACCCTCAGTTCACAAGGGCCACTTTTGGCCTACTCAAATTTTCAATCTATGCACGCCGCCTTACCGGGGTTTTTTCCTGAATATTATACCCTTAGGGCCGGCAAAAAAATCCCCGCCTTCTGTTTATGCCCCGATAACCATGAATCCCGCGAGCGCAGCAAATCAAACAAAAAAGAGCTTAGAGAAACAGTATTAGTGCCAGAAAAACAATTCACTTTTTCACCAGAGCTCATCATTTACAACGACAAAGTCATCATCATGTCCTGGGAAGAAAAAACCGCAACCATAATTGAATCCGAAGATATCGCCAATCTTCACCGAAGAATATTCCAGCTCACTTGGAATCATGCCAAATTGATCACCAATCAACTCTTGGATACCACAACACTATTCGCCAAAAAGTAATCAAAAAATATCTTCTCTTGCCAAAACGGAATATTTACCGTAAAATCCACAGTGCAAGTTTGAAAGAAAGGCAAATATATACAATAGATACTATTTCTAAAGTTACGTTCGCATTCGTCAGCTGGCTGTGGATTACATTCACACTTTTTATTTCTTTTTTATTTCACACAATGAGTAAAAAACTATTTATAGGTAACATCGCCTGGACTGCCAGTGATGAAGACCTAAAAGCCCTATTTTCCCAACACGGAGAAGTAGAAGAAGCCATTATCATTACCGACAGATTTTCTGGACGTTCTAAAGGATTTGGTTTTGTAACTTTCGTAAACGATGCTGATGCACTTAGTGCACTTGAAGCTCTAAACGGACATGACCTTAATGGTCGTGAAATCAATGTTAGTGAAGCTCGTCCTCAAGAGGATCGCTAAATCACAACCTGATACTACAACAAAAGAGATCCTAGGAAACTAGGATCTCTTTTGCGTAGCCCTCCATTTCTTGCTCTTCTTCATCATCGTTGTGATCATAACCCAACACATGCAAGACACCATGAACAAACAAAATCTCAAATTCCTTATCCAAAGTATGGTTTTTGTCTACAGACTGCCGCCTAGCAGTATCAATCGAGATAAAAATATCGCCTACCTCCAACTCATCAGACTCCTCTATCCAGTAATCACCATCACTAAAATATTCAAATGAAATAACATCAGTTGGCTTATCATAGCCCCTATAATCACGATTAATTTCTCTAATTTCATCATCATCAACTATCATCAAATTAATTACACCTTCTCGTTCATCAGTCCGTTCATCAATATCCTCTTTCATTACATCATTAATTCTCGACATCAGATCTTCGAAAATATTTTTTTCAACCTCGGGAAACTTACTTGAAAAGAGGAGTTTTATCATTTTGCATAAAAAATTTAGTACAATTAGTTAGCCTAATTTAACACTTAAATTCTTCTTTGACTATCATATAAAATTATTCCCGCACAAGTTGCGACATTCAGAGAGTTCGCCCGCCCTTTCATTGGCAAATATACCGCTCTATCACAGGCTTTAACCACCTCATCGTCAACCCCTTGAACCTCATGCCCTAAGACAAAACAAACCGGAAACTTATAATTTGCCTCACAATACAACTCTCCATCATCGGTAATTTCTACTGCCACCACCTCTACCCCTTCCTTTTTCATCCTTTTTACCGCATCCATTGTGTTTTCGTAGTATTCAAAAGGCACCAACTCCTCTGCTCCCAGAGCGGTTTTAGCTATTTCTCCACGCGGCGGAACCCCGGTCATTCCACAAAGAAATATCTTAGACACGCCCACCGCATCGGCACTGCGAAATATCGCACCAACATTATGTAAGCTCCTCAAATTATCCAGTATCAAAAAAATTGGACTACGCGCCATATCCCTTACAGTTTCTACACTGGGCTTTCTATCTTGTATTTCTTCAAAGCTCAGTTTCCGTCTCATCTTCCTCTTGTGGTAATGTATTTAGATATTTAATAGTTTTTTCCAAAAGCGCCTCTGTCTCACGACTGGTAATCGGCTCATCTGGGCGGAAGTAATCATCTTGATTTATAATTTCAGCCTCGACAGCAAAATTCACATATCTAAAATACCAAGAAGTCTCATCAATATCTTCGCTAATATCCTTAAAAATCGACTTTCTAACTTGATCCCGATACTCAACCTCATATTTAGGATAAACCAAATCAGCAGCCTCCAGCACAACCTTCAATGCTTGTATTCTTGAAATCCTTTCTTGTGGCAAAAATGGAGTGTTATTTTGATATAAAAACCCATTAACGACGCCCAGTAGAGTAGCTAAATTGATGTCATCATAGTAAGGGTCGCCCATATTTACATCTGGATACAGCCTCAAGGTATCTCCCAGCTCCATCTCATCAAACCTCGAAACCGTCACGAAATTATACAAACAAAACTCTAAATAACCCATACATTGATCCAAGTACTCTTTCTTCTTTTCCTTTAATCCTAGATCTTGCACCACCTCTGAGACAAACGCACCTCTCTCGATATAGTCTAAGCTCGAATCAAATTCCTTGTATTCACCAATAAAACCTTCATCCCCATTAAGGAGATAAAATCGGCCATTATCTATCGAATCCGGACCATCATTATACCTTGCCCCAACCGCCAAATCATTATAACCGTCATTATTGAAATCCAGCACCTCTAAAGCCGATCCAAACCAATCTCCAGCGTCGTCACCATATAAAATTTCATCCACCTCATAGTATTTCACCGTATAATGACTTTTAGTCCAAGCCTCATCTGACGGACCACCATATAGTACATATACATTTCCACTGGTAGCCTTCAGATTTGCACTCACTCCTGGTGCCCCTAAAATAATATCCTTGTGCCCATCATTATTTAGATCCGCCACTTTTACATCATAAGCCATCATACGCCCGTTTAAAGGGCCGTTTATCTCTATTTTAGTCAAAATCTTGGCATTAATTGCTGTTTGCTTGTCAATTATAAACTGATGGCCGAGTATCACGCCCACCTTGCCGTCAAAGTCAGGATTCTTGTAAGGGAAATAGCTAGCTACAATGTCCCCGAACCCATCACCATTAATATCGCCGACATCAATATCCCAACCTAGCCAGCCATACTCAATATCTCCATATATTTTTAAAATCTCCGTAGTTTGACCCACTGCCCGTGGATTAAAAGTATAAACATATAAACTTCCTTCTTCATTTATACCGTCCATATATGCTCCTACAATCAGTTCTTTCGCTCCATCACCGTTGATATCTTCAAACTTTATCGCATTTCCAAATCTACTCTTCTCATTTTTGCCTTTTAAAACAAAACTAAAATCATTCTTCACTCCGCGATTACTCCCAACATATCCAAAAACACGCCCCTCCGCCAACAATGGAGCGCCTACCACAAGATCATCGATACTATCATTATTAAAATCTTCCACAGTAAGCTCCAAACCAAAACCATCTTCATAGTCGACACTATTATGCAACACAACCGCATCGCTTACCTCTTCCACTCTGGCCGCATTATCAAACATGCTGTTTCCATATAGTATATGTACCATTCCTCTACGGGTCGCACTACCATCCTCCTTGATCTTATATGAACTTATCGCCAAATCATCTTTACCATCATTGTCAAAATCCCCACCCGCAAGCTCCAATCCGAATTGCTGGCGAGAAGTATTACCCAGGAAAACCTTAACGGGGGCCTTAACCGCATTTTCACCGCCTATAAAGACATAAACCGCACCAACCCACATCTTGTCCTCGGAAGAATGAAATGGAGCAGATATAGCCATATCATCGACGCCGTCACCATTGAAGTCGCCTTTTACCAAACTGGCACCAAATTGTTCACCCTCATACTCTCCAGCGTAAATCTCAGCTTTTTCTTGATCCCCCATGTATAATGAGTGATATGTCTCTAAACTCGCCCAAGCGGAACTAGTTGCAATCAACGCCAGAGCTGGCAAAGACACCAAGATTTTATTGAAATTAAGCATAGAGGAGTGGTCGATATATAAATAAAAACAAGGATAAAAACATTATCCTTAACAGAAGCAACAAAATCAATCTTCTTGTACGAGCTATCACTGTTTATTCAAATCTTGCAATCAAATGTCTTGTGGTGTCGACATTTGATTGCAAGATTTGTCCACTTTGTCTATAGTTTGTCGTGTCGACAGTATAATATTTCTATGTCTACTATGACAAACAATGAAAAATACAATTTAAGTAGAGCAAAAGCCGCAAAACTGCTTGGAGTCTCGGTTAGGACGGTAGACAGATATATAGCCGGCAAAAAACTGTCTATAGAGCGTATTGATGGCAGAATATGGTTAAGCGAACACGAGGTTTTAGCTTTTAATAAGGGTTCAGGTGTAGTCGACAGCAGCGGCGGTAACAGCAAGGACAGAGTAGACAAGCACATGCACGGAAGTAGACAATACGTCGACACTGTCCATGACAGTGTCGACGTCGTCAATATAGACACTGTCGACATTATGTCTAGACATGACAAGGGTAAAGAAAGGCCAACTACCAATTTTTATGAAAAGCTGTACCACAGTACAAAAAAGGAACTTAATCAGAAGCAAGAACGCTTAGAGATTGCTAATTACCGCGTTGGGCAACTTGAGGCCCAGATCAAAAATAGTATTTCAATGCTTGAATATCATCAGCAAAACAGCGAGGAGTTTCAGAAAATGAAACTCCTCGCTGCCAATATTACCGAAAACAAAGATAAATTTGATGCACTCAAAAGGGAAGTAAGATACGAAAGGCTCAACAAAAAAATTCTTGCCATTGTACTATTATTTTTGCTGGCATTACAGCCAATTTGGATCTTGTTAGTCTACAAAAGCTGAGTTTTGAGTAGTCGAGCCCATCTGTATAACCGACCTCGCCTCAACTTGAATAGCCATATCCTTGTTTGAGTCCTTTATCCTGCTAATAATTCCACCTTGAGAATCAAGGATTTCCATTATTTTCTTTGAATCACCAATCCCCGCAAAAGTTATTGGGGGCGTGAGTATTTGACCGGCATAAAATATCTGACGATTTGGCAGTAAATCAAAGCCTGCTGTTGTTGTAGTGTGTCTTAAACCATTTATCGTCACTGACTGAGCCCCAGCATTGAAAAGTTCATTTAGCATATCTGTCATCAATTCAGACCCGATATTTCCATCAAAAGTAATCACTACTCCTTCTCCAAATACGCCCACTTGCCCTTCCAATTTCATCAGTTCATTAATTTCACTTTTCACTATTGCTAATGCTGATTCTTTATTAAAAAGTTGAGAGAGATTACTCTCAAGTTTACTTACTTCCTGCCTTAAAGCATCATTTTTACCTTTAAGGATCTTCAATTGTTGAAATATATTGTCAGTATTTTCCCGTGCCAATGTGCTATTTATCAGCTCAAAAGTCTTTACTTGGCTGACAATCAACATTCCCAGCAAAATCGATACTACCAGCATTGTTATCGTTCTTTGTGTCATTATCAGTTAATTATATTGATCAAATCAGACTTTAGCTCACCGTTATATTCGTTGATACTTATTCGATCGTGTATCTCCACCATCAATCTTATGTTTGCATTCAAAACTTTAGTATAAAAAGAAGCCAATAGCGTCCGATCCTCAATTCTGCTCAGCATAGTATCAATATTACCAATTGCCTCGACATTATATGGTGCTGAAATACCGACACCGTTTACTAAAATATTGCTTCCTACTGAGTTAATAGTAGAGCTGGTAATCAACCGTCTTCCATTGATTGATATTGCCTCTGCTCCACCTGAATACAACGCATTAACAACATCTCTAAGATCAGATGCCTGTACCAGATTTACCGCCATTCCTTCACCACTTCTTCCAACATTACGACCATTATCTACCACTACCTCTATCCCGGCCCCAGATACCTTACCAAGACCAATATCCTTTCTAAGCTCTTCCAAAGTACTTAAGCTGACTTCATCCCCTTGTATCTCAATCTCATTTTCCGCATCCTCAATCTCGTCTCTTAAAATTTCAATTCTTGTTTGTAAATAGACCTGTTCACTTATATAGTCACTCAGTAATGTCTCCATCGCCTCCGCCTCATTACCAAGACTGTTGTGTGGCAGCTCCACACCCCAATTAAAGCTTATCAATAAGCCACATAGCACGCCTACCCCCAGATTTACAAGTTTAAACTTCTGCATATACTGATATTAGTACACCAAAATCATAACAGAAAATAATTAATTTAGAAAAAACATGATAGGAATTTTTGACTCCGGTTATGGAGGACTCACTGTATTGAAAGACATCATCCAGCTTTTACCTAATTGTTCATACCTTTATTTAGGCGACAATGCCCGCGCTCCATATGGCCCACAAAGCGTTGAAAGTATCACTCGTCACACCCTACAAGGGACGCGATTCTTGGTCGAAAATGGCGCTAAAACAATAGTTATTGCCTGCAATACCGTTGCCAGCGTCGCCATGGATGAACTAAGAATACAATTTCCGGAAATCACCTTTATCGATGTCATCACCCCCACCGTTAATGAAGCTTTACGATTAAGTAAAAAACAGCACATTGCCGTCATTGGAACCTCCACCACCATCGAAAGCGAAAGCTATCCCCACATAATCCAAAAAACCGCTCCTACGGCCAAAGTATTCACCAAGGCATGCCCTCTGTTGGTTCCCTTCATTGAAGAAAACTGGCACCATAAACCCGAAGCCATCTCAATCACTAAAAAATATCTCCGCTACATCAAATCCACAAACAGCGATGTCCTCATCTTAGGCTGCACCCATTACCCCTTCATGAAGAAAGACATAAAGCGCATCATGGGCCGAAAAACAGCAGTCCTAACATCCGGAGAACCAACGGCCCAAGAGCTTCAAGCCAAGATAGATGCCAAAGAAATCACTCACCTAAAAACAGGAGACATCCGAATTTTCACCACCGGCAACCCCGTGAAATTCAATAAATTCTCAAACCAGCACTTCCCGGAGCTCCCTCCTGCACAAAAATGCACAATCAACTAATATTCGCATCATAAACTATTCCCTTCTCTTACTCCCATTCAATAGTTCCGGGGGGTTTGTTGGTCAAATCATAAAAAACCGCACCAATCCCCGACAAACTCATCAGCCTCATTTGCAATTCATGGAGGTGATTGATATCCATCTGATAAAAGTTCGCCGTCATTGCATCAGTACTCGCCACCGGCCTCAACACAATAGATTCTTTCCCATCACTATCAAGGCTAACAGGCAGTAATACCGTCGCAAATTGCCATATCTCATCATAGATATTCACCTCTTTTATGAAATCCATCACAATACTATCCGCCTCCTGCAATAGACCGACACGCTCTCTTGTCATCGGTGTCTCTTTGATATTCACACTTTCAAAACTATCAGGCGCCACCCTCAACAAGACACGATTTATCGAATGAAAATTATTGATCAATTTAGTCGCCAATGTTCCATATTCATCCCAGCTCAAATTGCTATTTGATAACAATAACGGATTTCTATAAGTCCGTTCATCACCTTGCACACCGACACTCTTGATCGGCAAAATATTTGCCGAAAGCCCATAATCCGCTAGGGAGATATTGATGTTTTTTTCTATCACTTTGTGCCCCTCAGGATACCTACTTTTTTCCGCCGCTAAACATCGCACTGCCAAGCCCGGACCGGGGAAAGGATGGCGATTCAGCAAATGATGCCCAAGACCAAGCTTTTCTCCTACCAAGCGCACCTCATCTTTATAAAACTCCACCAGCGGCTCTATCACCTTTCCAGCCTCAATCAATTTCTGAATCTTCGGAACTCGGTTATGGTGAGTCTTAATCTTTTTCGCGTTGGCAGTCCCCCCAGTTTCGATCGTATCAGGATAAATCGTTCCCTGACCAATCAGCCATTCATCATCATTCAGCTTCAATTCCAAAGCCACATCATCTTTAATTTTCAAAAACAAATCTCCGATTATTTTTCGCTTTTCTTCCGGTTTAAAAACGCCATCCAAAGCCTTGAAAAATTCCTCAGAAGCATCTTTAACATGCAAATTCTCAAAACCCAGCTCCACCATCGACTGCCTCACCTGTTCACCTTCACCCTTTCTCATAAAACCAGTATCCACAAACAGCCCATACACCCTATCCTGGCCCAAAGCCTTCGACAAAAGCAAGAATGCCACAGTACTATCAACGCCTCCACTAACCAGCAAAAACACATTTTTATCTCCAGCCTTTTTCTTAATATCCTCCACCAAACCATCAACCATATTTTGAACATCCCACTCCCTTTTTACACCGGTTAAATCAACAAAATTTTCCAAAATCCGTGAACCGCAAACCGTATGAGTAACTTCCGGATGAAACTGTACCGTAAAGATATTCCTCGCCGGATTTGCCATAGCGGCAATCGGACAATCATCAGTCTTTCCAATAATCTCAAAATCCGGCGGAATAGTAACCACCTGATCAAAATGACTCATCCATACTGGCTCAATATTCCTCACCTTACTAAAGATCCCCTTCTTCTTAAAAAAAGAAACCTTAGTCGGCCCATACTCGCTCACATTTCCCTTTCTCACTGTCCCCCCAAGCATATGAGCAACAACCTGATGACCATAGCAAATCCCCAACACCGGCACATTCATTTCAAAAATGCCCTTATTCGGAAGCACCGCCCGACTACTCAAAACGCTCGAAGGTCCACCTGAAAGAATTATCCCCTTCACATTTTCCATCTTTTCCGGATCAGCATCGCCAGGCATAATTTCACAAGCCGCCCCCATATTACGCACACGACTCGCAATCAAATGCGTGTACTGCCCACCAAAATCCAACACCACCAATTTATCCATATTTAAGATTTTTTTACTTTTTTAGCAACTTTATTCATTAACTTCTGTTCTTTCTTCGTATCTTCCTCCAACGGCCTCAACAAAGGAAACAAAACGACATCTTTCAAATTTTCCTGACCACTCAAAAGCGTAATAATCCGATCAATACCCATTCCCCATCCCGACATACATGGCATCCCATGCTCCATAGCTCTTAAATAAGCCTCGTTCATCATCATCGCCTCCTCATCTCCATCCGCCTTAGCCAGCGCCTGATCTTCAAGCCTCTCTCTCTGATCAATCGGATCGACCAACTCGCTATAAGCATTCACCACCTCCCAAGTATTAACCAGCAATTGAAAAGTATCACACAATCGCGGATCTTCATCATTTTTTCTCGCCAATGGCTTCGTACTCAAAGGATGCTTCGTCACAAAACAAGGCTGGATCAGCTTCGGCCGAGAAACCTTCTTATATAAATGATCCACCATATTCCCATACCCAAGCCCCTCCACACCTTCAATGCTTATTCCCTTATCCTTGATCGCTTTCAGCAGGCTATCACGATCATGATCCAAAATATTAATACCACAATCTCCCTCAATCAAACCCACAAACTCATGCCTTGGCCACGGTGGCGTAAAATCAATCTCGACCTCCTCACCATCTCTACTTTTCACCTTAATTTTAGTAGTTCCCAGCAGCTTTTTCAGCACACTCTCAAACATCTTCTCAGTAAACCTCATATTATCCTCATAATCCCAATAAGCCCCATAGTGCTCAATCATCGTAAACTCCTGGAGATGACTCGGATCAATCCCCTCATTTCTAAAACATTTCCCTATCTCAAACACCTTCTCAAAACCACCAACCACTGCCATTTTATGCCACAACTCCCCACCGGCAATACGCAAATAAACATCCATATCCAAAGCATTATGCTTCGTCACAAAAGGCTTTGCCGTAGTCCCGGACGATACATTCTCCAAAACCGGCGACTCAATCTCCATAAACCCCTCCTGCCAATAAAATTCCCGAATTGCCCTCACAAAATCACTCCTCAACACGAAACGATCATAACTATCACGATTCATAATCGTATCAAGATACCTCTGACGATAAATATTCTCTTGCCCCTTAATACCATGCCATTTCTCCGGCAACGGCCTCAAAGCTTTCGAAAGCATCTTAAAATCATACACCATCACCGTAATCTCATCATGTCTCGTCTTAAAAACCTCACCCTCCAATCCAATAAAATCCCCAACATCAAATTTTCTCAGCCTCTTATACTCATCTTTCCCCAATAAATCCTGCATAAAACAAATCTGCACTCTTCCTCCCGGATCTTGCACATGCCCAAATGTAATCTTCCCATGACTTCGTATCGTCATCAAACGACCCGACAACTTCACCGTATCACCTGACCTTTTCTCCAAAATTGCATCCACCTCTCTAAGCCCCTTCCCCTCAAACTCCTCCAGCACCTCCTTACTCAAATGACTACGCTCAAAACTACCCGCAAACGGAATAACCCCCTGATCACGAAGATCATTGAGTTTTTGCAACCTCACATGGCGCTCATTATTTAAATTTTCACTCATATAAAACAGCTTGAAGATGTGATGTTTATACCATAGCTTCAACTTTGCTCCAAGATCAAGTTTATAGTTTCGGAATTAAGGACTCGCTCAAATCATCAATCCACCATCCCATAATCTCCGGGCCGCCGACTGTGCTCCACATCGACAAATGTCAACTGCTCCTTGCGGAAAGCCAACTCCACACTTCCAATCGGACCATTTCTATGCTTCCTGATATACAAATCCGTTACACCCTTACGATCCGTATCCTCATCATAATAATCTTCACGATAAAGCATCATCACCACATCGGCATCTTGTTCAATCGCTCCCGACTCTCTCAAATCCGAAAGCTGAGGAATCTTTATCGGACGACTCTCAACCGCACGAGAAAGCTGTGACAGAGCCAAAATCGGTATATGCAAATCTCTCGCCAACGCCTTCAACGCTCGCGAAATCTCCGAAATCTCTCTTTCACGATTGCTACCATAACCCGTCGTCGCCCCTCCACTCATCAACTGCAAGTAATCAATCATCAAAAAGTCCAAGCCCTGTTCCATCTTCAGCCTTCGCGCCTTCGCCTTCAACTCCGTAATCGAATTTCCCAACGAATCATCAATAAAAATCTTCATCGAATTCATCTCATCCATCACCGGACCAATTTTACTAAAATCATCGTCCGTCATTTTTCCCGTTCTCATTTTCCATGAATCCACAGCTAACAAACTGCAAAACATTCTCTCAACCAGCTGCTCCTTTGACATTTCAAGCGACATAATCCCGACGGACTTACCGGATTTCGCGATATTTTGCGCCATATTAAGCCCCAAAGCCGTCTTACCCATCGAAGGACGAGCCGCCAAAATCACAAGATCTGAAGGTTGCAAACCTGACAAAATATTATCCAACGCCTTAAAGCCTGTCGAAACACCACGATATTTTTCTCTCGCCTCCGGATCATGAAGATCAGAAATTTTTTCATAAGTCTGATTCAATACCTCCTTTACATGAACAAATCGATCACTCACAAATGTCTGCGAAACTGCAAACAACGATTTTTCCGCTTTCTCTAACAAAACTTCAATATCATCAGCTTCCTGATAACCCAGCCCCTTGATCATATCTCCCGCTGAAATCAACCGCCTAAGCACCGACTTTTCCTTTACTATCGATGCATACTGAAAAATATGTGTCGCTGTCGGCACCTCCCCCGCCAAAGTAGTCAAATACACCGCCCCTCCGATACTTTGCAACTCGCCCCTATCTCCCAAAAGATTACTCAATGTCACAATATCCAAAGGCACCCTCTTATCATACAAATCCAAAATCGACTGGTAGATGATCCGATGGGCATCATGGTAAAAATCCTCACCTCTCAAAAAATCCGCCACCTTTACAATCGCATTTTTATCTATCATCAATGAACCTAGCACCGATTTTTCGGCTTCTATACTGTTTGGTGGTACGAATTTTATCTTTCCTTCTTCCATAGACAAAAAATATAACTTGATTAGTCATTGTTTTCAACAATCCCAGGTTGAATAGTCAGAGAGTAGAGGTTGTTATAACAAACTAACAACAGAAATTTCAGGCAACTTTCAGTTTATGATGCTAGTATCACAGTTCTGAAATTAACTTGGTTTTTATGACAGTTGGTACAACAGGAGAAAAAATTGCCGTTGATTTTCTAAGAGCGCAAAATCATTTGATAGTCAGCACCAATTATCGATCTTGTTATGGTGAAATTGATATCATCAGCATCGAGCAAGGCACGCCAAATACAGCCGTATTCACCGAAGTAAAAACCCGAAGCAACGATACCCACGGATCGCCCCAGTCATCATTCTCCCGGCAAAAGGCCTTCCGAATTATCAAAACCGCTCAACATTTCATCGGTAATAACAAAACAAAACTCCCATTTGCTTGGCGCTTTGACCTAATTGGCATAAAATTAAACCACCATGGGCGGACTCAGGTCACACAAATAAAAAATATTATTGATGGAAGCTTTTAAAAATCTTGATACCAGCACCAAAACACGCATCTTTGTTTTTAGCTTTCTCATAACGGTCTTCATTATCTTCTTTATCTGGAACACCGTTATCTCTCGGGGAAAAATCATCTTCACCGGATCACCCCCCTATACAATTCAAGTAACCGGAAAATCCCCTCAACTCTGCACGGAAAACAGCTGCACAATCTCTACCTCCAGCGGTTTTATTACCTATTTAGCCACAAAACAGGATTTCGATTCCATAAATTCTTCAATTCGAGTTCCAAAATTATCAAAGGTCGAAGTCAGCCTATCATTTCAAGCCATACCGAAACTAATTTCCTCAAGGAAAATCGATTTCAACTCTACCAAAAGCCAGTATAGCCTTACCTATGAATCTGCCACCTCAAACTACAAACTCGTTGCCAACGATAATCCGACTCCCATTGTTTATTTTCCAAGAAACATCCCAAATCCGAAATTTTTTGATTTCAAAAACCACATCGTCATACTTGCTCAAAACTCCAATCACATAATAAACAAGACCCTCAAAACCCGAGGCAACTTCACCAACATTCCCCCCGAAATTGAAAACCTAGTGCTATCACCAAACGGAGCCGGCTTTATTTATACCATCACCAACAACAGCACCTATTTTTACCACGATATCGAACGCGACACCTCCCACATCCTGCCATACAGCAAAGAAAACGCGCTTTTAGCTTGGACGACCAGTGGCAATAGACTGGCTGTCACCCAAAAAGAAGAAACCATCAATAACACAATAATCACCTTTGAAATCTATGATGTCAGCAACACGACCAGATACACAATTGGCAACTTTCCTGAAATAGAAACCTTTCCGACACGCCTCGAAGTTATAGGGGACAACATTATCTACATTGAAATTGGCGATCAGTATTACCGACTACAGATATAAAAATTTATCTTTAATTTATAAAAATTTCATTTTTAACCGGCAATATCAGAGTAGTTAAATACTCGAGATATGGTCAACAAAGTTTTATCGGCATCATTCAACGGTTTGGACTGTCAGGCGATTGAAGTTCAGGTCGATGTTTCCAATGGATTTCCTTCATTCAACATCGTAGGGCTCACCGACACCTCTATTCAGGAATCAAAAGAACGAGTTCGATCCAGTATCATCAACAGTGGATACAAGTTCCCAACCACACGGAAAACAATAAACCTCGCCCCCGCACAGCTGAGAAAGCACGGTTCGATCTTTGACTTGGCGATCGCACTGGGTATCTTAATCTCCAGCAAACAAATCCAAGTCCCATCAATTGAGGACTCCATCATTCTTGGAGAACTGTCCCTAAACGGCAACCTCAACAAAATTCCCGGAGTTTTACCAATCACTCAATATGCCAAACAACAAAATTACCAGAGAATAATCTTGCCCTCTGATAATGCCGATGAAGCCAGCTTTATTAAAGGCATCAATATCATCCCTGTAAAATCGCTTCTTGAAACCATAGACTTTCTTCAAAACGGAACGATTCCCAGCAACAAAAAAGCGCAAAAAACTTTTCATCTATCACCTCAAAAAACAGAAAAACCTTTCGAAGGAATAATCGGGCAACACCAAGCCAAGCGCGCCCTCAGTATCGCCGTTGCCGGCAGGCATAACATCCTGATCAAAGGCAGCCCAGGCTGTGGCAAAACACTATTATCAAAGAGCGTCAAAAGTCTCCTACCCCCAATGTCAAAAGAGGAAATCCTTGATACCACAAAAATTTTTTCCGTAGTCGGAAATTTAAGTAAAGACCAACCCCTCATAAATCGTCGTCCATTCCGCGAAGTCCACCACACCGCCTCCATCAGCTCGCTGATCGGCGGCGGCCGAAAGTTCCCCCAACCAGGAGAGATATCACTGGCCCACAACGGAATACTATTTTTGGACGAAATCAGTGAATTCCAAAAACATAGCTTAGAAGCCCTAAGACAACCTATGGAAGACAAATTCATCACTATCAACAGAGTGGAATTCACTGCCAAGTTTC
The DNA here is from genome assembly GCA_002839505.1 of Candidatus Peregrinibacteria bacterium HGW-Peregrinibacteria-1. Classification (GTDB taxonomy): domain Bacteria; phylum Patescibacteriota; class Gracilibacteria; order UBA1369; family LOWO2-01-FULL-3; genus PGYE01. Next base: position 285,894 of record PGYE01000001.1, read on the forward strand.
CCTGCAACTTTATGCTCATAGCCACCACCAACCCTTGCCCCTGCGGATACTACCTCGATAAAAAATACAGATGTAATTGCAGCCAGCGTCAAATAGACAACTACCAAAAAAAGATATCCGGACCCTTGATCGACCGTTTTGACCTTTTTCTTAATGTTCAGCGTATTGATTTATCTGGAAACATTATAAATACCAATTCCGACAACGAAATCTACAAGGAAAAGATCCACCGTGCTCACAAAATGCAAGAAAACAGATACCGAGCCAGCAAAAGCATCAACCGCAACAAAGATATGGATTTACCTACCATCCGTGAGTTCTGCAAACTTGATAAAAAAAGTGAAGACACCTTAAAGAGCTTAACCAAAAGACTAAATCTCTCAAACCGCAGTTACCTCAAAGTATTGAGAGTCAGTCGCACCATCGCCGACCTAGAAGAATCTCCACAGATTCAATTACAGCACATTTTAGAGGCCTCTCAATACCGATAACCGGCAAAGGAGGCCTCGAGGGGATGCCTAGATTCAGGCAACTTTGGCCAAAGCGGCCACAATTTCTTCAGCAGCTTCCTCATCAATCCCATCTACATCCAAGAAGTCCTTAGAACCCAAGCCCTTGATTTGTTGTACAAGAGTTAGATTCGCATCTTCCAGCGCTTGAATTACAGCTGGATCAAGATCTAGGTCGCTAATATTCTCCAATGTGGCCTTCGCCGCCTTTTCTTTACTTGCAGTATCCTTATCCACCAAATCACCTACATCCAAAATATCCAACTCCCATCCGGTAAGAAGCGAAGCTAATCTCACATTTTGTCCCTGTTTACCAATTGCCAATGGTCTTTGATCCGGATCTACATAAATTTTTGCGCGTTTTTCATCTTCAAATAGTACTATTTTAGCTACCTTTGCCGGTGCCAAAGCAGTTTTTATGTGCGACTCGATAGACTCATTCCACTGAATGATATCAATTCTCTCACCGTTAAGCTCATCCATAATATTTTGAACACGCACACCCTTTTGTCCGACACATGATCCAATCGGATCGATCTTCTCATCACTTGAATAAACAGACACCTTACATCTCACTCCCGGTTCTCGTGCAATAGCCTTTATCTCGACCAAACCAGATTTAATCTCAGGAATCTCCAATTCCAACAACTTTTTCACAAGATTTGGATGCGTCCTCGAAATTATCAACTGTGGCCCCTTTGTAGTTTTCACAACCTTGTCCAAATAGAGTTTAATACGCTGCCCATTATAATATTTTTCTCCCGGAATCTGGTGCTCATAGGGGATATGAGTAGTAGTCTTATTATCAAGATTCACATACACATTACGCCCATCAACTCTCTGTACGATTGAGTTAATCAATTCGTTTTCACGATCTTTGAAGACATCATACAAGACATCTCTTTCCGCATCCTGAATTTTTTGTATGATAACCTGCTTTGCCGCTTGTGCTGCAATACGCCCATAATCTGTCGGAGTTACATCAATCTTCACAACTCCTCCAACTTTCGCCTTCTTATCATACTTGTTAGCCTCTTTTAGTGACATTTCCAAATCTTCATCTTCTACCTTATCCACAATATTCTTCACCAAATACACCGTTGCCAACCCAGACTCGTTGTCCAAGCTCACATCAATTTCCTGATTTTTATTTCCATAATCCTTACGATAAGCCGCTCTTAAAGCCGCCTCAATCGTCTCGATCACCTTATCCCTAGGGATGTTTTTTTCGTCACATATCTGATTTATCGCCGCAAAAAATTGAGATTTCATATTTTATATTGTTTGTAATTATTCAACAGAAAGAGAGACCCTAAATTAATAGAACCTCTTACAACCTAACGGTAACATCTTTCTAGCAAAGTGTAAATAGTTTCTCGCGTAAAACCCTTTGAGCTCAAATACCTCAGAGCTCGCTCCTTTTGTTTTATTTCTGGGTACTTTGTCCAATTCTGGGTGCGCTTATTCAGTAATTCTTCCCCCATTTCAACTTCATCGATCATGACATCATCCAAAACACCTTCCACTATATCAATATTTATCCCCTTACATAAAAGCTCCTGCCTTAGTAGTAGTTTCCCCCTGGGCTTAAATTTAACCCTGTCAGATATGAAGTCCTTACAATATTGATAATCATCAATATATGCTAACTCTTGGAGTCTTTTCATCAATTTATCAATCAATTCATAGTTGCCATCCAAGTTAAGGTCACAAAATTTCATCAACTTCTTTTCCATTTGTGCACAGCTATAGCGCTTCGCTGTAGCTAGTACCAGAGCATAATCCAACATTTTATTATAAGATTCCATTATTAAAAGAATGATTAGAAAGTGTTAAAAAACAGGCGAGCTTGTCGACGATTATGCAACATCGACTTCGTCTAATGATTCCTCTTTATCGTTAGCAACAATATTCTTTACTAGTTTTTCAATATCCTCCGGTTTTCCAAAAGCTAAAGTACGAACTTCCTTTTCAATATTCTCGAGAACCTTGGGATTTTCACTAAGATAGGATTTAACTTTTTCCCTTCCTTGGCCGAGCTTATCATTTTTATAGCTATAGAATGAACCTGCTTTACGAGTAACATTATATTTTGTTGCAACATCCAATAAATCTCCCTCAAAGGAAATTCCCTTATTGTACATAATATCGAACTCAGCCGATTTAAATGGCGGTGCGATCTTATTTTTAACCACCTTAACTTTCACTCTATTACCTATTGCATCTTTATCCACAGAGCCCGCATCCTCAATCTTAGAGGCAGCCCTTATATCCATACGAACAGAGGCGTAAAACTTCAATGCTCGTCCTCCTGTGGTGGTTTCCGGATTACCAAAGACTACACCGATTTTCATTCTTAACTGATTCAAGAATATAACAGTAGTTTTTGTTTTACTTATTATTGCGGTTAATTTTCTCAAGGCCTGACTCATCAAGCGCGCCTGGAGTCCCATATGAGAATCACCCATATCGCCATCAATCTCAGCGCGTGGAGTCAAAGCGGCAACCGAGTCCACAACAATAACATCCAACGCATTACTTCTGACCAATGTTTCAACTATCTCCAATGCTTGCTCTCCACTATCGGGCTGAGATATCAAAACATCTTCCACCTTTACACCGATTCGCTTCGCATACTGAGGATCTAATGCATGTTCAGCATCGATAAATGCCACCTGACCTCCCACCTTTTGCGCTTCTGCGAGAATATGCAAACTCAAAGTGGTTTTACCAGAACTTTCAGGCCCGTATATCTCAATTATCCTTCCTCGTGGAATCCCTCCACCCAATGCAATATCCAATGATAATGCTCCAGTTGAAATAGTCTCAACAGCCATTGAGTATTTATCGTCCATTTTCATAATTGAACCCTTGCCAAAGTTTTTTTCGATCTGGGCAATAGCCAGCTCAATTGCCTTTGATTTCTCTTTATTATCGTTCATTTTTTTTGTGATTAAGTAAGTATCCCCAATATAGGTGAGGGTACACTCACCGTCAATAGTAAATTTAATAAACCACCAAAAAGGCGACAATCAAAAGGCTTTAAAGACTTTTATCAGTTGTCTCAGATTTAGCAACAGATTCGCCATCATCCTTTTTTACTCTTTTTGCCGGCATCTCATCCATTCTAAAATAATTCACAATACTTCGATGCGTACCGAAAGCCACATTCTTCGTTCCACATTTAGCACAGGTATATACATATTTTTTTCCTACTCTTGAAGTGTCGACAATTTCATTACAATCCTTGCAGTAAAAAACAATTTGTAAACTTTCCGGAGCCACCTCTTTGTTTGAATCTTCAGCCATAATAGTTAATTAACATTCTCAATATTTTGTGTGCGATCCAGTGATTCTTCAAAGTTGCCTTCTTGCGCATTCTTCACCGCCATCGTTCCATGATCATAACTCGAAGTCACCGATTTTTGAACTCTTTCTTGCATCATTGCCTCAATATCTGTTTCTCTATTTTTCAATTCACTATGTCTTGCCTCATCTTTCACCAGTAGAAAAGCACCAATGAATACCGACAGAGTACCTACAAGCGACAATATACTTCCGATACCTACCGCCTTACTTGTTATATTTATCCCGAACTTAGGATGAAAAAATGCCGATAAAGCTATTACTAAAGCCGAAAAAGAAACCACGCTTAAAATTATAAACAACTTCGACCTTTCAATACCAAAAGCCCAATCTTTTCGCCCCATCATCTTCAAGCCAGACATTGTCACAATAGCAAATGCGCACACTCCGACAATTACCCCAGTCAAATACAACGGCCCGGTAATCCCAAGAAACACCCCACTGGTTCTGAAAGTATCAAAGTCCTTGTACCACGGTAAAAAGATGCCCAAAAAAGCAATCACCCCACCAGTCACAATAAGCTTTTCGCTTAACAATAATCTTTTAAATCTTTCTTTGATCACCATGATTGTTTATTATCTGAACCAAAGCATAATGAAAACTTCTAAAATGTAAAGACCACTGTGTCTGTAATCGAATTTTACATCTCACCAATCAAGATAAATTCAATAAGTAAAAAATGACGAACCCCACCACCAAAAATAGTAGCTCACCCTTAAAAATCGCTATCGATGTTCGCACCGCACATGGCAATAAAGCAGGCAAGGGCTGGTATACACTAAATCTCGTCAACAGTTTATTGAAAATCGATAGTCAAAATCACTATATTCTTTATACACAAAGCTACATCCAAGAATTCGCCTCTTTTCGCAACGCAACGCAGGTAGTTATCCCCACCAAAGGACTACGCTGGCACTTTAAAGTGTCCCACAATGCCAAAAAACAAAAAGTCGATTATTTCATTTCCCCAACCAGCTACATTATCCCCTCAATCATCACCTCCAAAATAAAAACCATCACCACTGTTCACGATCTTATCTCAATTTTATTCCCCGATAATCATGAAAAAAAAGCGGTATTTATCGAAAAACTACTGCTAAACCGAACCCTTCGCCGCTCTCACCACATTATTCCAGTCTCTCACAGCACCCTTCAAGATCTCAAAAATCAATACAAGAAAGCCCCCATCAGTGCGACCGTCATTCCTAACGCCGCCAGCAACGACTATCGACCTTTAACCGGCACCCCCCTCCATGAGTTCAAAGAAGCGCACAACATCAACTCTCCATTCTTCCTTGCTGTCGGCACAATAATTCCCCGAAAAAACTACAGCACCTTAATCGACGCCTTCCGCGAATTTCAAAAATCCCATCCCGACCATAAGTTGATTATCGTCGGTCAAGATGGCTGGGGAGCCCAAGAAATTCACCTAAAAGTAAAAGAACATGGCCTCGAAAACAATATCATTTTCTGGGGATACTGCTCCAACGAAGAGCTTGTATATCTATATAATCTCGCTGTTGCACTTATCTGCCCATCACTATACGAAGGATTTGGCATACCTCCCCTTGAAGCCATGCAATCCGGATGCCCGGTCATCGCATCCAATCGATCATCACTTCCAGAAGTAGTAGGGGATAGCGCTATTATGATCGACCCTAATAGCAGCAAAAGAATCACGCAAGCAATGGAAGAAATATTAAATCCAGACACCCGCCAAAAACTTATTTCCAGTGGACTTAACCGCTCCAAAGAGTTCTCATGGGAAAAATCTGCCGCTAAACTGCTCAAGATTCTCAAGTAAGACCAATCAACTCAACTTTACCAAGTTTTGTTTTTCCCTGATTCGTGCCTGTGCTGCCGACAATATCGCTGTTGGAACTCTAAATGGACTGCAGCTTATATAATCCAGACCCAACTTGTGGCAAAAATCCACCGACTCCGGATCACCAGCCTGTTCACCACAAATCCCCACCTCTAACCCCGGCTTGCTCATTCTACCTTTAGCCACACATATTTTCATCAATTCACCGACACCATTTTGATCGATCTTTCCCATCGGATCACCTTTCAGAATACCCTTTTCAAAATACTCCGGTAAAAATTTCCCACTATCATCACGAGAATAACCAAAAGTCATCTGAGTCAGATCATTTGTCCCAAACGAGAAAAAATCTGCAAACTCCGAAATCTCATCTGCTGTCAGACACGCCCTCGGCACCTCTATCATCGTTCCGATCGTATAGTCAAAATTTATTTCTTTGAACCCATTGATTGTCTCTTCAATCACCCCTCTAATAAATCTCAACTCATTAACATGGCTGATCAATGGCACCTCTATATGCACATTGATTCGTCTATAACTTTCATCAGTTTGATTATCGGACATATCCCAGCTTCCATATGCCATCACCCTATTTGCCGCCGCACAAATCGCCCTCACCTGCATCTGATAAATTTCCGGAAAAGTCACACCTAATCGACACCCGCGATGCCCCATCATCGGATTCACCTCATGTAAGCTATTAGAAACCTTAATCACCTCATCGACAGTACAACCGATCTCTTGCGCCAATTTATTCATCTGAGCCCTTGTTCTTGGCAAAAACTCATGCAACGGAGGATCTAAAAGCCTTATCACCACCGGACGGTTTCTCATAACTTCCAAAATATCAGTAAAGTCTTTTGTCTGTATGCGCTCCAATTGCTTCAAAACTTCTCCTCGCACGGCATCATTTTGCGCCAAAATCAACCGTCTAACCAACGGAATTCTATCCTCATCAAAAAACATATGTTCAGTCCGGCAAAGCCCAACACCTTCCGCCCCCAAAGACAAAGACTGTTTACAATCCTCCGGATTATCAGCATTTGCCCTCACCTCCATCCTTTTAATCTCTTTTGCCCACTCCAGTATCACCTTAAACTCCTCACTGATCTTCGCCTTTTCCATCTCAAGTTCCCCCAACATCACCTCACCAGTACCTCCATCCAATGTAATAGTCTCCCCCTCTTTCAAAACAATACCATCGACCCTCATCTCTCTTTTATCCTCATTAATATCAAGTTTTTCACAACCAGACACACAGCACTTTCCCATCCCTCGGCACACCACCGCCGCATGACTTGTCATACCGCCCCTTGCCGTCAAGATCCCTTCCGCAATATGCATTCCACTTATATCCTCAGGACTAGTCTCATTTCGCACCAGAATAACCTTTTCACCGTGATTCTTGACCAACTCCACAGCCTTTTCAGTATCAAAAACAATTTTCCCTGAAGCCGCACCAGGTGATGCCGCCAATCCCTTAGCCAAAATATCTCTCTCAACGCCACTTTTTATCTGAGGATGCAACATCTGCCCGATCTGATTTGGATCAATACTCATAATCGCCTCCTCCTTCGTAATGATTCCCTCCCCCACCATATCAATGGCAACCTTCAACGCCGCTCTCATAGTTCGCTTCCCGCTTCTTGTCTGCAACAAATAAAGCTTTCCTTTTTCAATCGTAAATTCGATATCTTGCAAATCACGATAATGAAGCTCCAACTTCTCTTTCACGCTCAAAAGCTGTCTATACAAATCAATATTCACATTTTCCAACTCTTCTATATTCATTGGTGTCCTGATACCGGCAACCACATCTTCTCCTTGCGCATTAACTAGAAACTCTCCATATATTTTTCTTTCGCCTGTAGACGGATTTCTCGTAAACGCCACACCGGTACCGCTATCATTCCCAATATTCCCAAACACCATTGATTGAATTGTTACAGCCGTCCCTCCAGCATCATCAATTCCATGAATTTTTCTATAGGTAATTGCTCGATCATTAGTCCAAGACTTAAAAACTGCCTCCACTGCCATCTTCAACTGCTCATATGGATTTTGTGGAAACTCTGCCCCCGACAACTCCGCAATCAGATTTTTATAATCACTAACTATATTTTGCAGATCATCGCTATCCAGCTCCATGTCCAACTCCACGCCCTTAGCGACCTTCACCGCCCCCAGAATCTTCTCAAATCTTTTATGGTCAATACCCAAAACGACCGCACCAAACATCTGTAAAAACCTACGATAACTATCAAAAGCAAATCTTTCATCTTTAGTCTTATCGATCAGACCTAAAACCGTCTCATCATTAAGACCTAAATTAAGAATAGTATCCATCATCCCAGGCATCGAAACCGCGGCACCACTTCTCACTGAAACCAACAGGGGATTATGACGATCCCCAAATCTTTTCACCATTTTTACCTCCAATAAACGCAGCTTTTCCTGCAGGTCTGAAGCAAACGCATCCGGATATCTTCCAGTCTGCAAAAAGTACTCACAAACCTGTGTCGTAATCACAAAACCGAACGGAACACTGATCCCGATCTTAGTCATCTCCGACAGATTTGCCCCTTTCCCTCCCAAAATATCAACCATATCCTTATTACCCTCATCAAAAGAATACACCAATTTATACTCGACCTCACTACTGCGTTCTATCCTTTTCCTTGCTAAAAATGAAGCTCCTGAGTCTAACATATGCTAACAATTAATTTTCAGAACTATAAGAATGCTCTCATAAAAACACAAGAACCACCAAAACAAAAGACCTGCGCACGCAGGTCTTTTGTTTTATAGCGTTACAACCTACTTCCAAAAACTAAACCATTTTTTAGATGTCGGCTCCTGCAATAAATTAATTTTATTCTCCATTATGAAAATCTTTTCCTGCATACCATTGACCAGGCGCAAGAAATTTTGTCTCTCTTCTGAATGCTGAGTAACCATCTTTTCCAATGTTCTCGTCAACGCCTTGAAATCATCTCTGGTAATCATATCGTTGTTGTCTTGTTGAGGGGTGGACTCTTGCTTCCTCACCTCGACCGCTTCCGACTTAGTATAAACTCTTGATTCTTCCTCTTTCTTCTCATGCATATTGGCCTTATCCCCAACAATACCATAATATTCACAGACCGAATCCTTAGACACCCAATATATAAAACCTTGTGGTGTCTTTCTTTTTTTCGTAATAACCTTTCCGGCCTTGATTGCGCGCCGTATCGTTTGAACAGACTTGCCGCTCAATTCAGCAGCATCCTGTATCGTAATAAAACCTTTCATAGCGAGTGAGTAGTCAAAATAATAACTACAACCAATCTAGTACAAGTAGCCCCATATGACAAACTTGGTTAGTCAAAAAAAATTGACATATCTTCAATTTTCAAACCGGTTATATTCATTAAGCACTTAGCCTCCTCATTTTAAACAGTCGATACGCAATGATAATCAAAACTAAAAAAAGTCCTCCCATCACAAAACTGCCCAGATTATTACTCAAAAAACTCGATTTCCCAGCCTCACTTTGTCTGCCGTCTTGGTCAAAATCCTCCGTTATATTTTTTCCAGCTCTATCAAAAACAGCATTACTCCAAGCAACTAAATCAAGATCTTGCCTCACCGTGTCTAAAGTTGACACCACTCCTCTTCTAAAATCCAATTGGAAGTCTTTACCATCACCCAACTCAAAGTAAAATGAAGTCAAAGTCCCTGAACCCAATGGAAAACTATCATCACGCTTCAAGGTAACACCGTAAACTAAATATTCATCTCTCAGCGACACACTGCTGGCGGATTTATTGGTCACAACCTCAAAACCAGAGCTTTTTGACGAGTCGACACTCTCACTCACCATGTAGATCGGCATCCCGCCCTGTTCCAAATACTCTCCAGGTTCATATCTCAAAAATCTCAATTCTTCATCATAGAGCAGATCAAAAGAAACGCCCAGCACAGGCTTTTTAAAATCATCCATTACCACATCTACCTTAAGTATTGAATCCTCAATGATCATTGCCTCCATTCTCACGGCGCCAACCGTCTGACTGTCTATATCGTCAATATCTTCGAACCAATTCTGTCCACTAGACACCACACCTTGTGACATTAACAAGATCATAAATGCCAAGCTAAATACTTTTTTCATATTAATATTTGATTAAAATATAGTTCCAAGGGGGCAGTTTATTCTGCCCCCAAATAGTTATCTCAGTTAGAAAGTACGACCAAAATTCGCACCAAGACTCACAAGATCACCTCCATCAATAACTCCGTCAAAGTTAAAATCAATTAACGGATTATATCTCTCGTTTCCAAGTTCACTGCCATACGCTCTTGCCAATGATTCAAGATCTTTACCGTCTACTCTATCATTGCGGTCCGCATCTCCTTGAAGTCCTCGTGTTTCTGATCCAGTCACCTCTTCCTGAACAGTAACTCCATTCAAAACTGCCACTACGCGGTAACTGTACTCTACTCCGGGGATAATGTTCTGATTATCCACATATGACTTACCTTCAGGCTGACCTAAGAGGTCAAAGCTACCAAGTGCGCTCTTTTTGTAAACAAAATAGTTATCGGCATTACCTTCCCAGGTAAGCTCAACACTAAATCTATCCGCACCCTCTTTTGCCTCCACATCACTGAATTGCGGAGCTGTACCCGCCCCAACATTCACCTCTAAAGCAAGAAAATTCGCCGGCATATCTCCAATCGAATTTGAGACACTACTGTTTGAACTAAAAGCAATTCCCGTAGTTCTACTGACACCTTCTTTCACCAAAAAATCCATTTCAAATAGCGTACCGGCTCCATCCGTACCATTCGGAGGATTCACTAATCTGGCATTTCCCACCACTAATGTCCCAGGATTACCATTCTCCAACACACCATAAAACGATGTACTATCGCTTCCTGCTGTCAAAAAATCACCTTCTCGTACCGCTGAAAACTCCAATACACTTTCATCATAAATCACATCTATTGCGAAAGCATAAAGATCCACAGCATCAGCTACTACAACCGGGATGGTAATTGTCTCACCATTCGGAGCAACATTCGAATACTCAAATGAAACCCTTACGCCAAACCCATCATATTGACTATTGATTGTACCAGGAGTACCGAGAATACTACTTCCGCTCCTGCCCTTGGCACCATTCGAAGTTGTCGCAGCATTCCAGTTATCGCCATCACTGCCATCTCCGAGCGGATTAATTCTTTCCATCGATGCCTTCCCAGTTCCACCACCTGCGAACCATTTACTGCTGGTGTCTACCATGTCTATCGACACATCATTGTCATCCCTCAACTCCAATGAATCTCCGGCATTAGCTAAAGATATAGGGATGATTGTATCGGGAGTTCTATTACTAAAAACATTCACATTATCCGCAATCACAAAGTAGCCATACGGAGCGATCACGCCCTCCGTTATAATATATTCTGTCGTCACATCATCCAAAATCACCCAACCCGCAAGATCCACAGCCACCGGAGATGGATTATAAAGTTCAATCCACTCGTCAACAGAGCTATCAAGACTACCGTCCCACGCAACCTCATTGATCACCACCTTCCCCTCTTCTGCAAAAACAGGACTGACATGTGCTATATTCAACATCAAAATTGTCAGCATCAAGCACCGAGCCAACAACCGTTTCATTTTTTTCATCGGCAAATCATTAAGTGTTAAAAAGAAATGTTTTTCGCGAAAAAACATCATCAAATTATCAACCCCACTTAAAACAAATCTAAAAAAAACCTAAGATATTACCCACAATCACCACCATCTCTTTACAAAACGGTTTTTAAATCATAAAATCACCGAGCAATCAACCGTGGCGCCATCGTCTAGCGGCTAGGACATCGCCCTCTCACGGCGGAAACAGGGGTTCGATTCCCCTTGGCGCTACCAATCTGTAGCAATTTCAAGACAGAGAACCACGCTGGCACTCAAGCACAAAGAGTGCTAGACATTAACTTTGGAAATACCTATAATATAAGGGACACAAAACACTAAAAATGAGAGATCTATACGAAATTCTAGGCATCAGCAAATCCGCGACCGATGATGAAATCAAGAAAGCCTACCGCAAATTGGCCCTCGAATGGCATCCCGATAAACACAAAGGTGACAAAACCGCCGAAGAAAAATTTAAAGAAATAAATCAGGCCTACGAAGTACTATCTGATAAGCAAAAACGCCAACAATATGACACCTTTGGTTCCACAGGCGGAGCTGGAGGAGGATTCCCGGGAGGAGGCGGTGGCTTCGATTTCAACGGCTTTGGCGGCGACACCGGAGGATTTGCCGACATATTTGAGAGTTTCTTCGGAGGAGGAGGTGGTGGTGGACGAGCCTCATCAGGAAGACGATCATCCGGCCCAAGACGCGGTAACGACATCGAAGCATCCGTCGCGATCACATTCGAAGAGGCGGTTTTTGGTGCTGAAAAAGAATTGGAAATCACAAAGCCGGATATCTGTAAGCACTGTAAAGGATCCGGGGCCGAACCAGACAGCAGCATCAAAACATGTCCGACCTGTAACGGATCCGGTGAAATACGAGCTGTCAAAAACACAATCTTAGGACAAATCAGCACCTCCCGAATCTGTAGTGAATGTGAAGGAGAAGGAAAAGTACCTGAAAAACGCTGTACTTCATGCCATGGAACCACGAGATCTCGAGTCAAAGACCGCATAAAAGTAAAAATTCCCGCCGGCGTCGACAACGGATCTGTCATTAGACTTAGCGGAAAAGGGGAGGGCGGATACCGCGGTGGAAGCCATGGAGACTTATACATAAACCTTCGAGTGAGCCCCAGCAACAAGTTCATTCGTCACGGAAATGATATCCACAGCGAACAATCAATTCACATAATCCAAGCCACCCTCGGAACCGAAGTATCCGTAGAAACCATTCACGGCACCGAAAAAATCAAAATCCCAGCGGGCACCACCGACGGCACCACCTTCAAACTCAGCGGAAAAGGAGTCGAAAACATTCGAGGCGGAATGGGAGACCATCTCATAAAAGTAAAACTCTCAGTCCCCAGCAAACTATCCAAAAAGGAAAAACAACTCTACGAAGAAATAGCCACCCTCAGCAATCTCGATATCAAAAAAAACGGAGGCCTCTTTTCTTAATGCAGAAATCATTGCCTCAAGGCTCACCCTTAAACTTTTCCATAGGTTCCCTTGCTAAAAAGCAGTTCGCATATTAAAGTTACCCTGTTAATCATATCCTTTCTATGAACATCACTCTTTCTTGGGATTTATTCATTATCGTTTTCTTCGTTATCATCGTCGCTTACAGTTTGATAATCGGTCGTGACAGCACCCTAAAAGTCATTCTCGGCACCTATGTCGCCATGATTGCCGCAGATGCTTTAGGCTTCATTTTCCAACACTACATGGGCGGCTCAGGACTTTTCCAAGGAATATTACAGCTCGCCTCAGTCAGCAACGACCAAGAAGCCGTTGTTTTCGTGAAAATAATCGCATTTGTCGCACTAGTAATTTTATATGCCGTCAAAGGATCTTTTCATGTTGAAAGCTTTAATGAACGCTCCGGAGTCATCCGCGTCATTATTGGATCGACCTATGCGATATTAAGCGCCGGACTGATCGTCAGTGCCATCCTAATATTTGTTAGTGGCGGATCCTTCATCAGTGCCGGAATCACCGGCTCCCAAACTACTCTCAACATGCTGGCCAACAATTCCAATTTAATCGACACCATCGTCAGCAACAGCCACCTCTGGTTCTCAATTCCCGCCCTCGCTTTTCTCCTTGATAGTTTTCTTGGTTCAAGCAAACAATAAACGGTTAATCACACGCGAAAAAAAGCTTGCATAACCGATAACATATCAATAGAATAGGCCTGTTTTTGCTGAAAAGCAGGCAATTAATAGTCATGGGTCGATAGCTCAGTCGGTAGAGCAACAGCCTTTTAAGCTGATGGTCCCGAGTTCGAATCTCGGTCGACCCACCATCTCAAAACCTTTTTCATTATGGGTTTTTTAAAATTGCACTTACTCTGATTTTTTCTCTGCCTTCGCCCTCTTCCTCTTCAAATACCACTTCGCAATCTTAAACTCCGTCTTCAAAGTAGCCATCACACCCATAAGTTTTGCAAACCCATTCACCTGCACAAACATATGCGGCTTCGATTTCAAATAAGCAAAATCCATTGCCTTCACCTTTCTATTTCTCAATATCAACTGCCTCCACACCTCCAATCCGAAAAACAAAATCATCGCCATATAATTAATCCACAAAAGGAAAATCACAATTGACGCCCCAATTGCAAAATCACTAGCCAGAGAAAACTGACCAAAAATCCAATTGATTCCCAGCGTCCCCAGATAAGATACAATCGCCAAAACCAAACCTCCCATAAAGACCTCACTCCATTTCAGTTTCACATAGGCCAGCCATTTTAACAAAAGTCCAAAAAGCACCACCATCAATAAAACGCTCGCCACACTCTGCAACAGAACAACAAACCACTTTACCTCCAGCCATTGATCCGCCAAAGCATTGAAAACAAAAAGAGCCACCACCATAAATCCAAGCAACAGCAACAAAGCGAAACTCATTATTGTTCGCAGCAAAGTTATTTTCCATTTACCCTTGACCGTCGGCTTCATCTCCACCTCAAAAATATTATTTACCGATTTTTCCAGACCATCCACCAGCTTAGAACCCGACCATGCCAACAAAACCAAAGTCAAAAAACCACTCCAAATCCCCGTAATCTCCAAACTCTGCTCCCCAAATTGTCCAATAAACTCCGCAGAATCCGCCGGGAAAACCTCTGTAATTTTACTGAATAAAGCATCGCTATTACCACTCCTCATCAAAAATATCTTTCCCAAATGCAATATTGATAAAATCAATGCCGGAATAGCCAACACTGCAAAATAAGTCACCGCTCCCGCCAAATATCTCGCATCATGCTTGCTCCAATCCTGAAAGGCTTTAGTAAAAACAGATTTCATTTAAAGTGGGTTAACTTAATCCCCGAAAGCATCTCATATTTCTCACACGCTGGCAAAATAAACTCAATTTTTCTCCGACATCTTCGCAATATAAGCATCAACATCAAACTTTGATTTACAGCCATTGTAATTCATATATCGCACCTTTCCGAACACCGGACGATCAAACCACGCCCGATCATGAAGACCGCCGATCGACCAAGCAATACCGGAATAACCATTCGGATCTCGGCCGTCCAACTCATACTTATCATTTAAATATATCGCTATTTCCAGTGCCATCTCCGGACTCTCACTCCACTCCAAAATCTTCTTTGCCCAATACATTCGCATATAACCATGCATTTTCCCCTCAGTCACCATCTCCAACTGCGCAGCATTCCAAAGCGCATCATGAGTCTTTGCTGCCTCAAAATCTTCCAACGAATACAAATACTCTCTCTTATCATCTCGATGCTCATCCAATGAAGCCCTTGCCCAATTTGGAAAACCCATAAACGAATCATATTGAGAATTATAATAACAATAATTATCCGACAACTCTCTCCGCACTATCAACTCCTCCAAAAACGCCTCTTTCGAATCAACACTAGCGCCACTAGATTGCACCGCCAGGGCGATATATTGAGCCGACAACTGCCCAAAATGCAGATAAGGCGAAAGCCCCGACTGCAAATTCAAATTTGGATCATTTCGACCATCAGCATAGCCATCAAGCCTTGTATCAATAAAAGTTTTCAAAGCCCCACGCCCCGCCTTTTTCCCCGGCAATAACCACGCCACCTCCGCCACAGATTTATCAACATTCAGCGACGACCTGACCCTGTTCCAATCGATCGGCTCAGCCCTCAAAGAAGTTTTATTTTTCTGAGTTTTCACCTTCGGAAAAACAGTCAAATACTCACTCAAAACACGATTTATTTTTGGACGAATCGTATAAGCTCCAAACTCCTGTTTTGGCGAGGCCTGCCAGCAGGGGACGATGTTATGAGCATCAACATGAAACAACGCACACCCCAATGAGCTCGCCGCCCTCTGTTTCCACTCGGTTTTAATTCTCAGTGGATCAAAATCCGTCACCACCGCCCCAGCCTTAATTTTCTTAGCAAACAAAACAATCTCATCATTTGGTACACCCAACAAAACCGAAAAAGGAATATTCAACTTTCGCAGATCCTTCTCCACCTCTTCCAGCCCCTTCAGCAGAAACTCATACTGCCTCACCGTAGCCCCCCAAAAACTCGGATTAAGGCAAAAAACCACCACAACCCCACTGTCGTTAGCCACCGCCAACTCCTGAGCATAAATCAACGCCCAATTATTATCCACCCGCTGATCACGACTCATCCAGTAAATCACCGGCCCACTCCCAACCTTCTGAGTATTCAAAACCTGCACCCTTCGCGAATCAACCATAATGAAAATAAATAGTAAAACTAAAAATGGCGGAGGGGGGGGGATTCGAACCCCCGCGGGGACTGACGTCCCCCTACAGGATTAGCAATCCCGCCTCTTCAGCCACTTGAGTACCCCTCCAAATAACGGCACCTTAGAAGAATTGCCAGATCAATATATTGAAAATAATACCCCTTGTCCAGAAAAGGTTCACGCATACTCAAAGTAATAAATTGATCACACTCAACCACCGCCTCTGTTTGACAAAAAAACAATTCACCACTAAGTTTACCCACCTAATATTTTATGCAAATTATCAACAAAATAAACCATGCTCAACCGACCTAAAGAAAACTCACAACCTTGGCCACCAGAAGCAAAAACACTCTTTGGTGAAAAATTCACAGACTCAGTTGATCAGGGCGTCAAGATCTATGAGGATCACGACATAAACGAAATTCAGGCTGACTCCGCCTTGGCTATACAACTTTACCGTCAAGCCAAGCCACACATGGACATGGCAATCGAGGAAGGAACACAAAACATCATCAACCATTACTTTGAGAGATCAGATCAGAAACTCGACCTCAAGAGAGACCCCACCACCATCTTGATGGGTATTGAGTTTTTGATAGCATCAAGATACCCGCAATGGCTTGGAAGGAGCTGCTCCGAAGTAATATTCCTCAATACGGTCATCAGCGCCTTAAAGTCCGCAATGCTAGCAAGACTCGCCAAATGGCGACATATCAACAACAGACCTCATCGACCGGAATCAGACTTTTACAAATTAATGGGAACAGAAGGGGATCAGGCCATCAAAAAATCCCAAGAAAGAGTACAGGCCATGTTGTTGGCTGGCGCATATATCGAACACATCAGATTAGACGAATTTTTCCAAAAACAAGCAATCGGACCACAAGAAGATGAAGCAGCGATCACATTAGCCGATCGCAGAAATCTAAACTCTCAAATATTCGATGTTATATCAGCCCACAAACGACACGGTATCCCTCTATCTATCAGCGAAAAAAGTGGATTAACCCAGAAACCACTTCATATCCAATTTGAAGATCTTGACCCCAATTCACCAGAATACTCTATGTTTTTGGCTCGCGTCATCCTCTATCACGAGCAAGATGGCAAGATGATGAAACAAAACCCCAACCTGCTGCAATTCACGAAATTCCAAGCCGACCTCGAAAAATTCACATCAGTCACCTCTGTATTTGGAAATTCCATACACTTGCATATATCGCGCCATGACGGCCATCTTTACGGCCTCAAACAATTCCCAGCTGACATCAAATACCTTATAGGCGAAAAAAAATATGAGCTACTCCGCACACATCTATTGCTTCAATTAGCAGGGTTAACCCGCCCACAAGCAATTCAAGCCATATCAACTGGAATCACAGACGCTGTCGAAGAAGCACTAGGGAAATAATTAATCAAAAATTGGGGCATCCAATATTGATTGGATGCCCCAAAGGTCAATTTACTACCCTAGAACGCTCATAGCCGCCTCGTAATCCCTCACAGGCCCATTCACAGACTCTCCCTACATCATCTCCATCATCAACACAATGATCTTAGCGGCTTGCGCCCTAGTAAGACTATCAGACGGCCCAAAAAGCCCATTCTGATACCCCTGAACAACACCTTTTTCAACGGCAAAAGAGACTAAATCAGAATACCAGCTACCTGCGGCCGTATCAGGAAAGACAAAGGCTTTGCTATAATCCAAGGATAATTCTGAAGATTTCAAAATTATTGCCAAGGCCTCCACTCTGTTTACAGTATGGTTTGGACGGAATGAACCATCGGCATACCCTTCAATGAATCCCATACTCTTAGCCGCCTCCACATAAGAAGCAAACCATCCTGTAAGCTCTACATCCGAGAACGAAGAAGCCGTCGGAGTCGGTACACTCAGCTCGTAAGCCTCCATCATCATCTTCAAAAGTTCGGCTCGAGTAACCGCATCATCCGGAGCAAAAACACCAGGACGCTTACCCTGTACTACACCCTTTTCTCGTAACTTTTCAATATACATCTCACCCCAGTGACCATTTACATCATCAAAAGATTGACTCTCAGATTCCACTCCTTCATTACTGAGTCCTGTTGGATTTGTAGATGGCGACAAAAAGCCAATACCACCTCCACCACCTCCACCACTACCTCCTCCAATTGTTGGAGATATGTCAGAAAGAGAAAATGAAAACTCTCCCAAAACGGTATCAACAGTATTTACGGTAATCATCGTATCATTTGAACCAGAACCACCCAAATCAACACTCTGAGATTCACCCGCCCCCAAAGTCACAGTGACTGGATCAGAACTGATCGTAAACTTTACCTTTGGAGATTCCGGAACATCCAAAATAATTTCCTCAAACACCACCGTATGCAAGGTATTACTTCCCTCAAACATAAACTTCACTGGCTGAGGATCATCAGTAAACATCTTTAAATCAATATTCTTGGACAAAGCGGATGTCGCAATCACAACTGGATCAGAATCGACATAAACCACCGGATTTGCAGAAGAAATAGTTCTTACCTTAAACGAATAACTCGTAACCGGACTCAGATCGCTAACAGTGGTTTTTGTATTTGTGGTTGTAGCGACAAGGCTATCGGAATCTACATCATAAACCTCGTAAATAGTTCCTTGCGGATTATTGTTTGCTGACCATGACAAAGCTACTGAATGAGAACCGTTCGCTTCAGCAGTTAAAGCAGATACCGAACTAGGCGCAGTATATGCCGCAACTTCATCAGACGATTCACTTAAATTACCCGATGTGTCCATCTGATAGACACTAAAAAAGTATTCCGTATTTGGTGTTAATCCCGTAACCGTAGTAGATGTCGTCCCGGCTAAACTTAAATTTTCATCATTCGTAAAATTCCATAGAGTACCCGTGAGACTTGTTACACCTGTAGCATTTCCGTAATAGACTAAATACTCATCAAAATTACCTGCTACCGAAGCATCCCAACTAAGCACAATGCTATCTGAAGTCGCAGAATCAACTATCAATCCAGTTAATGGATTGGGATCCAACACATGAACAAAGAGCTCTGTTCCAAAATCAGTATCCGTTGAGACAAAGAACAAATTTGAATCAATTGGACTCAAATCTGAGGAGCCATAAGCACCAGTGGAATTCACGTCGCTTACTTTAAAGGTCCCATCTTCAGTTCCGTCTGACCTCCACAACTCAACCGCAATATTTCCATTATCCCAGTTGAAAAAAGTATAATTAAAAAACAAAAGATTATTCACCTGGATAAGATTTGATGGTGCATGCGTTTGAGAACTCGGTTCAGCACCTGGATTTATATCTTTTACCAGCACTGTTCCACTTACAGTTCCATCACTCTTCCAGATCTCATTCCCATTCGTACCATTATCAGCCACAAAAAACAAAAGCCCATTGGCTACAGTTAAATGTCGTGGAGTAGACCAGTCCGCTCCGGGCTTAATATCTACCAGCATTTGTGTTCCCGCCTCTGTACCGTCAGTTGACCACAATTCTGAACCATTAACACCATTCGTAGCACTAAAATATAGCTTGCCATCAAAGACGGTCATATATTCAACATATGCATACCCCGCATCACTAGCGGTTGGATTAATATGTTTCAACATCATTGTATTTGCTTCATTTCCATCGGTTACCCATAGTTCACTGCCATTCACCCCATCATCAGCTGTAAAATATAGCTTATTATCAAACACTGTCAGATTATCAGGAAATGCCCAATCATAAATGTCCTTGACCATCACAGTATTTAGCTCTGTTCCATCCGTCTTCCAAATTTGAATATTATGTGTACCATCATTCGCCCTAAAAAAAAGTTCATCATTTAATACCGTAAATCTTTCAGGATTTGAATTTGCAGTGGGGTGAATGTCTTTAACCATCACAGTGTTTTGCTGAGTACCATCAGTCTTCCAGAGTTCTCGACCGTCATCTCCATCTCCGGAAATGTATAAATAGTCCTTAAATACTATTGGATTCATAGGATTAGTATACCCAAAGGAACTCAAAACAAGCCTAATAGTATTCCCTTCACTTCCATCAGTCACCCACAGTTCTTGGCCATTTGCCCCATTGTCAGCCTTAAAAAACAAAAGTCCATTTGCTACTATAAGATTACTCACAGAGTCATTTCCTGCAGAATTTACGTTTTTTACTTTTACTGTATTCTGTGAAGATCCATCAGTTACCCACAGACCTTGGTCGGAACCAAACGCCACGCCATTATCGTCCGTAGCCACAAAAAACAAAAGATTATTATAAACAGTAAACTCTCCTGGAAAAGAACCGCCACTGCCCGGATAAATATCCTTCACCATATATGTTCCACCTATTGTCCCATCTGACCTCCAAAGCTCTCTACCATTCGTTCCATCATCAGCTACAAAAAACAACAAGCCATTATGACTGATGAAGCTTCCAGGATTAGAACTGCCAACTCCGGGATAAATATCTTTAACCAAAGCGGGAGCACTATTTGCTTGAGCGTCAAGATTGCCCAGATTAGACATTGCCAAAAAAACGACAAAGAAACCTGTAACAGCCTTTCAAAACAATGTTTGTTTCATATAATTTGGGACATTAAAAAATACTAAAATTAAATCACTCAAACATCACAATAACTGAAAAAGCCAAAGAACAACAATAGAAAGACTAATGGTTCATCTTTACCTGTTGCCATAATATTATTCCGTTTCAATTCAACAATATCTGTTGAAAACAAAATCTGGCGGAGAGACAGGGATTCGAACCCTGGAGGAGCTTGCGCCCCTGACGGTTTTCAAGACCGTTGCTTTCGACCGCTCAGCCATCTCTCCAAAACACTAGCAGTGCCCGCAAAATATAGGTAAACCGCGACAAAAATGCAAATCAAAAGTATCTCTTATTTCCCCTCCACCTTTTCAAAACGCCGTCCACAACCACTAAACTTTGCCCCACCCTCTTCCAAAAAACTCACCAACGGCCTCACATATACCTCTCCACCATCCAACGACCGATACACTACCACCTCCTCAAGATCCGCCTCCATCTTCGCCAGCGTCACGACCTCATACATCCCGCCCTTAAAATGTCGATAAACTTCTTTTGCTACAGGCTTCATAAAAACAACAATTTAACGATTACATCTCCTCCACAACATTAATCCCCAAAAGCATCAAACCATTCTTCATCACCTGCGCCGTCGCCTCCACAATCTTCAAGCGCGCCTCCCGCTTCTCCTTATCTTCCGACTTAAGCACCGGAACATTATTATAAAAAGAATTAAACCGCTGCGCCAAATCATACAAATAATTACTGATCAAATTCGGCTTATACTCCTTCGCCGCCATCAGCAACGCCTCTTGAAACTTCGGCAAAAACGCCACCACATTTCTTGTCTTACCAGCAACATCATCACCATCTTCGACAAAATTTCCCATCTCTCCGACCTCCTGTGATTTCCTCAAAATACTCTTCGCCCTCGCGTAAGTGTATTGCAAATATGGCCCGCTATTACCCTCCAAACTCAACATTCTCTCCCAATCAAAAACAATATCCGTCGTTCTATTCTGTGAAAGCACACTATATTTCACCGCACCGACACCAACCTCGTGACCCACCAACTCCTTATCTTTCAACTTTGGATTTTTTTCTTTCACTACCTTCACCGCCCTCTTTTCCGCCTCATCAACCACATCCTCCAACCTTACAATATTCCCCTTTCTCGTGCTCATACGCCCCTCCTTCATCTGCATTCTTCCAAACGAAATATGCTCCCCCTCATCGCCATACCAATCAAAACCTTCCACCGCCGTAAACAACTGCTTAAAATGCAAAGTCTGCGCCACATCAACCACATACAAGATTTTTTCCGGCTTAAAAGTATCAATACGATACTTCAATGCCGCCAAATCCCTGGTCGAATACAATGTCGCCCCATCCTTTTTTTGCACCACCAGCGGAGACATATTTTCATCGTCAAACATCACTACAAACGCCCCCTCATTACCCTCCACAAACACACCATTCTCCTTCCCTTCCTTCAAAAGATCCGCCAACATCGGCTCATAAAAACTCTCACCCTGATAATAATCAAAATGCACATTCCCCAAACGATCATAAATATTCCTTAAATCATCGATACTCACCTCCACAAACCACTTCCACAAAGCTCTATTTTCACTATCTCCCTCTTCAAAAATCTTAAATTCGTGCCTAGCCTCATCCTCCAACGCCGGATCCTTCTCCGCCGCATCATGAAACCGAACATACAAACTTAACAGCTCATTAATCGGATTTTTTTCAACACTCTTCTTCTTTCCCCAACGCTTATACGCCACAATCAACTTCCCAAATTGCGTGCCCCAATCCCCTAAATGATTAATCGCAATCGCATCAAACCCAACAGCATTCAAAATATTATGCAAACTCTGACCAATCACAGTTGAAAGTAAATGATGCACCCCCAGTGGCTTCGCAATATTTGGTGAACTATATTCCACTATAATCTTCTTATTTGCACCTGCTCGCAATTTTCCATACTGCTCCCTCTTTTCCAGCACAACCGCCACCTCATTTTCCAAAAAACGCTGATCCAAAAAGAAGTTTATAAAACCATTGCCCGCCACCTCTACACGATCCACCAGATCATTAATCGGCATACTATTTTTAATATTAGTTGCCACCTCCAAAGGACTCATCTTCAAGATTTTCGCCAGCTGAAAGGCAACCCCGCATGCGTAATCACCATTCTCAGAATCATTAGGCTGCTCAACTTTAATTCTAAAATCGGACTCGTCAACATCAGATGCAAACGCCCTCAAAACCCCCTGCATCAAAAGCACTTTAATTCGTCCGCTCAAAAGATCCGCATCACTTAGCTCCAGCGACCTCTTAGGCTTCGACTTTTTCACCTTCTTAACAGCGGCAGCGGCATCCTTCACTGGCTCCGAAGCACTCAATTCCGCCCTTTTTTTCATCTCAAAATATGCTTTTTCTTGTGCCGGAATCTTCGAATCATTCATGTTTACTCGTCCATGGATTCCCATATCAACTCCATAGTGATCATGCCCCAAAACATATGACTCCACACTCCCTCCCAAATATTTACTCACCGAATCTTGAATCTCTTTAAGCATTTCCCCAAACTGATCCGCGTGTATTTTTGACATATCCTCAATAAAAAGCACCGCATTCACAGTCCTCCTCGTAATATTCGTCCGCTCACACTCATCAGCATTCCAATAACGACAAATTATTCCACCAGCATCAACATAACCAGCCTCACCCTCCTTAGCATCTTCCACATCCACCGAATTCTTCATCCTAAACGGCTCGCCCCCATCAGTAAACTTCAGCCACAAATCACCACAAATCCAGTCCAAATCATGCGCCACCACCGGCAACTTATACTTCAAAGCAAAATACCTACTCAGATCCTTCAAAGCACTCTCATACTCCACGGATTCTTCCGCCTTCGCCGCTCTCAACAACTCTTTAAAACCACTCAACTTCTTGTCCGGATTCACTCCCAGATTTCCATAAACACGATCCCACACCGCCACCATCGCATCCTCATTCAACTTTTTAACCGCAAACTCCTTACCTCTCTGCGCAGAAACCCCTCTAAAGAGCCCCTCCACCGACGACATTTTTCTGCTATTATCGAAATTTTTTATCAAAATAACTCCCATTTTGAAGTCCGGGAAACTTTCGAAGATTTTTTGATCAACACTGAATTTCATAAGAACATCTTTTAATAAACTGTCATACCACAACGGATTCTAAAGAAAAGTTACCTAAAAACAAAGCAAAATTATCGCGACCAAATAAAAATACTATATCAAGAGGATTGAAATTCAATTCAATATCTGTTATAATGCCACGATACCTTCAAAAAACGGGTATACACAAAAACAAAAATTAACACAAAAAGTTATGAATAAATGGATCACCAAGCAAGTATCAAAGCTTGCTTTAGTCGCCACCACACTACTTGTATTAAGTGTTGGTGCATACGCTGCCGACATCACTCCCCCGGGAGATGTCACGAATTTTACCGGTACCGCCTTCGACGGTAGTGTCCAGCTTAGTTGGGCACCTGCCACCGATGACACCGGCATTGCCGGATACCAAGTTCACTACGGAAGAACTTCCGTCAGTCAAGATGGTCAAAGTTACGAGACCTTCATCGATGTCGGAAATGTCACAGATTATGTTCTCACAGGATTGAACAACAACTCTGCCTACTATTTCTCAGTTATTGCCTATGATGCCGCTAGCAATGAAAGCGCCAGATGGGCCGCGGAAATATCACTGACACCCAATGCAGCAGCCGGTGCCGTCGTTGATAGTATTCCTCCACAAGTAGTCGAAGCTGAAGCAATTGATAAAGAGACAGTAAAAGTTGTTTTCTCCGAGCCTGTTAAACTACCGGCCGAAGACCCACAAGATGCTTTTACCATCGAAGATAATGGTACATTTACAGCTCTAATCGCCTCAGATGCCGGTTTTGATCCAGCCGATGTATCTGAAAGAACAGTTCTCGTTACAACTGAAGACCAAATTGCCAATGCTCAATACCGCGTTACCGCATCAATTGAAATTACCGACAAAGCGGGAACACCAATCAGCAGCGGAATATCTGACTCTGCACTATTCACCGGTAGCTCACTCGAACCAGCTCAACCACTCGAATTTGTTAAGGCAGAATCAGTATCAAAAAACGGAGTAAAAGTCACATTCGATGCCCCACTTGAACTCGACCTCAATTTTAATATCGACCCTTCAGAAAACTTTGTGATCACAGAAACACAAACACCAAATAGTGGTCTCTCTATTCTCGGAGTAGAAGTTGAGATTGAAAACGGAAACCCGACAGGGACCGTTGCCTTAATAACAACAGAGCAAAAAGCTGTCTCTTACACACTTACCGTCAACGGATTAAAAGACAATAGCGGAAAGGATATAACTCCTGACCCAAACACAATCACCTTTAACGGCACCGCATCCGAAGACCCGACTGACCCAACAGATCCTACCGATCCAACAGACCCCACCGACCCAACCGATCCCGTTCTATCAATCGAAGCCTTCAATTTCCTTGCAAAAGCTACATTCAGCGCTCAAAAGTATTTATTGCACTTCACATGGGAATTACCGGAGGAAAACGATGCCATCAAACAATTCTTCTACATCAGTACCGACAACGAAGAATTTGAAAAAACCGGTGAACTCGAAGGCGGAATAACCGCTGCTGAAGTTGACGGACTCGAACCAGGAGAATACTGGTTTAAGCTCACACAAACCGATGAAGATGGTAATGAAACCGAAGGTGTCGTCACCAAAGTACTCCTAGCGGAAACTGGTCCAGGACTACTCGGAATGCTCGTCGGATCAACCATACTTGGACGCATCGTTACCCGCCGCAAATCCAAAGACCAAGAATAATAACTACACATCATAACGCCCCAAAAAATGCCTCCTCCGGAGGCATTTTTTTACAATAAAGTTATAAAAATTTTAAGCGGCTTACCTATCATCCTATACAACCTAGCAATTTTGCCGCCCATGCGAATCATCATCACCTTAGCAATAATCTTAGTAGCCCTGCTAAGCCAACTACCCGACAACCGCTTACATGTTTATTTTCTTGATATTGGACAAGGGGACAGCATTTTTATCAAGACACCAAACAACCACCACATCTTAATCGACGGCGGCCCTGATAGCACAGTCGTCAGAGAAATCAGCGAACTGATGCCCTTTCTCAATAAAAATATCGACCTCATAATCCTCACACATCCCGACGCCGATCATCTTAACGGACTCATTGATGTCATCGAACGCTACTCCGTTTCAAATATCTATCTCACTGGCGTCGCCAACGCCAAACCCGAATATGCCCGTCTCTTCGACCTAGCAATCACCAAAAACATCAACCTCATCCTTGCCGACAGCCAAACCGACTTCAAATTTGGCCCCCTCATTCTCGACACCCTATATCCCTTTTCCAACATTTCCGGAAATCCCGAGATTGCAGCCAATGACAGCTCAATCGTCACAAAAATAATCTACCGACAACACAAAATACTTCTCACCGGAGACCTCGAAGAAAACGGCGAAAAGCAACTGTTAAATAGCCACATTGACCTAACAGCCAGCATCTATAAAGCCGGACACCATGGAAGCAAGACCTCCTCATCCCTCCCATTTGTAAAAGAAATATCTCCGGAAATTGCCATCATCCAAGCCGGTAAAGACAACAGATATGGTCATCCACACTCCATCACCATCCAAAATCTCTACAAAACACACACCAAACACATCTACAACACCGCAACCGATGGCAGAATCAAAATTATCTTCGACTAGCTATCAACCCGTTTAATATCGGCACCAAGCGAATTCAGTTTCTTCTCAATGTTTTCATAACCGCGATCGATATAGACAACATTTGATATCTCCGTCGCACCCTTGGCAATCAGCGCCGCAATTACCATCGCCGCCCCCGCCCGTATATCCCAGCTTGAAATCGGTACCGCCTTCAACTCTCTCGGCCCCAAAATCAAAGCCTGATGTGAATTCAAAAGCTCCACTCTCGCCCCCATCTTTTCTAACTCAAAAATATAATTCAACCGCCCCTCAAATAAAGTCTCAAACACCTTACTCACACCCTCAGCCTGTGTCAGCAAAACAGTAAAAGGAGCCTGTAGATCAGTAGCAAAACCAGGATAAACCGCCGTTTTCACAACAGATAACGGTTTTAATTCATCAACCGGTTTCACCCTTATCCAATCATCACCCAGCTCCAATTCCACCCCCATCTCCTTTAGTTTTTGCCATAAACTATCCAACTGACCGGGATCAATGCCGGTTATTTTAACATCTCCCTTCGTCGCCACCGCCGCAATCGCCAAGGTACCCGCCTCCAAATAATCCCCAATCACCCTGTGCGTTACACCCTTAAGCGCTTTAACACCCTTAATTTTCAAAAAATTAGTACCCACACCGCTAATTTCCGCCCCCATACTTTGTAAAAACAGACACAAATCCTGTACATGAGGCTCAGCTGCCACCATCCTTATCTCACTCTCACCCTCAGCCAGCACCGCCCCCATAATCGCATTCTCACTCGCTGTAACGCTCATCTCCGACATCACAAAAGTACCCCCCTTAAGCCCTCCATCGGTCTTCATGTGAATATGTTTCGTTTCCTCCACGACCACTCCTCCCAGCCCTTTCAGCGCCTCCGTATGCGACTCAACCGACCTCTTACCCAAAACACAACCACCTGGAAAATCCATCTTAACCTCTCCGCACCTAGCTAAAAGTGGTCCCATCAACAAAATAGAAGCCCTCATTCTCTTAATCTTATCATCAAAAAGATCATGATGCCCTTTACCCATCGCACTTGGATCAATCTCCAACCTATTATTTTCAAACATCACGCGCACACCCAACTCTTCAATAATACTTGCCAAGGAATGCACATCCGCAATATTCGGCACATTCGTCAGAATCGTCTTTTCATCAGTCAACAGCGCCGCACACATAATAGGCAACACCGCATTCTTCGAACCATTAACCGACACCTCACCCTTCAACTTCCTCCCACCGTTCACAATAAATTTAACCATATAATATTAAATTAAAATCCCATACCGCCCCAAAATACTCCACTAAGGGATAAAAATCAAAACAGTAAAACTATACAACAAAACAATAATCCACTTAAGTCCACCCCATCATAAAACTACTCAACTCAATATGTTGAGAAAATGTTTATTTAATGGTAAAATACTCGGATATAAAAAAACAAAAAATGTCTGATAAAAAGCAAAAATTACTCCTCAAAATATCAGCTGCCATCGCAGTCGTCACTTTAACATTGGCCATCAGCTTCATTGAGTTTCCGGCAAAAGAAAGCCAAGTATCAGTCGTAAACTCGGTCATTCAACTGACCTCTCCATACAAGGTAACCCCAGCAGATCTATCCTTTGAAGAAGTCGATTATCAGAAGGTACAACAGAGCACCGGACATTACGAAACCTACAAAGTAAAGGTTCGCATTCGTAATCGCGGAGGAAATATCATTAACAGAAATGTTCATCTTCTTGTTGGAAACGAAAAGATTCCCGTTACCAATAACCCCGATAACACCTTTTCTTTAAGGGAAAACCAAGAACATCTCCTCAATAGCTTCGAAGTAAAATTCGATAAAAGACTAAATGGCCAATCCATACCTATAAAAATTGAAATCACCGATCAAGAAGATTTAAACCTCAACAATAATTCTTACGACCTCTACATCACAGCATATCCGGCACTATTGAAAAATGTTTCACTTACCTACAACAAAGACAAACAACTAATTGCAACTTTTGATCGTCAAATCGATCTTAGCAACTATGTCATGCAAATTGTTTCAATCCCAAAAGACAAAGTTCTGACCGGTAAAGAAACCGTAATTTACAAAGAAGTAAACCTCGATAACACTATTTTTCAATACAACCTTATTCAAGCCGACCAAGACAATTCGCCCTTGAGAATACCTTCCGAGCCGGCCACCTTCACCGAAGAAAACCACCTCATTATTACCCGTACAAACCTTGAAAAGAGCGAAAATTACATTCAAATCCGCGCCATAAATTCCGAGAATCATAATTATCTAGTAAGTGATATAATTAGACTCCCACTCACTGAAGAAGCTCCATTAAACAGAGCACAATTTGCCAAACTGTTTATTGAAGAAGCCGGAATACCGCTCTATCGCGGTCAAACCCTTTTCAACGACATCCCCAACGATCAATGGTACACGCCCTATGCCGAAACACTTCATAACCTCGGACTTTTAGTGTCTCCTTCCGAGAATGAATATAAGTTCAGCCCCGAAGCCCTGATCAGTAGGGGAGAAGCCTTGAAAATAATTCTCGACTATTTTGACATTAATCTTCTGGTTGGAAACTTCACTAACACTTACCTCGATGTCACAGAAAGCAACAAATATTACTTCTATGTCGAAACCCTCAGGGCCGACGACAACACCTCATTTATCGACCAAAGATTCAACACCAATCACCCCGCTACAAGAGCATTTGTTACCAACATAATTAATCTCTACAAGACACAATGAAGATCCAGAAACTTCTAAAATATTACTTTGCTTTTGTTGCCATCACCTTCACCGCAACATCGCTACTCGACAACACCAATGTCCGAGATTACATGGTAAACACCTTGCATATCGACATACTCGAAGAAAGAACTCCAAAATCTATTAACGGATATATATTTTTGGAAACAATCGAAAAAGAACCGGAACCCAGCCTTTTCAAACAAATTACGAAAACTGATTTACCCTCACTTTATATCAAACCTAAACTCGAAGGAGAGCCCAATCATGTGGTTGCCGGGACTAAAGATCTCCATGCTTTTTCAATTTCCATGAGCAGCCTGCTTGACGATATAATGCTTCAACAAGTCATTTTCACGCCACAGGGAATAGCAACAAAGGATATAAGATCCGTGAAACTTGTCAGAAAAGATGAACCCACGACGACTGTCGGTAGAGGAAAAATCAATAAAGAATCAATAGTCTTCACCGCCATCAATCACAACACCAACGAACCACTAATCCTGATTGTAGAAATAGCCGAAGAAATTCCTACTGGCACACACTTTACCTTCCAAATAGCCTCGCCCGATCACATTAAAATCCAACACGACAGAAAAGAACAAAAAATCGGCGGAAAATACCCGATTGAATCACCCTCAACAACCATTATCCGACCACGCCTTCCACAAAGAAAGTAATCACCTCAAATCAAATTTGAGCCATACCTCCTGATTACCTTTTTTTCCCTTAATTTCACAATATTTTTCCCCCTTGAACTCTAAGCCAAGCCTTTTTGCCCAAGCAACAAAGGTTTTTTTCACCTCCAAAATTTTTTCCTCATCCTTCACCACTCCATCCTTTCCTACAAAATCTTTCCCCACCTCAAATTGAGGCTTAAACAAGGCCAATATTGTCCCACCAGAACTTAAAAAATATTTTACTTTTTCAAAAATCATTCTCAGCGAAATAAATGAAACATCAATCACCGCCAAATCAACAGCTTCTCCCAAATCACTGATACTTCTCACATCCACACCCTCATATTCCACAACTCGCGGGTCATTTTTCAAGCTCAAATCCAATTGCCCTCGACCAACATCTATAGCAAACACCTTCACCGCCCCATTTTTCAATAAAAGATCGGTAAAACCACCAGTCGAAGCCCCAATATCCGCTACCACCTTACCATCAATCTCAAGATTCCAGTACTCAATCGCATCTTTCAGCTTTAAAGCCCCTCTGGAAACATATCGCTCCTCCTTCACTATCTCGACCACATCACCATCTTTCACATTCTTGTTTGGCTTGTGCACTACCTCACCATTTACCTTCACCCACCCCAAACGCACAAAATCCTTACCTTGTGCTCGACTTCGACATTCGCCTTTATGTACCAAGAACTCATCTATCCGCATAGCAATCTTGTTTTAATTTAAAGCATTTTCTGCTATAATACATAGATAAATTATCGCAAAATGAACCAAGAAGAAAACACAAATCCAATTCCTTTCAAACAAGACTCTAAAACATACCAAAAAAACATCAATCGAGAGTTTCAAGAAAGTGCTACGCTCAAACGCGCCCAGTCTTTTGACATTCCCTACATCAACCTCTCCAAGACCCCTCTCAATCCCGACTTTTTCAAAATCATAGAACTCGAAACAGCTCGTAGCGGAAGAATAATTCCATTCCTCAAACAAAGCCAAAAAGTACTTGTGGCCGTCGAAGACCCACAACATCAAAATACAATCCACGCCATCGACGGCCTCCACAAGCGAGGCTTCGAAGTAATCGTACACCTTGCCTCCACAGCCTCCATCGACGAAGCCCTCAGCACCTATGATCGCCAAAAAAAATACTATGCTCCAAAGATTATCGAACAAGTCGAAACCGAAAGCATCAAAACCTATGAAAATGAAATCAAAGACCTAAAATCCATCCCCGAAAAACTAGCCACCACCACTCAAGAAGAAGGCCTCAACCTCATCGACATCGCCGCCATGAAAACTGGTGCCTCCGACATCCACTACGAACCACAAGAAAAAGACACCATAGTCCGATTTCGTATTGATGGCGTACTTCACGAAGTTTTCCGCATATCTCACAAAATCTACGGACTAATCTCATCTCAAATCAAGTACAGCAGCAAGATGAAACTCAACATCAACAATGTCCCTCAGGACGGACGCTACACCTTCGTCTTCAACAAAATAAAAATCGCAGTCAGAGTATCGGCAATCCCGACCCCCTATGGAGAATCCTTTGTCTGCAGATACCTATCCTCCGACCGCAAAGCACTGACCTTCGAAGAATTAGGATTCATCGGACTCCAGCTCTCAAAACTCCAAGCCGTCACCAAAATATCCCGCGGCATGGTACTTGTCACCGGTCCCACCGGTAGTGGTAAAAGTACCACCCTCTACTCCCTGCTCAACATAATGAAAAGCACTGAAAACAAGGTAATCACACTTGAAGACCCCGTCGAATACTACATTGACCAAGTCACCCAAAGTCAGATAGATGAAAACGACGGCTACACCTTCTTATCAGGATTAAGATCTATTCTCCGACAAGACCCCGACATCATCATGCTCGGAGAAATCCGTGACCTACCCACCGCCGACACCGCCCTACAAGCTGCATTAACCGGACATGTCCTCCTCAGCACCCTCCACACCAACAGCGCCGTCGAGACACTTCCCCGCCTCATCAACATGGGCATCAAATCATTCATGCTTGCTCCCGCAATGCACACCGTCATTGGCCAAAGACTGGTTCGTAAAGTCTGCCAATTTTGCTCCACCAAGATCTCAACACCAAGTGAAGTCAAAGAAGAATACGACAAAATGAACCAATCTCTCAAAGCTATCAACCCGACACTCGCCTTTGAAACACCCGCCGAAATACCTCAAGCACATGGCTGTGAAAAATGTAGCCACACCGGATACAGTGGCCGACTTGTCGTCGCTGAAGTCCTTGTTATTAGCGAAAAAATCCGCCGCCTAATCATGGAAGGAGCCGGCAGCATCGACATCATTACCGTTGCCCGACAAGAAGGAATGACCACCATGCGAGAAGACGGTTATCGCAAAGTCGCCATCGGAATGACCACACTGGAAGAAGTCCACCGCGTCACCAATATCACAATTTAGAGCGTCGAAAACGCCCCGAATTACCCTCCACCAAACCCTTCAATTCCAACATCGTCAAATTACTCAATACCTCCACAACCGGTATCAATAACTTTCTAGTAATAAAATCCGCACTCTTCCAATCTCTGGTATTCAACACTCCATAGATTTTTTTCTCATAGCCCTCCAGCCCCTCAGGCGACGAATTCACCACACCGCCCTCGTCAACATTCTTACTCGCAGCAAAAAGACTCGGCTGCAACTTCATATAATCAAAAATATCTGCCCCACAACTGACTGGAAAACCACCGCCGCTCTGCATCAACTCCAATATCCCTCTTCCACTTGAACGATCCACATCCCCCGGAACCACAAAGACATCTCTATTCTGCCCCAAAGCATATTTAGCCGTAATCAACGCCCCCGACTTCTTCGGTGCCTCCACCACCACCACCGCCTGAGACAAACCGCTGATTATCCTATTTCTCATCGGAAAATGAAACGCCAAACCCTTAGCATCCGGCTCCAGCTCCGAAACCACCAACCCTCTACCACTCGCCACAATCTTATCGGCCAATCCTCTGTTATAATTTGGATAGACATTATCCAGGCCACTCCCCAAAACCGCCACTGTCTTCCCGCCCATCTCCAAGGCCGTACTATGCGCCATCGAATCCACCCCCAACGCCAACCCCGAGACTATCACCGCCCCAAACTCCACCAAATCAGCAACAATTTTCCTCGTCATCGATAGACCGTAATCACTACAATATCGCGTCCCAACCACCGCCACACACAAACCATTCACGACCCCCAGCTCACCCCTGTAAAACAGCTTCTTCGGCGGCTTACTGATCTTCTTCAACATAAACGGATATTTCCCATCCGCCGCCACAATAATGTTATGTTTTGCACCCATTCCACCTTTTAAAAATAAGTTATAAAATCAACCTAAACCCTCCACATAAAATAATATTAAAATTTTCCTAAAATCCGCGCCCCATGCTAACCTTACAACATGCAAGAACACATCACACAATTCCTCCAATACCTCGAAGTAATGCGCAACCGTTCTCTCAAAACAATTGAGAACTATCGCCACTACCTAAACCGTTTTTCCCAATTCTACGGCCCCTCAAAACATGTCTCCAAAATCACCCTCAGCGACATCAACGACTTTCGAATTCACCTCAAACGCCACCAAAACAAACACCAAAAACACCTCTCCATCAGCACCCAAAACTACCACATCATCGCCCTCCGCGCCTTCCTCAAATACCTAGTCAAAAACGACATCCCCACCCTCTCACCCGACAAAATCGAACTCAGCAAAATCCCGGCCCGCACCGTTGAATTCCTCACGCGCGAAGAATTAGACCGACTCTTTGAAAGCGTCAATCCCGCGGACAAATGGTCATTTCGCGA
Organism: Candidatus Peregrinibacteria bacterium HGW-Peregrinibacteria-1; assembly: GCA_002839505.1. GTDB lineage: Bacteria > Patescibacteriota > Gracilibacteria > UBA1369 > LOWO2-01-FULL-3 > PGYE01. Next base: position 319,705 of record PGYE01000001.1, read on the forward strand.
CCTCGCCATCCTCAAAACACTCTACTCCACCGGACTTCGTGTCAGCGAACTCATCAGCCTCAATCGCGAGCAGGTCGACCTAAAACGCCGAGAATTCATGGTTCGCGGAAAAGGAAATAAACCCCGAATAATTTTTCTCTCACAAGAAGCCTCCGACATCATCGCCAAATACCTCTCCCTCCGCGACGACAACTTCAAACCCGTCTTCATCAACACCGGCAAAGGACTCAAAGACCCCAACGACATATTAAACGAAGAACAGCGCCGCCTCAGCCGCGTCAGCATCGAAACAATCGTCCGCAAATACGCCTTAAAAGCCGGCATTATCAAAAAAGTCACTCCCCACACCCTCCGCCACAGCTACGCCACCGAGCTCCTAATAAACGGCGCCGACATCCGCTCCGTTCAAGAAATGCTCGGCCACAGCTCCATCACCACCACACAAGTCTACACTCACATCACCGACAAAAAACTTCGCGAAATTTACGAAAAATTTCATCGCTAATAATAAAAAAACTGTTATATTCGAATCATGATAACTATTGAAAACCTCACAAAAAAACAAGGCGACAAAACCATCCTCGACAACATCTCATTCAGCGTAAAAAAAGGAGAATTTGTCGCATTACTAGGCCCATCCGGTGTCGGAAAAACCACACTAATCAACATAATAATCGGAGCCGACGAATGGGAATCCGGAAAAGTAATCGTCAACCACTATAATGTCGGCGGACTTCAAGGCGGCAACATTCAAAAACTTCGCCGCAAAATCGGAATCATCTTCCAAGACTACAAACTCCTACCCCGCAAAACCGTCTACGAAAACATCGCCTTTGCCCTAGAAGTATCAGGCTACGAAAAAAACAAAATTCAAAAAGAAACAATCGAAATCTTAAAACTCATCAACCTCGAAGACCTCCGCAACAACTACCCACACGAACTCTCCGGCGGTGAAAGACAGCGAGTTGCCATCGGACGCGCCATCATCCACGCCCCCGAACTTTTAATCGCCGACGAACCCACCGGAAATCTCGACTCCGACAATATCGAAACCCTCTGTGACCTCTTTCTCAAAATCAACAAAGAAAAAGGAACAACAATCTTTTTATCAACCCACAATCCTGCCATTATCAAGCGCGTAAAACCCCGAATCATCACCCTATCGGCGGGCAAAATATCAGAAAACACATGACTACTTACCGCGAATCCGGCGTCAACATCGAGCTCGGAGACACCTGCTCACAAATAGCCTACAACGCCGCCAAAGCAACTTTTCCCAGCCGCGAAGGCCTGATTGGAAGTGCCGTCATTGACGACGGAGGCTTTGCTGGACTTATCGACATGGGCGACTACTATCTTGTTCAAAACGACGATGGAGTTGGCACCAAAATACTTATCGCCGAGCACCTCCAAAGCTATGACACACTAGGTTATGATCTACTGGCAATGGTTGCCGACGATGCCGTCTGTATCGGAGCCGAAACCATTTCCATCAGCAACACCCTCGATGTCGACAAAGTCGATCCTCAAAAAGTCACCCCTCTTTTAAACGGACTCAAAGAAGCCTGCATTAAACACAAAGTTATCATCCCAGGAGGTGAAATCGCCGAAATGAACAACATGGTAAACGGCTACATCTGGAACGCCACCGCCGTCGGTATTGTCGAAAAACACAAACTAATCACCGGCAAAAATATCCAATCTGGAGACCTCATCATCGGACTAAAATCCGCCGGATTTCGTGCCAACGGCTTTACACTCGTCCGCCACATCCTCACGAACGCCTTCGGCCCTGACTGGTACCACGCCCCCTACGACCAAAATCAGAATTGGGGACAAGCCGTTCTCACACCTTCAATCATCTACTCCTCAGCCATTCTCGAAATGCACGGTCGTTTCAAAAAGGAACCCATCGTCGAAATCAAAGGAATCGCCCACATCACCGGTGGGGGAATCCACGGAAACCTTGCTCGCACCCTCAAAAAAACCGGCCTCAAAGCCGATCTTCACACCCTCCCAAAACCGCACCCCATCATGGAAAAACTCATCGAAATTGGGAAAGTACCGCTCCAAGATGCCTACAACACCTGGAACATGGGTATCGGAATGATATTAATCGCCAACGACTTCGACAAAATCTCCGAAATCTGCACCAAGCACCAAATCCAATCTCAGATCATCGGAAAAATAGTGTAAACCAAAAAGCGACAACAGATTATTTTGACTGCAACCTCTTAGCTAATTTGTAGAGGAAATTTTTGCCAACCTCCAACTTATCAGGATCGTTTTCTTTCAGTACCAGGTCCGACTGCGCCGCTACAAAAAAGAGATCCAACCCCTCTCCCATTGCCCCATCATAAGCCAATTCACCCCTCTCAAGCTTATTGCAAACATTGATAAAGTTATCATCACCAAGTTCATACCTCGTCTCACTGAAAATCCCATCAAACAAACTATCGGTTGCCACCTTCACCAGCTTTGAATTCTCCTGTAAAGCACCCCGGGCATCTTGACTATTCATATAAATAATTTAAGTTATCATCACATTATAGCAAAAAAGCAATAATTCAGCAATATCCATGATCAACACCCTACAAACCCTACTCGAACAAGAAAATCAAAACCTCGCCCCTTACGCCGTGCGCAGTATCGATGGGGGAGCTCGCAAACACCCTGAACAACCCGACCCCTACCGCCTACCTTTCCAACTCGATAAAGACCGCATCATTCACTCCAAAGCCTTCCGTCGTCTTGATGAAAAGACTCAAATATTCGTCGCCGGCACAGGAGATCACTACCGCACCAGACTCACTCACAGCCTTGAAGTTGCCCAAATCAGTCGCGACATCGCCCGCCGCCTTGGCCTCAACGAAGACCTCTGCGAAGTCATCGCCCTTGCTCACGACCTTGGACACCCACCCTTCGGACATGGCGGCGAAAAAGCACTTGATGAAGTAATGAACGAACTCGGATACAGCTTCGAACACAACAAACAAAGCCGCCGCACCGTTGAATTTCTCGAAAGCCCCTACCCGCATTTTGACGGTCTCAACCTCACTCACGAAACCCTCGACGGATTAATCAAACACCAAACCGCCCTCGACAATGACGGCAACCCCTACGAACTCGCCGCCCATCTCGAAGCCCAAGTCGTCAACCACAGTGACGAAATCGCTTACATCAACCACGACATTGACGACGGACTACGCTCCGGCATCATCGACCTCACCCAACTCCGCACCTTTTACCTTTGGCGCATCGCCGAAGAACTCGTCCACAAAAAATACGGCACCAACCTCTTACCCCGCATCACAATCAGTCGTACCATCAGCCGCATGACCTCTCTCATGATCGAAGACCTCACCCTTCAAACCGAAAAAAACATCCAAGAAAACAAAATCAATACCCTCGGAGCCGCCATCGAATTTCAAGGAAAACTAGTCAAATTTTCACCACAAATGAAAGAAATGATCATCGAAATCCGCAAATCCCTCTTCAACGACCTCTTCTATCGCCAACCCACAATCTACCAAAAAGTTAAAGAAGGAGCCGACATGATCAAAAAACTATTTGGCTATTACCTCAAGCACCCACACAGCATGAAAAAAAAGTACCTCGACAGGGAAGATCAAGACATTATAATAGCAGTAAAGGATTATATTGCTGGCATGACCGACGGTTTTCTTATCAGCGAGTACCACCGACACATAATCGGAAAAAAATAAACCCCCACCCACCCTATGTTTTGTCCCAAATGTAACCAAAACTCCACTCGCGTACTCGACTCTCGTGAAACAGATGGACATCGTGCTGTCCGCCGTCGCCGCGAATGCGAACACTGCCAAAACCGTTTTACTACATTTGAAAGACCCGAAATCAATAAATTTGTCATCGTCAAAAAAGACGGCAGTCGTGAAAGATACGACCGTGAAAAAGTAGAAAACGGCATCTGGAGAGCCTGTGAAAAACGAAAAATCACCGAAGAACAAATCACCACACTCATCAACCAACTCGAAGAAAAATGGTCCAATATCGGAAAAGAAGTCAACAGTGAAGCCATCGGAGAAGGCATCATGGAATCGCTCAAAGACCTAGACGAAGTCGCCTACATCCGCTTCGCATCAGTCTATCGTCAATTCCGCGACCTCGAAACCTTCCGCAAAGAAGTTCAAAAGCTTCTCAAATAGAACAATAAAACCAATTCAGACTTATTTACTCTAAATACACTCCTCGCTCACTTAAAAAGTGAGACCATGTGTTTTTTAATTATCAAACCATAAAAAACCCCACCTTGCAAAAAACACCAAAATATTGTAGAATAACAAAAGCACATAAAAACAAACCCTAAAAATAACCATGACAAAAACCACAAAGTTCATAGCTAAAAATCTCTTTTCAGTCACGGGCATGCTCATCGCCCTATTTTCAGGATTTACCATGGCTCACGCCGAATCCCTCCCGACACTATCCGACGACCCAGCTCCCACTCAAAACCTTCTACTCGATCAATCTCCATGTTTTTATGAAACACCTATTAAAATCGATTACAGCTCTCAATTCATCTCACATCGCCAAAAATTAAAAGTCGAACCAGGCGAAATATTCCGCACCAAAGTATTCCTAAAAAACACCGGAAACACACCATGGTTTTCCGACAGCTCACCATGTTCCGAGCCACACATGAACTTAGGAACCGACACACCCCGAGACCACGAAAGCACTCTTTACACCCCATCCACGGTCGACCTTCAAACAAACTGGATCTCTCCCACCCGCGTTGCCATGGATCAACTCCGCGTCAACCCGGGAGAAATAGCCTCCTTCACCTTCTGGAGCAAAGCCCCATCCGAATCTGACATCATGCTTCACAACTTCAGTCCGGTTATTGATGGACTCCAATGGATCGAAGACAGTCAAGTCCAACTCAACCTTATTGTCGGCGATAGCGAAGAAGACTGGGAAACCCTTCGCAAACGCATGCTCTATGCCAACGAAAGTGGATCGATCATGGACATCGACCTCAACGCCAGCAAAAAACTCGTTGTTAGCATCTCCGATCAAACAGTTGACCTTATGCTTGGTGAATACACCGTTAGAAAATTCCCCGTCAGCACCGGGGCCGTCAGAACTCCCACACCACTCGGAGAATTCAGCATCAAATTCAAACAAGAAGTCCGTGTCGGACAAAAAGCCCCTCACTACATCATGCCAAAATTCATGTGGTTCCGTGATGGCGGATATGGCTTCCACGCCCTCCCATCATTAAGAAACGATGGTGGAGTATTCTGGAACGAAGCTTGGGATCACATCCAACAACGCGTCAGCCATGGATGTATCCGCTTGCTACCTCACGATGCCGACTTTCTATTCGACTTCACCGATGTCGGAACAAAAGTTGTTATCAAATGGTAAACACCACCCAAATCAATTTCTTCTTTTGAACTTTCCACTTTGAATCTATAATTTGCACTCACATCAAATTATAGATTCATGAATATTTTCGAAGAACTCAACCCCAAACAAATCGAAGCCGTCCAACATGTTGACGGAGCACTTCTCGTATTTGCCGGTGCCGGTAGTGGCAAAACCAAAGCCCTCACCCACCGCATCGCCTACATGATCAAGGAAGCCGGCATCAACCCTTGGAACATCCTTGCCGTAACTTTCACAAACAAAGCCGCCAACGAAATGAATACCCGTATTCAAAAACTTTTGGAAAACCAAGACCAAGCCGCCGTCCTCCAAGGATTTGGCGACCTCCTCAGCACCTCAGTCATTGAAAACTTCACCGCAAACAGCACCGACCTCCCCACAGTCGGCACCTTCCATGCCATCTGCGTTCGCATACTCCGCCGCAACATTCACCACCTCGACTTTGAAAACTCCTTTGCCATCTATGACACCGCCGACCAAGAAATACTCATGAAAAGACTCATGAACGAACTCATGATCGACTCCAAAAAAATCACCCCAAAATCCATCCTCGCCCACATCTCCAACGCCAAAAACCAACTCATCGGCCCCGACCAATACCGTCAATATGCCGACAACTACTTCACCGAACGCGTCGCCGAACTCTACCCTCGATATCAATCCGCCCTTCACCGCAGCAACGCCCTCGACTTCGACGACATCATCATGAAAACCGTCGAACTCTTCCGTGAACACCCCGCCATCCTCGCCTTCTACCAAGAAAAATTCCGCTACATCAGCGTCGACGAATACCAAGACACCAACACCGCCCAATATGAACTAATCAAACTCCTCGCCGAAAAATACCGCAACATCTGCGTAATCGGAGACAGTGACCAGAGCATATATCGCTGGCGCGGAGCCAACATTCAAAACATCCTCAACTTTGAAAAAGATTACCCCGAAGCCAAAGTAATCCTCCTCGAGCAAAACTACCGCTCCACAAACAACATCTTGAACGCTGCCAACAATGTCATCTCCCGCAATCAAAACCGCCGCGACAAAAACCTCTGGAGCGACAAAGATGATGGCACCAAACTACGCCACTGGATTGCTGACAACGAACGACACGAAGCCGAAATGATTGCCAATGAAATTCGCCAGCACTACACCGGCACCGAATACCCCGACTACACCGAAAATGTCGTCCTCTGCCGCACCAACGCCCAAACCCGTGTTATTGAAGAAGCCTTCCTTCGCCACGGCATCCCTTACAAAATTGTCGGCGGAATCAAATTCTACTCTCGCAAAGAAATCAAAGACCTCATCTCCTACCTACGCATCATTCAAAACCCCAGCGACAGCGTCAGCCTTCTGCGTGTAATCAACACCCCCGCCCGCAAAATCGGTCCCAAGACCCTCATCGCCTGCCAAGAATTTGCCAATCGTCACAACCTCTCCCTCTTCAACGCCCTGCTCCTCTCACATGAAATCCCCGAACTCAGCAAACCCAAAGCCGACGCTATCGAACAATTCATCAAAATAATCAAAGACCTCCAATACCTCAACGCCTCCAACCCCGCCTCCGCCATGATCAAATACGCCCTCGACATCACCGGTTATAAAAAAATGATCGACGACGGCTCCGTCGAAGGTGAAGCCCGCCTTGAAAACACCAATGAAATGATCTCAGTCGCCGGAAAATATGACAAACTCGAACCGGGCACCTCCCTCTCCATCTTCCTCGAAGAAGTATCCCTCATATCCGACCTCGACAACCTCGACGAACAAGAAAACGCCGTCACCATCATGACCGTCCACTCCGCCAAAGGACTCGAATTTCACAATGTCTATCTCGTCGGACTCGAAGAAGGCATCTTCCCACACACCCGCAGCCTCCTCAGCCAAGAAGAACTCGAAGAAGAACGCCGTCTCATGTATGTTGCCATCACCCGCGCCAAAGACAACCTCTACCTACTCCACGCCCGCCAACGACTACTCTACGGCCAATCCCAAAGCAACGCACCCTCACAATTCCTCGCCGACATCCCCGAAGACCTCGTCGAAACCAACTTCGGCAGCCATGCCACCGCCCGCGTCCGCATCTCAACCGACCAAATCGGACACCGCCCCATCCCCGTCGAAATGGAAGAACCCGCCATCTACGAATATGAAATTGGTGACAAAATAACCCACACCGGCTTTGGACAGGGAATAGTCATCGACATCACCGGAGGAATCATTACCATCGCCTTCATCGACGCCTCCATTGGCGTCAAAAAACTCGCCATCTCCATCGCCCCGATAAAAAAATTAACCTAAATAAAAACAACCATGAAAATCCTCTTTATCGGTGACATATTCGGCCGCCCGGGCCGCCAACTCATTGAAAACAAACTCCCCGAAGTCATCAAAGAACACGCCCCCGACCTCATTATCGCCAACGCCGAAAACATCTGCCACGGAAGCGGCTTCACCCCTGCAAACATAACCCAAATGCAACAAGCTGGCGTCCACTTCTTCACTCTCGGCAACCACGCCTTCCGCAAACAATCCGGCGTCAACCGCCTCAACGACCCCGACTTTCCCGTAATTCGCCCTGCAAATTACCCCGAATCCGCAGAAACACCAGGGAGAGGTTATCAAATATTTGAACACAACAACTACAAAACACTCATTATCAACTTAATGGGACGCGAAGGCATGAAAGTGCACCTCGACTGCCCATTTCGCAAAGCCGACCAAATCCTCGAACAGCACAAAGACCACCAACTAAACGCCATCTTTGTCGACTTTCACACCGAAACCACCTCTGAAAAAATAGCACTCGCCACCTACCTCGACGGCCGCATCACCGCTCTCATCGGCACCCACACCCATGTCCCCACCGCCGACGCCCGCCTCCTAACAAACGGCACCGCCTTCATGACCGACGCCGGAATGAACGGCATCATTGACTCAATAATCGGCCTCAAAGCTCAGCCGATTATTCAAAAAATGCTCACCCAAATCAGCACCACCCACGAACCCGCCGACCAAGGCCGCACAATTTTCACCGCTGCCCTAATCGCTATTGACCCCTCCACACAAAAAGCTGTAAATATAACACACTTAACAGAAATAAAATAAAATTATGACTTTCAAAAAGACTCAGACCACCACTCCAATTACTCGCACTTTATTACTGCTCGCACTTAGTTTCTTCCTTGGATTCCAAGTATCCAGTTTTACAAACACCAACGCCGCCAACTCACCATACCAAACGCTGGAAAACGGCCAAAATACCCTCTCCGAAAGCGATTTCGGACTCTTTTGGGAAGTATGGGAATTAATTGACACCTCCTATTATCAAGAAAACGCCGTCAACGCAGAACAAAAAGTCTATGGAGCAATCAAAGGACTAGTGGAATCCATCGACGACCCCTACACCGTATTCATGGATCCCAGTGAAAGCAAACAATTCAACTCCAGCCTCGAAGGCGAGCTTGAAGGAATTGGCGCGGAACTCACCGTGATCGACAAAGCACTCACCATTGTATCTCCGCTTCGTGACAGCCCCGCTGAACGCGCCGGACTCATGCCAGGGGACATCATCTACAAAATAGGTGAAGAATTCTCAATTGAAATGTCCATGATCGAAGCCATCCTCTCAATCAGAGGCGAAAAAGGAACTTCCGTAACCCTCACTATAATTCGTGAAGGAATCGAAGAACCCTTCGAAGTAACTATCATCCGCGACAGCATCAAAATCGAAAGTGTCACCGTCGAACAACTCGAAGACGGCATCACCTATATCAGCGTCAACAACTTCAACGAAAAAACCAACGAACAATTCAACAACGCCATCTCCACCCTCCTCCTAGGAGACCCCGAAGGAATCATTATCGACCTCCGATTCAACGGTGGGGGATACCTCGACATCTCAGTTGACCTACTATCCTACCTCTTACCTGCTGACACCCCCGCCCTCATCATGAAACAAAGGAACGGCAAACAAGAAACCCTCTACACCAAACGCAGTCCAAAATTACTTGAAACGCCAATCGTCGTCCTCGTAAACCAAGGCTCCGCCTCCGCCTCTGAAATCGTCGCCGGAGCAATCCAAGACCACAAACGCGGCATCATCATGGGAACCCAAACCTTCGGTAAAGGCTCAATCCAAGAAGTTGACTCCTTCTCAGACGGCTCCAGCATGCGCATGACCATCGCCAAATGGTTTACACCAAATGACCGCAGCGTTGACGAAGTTGGACTCACTCCCGACATCATCGTCGAAATGACCGAAGAAGACATCAAAGAACTCAATGACGCACAAAAACAAGCCGCAATTGACTATTTGAAAAACCTATAATCTATGAGAATCCTCCTGGTCGGAAACGGCCCGTTACCGGATGAAAACACCCCAAAACGATACGCTGCCGGACTTCGCACCTGGCAGCTTTTCAGTGCCCTCCAAAATGACAAAGCCGCAGGCCAATCCGCCAATCACCAAATCCACCTCGTCACAATTGCCGAACCGAACGCCTACGATGATACCGACAGCCCTGACCCGACCGCCCAACCCCCTGAAATATCGCAAATCACCCCTGACTGCAACCGCTACAACTTTCACAAAAAAGACCGCCGACTCAAAAGCAAACTGCAAAAACTCATCAACACCCAAAAACCCGATGTCATCATCGCCGCCAACAACCACCCCTCCTACCTCGTCAGCAAACTAAAATTTAAGGTCCCATTCTGGGCCGACCTCAACGGCTGGCTACCCGCCGAAGTGCAAGCCCAAGCCTACCGCATGCAATCCGACGCCTTCATCCCGCACTTCCACAAGATGCAAGACACCATCCTTCGCCGTGCCGACAAATTCTCCACAGTATCCACCCCACAACAGCACGCCATCACCGGCCAACTCGCCTCCATAGCGCGGCTCAACAGCAAAACCTTCGGCTATCAATTCATCCACTCCATCCCAAACAGCCCTTACCCTCAAACTAAAACACAAAGCCCCAATATCGAAACACTCGGAGCTATCCCTCAAGGCGGTAAAGCCTTCAACCTCTTCTGGCTCGGAGGATACAACACCTGGGTTGACCAAGAAACACTCTTTCACGGAGTTGACGCCGCCATGAAGCGACATCCCAACCTCTATTACATCTCCACTGGCGGCGGCCTCACTGGACTCGACAGCTCCACCTACGAAACATTTAAACAACTCGTAAACAAAAGCCCCCACAAAGACCGCTACATCTTCCTCGGCTGGGTCCACTCCGCCGACATCCCCCACATCTACAGCAAAGTTCACGCCGGACTCAACATCGACCTACCATGCGATGAAACCACCATGGGAGCCCGCAACCGGCTGAATGAAATGCTTTCATTCAGCCTCCCCGTTATCACCACCCTCGGAAGCGAAATCTCCTACCAGATCCAAGAGCACCACGCCGGCCTCACAATCCCTCAACGCGACTCCAATGCGCTCGCCTCCGCCATCACCACCCTAATAGACTCCCACCAGCTCGCCCCAACCCCCACCCCCACCCCAATCCCGCCTACTCAACCCCTCGACTTCATAAAAGCGCACTGTCTACCCGAAATAACCACCGCCCCCCTCCTCCACTGGCTCCAAAATCCCGCCCTCGCCCCCGACCACAACTACAAAATCCGCTTAAAATCGCCACTAAACACCCTCGCCAAGATCGCAAAATACCTCAAGGTGAAACATTTTAGCAAATAGGTCAAGACCTATTCACCTATTCATGTAACACAAACTCTTTCCTTTAGTTAGTACTTAAGTGAGGCGATAGAGTCTTTTTTCATTTAGCACAAAGCAAAACCGAGCTATAAAAGAGATTCGCAAATCGTCTAGTCAAGATCCCCGTCATTAGGTAAAATGATTGACGGCGACTAGTCACTTTGTTAAATTTTCCTCCGTTAGTGTCTGACTACTCAAAACTTTTATTTTGACACTAAGCTTGATTAAACAATTACCCGGATTGAAAACAATCAAATTCCTACCTCCTTTATCTCAGATTAATTAGCTCTTTGACACCATAGGCAAAAGACCCATGCAATTAATGCAACAAAACTGCCTTCTTTATTGTAAGGCTTTATGATCCCCTCATTCGATTGAGGTCCGAAGGTTGTCGAGAATCTAGGATTAAAATCGGAAAATTTTTTATATTTATATATTCTTAAACAAAAGTAATATGCAAAAACTGCGAAAAGTATTTGCTTCAGCAGGTATCGTTGCTGTTCTTTCAACACTGTTTGTTGCTCAAGCTGCTACAGCTGCAACATTCAATGATGTCCCAAGTAATTCTTGGTTCGCTCCTTATGTGGAGGAACTAGTTAGCTTAGGCGTTGTCAGTGCTGAAAATAATAGCTACCGTCCTGGTGACTCATTAAATAGAGCGGAAGCTACTAAGCTTCTGGTAGAGGCTTGTGACCTAAGTGGTACAACTTCTATCAGCTTCTCTGATGTTTCATCAGGAGCTTGGTTCCACTCTTATGTATCAACTGCTGCTGCCAACATGGTTGTAGAAGGTTACTCAGACGGAACTTTCCGTCCTAGTGCTGCTATCAATCGTGCCGAGTTCGTAAAAATGGCAAATGTAGCCTGCGACCTTCCTGACATGTCTTCAATGGACAACCCGTTCACTGATGTCGCTTCAGGAGTATGGTACAGAGACCATGTTGTAACCTCTTACTGGAATTCAGTAATTGACGGTGTCAACGGTTCAGACAAATTTGCACCTGGAAACAGCATCAACAGAGCTGAGGCTGCAAAAGTAATCGCTAACACTATGGATCCGGTTGAAAGACCAGAAGAACCTACTGGACCTGTACAAGGTGGAAGCGTTTCAGTTTCTAAATCTACCAGCGGACCTGGTTCAGTGGTAGGAATCCCTAAAGGAGCTACCGGAGTACATGTTGCCTCTTTCGACTTCAAAGCCGGAACACAAGATGCTACAGTCCAAGCTCTTACCCTTAAGAGAAGAGACACAGGAGATCCTGCTGACTTCTCACGCATTTACCTTTATGTTGGAGACAATTCTCTAACTAATGGTAAATCTCTAAACAGCTCTTCAAACGAAGTAATCTTCAGCAACCTTGGTCTTCAAGTAGCTGCTGGGAAAACCGTTACAGTTGATGTAGTTGTTGATATCGCATGTGTCGGTCTTGACTGTGTCGACACTCCTGGAAGCGGAATTCACAGATTCGTTCTTGAAGCTGCTACTTCTGTAGAAGCTGGAGGATCTGTTACTGGAAGTTTCCCTGTTTCATCTGATCAATTCAGCACCGGAAGCGTAGCTGCCGGAGCTTTAACTGTTGATGTTAACGGAACAACTTACACTCGTACAACTGGAGAAGTTGATGTTGAAGTAGGTGGATTCAGAGTTGATGTAACTAACAAAGAGGATGTTCACTTCGAAAAAATTACTCTTTACAACGATGATGACGATGTCCTTTCAAACCTAACTCTTTGGAGAGGTTCTGAAAAAGTAGCTACTGCTATGCAAGACGGACGCCGTTTCACTTTCGTACTTGATGAGCCTATTGCAATCCAAAAAGGAAATGCAGTTGCCTTCAAAGTAAGAGGTGATGTTTCTGGTCGTGACGGAGACACTGCTGAGCTTTATGTTCGTTACCGTGCTGATGTTACTGCTGTAGGGCAAACATTCGGATATGGAGTTAATGTTTCTGGAGGAAACTATGTTGATGAAACTGGTGGAGTTTCACGAAGCACTACTACTGTACAAGCTGGACAGTTTACAATCGTATTCAATGGTCCTACTTCTAGTGATGTTTCAAACGATATGAATGATGTTGTTCTTATGAACTTCAATCTTACCCCTGACAGCACTGTTAATGTAGAAAGAGCTCGAGTTTTATTTGATGTTACTGAAGTCGGTGCAGCCTTAACTGACGCTAGTCTTTCAAATCCTGAAATCGTCTGTAACGGTTCAGTTGTTGCCCAAGAAAACACTGTACCTGCAGGAGGAGTCGTTGACTTCAACGATGACTGGACTTTGACCGGTGGAGAAACTGCTAACTGTCAAGTAAGAGTTGACATCGAAGCTACTGGTACTGGTACTATTCAAGCTACTTTGGTAAATGCTGGATGGACAATCCGTGATAACGACAGCAACGACCAAATATCTGAGATTATTCCTTCTGGAGATATCCAAGGTAATGAAATGGAAGTTGTAGAAGCATCTCTTGATGTTGCTATTTCTAGCTTGGTTCCAAGTTCACAAAGTTATGTTAAAGGTACGATGGGTGCAGATGCTGTAGCCTTCACCTTTGACGCTGGAGAATCTGACGATGTAACAGTTAATGCTCTTGAGTTTACTGGTTTGGTCTCTGACGAAGCAGTAGGACCTACTTATGACGAAACTGCGCGCGATATCATCGTTAAAGTATCTCTTTACGAGTCAACAGACCTTACTACGCCTATCGTGGCTGGTAAGTCTTTAAGCACAAACGGAACAGTTCAATTCAACTCTCTTAACTGGCAAATTGCGGCAGGTCAAACTGCTACTCTTGTAGTTAAGGTTGATCTTGCTACTTCAGCTCCATTAAGTGCAAATGCTGATAGATTTGCTGTTTCATTGACATCTGTTGATGCTGAATACGGAAATGGTTCAAGCCTTACCGTAAACGGTACTCCAACTAACGCTGCCGGAACTGTAAGCCAAGTTGTTGATGGTACTGGTACTATCGCACTTGATGCTCCAAATGCTCCAGCAGCTGCCTTAGCTGCTGCCGATGAGACTACGACTGCTCACGTTATAAGATTCCGCGCTGATGATGAGGCCTTCGAAGTACAAGACCTTACCATAGAAGGAACTAATGAAGATCAACTTACCAGCGTAACTCTTGCATACAAAAATGCTGAAGGTGCTGATGTTACAGTTACCCGTGGATTCACTGGTGCCAACGCTAGTTTCACTAGTCTATCTCCGGCAATCTATGTACCTAAAGATGGTACTGCCACTGTAACTGTTCGTGTTACTGTTGCCGGTAAGAACTCTCTTACTAACGGTACTGATGTAACTGTAAATCCAATTTCTTACAAGGCGGTAGGTGTTGATTCACAACAAACTGTGACCAATGCCCAAAACTTCCAAAGTAACGCCTTGACTGTTTACAAAGCTTACCCAACATTTGCATTCGCTGCATCTAGTGAAACTAAATTGATTCCTGGATCAGCTGACTTCGAGCTTGCTAAGCTAAGTATTACAGCTAAGGGTTCAGAAGCTGTTGTCTTCTCAGAAGCTGCTACAGCAAACGAGATTGAACTAGTAGTCTCTGGACAATGTACAGGTGCCGGTGCTGCTCTTGCAGATGTTACGCTTAGAGATAGCGATAACAATGTAGTTGCAGAATTCACCTATGCTGGAGTTGAAACTCTATGTGCTGGTGACACTGCTACCTTAGTATTTACAGACACGGTTAATATCGCGCCTGGAACTACTGAGACCTTTACAATCCATGGAGACACTACTGGATTTACTGGAGATTCTGATTCTGTACAGTTGAGACTTCTTTCAGCTTCTGCTACAGACTTTGCAATTGACGGTGAAACTCCAAAAGTTAACTATACTGAATCTGCAATCCTATTCCGCGGAAACCTTTCTTCACCTGTCCTTTCTAAATAATTCTATTTAGATCTGACATCTGAATCCGATTGAGACACTCTCTCAATCACACACAAAAAAGCCCCGAGCGTTCATTCGCCCGGGGCTTTTTGTTTATCTGGATTTAGTGTTGTCACTATTTTGACCACACTAAATCACAGATACAGCCACAAATTATTTGTTTTTTACTATATAACTCTATATAATAAAACATATAAAATCCAACAATCTTTATATGAATAATATCGTTACAACCACAGAGGTACAACAAAAGATCGGTACAATCACCCGTAGCATTGACCAAGAAACCTACATTGTCACCAGCCACGGTAAAGGTAAAATCGTGATGCTTCCGTATTTTGACGGCTGTGACCGGAATATGGCTGAATACATGGAGGACTATGAGATGATTAAAAACAAAGCCAAGCTTAAGGCCAAATATTCAAAATCACGAGCATCAGGGGAGAGTGATCTTATTATCTAAACTATGATTCAATTCATCTTCACAAAATCCGCCAAAAAGACTTTCCAGAAGTTACCAGCTGCTATCCGTGATCGCATCATCACCAAACTCAAAGAGTTAAAGAACCATAGCGACATTTTTTCTACCCTCAAAAAACTTCACCACTTCAGCCCCGCCACCCACCGCCTAAGAATTGGCGACTACCGCATAATCCTTGAACTCCAAGACTACACCGACACCCACACAACCTTCCTAATCCTCGACCTTGGAAGTCGCAAAGACATTTACAACTAATACCACTTAAAGTTTGTTGCCCACCTAACGACACCACAAAAGACATTTTGATTATTGCAAACCATCCTCACATTTGCTAAAATGCAACCAGAGAAAGGCTTTCGGCCTGTAGTTAATATACTACGCTTAGCGGAAAGTCTTTTTCTTATTTGTTTGGGAATATAGAAATAAGATATTTTTGATTAGTTCGTTTATTCTCTTTGATTTGTACATAGAAAATGTCATTTTCTTTTGTGATTCCAGCAAAACGATGAAGTACTTCATTGGCTTTGTTAGGGTTATCTTTTGATCTTGGATCAATTTTACTATTTCTGATTAATTCCATAGAAGCCTCAAAGAACTTAAGCCTTTCCATTCGGTCTTTCCATTTTTGTTGATCAAAAAGATGTTGCCAAAACAAGGCAAGGAAGACTTTATCCTTCTTGAAATAAGCTGACCTAATATATGGCCTACGCTTACTCTTCATTTTAATATTACTATAGATAGCAAAAGCTTTCTTTCTAACTTCATAAAAATCTGAGCCTGCCAATTTGCTAGTTTTTGTTCTATACACTTTCATAACCTCAATTCTACTTCTGCTTAATGTTTTCATCAAAAGAAACAAGATTTTCTTGCCAAGAAACCTATCACACTAAGCTTTCTCCAAGCATTTTGGCGTTGCCCACTTCACGACACCACAATCACCAACCACTCCGATAATAAACTTTAATTTACAAACAAAACACCGCATAATAACAGCAAAATATAATCCACTTCTATGACAAAAATAACTAAAGTTCACGCCCGCCAAGTTCTCGACTCCCGCGGTAATCCTACCGTCGAGGTCGATATCACCACCGAAAAAGGATTCGGCCGCGCCATCGTTCCCTCAGGAGCCTCCACCGGCGCTCACGAGGCCGTCGAGCTTCGCGACGGTGACAACACCAAGTATCTCGGAAAAGGCGTCCTAAACGCCGTTAAAAACATCAATGAAATCATCGCCCCCAAAGTAATCGGACTCGACAGCAACGAACAAGAAAAAATCGATCGCCTCATGATCGACCTCGACGGCACCGAAAATAAAAGCACCCTCGGAGCCAACGCCATCCTTGCCGTCTCCATCGCCTCCGCCCGCGCCACCGCCAACGAAAACAACATAATGCTTTACCGTCACCTCAACCCCAAAGCCAACCTCATCCCCATGCCTATGATGAATGTCATCAACGGCGGTGCCCACGCCGACAGCGGCCTCGAAATTCAAGAATTCATGATCATGCCCGCCAGCGCCGAAACCTTCTCCGAAGCCCTCCGCATGGGAGCTGAAGTCTTCCACCACCTCAAAGCCATCCTCAAAGAAAGCAAACACTCCGTATCCGTCGGCGACGAAGGCGGCTTCGCCCCAAAACTCCAAAGCAACGAAGAAGCCCTCGAATACCTAATCAAAGCCATCACCCGCGCCAAGTACCGACCATGGGACGACATCAAAATCGCCCTCGATGTTGCCGCCAACGAATTCTACAGTGACGGCAAATACCACATCAAAATCGACGGCAAAAAAGAACAACTCCACAGCGGAGACCTCACCTCATACTACGACATGCTCATCCGCAAATACCCAATCGTCTCCATCGAAGACCCCATGGCCGAAGACGACTGGAACGGCTTCAAAAAACTCATGGAAAAAACCGAAGGCAGCATCCAAATCGTCGGCGACGACCTCTTTGTCACCAACACCAAACGGATTAGGCAGGGGATTACCGACGAAGTAGCCAACGCCGTCCTCATCAAACTCAACCAAATCGGCACCATCACCGAAACCCTCGAAGCCATCAAACTCGCCCACAGCGTCGACTGGAACTGCATAATATCCCATCGTAGCGGCGAAACCGAAGACACCACCATCGCCGACTTTGCCGTCGCCACCAACGCCGGACAAATCAAAACCGGCTCCCTCTCACGCACCGACCGCATCGCCAAATACAACCAACTCCTCCGCATCGAAGAACAACTCGGCAAAAACGCCATCTTCGCCGGCGAAGGCAAATAAAGGCAAATACAAGGAAATAAAACCCAGTTGAGAACACCACCATATTTTGCTATCTTACCTCCACACTAACAGAATAAAAACACTATGGAACTAACATACCACGGCGACACCACCCTAAAAGTCACCGGAAAAAAAGCCACCGTCCTCCTAAACCCTAAAACCAAAAACTCCTCACTCACCGCCGACCTAGTCATCTCAAACCTACCCGACGACCAACTCGCCGTACCAAACGGCATCACCAAAATCTTCTCTTGGCCAGGTGAATACGAAGCCAACGAAGTCCCAATTCAAGGTCTCGACATCCGCCGCAAAGACGGCTCACTCAACACCGTATTCTTCTTCACCGTTGACGGAATACACCTCTGCCACCTCGGAAACATCGACACCACCCTCCAAAAAGAAGAACTCAACACCATCGGAGATGTCGACATACTAATGATCAACATCGGCGACGACCTCGAACTCAGCACCAAAGACGCCATCGAACTAATCGAATCCATCGAACCCCGCATCCTCCTCTTCATGGGACACAATTATGAACAAAGCCCCGTCCTCAAAGAACTCGAACTCACCAACATCGAAAAGAAAGACAAATTCACCCTCAAAGACACCAGCGAACTCCCCGAATCCGACCGCCTCGACATCGCTTTGAACGCCGTATAAAGAACTGAATTCAGACCAATCTTTACTGAGCCTTTGCGGGCCGGTGCCGAATGAAATGAGGCGAGCAAAGGCGAGATTTGAGGTGCGATTTCCCGCTGGGGAAATTGACGCCGTCCGAAACAGAATCAGATTACCACCCCACCTCTTTTTACCAAATTTTCATTTTGGAGAATTACCAGCAAGTTAAGTGGCAAGATAGTATTATGGTGGGCGTATCGGAGCCTTTGCGGGCCGGTGCCTCTCACAGGCTGAATTCGGATAATCTTCACCTATTACTTATTTTGCGTCATTGCGATTATGTCGAGCGATCATGTATCACGAGACATGGGCAAGGCGTACATGCTAGCCGCAGCCCATTTAATCGCTGAAAGCAAAATAAGTATGGTGAAGATTATCTAAAGGCGAGATCCTGAGGTGCAATTTCCCGCTGGGGAAATTGACGCCGTCCCACCAGAATACTACTGCCACTTAACACTTTCCTCCAAAATTACCTTCCCTCAAACTGCTCATTGTCTTTCCCCCCATAATATGGCATCTTTTCACCTGTCTTCTACGCGTCCTCGTAGTTCAATGGATAGAACGGAGGTTTCCTAAACCTTAAATGCAGGTTCAATTCCTGCCGAGGACACCACTACATAACGCAATAAACCTACTTCAACACCGCCTTAATCCTTCTCACACCGCTCCCCACACTCTCCTCCTTCGCAATTTTAAATGTACCCAACTCCAAAGTATTCGCCACATGTGGCCCACCACAAATCTCCATACTAAAAACATTTTCACCTCTCATCGCCCCCTCTCCCATCTTATACACCTTCACCACCTCACCATACTTCGCCCCAAAAAGCCCGATCGCATTCTTAGCCTGCGCCTCCTCCACCGTCATCTCCTCATAACTCACCGGCAAAGCCGCCTTAATCTGACTATTCACGATTTCCTCCACCTGCGCCTTCTCCTCCGCCGTCATCGCCCTCTCAAAATTAAAATCAAACCGCAACCTCTCCTGAGTAATATTCGATCCTTTCTGATTAATCTCATCTCCCAGCACATCCTTCAAAGCCTGATGCAACAAATGCGTCGCCGTATGAAGTTTCACCGTCTCCTCATGATGATCCGCCAAACCTCCACTAAACTTCTTATCAGCTCCCGCCCTTGAAAGCGCCTGATGCTTTTCAAAATTTTGATTAAAATTATTCGTCAAAACATTTAAATCCTTATCATTTGAAATCCACCCCTTTTTCTTCATCTCCTCCAAAGTCATCTCCAAAGGAAAACCATAAGTCGCAAACATATCAAAAACAAAATCATCCGCAAACGCCATAATCCCCTTACTCTTTTCACCCGAAAGCCGCTCCATCTCCTTCTTCAACACCCCCATTCCACGATCCAAAGTCTGCCCAAATCGCGTCTCCTCATTCGCCATCTCCTCAAAAATCCGCTCCTGATTCTCCAACAGCTCACCATAAAACTCTCCGTAATTCTTCACCACAATTCCTGCCAGCTTCCTCATAAAAAAACCTTCAATTCCCAACTCCCGACCATAACGAATCGCTCTTCTGATCAACCGCCTCAACACATACCCCTGATCATTATTGGAAGGGGATAGTGGCACCGGATCTCCCAGCATAAAAGTCGCCGCCCTCACATGATCCACAATAATTCTCTCCGCCTCTCTCTCCTCATCACTCAACTCCTTATCATACCGACCCAACATCCTCACCTCCTCAATCAACTCCTCAAAAAGCTCCGTCTCAAAAGCCGACTTCTTCCCATTCAACACCGCCAAAACTCGCTCCAGCCCCATCCCAGTATCGACATTTGTCTGTTCCAAAGGCAAAAACTCACCCTTATCATTTTTAAAATACTGCATAAAAACATTATTCCAAATCTCCACCCAACGAGCATCCTCCGGATCAAAAACCGTCGGAGCCTCACCATCACCTGTCCAATAAAAAATCTCAGTATCCGGCCCACATGGCCCCGTCTGGCCCGCCGGCCCCCACCAGTTATCAGCCTTCCCCAAAAACGCCAAACGATCATCACTCACCCCCAAACTCCTCCAAATTCCCGCCGACTCATCATCACGCGGCGCATTCTCATCACCCGTAAAACAAGTCACCGCCAAATCCTTCAAATCAATTCCCAGACCACCATCCGCCCGACTACTAGTCAAAAACTCAAAGCTCATTTTAATCGCCTCCTCTTTAAAATAATCCCCCAACGACCAATTACCCAACATCTCAAAAAAAGTCAGATGCGTATTATCTCCGACCTCCTCAATATCTCCGGTTCTTACACATTTCTGCACATTCACCAGCCTCTTCCCCCCGGGATGTCTTTCTCCCATCAAAAACGGTACCAACGGATGCATTCCCGCCGTCGTAAAAAGCACTGTCGGATCATTCTCAGGAATCAAAGACGCCCCCGAAATTTTTGCATGCTCATGCTTCTTAGTAAAAAAATCAATAAACAAATTTCTCAACTCATTAGCGGTAATCATTCTCCCCGATTGGTTAATCAAAATATAACGGCTACATTCTAAGGACAATCACCCCCATAAATCAATTTGAAATTCCCTCTAAAACACGCCAAATACCAAAACATCAAGCTGATATGTCACCCCACAGCAACCACAAAACATTCCATAAAACCACTATCTATTGTACAAATTACTTACCTCATTATCTTTTATCTAAGCAATGTCAGACCAAAACAAACACACCTTCGCACAACTCCAAACTGAAATTTTTGACCCTGATTCTCAATTCAAAATCAGCAACACACTGGGAATTGTCATCAGCATACTTGCTCTAGCCTTTCTAACAATATATGGCTACCTGATCGTCATAACCATCTTCCAGCCTCAATCCATCGCAAAAATTCTCCCCGAAAATCACACCGTCGCCTTTTTCGAACTCCACCACAGCATCGAAAACCCCAATTCCGACAAGACCTTCGACCTCCTGCAAAACCACCCACTCTACTCTCGCGAAGCCATCATTTCCCACATTGAATCCACCCTCGACATCGACTACTCAACCCAAGTCAAACCTTGGATCGGCCCTAAAATCGGCGCCGCCATCATAAAAAACCCCTCACAAGGCACCGCCAACATTCTCTACTTTGCCCAAATAAAAAACCAACAGCTCGCCACCGAGCTCTACCCCACCGAAACCAACAACTATTACAGCGCTGTCTTCAGCGACTATTTACTAATCAGCTCCGACCAATCTACCCTCGACAACATCCTCGATGAAAACCAAACCCGCCTCTACACCACCCCAAAATTCCGCCGCATCAACACCAACCTCCCCATCAACAAAACCGGCTTCATCTACCTCGATTACCAACTCATCGACAACACCGTCTACAACCAACTAAAACTTCCATTCGAAACCATTGCTCCGATCTTCTCTCGACTTGGCACCGAAGGCATCGCCATTGTTTCCCTCGACGATAAATTCCTTCTCCAAAATTTCACCGCCCTCACCCCCCACAGCAACGGCGACACCAACCTCTTCACTATCCCCGAGCAATACACCGCCTCCATGACCTCACTTCTACCCTCCGACACCATCCTTTTCTGGGGCGCAACCAACCTCGACCACCAAATCCGCCGCTTCCTAGAATCCCTGATGAACCAAGAAATATCATCTGACATCAACCAGGTTATCGACCTCCAAATCAGCCAACTTCTCGGCAATAATCTTGACTACCAGACCGACCTTTTGCCGCTTATTGCAAACGAATTCAGCTTCAGTATCGAAATTCATCAAAACCAACCGCAACTTAAAGCAATCATCCAAATCGACGAAGAAAAACAACCAACTCTCCAAAATATTATCAACAAAATCGTCATCTTATCATCTCAATCCCAGACCCAGCGCATCAGCAAAACTCTCCCCGACGGTACCTATGCCGAGGAAATAGTTCTCATTGAACCTCAACTTTTCACCACCAACTCGAAGTACAGAAATTTTTCTATCAGTACCACCACTACAACCGCCGATGACTTTTCCATGCACACCACCACCATCGACGACTTCACCATTATATCTCCTGAAATAGCCCTCATCCACTCCAGTATTGACACCCACCTCAGCCCTCAAGACAGCTTGGCAAATTCTGCGGAATTCAAACTCACTACCGAGTCACTAATTGGCAACATTGACCAATTAACCTATTATAAAATCGACGACCTTCTTCCTCTGATAATGCAAAACTCCGAAATACAAAAATATTTCCAAGGATTATCAGCACTCTCATCAGGTAAAAGCTACCTCAACGACGGAGTCACCACGCAAAGCTACCTAACAGTCGAATAAATGAAAAAGCGACTTGTTGACATCACAACCGATAGCGACGAAGTCATCGAACTGCAAAAAAACAAAAGGAAAAAACATTCCCCAAAATTTTTCAAACCCCTTAAAAACAACAAGCAAAACCACCGGTTCTTCAGTGACCTCACCCCTCCCACCTCCCACCAAACCCACGAAAAACATTTCAAAAAAAACCTCCCCCGCGGCATCGAAAAAATCATTCCGTTTTTCATTACCGGATTTATCATCATCTTAATTATCACCGGCCTCCACGCCTTTTCCCAAGCCCAAAAACTCCAAGGCAGCATTATCGAACAAGCCAACATCGGACTCGACAACATCATTAACGCCGGCCAAAACACCCTCGAAGTTCGTTTCAAAAACGCCAAAGAACTCTTCTCTCAAGCCGTCGAAAACTTTGAGCAAGCTCGCAACGATGTCTGGTTTTTGAGATATAGCAGCACCTCATCCTCCGACCCTATCACCCAAGCCGTCTCCATTCTTCTTGAATCCGGAGAAAATATCGCCACCGCCGGCGATCACTTTGTCGACGCCCTTAATGAACTCGGGAAAATAGCTGTTTACATGAACTCCACCGCAGAAAACACCGAAAAACCATCGCTCACCAAAATACTCAAAAACGGACTCGCTCAAGTCGACCTTGCCATCGAACAAATCACCATTGCCGGCGACAACATCGCCAAAATCGACCCCACAAAACTCCCGGAAGCCATCGCCGAGCAGCTATTCACCGCCCAACAACAACTCCACGACCTATCCGAAATACTCAACTCCATATCGGAGCACTTCCCCGCGCTGCTTAAATTGCTCGGAGACGAGCATCCACACCGCTACCTGATACTTCTTCAAAATGACACCGAAATACGCCCCTCAGGCGGTTTTATTGGCAATTACGGCATCATGGACATCAACAATGGCTACATCGAATCATTAGAAATCCACGATGTCTATGCTCTCGACAACTTTTACACCGAATTCATCGAACCACCCGAAGAATTCAAAGCCTTCACCGACAACTGGCGCCTTCGCGATAGTAACTACTCCCACCACTTTCCACTATCCGCCGAAAAAGCCCGCTGGTTCCTCGAAACCGAAGGCGGCCCCAGCGTTGACAGCGTCATCGCCATCAACCAATCCATAGTTCCCGACCTATTACGCGTCACCGGCCCGATCAACATCGAAGGATTCGGTGAAATCAGCGCCGAAAACTACTATCCACTTATGACCTATGTTGTCGAATCCAAACTCTGGGCCAAAAACGACCCCAAACAATTCCTGCGACTATTTATCGACGGCTTCAAACAAAAAGCCCTCACCGCAAAAAACAACATCTCCGATTTCGGCCGCATCATGCTTGAAGAAATCAACAAAGAAAACATCATGCTCTACTCCCAACACGATCAAATCCAAGAATTTTCTCGTCTTTTAGGAATCAGCGGCGAAATCAAATACGACCCAGACCAACCCCCAACCGACTACCTCAGCATCGTCAACATCTCCACCGGCGGCACCAAAACCGACCCCTTCATCGATGAAAAAATCACCCATCACACCACCATCAACCAAGATGGTAGCATCAACAACGAGCTCAGCATCATCCGCACCCACACCTGGACCGAAGCCCAATACCAAAGCTGGCAAAAAATCTTCGCCGACTACGGCATCGACCCCATCAACCAAGAAACCATCTACATCATCGGCCGAGGTCGCAATCGCATGAACACCAAAGTATATGTCCCCAAAGGCAGCCAAATAATCACCGACGAATACACCACCCCCGTCACCACCAAACACGACCCCGAACTAAACTTAGACTACTTCTACTACACCAGCGAAATATTCCCCGGCGAAAGCCACCAACTCTTCATCAAATACCGCCTCCCTAACAAACTCACCTTCAACCCCGCCACCACCTACCGCATCCAAATTGACAAACAACCCGGCAACCAAGGCTCCATCTTCACAAAAACCCTCTCCACCGCCCCCGACCTCGAAATCATCAAAAACTACCCCACCTCCGTCAAAACCAACCGCCTCAAAAACTCCATCTTCGCCACAAACCTCACCTACGACCGCAACTTCGCCGCCATCATCACAAAATAGGAAGCCCAACAAACACACCACTTAAAAAACAGGGATGTTTAAGCAAAAAAAACACGGATTGACAAAAAGGGAATTTCATGGAATAATTCAAGACTATATATTCAACTTTTGTTATTAATTTATCAGTAATCAAACTTATGAACCCACCAAATAAAACACAGACTCCAGATATTCAAGACACACCATTAGTCCTAACGCCGGAACTTGCAAGAGCCAGAGAAACAGCAATAAAACACGAAGGATATAGCTACAGGGTATTTATAGATCGCATCTTAGAGGCGTTATCAAAGGCTAATTTAACCGAGGAAAAGCTAATAAGTATTTTAGAATCAAAATCTCTGGCTGGTATTTTATACCATTACAATTATGGTGGTACTCAGTATGGAGACGTCTTTATATCGGATATGAATGAATCGTTTTACGAAAGCATAGCACCGGAAACTAAAAATTTACTTATCAAGGAAGCAATACGTGAATACTTGGTACGTCAAGGAGCATCAGCAAGCCCATATAGTCTCAATCAGATATATGAAGAATTCACATTGGACGGCTTGCCTGACAATAGTAAAACAAAAGTAACACAGATGTCTACGATGTCAAAAGATCGCAAAGGTACGCAGGGACTGAAGGCACAGACACTTGATGAGGGGGTACCGCGAGTATTCACTGATCAAGAACTTTTTGCCGACATTGTAGTACACGTTATGCTAAAGAGTTTCCCAGTAGGAACTATAGATTATAAAGCAAAAGAACAATTTTCAGCTAATTTTCATAATATACAGTTTAATGAAGAAGGAATTCCATACCGAAACGGCCACAGAAGTAACGATATCAAATTAATCCACGAGAAACTCGAAAAGTTTTTGGGAGAAAAGAAAATTTCCACATATCAAGAATTAAAGGAAGAAATCCCAAAAATAGCTAATGAGGCAAGAAAAAAGATAGAAGCAACAATGAGAGAGAAGCAGACTCTCGAAGAAAAATTGGCTACTCAGACTTCAGATACTGAAAAACGTACTCAAAGACTTACTCAAGAGGTAGCCAGAGTGCGCCAAGACTTTGAGAGAGTTACCCAAGAAAATCAGACACTACAACAAAAAATCGCCGAACTAGAAGCAAAATTACAAGCCGCCACTGCAATAGCAGACGAACCAAAAACAGGTCTCTTCAAAAAAGATGATAGAGTCGAGCGAATAGCGGGAATTCTCAAAAAAGACAATTAGGAATTGGGAGTGAATAACTCCTACTTCCGCCCAAACATCCTCCCCAAATCATCCACCGTCAGCTTCACCATCGTCGGCCTTCCATGTGGACAAGTATACGGCCTATCCAAACTATGCAAGTCCTCCAACAGCTTCTGCATCTCCAAAAGCGAAAGCCCCTGCCCAAACTTAATCGCACTCCTACACGACATATAAGTCAAAATCTCCTCCACCCTTCCCTGCAAATTCGTCGCCGCCTCACCCTTCTCCAAATCATCCACCACCCCCTTAATCACCTCCTCGACCCCCTCCTTCGCCAAAGCCGCCGGCACTGCACTAACCACCATCGTATTCCCCCCAAAATCTTCAATCTCAAAACCCAACCCCTCAAAAACATCCATATTATCCTTCATCAAAAGCAACTCATCTTTTGAAAAATCAATATTAACCGGCAGCAACAACGCCTGCGAGCTCTTTTCCTTACTATAAAACTCTTTCATCAGAGTTTCGTATCGCACCTTCTCATGCGCCGCATGCTGATCCACCAACACCAATCCCTCCTCATCACTCGCCACAATATAAGAATTATACACCTGAGCAATCGCCTTCATCGGCTCCTTCTTAAATTCCGTCCCTCCATCGCCATCACGATCGTCACTATACCTCTCGCCCGCCCCCATCATCCTTCTCGAAAAATACAACGCCTCACCAACGCTCACTCCACCACTCCCACCCCCAAACTTCGGCTTAAAATCATAACTATTCCCACCCTCCCCAAACTTCATCTGCTTTCCCTCTTGCCCAAAACTCGAACTGAGCCCATCAGACATATATCTCTGCGACTCTGAAAACCCCTTCGGCATCAAATTATTATTATCCAAAGCCTGCCCCACCGCCTTATAAATCTTATGCACAATATCCTGTTGATTCTCAAAACGAATCTCCAGCTTTCTCGGATGCACATTCACATCAATCATCGCCGGATCAATCTTAATATCCAGAATAAACACCGGCTTCTTATTCTCCATCAACATCGTTTTATAAGCCGCCTTCACCCTATTTGCGATCAAATGATGCTGAATCACACGCCCATTCACAAAGATATACTGGTTTTTGGAACTACTACGATTCAACACCGGCTTCCCCACATATCCACTCAACTGAAAATCATTCCCTCCATAAAACACCGGAAGCATCGCCTCGCGCGTCGCCTTCCCAAAAACATCCTCAATCCTCGCACTCAAATCCGTCACCTTCGGAAAATCCAAAACCACCTTACCATTATGCACCAATTTCAACGCCACATCCGGCTTCGCCAAAGCCATAGCGTTTAACATTCCAGTCGTATGTTGCAATTCCGTCCCATCCTGCTTCAAATACTTCTTTCTCGCCGGCGTATTAAAAAACAAATCTTTCACCTCAATCTGTGTCCCGACACTCATTCCCACATCCTCAAGTTCACCAACCACACCGCCTTTCACCTCAATCACTCCACCAAAATCAGCATCCGGGCACCTACTCTTCAAAACTATCTTCGAAACCGACGCAATACTTGCCAACGCCTCCCCTCGAAACCCCATCGTCCCAATCTTCCACAAATCCTCCTCACTCCCGATCTTACTCGTCGCATGCCTCTCAAGCGCCAACGGCAAAAACTCCCTCTCAATACCGCCACCATTATCAACAATCTTGATATAACTCTTCCCGCCCTCATTCATCTCAATCTCCACCTGATCCGCCCCAGCATCAATGCTATTTTCCACCAGCTCCTTCACCACACTCGCCGGCCTCTCTATCACCTCACCCGCCGCAATCTGGCTAATCAGCGTCTCCGAAAGTAATTTGATCACCGCCATAATTAATTTGCTATTAACTTACTATTCATCTGAGTCTGCAAAGTCGAATCCCCAAGTCTCGGATAACCATTCTCAATCTTCACCGCAAAAGGATAAAAACTAAACTCACCATCATCATAACTCACTCCCATCACCACCCCACTGGAGCTCAAATTCGGACTCAACGCCAGACCTGAATCTGTAATAAAATCTCCCAACGAATAAATCACCACTCCACCCTTCCAAAGCTCCATCGGGCCAATCTCCTTCAACCCTCTACCTACCACAACATCCGCTCCCTCATCCACCGCTTTTCGCCCCAACACCTTCGCCTCGCTCAAACTCAGCCCCCTAAAATCGCGGAAAACCACCACCACATCATCCTCATCAAAATCCATAATTTGCCTCAACTCATTTCCCTCACTTCCGACACCGCACATATGCACCGTCACCGCACCAAACCTCTCACGATAACACCCCACCTTCACCTCAAACATCATCAAATCAAAACCCTTCAAAAACCCATAGTCAGCTCCCTGCAAATCCCTAAAATAGTGCAAAAAACTACTACGATCGGCAATCGCCGCATAATCAAAATCCCTCAAATAACTAAAATCCGGAGGATTCACCACATTCCCCATCAACATAAAAGAAACTCCCGCCGAATCTTCACCGTTCCCCTGAAGATAAAGTTTGATTCCATCTTCCAACTCCGACAAAACCTCATGCCCACGAGCTTTCATCGTCTGCATAACAACATCTAAACACGAAACACAATCCACATTCAAATTCGACGGCACATCAGAAAGAGCCCTCAAAACCCGCACAAAAGAATTATTTTGAAACTCCGCCACCTCACTAATAACATTCTCCGAAACCCCTAAATCCAAAATCACCATCGCATCCTCCGGCAAATTCAAATTCATCCAATCCGCCAAATCACTCCTCACAGACTCATCAAGATTTGACTGCAGTGTAATCGGCAAAATCTTACTGTTTGGATAAAACCTCGCAATCATTTTTGAGTGCACCAGTATTCCATTTTCATTTAATAACTTCGCATCTCTTGCCTCAATACCACTCTCTTTAATCAACAGTTTCGCCAATTCCGCATCCACCTTCGCCTCACCAAACTCGCTCACATATCGACACTCCACGCACACCTCCACCCCCGCACTATCAACCGACGACCGCGCATCCATTATCACAATCAAAGACGGACTCACCACATCGCTCAACTCCTTATAAAAAACCTCCAATTTCAAAGGATCACTTATCAACTTACTTGGAATCACTACCCCAAAAGGCACCTCTCCCACCTCATTCTCCGCCCCATCCTCAAGCCCTACCTCCTCCTCATTCTCAGCCATTCGCACATCACTTGCAGTCATCGAAATCTCAGTCAAATCACCCCCAGCTTTATTATATGAACCAAACACCAAATACAAATAAAAACCCACCGCCACCAAAACAATGAAAATGGATATCTTTTTTATATTTTTCATAAGTTTGTTTTAATGTTTTTTTTCAACTCACTAAGTTTATTCAGCGCCTCCAAAGGCGTCAATTCATCGACATCAATCTCACTCAACTCTTCAACAAGGCTAGTATGCGCCCTATTTTCCGAATAATCAAAAACAATCTCCTGCTGTTTCTTTTCAATAGCACCATCTGTCGACACACCGTCATGTTCAGCCTCCAATCTCGACAGCACCTCTTTTGCTCTCTCGACCGTTTCACGCGGCAAACCCGCCAACTTAGCGACCTCAATTCCATAGCTCTTATTCACCGCCCCCGCAACAACCTTATACATAAACTTCACCTCGCCATCTTTCTCTCGCACCATCACACTGTAATTATTCGCCTTTTCCAGACTCTCCGCCAAGTCCACCAACTCATGATAATGTGTCGCAAATAAACTCTTCGCACCAATAACATTGTGGACATATTCCATAATCGCCCACGCTATACTTAATCCGTCATAAGTCGAAGTCCCACGCCCAATTTCATCCAAAATAATCAGACTTCTCTCCGTCGCATTATTCAAAATATAGGCCGCCTCCTGCATCTCCACCATAAAAGTACTATCACCTGTCGCCAAATTATCACTTGCCCCCACCCGCGTAAAAATCCTATCCACCACCCCCAAACTCATCTCCTCAACCGGCACAAAACTCCCTATCTGAGCCATCAAAACCAGCACCGCCACCTGCCTCAAAAAAGTCGACTTACCACCCATATTAGGCCCCGTAATCAACAAAAACCTCTCACTTTCATCCAAAGTACAATCATTTGGCACAAAATCTTTCAAATACGACAACCTCTCCACCACCGGATGCCTGCCGTTCACAACTCGAATCACATTTTCCTCTACAAAAACCGGCCTGCGATAACTAAACCGCTCCGCATTAAAAGCAAAATTTGTATAAACATCCAAATATGCCACCGCCACCGCCAACTCCTGAATATCCTTCAACCTCTCCAACACCGCCATTCTCACCCCATAAAACAACTCATACTCCAGCTCCTTAATCCTATCCTCTGCATTCAACACCTTATCCTCATACTCCTTCAACTCCGGAATAAAATACCGTTCCGCATTCACCAAAGTCTGCTTACGAATATAATAATCCGGCACCAAACCGGCATTCACCTTACTCACCTCAATATGATAACCAAAAACCTTATTATACTTAATTTTCAAACTATTTATCCCCGTACTTTCAATCTCCCTTCTTTGTAAATCCGCAATAAAACCCTTTCCCTCACGACTAATCGCCTTCAAATCATCCAATTCACTATTATAACCGCTCCTTATCATCCCCCCATCTCTCACCGACATCGGTGACTCCTCGTTAATTGCCTCATCAATCAAATCCACCAATTCCTGAAAATCATGAAACCCTCCCCAAACCCCCTCCAATTCTCTCGCCTCATTCAGCAACTTTTTCAGATCAGCCACCACACCCAAAGACTGTTTCAGAGCCACCAAATCACGAGCATTACCACTACCGATACTCAAACGCGCCAACAACCTCTCAATATCATAAACCTTATCCAAAATATCCCTCACCCCTCTCAACAGCCCACTATCTTTCACAAAAAACTCCACCGCATCAAGCCTCTTCTCTATTCTGGCTCGATCCAGCAGGGGAGTCACAATTAATTTCCTCATCAATCTCGCCCCCATCGCCGTCAAAGTATTATCCAACACATCAACCAAACTACCCTCCCGCTTCCCCTCTCTATTAGTCAAAAACAACTCCAAATTGCGCACCAAAGAATCATCCACCGCCATATAATCACTGGAACTATAAAAAGAAACCTTTCTTACATGCTTCAGCTCATTCTTTTGCGTCTCCAAAAGATAATTCAACAGAACCGCCCCCGCCTTCTTCGCCCCATTTCTTCCTTCTAAACCAAAAACACTTAAATTTTTAACCCCAAAATGCCCCATCAAAAAATCCTCCGCGTCTCGCACCGCCTGCGCCTCAAAAACATATCCCCCAAACTCCCTAAACACACCATTCAACTTATCAAAAAACTCACTACCTCTTTCCACAATTCCCTCCGTAGGACTAAATTTTTTCAACTCATCCGCCACAGCTTTAAAAGAATCAAACTCCGTCACCAAAAACTCTCCCGTCGTCAAATCCGCAATCGCAAAACCAAATAAATCACCTCCCCGACCCCCTCGACCCCCTTTCTCCGACCTCAAACTCACCACAGTCGCCACATAATTATTATGCTTACGATCCACCACCTTCTCATCAAAAGTCGTCCCAGGCGTCACCACTCTGGTCACCGCCCTCTCTACAATTCCCTTCCCCGCAGGAGACATCTGTTCACAAATCGCCACCTTCTTCCCCGCCTTCGTCAACTTCCACAAATACTGATCCAACGCATGAAAAGGCACTCCACACATCGGAGTTTTATTCTCGCCATTTTTATTTCTAGCCGTCAAAGTAATCCCCAAAATCTTCGACGCCACCTCGGCATCTTCAAAAAACATCTCATAAAAATCACCTAAACGATACATAACTATGCATTCCGAATATTCATTTTTCACCTTCATATATTGCGCCATCATCGGCGTCAAATTTGCCATATTTTCAACGATTTAAGCCCAAAACAATCTATCCCATAGCGTTGACTAATTCAATCCATTTCCCCAATTAACTCAAATTCCCCCAATTAACTCAAAAAATACTCAAATTATAATTGCTTCGCACCCCCGCAACCCCCATCCCTACCAATCTAATACTCCTTCCGACAGCCACCCGTTTATTAAAAAGCTCCTTCGCCAGATCAAACAAATCCTCCGGCGTCCGAGAAAAATAACCTAAATCCCGACTAAAACCCACATCACTAAAAATATTATTTCCCTGAAAATTACGATACCTAATCTTCACAAAAACACTCTTTGCCATTAAATCACCAGCCTTCAACTTCTCACAAACCGTCTCAGCAATTTCATAAATCTGGCTTAGACAATAATCATGGTTTTGAATATACGGATAAAAAGACCTCTCCTTCGATATTGATTTTGGATCGACATCCTCCCCCCGTACTATTCGATTATCCGCTCCCTGCGCCTTTTGCCACAATGGAATACCTTGAATACCCAATATCCTAATCACACTATCCATATCCAACGCTGCAAAATTACCAATTTTCTCAATCCCAAACCGATTCAACACCATGAAAGTCTTCCTCCCGACACCAGGCAGCGTCCTGACCGGCATCCCTCCCATAAACTCCAACTCCTTTCCAAACGGCACATAAGTCAATTTATGAGGCTTATTATAGCTTGAGGCCACCTTAGCCACCACCTTGCTACTTGCCACCCCGCACGACACCGTAATTCCCAATTTTTGATGAATTTCCTGCATAATACTTCTCCCAATATCAACCGGTAAAACACCCATACTCTGGACAGTATCCTCAATATCCAAATATGCCTCATCTACAGACATCATCTCAACCTTACTTGAATAATTTTTAAAAACATCATACATCCCCTTTGAAAACTCTCTATACGCCGTAAAATTTGGTTTCACCACGACTGCATTAGGACACAAATCCATGGCTTTATAGAAAGGCATACCAGTCTTTATTCCCAGTGATTTTGCCTCATAACTTGCTGCGCAAACAATCCCTCGCCCCTCATCCGTTCCCCCCACAATTACCTGTTTACCTTTTAATTTTGGATTAAGCGCCTGTTCCACAGATGCAAAGTAAGCATCTGCATCCACATGCATGATTAACTGTTTTCTGTTGATTATAGGTATCATAAAGCGAGTTATTTCCACTTGAAATCAAGTTAATCCCAAATTATATGGCTCTCACTTTAACGCCAAACCCATAATGCTTTTCTCTCAAGTCGCGCCTAAATGCTCTCATTTTATCCCACATGCTTCTCTTGCTGACATGTACGGCCTTCCTCCAACTTTGTGCAGTGTTCACGCGCCTGCGCTTTTTCATTCTGATCCCGTTACGACTCAAAGTATTCGTATCTATTGTTAGTGTTATAAACATGATTTGTTTTGTTAAAATATAAATTTGTTTATTGCGAAAATCGCTACTTCAAATAAGTTGAAGTTTTGACCGTTATTATCTGATTAGTTTACCTTTTTATGTTCTCTCCGTTCCTCTTAGTAATATTTTCTGATCATAGAGACCACAACCCCCTGTACCTCAAGGCTATTAGCCGGATAGATATCTTTATACTCAGGATTTTCTGCCTGCAAATAAAATTTCCCATCCTTCTTGACCAGTCTTTTAAGCGTATTCCCTCCATCAATCAACGCTACTACGATATCTTCGGCTCGAGGCTCTCTTTTCATATCAACCACGACTAAATCTCCCTCATGAATACCAGCATTAATCATACTGTTACCCGTGACCTCCAACAAAAAACAATTCTTACTACTATCAGCTATATCAGAGCCCACCTCCATATATCCCTCCATATATTCTTCGCTCAATACAGCTCCACCCGCTGGAATAAATCCCAATATCGGCAACTTAAATTGCTGGCTGGTTCCCTCGAGACGCTCTCTTACAACATTCAGAAGTTTAATACCTCTTGGAGTATCATCTTTTTCAATGAATCCCTTTTCAATCAGCCCTTTCAGGTGTTTTAAAATACTGTTATCCGAGCTTACTCCAAAATGCTCTCGCATTTCTTTAATCGTAGGGGATTTACCATGAGCCATTTGGTATTCTTCGATGAAGTTGTAAACAGCTTCTTGTTTTTCCGTTAAATAATTTTCCATAAGACTTATAGGTGAGTGTATGATCACCCTCAATATAGGTGAGTGCACCCTCACCGTCAAGTGTTTTTTTCTTTAAATATGGCTCTTGTCTCGATATCCCAGTACCCAAGCCCAAAAAACCCACAAAAAAGTTTTCATATTTGCATTATATTGATCCACCATTCCATTATAAGTTTTTGTTTTTTCCTCAATATTTTGTTTTAAATCCCGCAATTCTTTGCTCAACACAAGATAGTTCACATTTGTTCCAAGACCTTTGTTTGATCCCGCCAAAGCAAAAACCGCCTCAATTTTCCTTTCTAGGTCCGCCTCCGCCACCATTCTCTCCTTCTTTTCTTCTCCTGCCAAAACCGCCACCTTCCTCAATTTGATCAATTCCTCGATTAAATTGTCATTTTCCAGACCACAATATCTCATGGTTTCTACCAGATTCGGCACCATATCTTGCCGTTTTCTCATAACTTGATTCACCAATTCCCACTCATCATCCATCCGTACACTCCAAAACCGCAGATGACGATAAGCAAAAACCCCCCACACCACAACGACCAGCGCCACACTAACTATCAATATCCACCAATTATAAACTTCCATACAGCATTATAAATTAATAACTTTATCAAAATATAGAATCTTTTTGCTCAAATGCCAAATCTCTTAGCTTCCCAGACCCCCAATCTCAACAAAAAGCCCGCTACCAAGACATGCCTGGTAGCGGGTTACGCGCTCAATCTCGAATCACAT
Organism: Candidatus Peregrinibacteria bacterium HGW-Peregrinibacteria-1; assembly: GCA_002839505.1. Lineage (GTDB taxonomy): Bacteria > Patescibacteriota > Gracilibacteria > UBA1369 > LOWO2-01-FULL-3 > PGYE01. The sequence continues at coordinate 354,703 of PGYE01000001.1, forward strand.
TACTTAGTGAAAGGAATCAAACCCATATATCTCGCATTCTTAATCGCTTTTGCAAGCATCTTTTGATACTTAAGAGAGGTTCCTGAGTAATACTTTGGTGTAATCTTGTTGTATTTAGTAATAAACTTCTTCAACAACGGAACATTTTTGTAATCGATATAGTTGATGTTGTTCTCTTTAAAGAAACATCGTCTGTTATTATAAGTAGGCATAATTTATTTAAAGTTAGAATGGTTTTATTTAGAACATGTTTTCTGAAGAATCATAGTGATCATCACCGTCACCATGACTATGACTTCCTTCATTATTGTCAGCGGTGTATTCATCATCTCCATCATCGCTACCATCACCGCGCTTATTGAGCATAATCATATCTTGGGCAACTATTTCTGTTCTGTATCTCTTTTCTTTGCTCTCGTCCTCTTCCCAGATCCTAGTCTTCAAATAACCCTCAATATAAACCAATTTACCCTTTTTTAGGTATTCATTACAGATTTCACCAAGCTTTGCCCATGCTACAACTTCATGAAACTCTGTAGATTTTTTTCTATCACTATCATTTGTTGTCCATTCTCGGTTTGTCGCAATACCAAACGAAGTGATCACTTGACCGCCTTGTGTGGTCTTCATAACTGGATCACGCGTTAAATTTCCGATTAAAATGACTTTGTTTACACTTCTCATAATATTTTAGTTAATTTACAAAATAAACACTTAATGCTTTATACGGTAATGTCGGGATCGCCCACAATACCTTCCAATTTTTTATCGGCCTCCTCCACCTTGGTCTTGGCGGGAGATTTTTTAGGTTCTGTATCTTTCTTTTCAGCTTTAGCCTTAGCCTCAGATTTTTCAGTCGCTTTACTTTCTTCAAGTGCTTGAGCAGCCTCATCCTTATAAGCATCCAAACTTTTCAACTGATAATCAGCTGGAGTCTTAATAGTCAAATATCTCAAGATATCTTGATTTAGATTCAATGGCTTTTCGATTGTTTTCAATGTTCTACTATCCATGTTGAAATTAACAACCCAGTAATATCCACTATCTTCTTTCTTGATAGTATAGCTGAATTCGCGCAATCCCCAAAAATCCTCAGTGGTAATTTTACCGCCTTTAGATGTTAACAGGTCTCGCACTTCTTGAAGTTTTTCCTCGATTTTAGCCTCTCCGATTGAGGATGAGAAGATAATCATCATCTCATAATTTAGTCTTTTTTCCATTTCCTTTGGGTTAAGAAATATATTTAGCCCTATGCCTTCCTACGGGGATTGATCAATCAAACCCTTGGTAAGACTTCAACACAGAGCAGAAAATGGCCGAAGCCAGAGGAATCTACCCTACGATTGACAAATAGGCAAGTAAATAGTGAATGAAGCCAAACAAGAAAACGCACAACAACACCTTTTTGCTAACTTTGCAACAATATATTCTTGCAAAATACGGCTTACCGTAGGAAGATACTATGAACATTTCACTTGTATTAACCATCTATTGACCGGAAACAAATTAAGTGCTAATGTCGCAGTCGTAAGGTAAAAGGAAATGAGACGCAATAGATACGAAGACGAACTTAGAGTTTTTAAAAGCTAATCAACAAACCATAAATACCTACACAGAAACATTACAGGTAAACAAACTCGCTAGACGACATCGTCACCTAAAAGCCTTTTCCGCAGGACAAAGACTTAAGAATAGCGTAAAGCAAACAGCAGAAAGTATTATCAGGCCATTATACAAAGCACTACCCAAAATAAACATTGGGAATTTTACTGATACCTTATCTCAAGTTGGCGAGGCTTCACGAATCACCGACATATTCTCCCCGGCATCACCTAAGAAAAAGGTTCTTTTTCAATCTATACTATTAAGTGCCGGAGTACTGATCGTCAGCTCATTGACTCCTGGTGTCGAATCTGGAGTAACCAATGCCTACAATCATGAATACATCGAATCCTATGCCATTGCCGGTGATGTATTGGTCGCTGACTCCGATGGATACCTTATCAAGGTTAACCCTCAAACAGCTGAATCAAACCGTATTGGAATGAATGATTTTGCTATCCACACCGTGGAATCCGGAGAAGTTCTTTCAAGTATTGCTGAAAAATATGGCGTAAAAGTGCAGACCATCATGTGGGAAAACAATATGTCCAACGCTAACTCTCTCAGAACAGGACAAAAATTGTTGATACCACCAGTAAATGGAATTTCATACTCTGTCCAAAGTGGTGACACGATCGACAAAATTGCCAAAAAATACGAAGTCACTCCTGAAGCTATTATCGCTCAAAATTCACTTGGAGACACCAGCCTGAGCAGAGGACAAAATATATTCCTTCCAGGTGCGGAGCCAATCTATGTTGCCCCTGTAGCTCCCGTTGTCGCATCAAGGTCCAACACAGCTGCACGAAGTACCGGAGTATCTGAAATACGAACAGTTGATGCACCGGCATCAAGCGCCGCTCCCACAGTAGGAAAAGTATTTATCTTCCCAACTCGCGGATCCATCACTCAAGGATACCATAGTGGACACTACGCCCTTGATATCGCCGACCGTAGCAAACCCCCAATTTGGGCTTCCGGAGCAGGAACAGTCGTCAAATCATCAGTTGGAACATGGGGAGGAGGATATGGTAATCATGTCATTATCGACCACGGAAACGGTCTAAAAACTCTATATGCTCACATGGATACAGTTGGAGTAAATGTCGGAGATACAGTTGGACAAGGAGATGTAATTGGTATTATGGGAAACACCGGTCGTGTATACGGTGTAACCGGAATTCACCTTCACTGGGAAGTATGGCAAGATGGTGTAAAACAACGTCCTGGAAATTACTACTAAGAAGTAATTCAAAGCATGCTCCAAAACATATGTGTGACATTACTAAAAGTGCCCAGGCACTTTTTTGCATTGCTGATAAAAATATACCAACGCACCCTTTCACCGGATCATGGGATATTTCGAGCACTATGGCCGAACGGATATTGTAGATTTCACCCCTCTTGCTCAGAATATGGACGGCAAGCCATTCTCAAGTATGGAGTTTTCAAAGGAGGATTCATGGCCTCAAAGCGGGTTATTCGCTGTAATCCCTGGAATAAAGGAGGCGAGGATCCCTTGCCCTAAAAAAAGATAACTCCCTTGAAAATTAATGCACACAATGTATCTTCATAAGCGTGTATTAAAAACATCTAATTATGGAAACAGCTCGAGCATTAATAAGCGTCTCAGACAAGAGAGGCATTGTTGAATTTGCCCAAAAATTATCGTCAATCGGTATTGAAATTTTATCTACCGGAGGTACCGCCAAAGCACTTGTAGATGCCGGTATACCCGTTAAAAATGTTGCCGACCACACCGGTTTTCCCGAAATAATGAACGGCAGAGTAAAAACCTTACATCCTCGTATTCATGGAGGCCTCCTCGCAAGGCGTGATCAACCCTCAGACCTTGAAGACGCTCACAACAATAACATCGAATTTATCGATATTGTGGTAGCCAATCTTTATCCTTTTGAAGACACCCTGGCGCGCCCGGAATCCACACACGATGACATAATTGAAAACATCGATATCGGCGGTCCTAGCATGATCCGAAGTGCCGCCAAAAATTTTCGCGATGTCCTGGTTATCACTGATCCTGAGGACTATATGAACATAGCTCTGAAGCTTGAAAAAAAAGAACAAATTACCCTTGATGAAAGAAGGAGATTGGCGACAAAAGCCTTTTCCTTAACATCAAATTACGATGCCATCATCAACGATTACCTCAAAATCCAAGATCAGGATGATACCTACACAGTTAGTGGAAAAAAACTCTACTCTTTACGCTATGGAGAAAACCCCCATCAAACTGCCGCATTTTACCGCACCAAGCCTTGCCTAACAGCCAATATACCCGATGCCGAGATCCTCAATGGCAAGGAACTCTCTTTCAACAATATTATTGATGCCTCCAGCGCCCTCGAGCTTGTAAAAGAATTCTCAGAACCCGCCGTTGTCTTCATCAAACACAATAATCCCTGCGGTGTCGCGATATCATCTACAATTGAAGATGCCTTTATCAAAAGTCATCAGGTAGACAGTATGTCGGCTTTTGGCTCAATTACTGCGCTCAACCGCACCGTCACTCCTGAAATAGTAGACTACATCACCGAAAACAAACTTTTCTTAGAAATAATAATAGCACCGCAATACCATCCCGAAGCCCTAAAAAGACTCCAAACTCGCAAAAATCTTCGCATTATACGAATTGAAAAACCATTCACACCCGAGCAAAACTACCATGACATTAAATTTATCAATGGTGGCATGCTAATACAAACTCCCGACCAAAACCCAATTACAGCTGAAGACCTAAAAGTTGTCACCACCAACAGCCCCGACCCCCAACAGATCAAAGACCTCCTCTTTGCTGACATCGTTGCTAAACATGTGAAGTCCAACGCTGTTGTCATGGCTAAAAACGGCGTCACAACCGCGATTGGTGCCGGTCAAATGTCACGCCTCGATAGTGTCCGAATCGCTAATTTTAAGGGTGAAAAGGCCAATCAAGGTGCAGTCATGGCATCCGATGCCTTTTTCCCATTTGCCGATGCCATGGAGCTGGCTATTGAAGCCGGTATTACATCATTCATCCAACCTGGCGGATCTGTAAATGATTCGCAAGTCATTACCCGCGCCAACGAACTCGGCGTATCAATGGTATTTAGCAACTACAGACACTTCCGACACTAAATTCCGACTATTATTGATAGATATTTGATTCAATGCTAGTTTAATTTCTCTAATTGCAAAAATTAAGACATGAGTTCACAAGGTTCCGCGCTAAAAGCCGATTTAGATGCCAGAAAGCGGCGACAAGAACGAGCTCTGGGCCAATCTCCCCGCAAACTCTCTCTATCTCCGCGTCTTCATCCGTTTCGCAACACCGCCAGTCCCATAAAGAGCCTAGTCAAACCAAACCGAAACACCACTTTTTCCTCTGCCAGCTACCGACTACTGAAAACAGCCGGATTTTTTTCACTAGCCTTTGTTATCATAGCCGGAATCACCAAGCCGACCATCACCACTAATGCCAGATATTCATATGATTACATCAGCTCTTATGGCATCCCGGGAGATGTACTGGTTTTAAGCGATGAAGGCTACATCCTGAAAGTAAACCCACAGACAACCACTCAAATTTCACGCGCCGGCATGACTGATTTTGCAGTTCATGTTGTTGAATCGGGAGATGTTTTATCGCTCATCGCCGAAAGATATGGCGTCAATGTCAACTCCATCATGTGGGCCAATAAACTAACCAACCCCAATGCTCTCAAAATAAACCAGAAGCTTCTCATCCCACCTGTTAGTGGCGTCGCTTACGAGGTTGTAAAAGGGGACACCATTGAAAAAATAGCCGAAAAATATGGAATAACAGCTGAAGATATCATAGCCCAAAATGGATTTTCGGCCGACACCGTCATCGCATCCGGACAAAAGCTCCTCTTACCTGGCGCTAAGCCAACAACAGAAGATCTAAGCTCTGGCAACTACGGCAATTATGCCAGTGGTAAAGTCATCGGAACCACCTCCTCACCATCCGGTGGAAAGATATTCATCATGCCAACAACAGGACGCATCTCCCAGGGATTCAACTCCGGACATTATGCCTATGACATTGCCAATCGCAATAGCCCAGCCATCTGGGCCGCCGGATCAGGAAAGGTCATCAAAGCAGCCAAAAGTGGCTGGAACGGCGGCTACGGAAACTATCTAATCATCGATCACGGAGGAGGATACCAGACTCTTTACGCACATTTTGCCCGTATCGATGTCAATCTAGGGGACCATGTATCCCAAGGTGAAGTTCTAGGAATCATGGGAACAACCGGTCGTTCTACTGGAATTCATCTCCATTTTGAAGTAAGAGTTAATGGCGTTAAGAAAAACCCTGGTCTATTCTACTAACCACTTTTCCACCTTTTAAAAACAAATACTTATGACATCTTTAGATTCATTCATCTTAGGCGCCGTACAAGGAGTAACCGAGTTCTTACCAATATCTTCCAGCGGTCACCTTATCATCTTTGAAGAAGTCCTCAACCTCCCCGTTGAACACTTGAAATCTTTCGATGTTACCGTTCATGTTGCGACCTTATTGGCCATTATGATCTACTTCTGGAAAGACATCAAAGGCCTAATCTTAGCCCTACCAGACTTTATTCTCGGCAGATGGCAATCCCCATACGCAAAACTGATATCCCTCATCATCATCGCAACTATCCCCGCCGTCATTGTCGGAGCTTTCTTTGGCGAACAAATCGATGCCGTTTTCAGAGATCCCAAGTCCATCGCCATCTGGTTTATATTTATCGGTCTATTCTTCATTCTCGGTGAATACATCTTCAAAATCTCGAAAAACAAAGAAAATGAGGTCAAAAAATGGCATCAGGCTCTTGTAATTGGTATTGCACAGGCATTTGCTCTTATTCCCGGAATATCACGCTCCGGCTCAACCATTGTCACTGGACTCTTCCTTGGTATCAACCGAGAAAAGGCCGCAAGATTTTCGTTCCTCATCGGAGTACCCGCAATAGCTGGAGCTGGCCTGCTTACAGCATTAAGTCCGAGTGAAACGCCGGAAATCATTCAGTTCAGTCAATTAGCAGTTGGATTTCTCAGCTCCTTCATCTTCAGTCTTATCACGGTCTGGGGGCTCATGAAATTCATCAAAAAGCACAGCTTCGCTTGGTTTTCTATCTATCTTTTCATTGCTGCTTTCTGTATATTATTCGAAATATTGTAAACAAGACCCAATGAACAATTCTCGAAATATCAAGGATTTTACCATTGCTACTCTTGGCAGCCACACCGCCCTTCAGATCCTTAAAGGAGCACGAGATGAAGGGTTTAAGACAATCTGTATCTGTGAACGCGGTAAAACGGAACCGTATGAAAGCTTTAATGTCGCTGATGAAATAATCACCCTCGAAAAATACAGTGATTTTTTTCAAATCGAACAGCAACTAATCGATAAAAATACAATCCTGATCCCACATGGTTCCTTTGTCGCATACATCGGCCCAGAAAACATTATGAAAATAAAGGCCATGCACTATGGAACCAAAGAAATATTAAACTGGGAATCAGACCGCAACAAAGAAAGAGAATGGCTTTTAGGGGCTGGCATAAAAATGCCAAAAGTATTCAGTCAGCCTGAAGACATCGATCGCACCGTAATTGTTAAATTTCATGGCGCCGATGGAGGAATGGGGTATTTCCTTGCCAACTCACCCGCAGAATTCCACCGCAAACACCAAAATTATCTCGCAAAAAATAAAAGTAAGGCCTACATGATTCAGGAGTATATTGTCGGAGTTCCGGTCTATTCACATTATTTCTACAGTCCCATAGATGACACTCTTGAAATCATGAGTTTCGACAAACGCTACGAATCAAACGCCGACTCCGTAGGGCGCGTTGCCGCCAAGGATCAAGTCGATGTTGATATTGAAACCAGCTACACCGTCACCGGAAATGTACCGATTGTTCTTCGTGAATCTCTCCTACCACAAATATTCAAAATGGGGCATAATGTCATCGAAAAATCACGAGAATTAACCTCCGGAGGGCTTTTCGGTCCCTTCTGTCTCGAAGGAGTAATCGACCCACAACTAAATTATTATATATTCGAAATATCCGCCCGCATCGTCGCCGGAACCAACCCCTATATCAACGGATCTCCCTACACCTGGCTCAAATACAATGAACCGATGAGTACTGGACGCCGCATTGCCCGTGATATTAAAAAGGCCATCGAAACCGGACAACTAAGCAAAGTATTAGGATAAGAAATCCAATCCACCAATGATCAAGCCTCCACAAATCCAAAAGATAGTCCAAAATTACGATCTGCAAAACATAACCATCGCTGTTCTTGGAGGACACAGCGCTCTTGATGTCTGCCATGGTGCCAAGAAACTCGGCTTCAAAACTCTCGCAGTCTGCCAAAAAGGCCGTGAAAAAACCTATTCACATTACTATAAAACCGATGGCCAAATTGGCTGCATTGACGATGTCATCATAGTTGATAAATTCAGTGACATCACCCTCCCCTCAGTCCAAAAACAACTCATCGATCGTAACGCCATCTTCATTCACAACCGCTATTTCTGGGTTTATTGCAATTTCCCCGATATCGAAAGCAATTTCATGATTCCGATTTATGGCGGTAGGGAACTGGTGAAACTCGAAGAAAGAGATCACCCTAAAAATCAATACATCTTGCTGGAAAAAGCTGGAATTCGCACACCCAAAATCATCAGAAAAGGAGGACAAAAACTCCATGACGACGAATTAAACCAAGTCCTCCAACAGTATTTTTCTGAGCACACCAGCCCGCTGATAGTTAAAGCCAATGAGGCCAAACGCACCTACGAGCGGGCCTTCTTCACCATCACCTCACCTGAAAATTACTTCACCAAGCGTGACCAAATGTTAAACGCCGGTCTACTCGACGAAAATGTTCACCAAGCCGTCATTGAAGAATTTATTATCGGAGCCCAAATCAACTTCAATTACTTTTATTCACCACTCACAAAACGCCTCGAACTCATGGGCACCGACACCCGCCGCCAAACAAATCTCGACGGATTTCTCAGACTCGACGCCCAAACTCAGCTCGAATTACTCGACAATGGCTACAAACCCTCAATGGTCGAAAACGGGCATATCGCCTGCACAACCAAAGAATCTCTGATCGAAAAAGCCCTCGAAATCGGCGAAAAATTTGTCTCGACCATGGAACGCGAAACCTCATCCGGAATGATTGGCCCATTCGCTCTTCAGGGCGCTGTAACCAGCGAAAACGGCAAAGAAGAAATCGTCATATTTGATGTTAGCATGAGAATTCCCGGCTCCCCCGGCACCCGATTCACCCCGCTTAGCGGCTACCTCTACGGCGATAGCATCAGCTATGGAGAACGAATCGCCATGGAGCTAAAAAGCGCCTTAACTCAGGGAAATCCTCACGAAAATTTAGCACTAATTTTAACCTAAATAACTCACATGAAAGTATTAGTTCTTGCCGCCGGACGCAGCAATCGCATGAAACCCTTAAGCGACAAAGTATTCCTTTCATTTTGCGGCAAACCCCTGCTTCAATGGCAACTCGAAGGCCTCCAAAATAGCGGTTTCCAAGAATTCGTAATTGTCGGCAACCGCGAAAACATCGATAAAATCCAAGAGTTGAAAAACACCTTGAAAATAAACGCCACCATTGTCGAACAAAAAGATCTTGATTCCGGAATGTGCGGAGCAATTTTGGCCGCAAAGCCCCATCTCAGCGGAGACACTTTAATATTCAACAGCAATGATATTGTTGATCAGTCAGCCTTTTCCAAGATCCATGACAGCTACAAATCCTCAGATCACGACAGCTACATCTTAGGCAAAAAAGTCGACTCCTATTTCCCTGGCGGTTACCTCAAAACCGACGGTGACCTCATCACGGGTATTGTTGAAAAACCCGGCGAAGGCAACGAACCCAGCTCTCTGGTAAATCTTGTTGTTCACCTCCATCGCAACATCGAACAATTCATCGAACACCTCGAAAAAGCCAAAAGCGACAGCGACGACCTTTATGAAGTAGCCATGGACAATATGATTAAGGACGGAAAAAAATTCCAAGCTGTCGAATATCATGATTTCTGGCAACCAATCAAATATCCTTGGCACATTCACTCCGTCTTTGAATACTTGATTGCTCAATCCACCCCTGCCATAGCTCTTTCCGCACAAATTTCACCCCGTGCTTCCATCAACGGACATGTCATCATTGAAGAAAATGTCAAAGTAATGGATGGCGCCGTCATACAAGGTCCCGCCTACATCGGCAAAAACTCCATCATCGCCAACAACACCCTCGTACGCCAAAGTCATATTGGCGATGACTCTGTCATCGGATTCGGCTCCGAAGTTGCCCGCAGCTATCTCAGCGCTGAAGTCTGGACCCACTCCAACTACATCGGCGACAGCATAATCGGCAACAATGTCTCCTTTGGTGCCGGTACCGTCACCGGCAATCTTCGTCTCGACGACCAAGAAATCACTGTAAACATATCTGAAAATAAAGTTTCAACCGGCAAAAAGAAGCTTGGAATAATCTGTGGCGACAATGTTCGTTTCGGAATCAACACCGGAATAATGCCAGGGGTAAAAATCGGTTCCAACAGCTACATAGGTGCCGGAATAACCATCGCCCAAGACATTCCCGACAACAGTTTTGCTCGAGGATCATGGGAACTCAAAATCAGCGAAAACACCAAGGAAATAGGGAGACGCCAACTCTAAAACTCATCGCAAAGCCTCTCTACTCAACCGCCTGATAACCTCCGGATACCATTTTTTCTCCAACTCTTGAACCCGAGCCTTCAAACTCTCAACCGTATCATCTTCCAATACTTTACACTTCTTTTGCACAATTATTTCACCCGTATCTACACCTTCATCCACATAATGAATCGTCATTCCCGTCACCTTATCCCCAGAATCCAGGACCGCCTGATGCACGCTTGCACCATAAAAAGATCTCCCGCAATACTTCGGTATCAGAGAAGGATGCACATTAATCACCTTACCCGAAAAATTATTCAAAAAAGCCGGAGTCAAAACACGCATATATCCAACCAGCACAATTAAATCTAAATCAAACTTTCGCAATTCAGAAAACAACTCCAAATCAAACTCTTCCGGGAATTTATCTTTCGAACTCACCACCACCGTATTAAAACCACACCGCTCAGCCCTCAAAATTGCCCCACAGCGCGGTAAATTGCTCGCAACCACCTCCAAGGCCACCCCCGGCATTAAACCCGCTAAAATCTCATCAATTATCGCCTGCAACGCCGTCCCATTCGTCGACGCCAACACCCCTATTTTAAAAACCTTAGACATAATACAAATAACATATTTCAATTTACTTACATTTATACACCAAAACTAAAAAATTTCACTAAATACTTACTTTGCCACCCCCACCTAATCACTAAAATCAAAAAGGCATTACGAAGCTTACCTTACCCGACAGCCGGCTCACTTGCATTAATCGGACTTGGCTGTACCTGTGGCGCCTGTACTGGCAGAGCTTGAGGAATTTTTGGTACACTCGTAGGCTGCATAGGCTTTTCTTCAGCAGTTAACAACATTGGATCCTCCGTTTTCACCTTCTCATCCGTCAACGCCAATTCTTTCTCTGCAACAGTTATTTGAAGAGGCATCGCCATCTTAATACCATTGATGTCAAACGCATGTTTGATATTTTTCGCCAGATCACTCTTCAACCGCACCCATCCTGATCTCGACTCGATCCATGCTCGCATTTCCAAATTCAGAACATGGCGATCAAAACCCGCCACCACTACCGCCGGCTTCGGCTCAACCAAAACCCCTTTTGTATTTGTGAACACCTTATTGCAAACCGCAATCACTTTTTCCAGATCATTACGATTATCAATTCCCACCATCAGATCAATTCTCATGAAAGGATTGCTGGTAAAACTCACTACTTGTTTTAAGAAAAGCGACGAATTTGGCACTACTACCTTAGTCCCGTCCAATGCCTGTAGCACTGTCACACGAGCCTGAATATCAACCACCTTTCCGACAGTCTCTTCAATTTTTATGTAATCACCAATCGTAAAATGCTTGCCTGCCAAAATCATCACACCACCCAAAAAATTAATAATCAAATCTTGCATCGCAAAACCTGCTCCCACCGCTACCGCCGCCACAATTGTTGTCACATCAATCCCCGCAATTTTTAACGCCGAAGTAAAACCAATCACCAATATCACAACATATGTGATCCGTCCTCCAATAATTTCCATCTCATTGTTCTCCTCCTCGATACCATGCTTCGCTAATTTGCGTTCAATTATTCTTCTCGAGATCTTAGCTATAATCAGCGCAATAATCGCCACAATAAAAGCCGTAATCCATAGCGGAATACGCCCTCCCAGACTTGCAAAAAAGAACTGGATTTCTTCTCCAAAGCTCCTTGTCACCACCTCGGCCGTCTCTTTAGCGTCTGAAAAATTCATAATAATTGATAACACTTAATAACAAATAATCCTTGTATTGTACCATTTAAAGACCTAAAATTCCAGTAATTAGTTCTTAAACAATCAACATGCCATTCTTCAACAATATCACAATATCGGCAATTATCTTCGTAGTATTCCTACTTTTGATCAGTATTCGTGAGGTCAAACAGTACGAAAGGGGAGTGAAATTTACTCTTGGTAAATTTTCCAATTTGGCCCAGCCCGGATGGCGACTGGTCATCCCGATTTTTCAATCTATGCGCAAAGTTGACATCAGAGTCCACGCAGTCGATGTGCCAGACCAAGAAGCCATTTCCGAAGACAACATATCTGTAAATATCAGCGCCGTAATATACTATCGTGTCTCCGACGCCGTCAAAGCCGTCATCGAAGTTGAAAATTATTTCTATGCCGTTAGCCAACTCGCTCAAACTACCATGCGTAATGCCGTGGGAGAAGTCCACCTTGATGATCTTCTTAAAAATCGCGATGAAATCGCCAAAGGAATCAAACAAAAAGTTGATACCAGCACCGACTCATGGGGAATAGAAGTACAAGCTGTCGAATTAAAAGATATCAAAATGCCAGATGATCTTAAAAGAACCATGGCAAAAGTTGCTGAAGCCGAAAGAGAGGGAAAAGCCGTCATCGTCAAAGCCAATGCTGAGCTGGAGGCCGCTGAAAATCTTTCCAAAGCCGCTACCAAGCTTGCTGAAGCACCGGGGGCATTGCACCTACGCACCCTTCAAACCATCAACGACCTATCCTCCGACCAATCCAACACCACAATCTGGATGGTACCCATCGAAGGACTCGAGGCTATCGGACGAATTGCCAAAAAATAACCTGCTTATTTACTCGATCCAATAAGAGAAATAACCGACTGTGAAAACCCGATCGCACCCCAAACAACCGGAAACGCCAACATCAAAACAATCATCGGATTATTAATCACGGCAAACAACACCACCAACACGATAGTACTAATCAACAGTGCTATCGTTGTTCCATATATCCCAGCGACACCTCCCTCCGGATTAGCCACACTCTCAAAAATCAAATGACTCGACTGAATAGTGAACACAATTTGCAAAATAAAAATCAGAATCAAAGCTCCATCCACAGCCAGATTTGAAATCAAATAAACCGGCACCAACAAAATAAAGACCATCAAATTCAGCAGTGCAATTTGATACAAAGCCTTCCCAAAATCTCTATATTTCGCTTTTTCAACAAGCGCAAACAAAAAAGTACTCAACATACTCCCAGTAATATTCGCAATTAAAAGCAACACCGCACCCACAATCACTGCCCCCAGACCGGGCCTCGGATCCACCGATCCCAAATCACCCGTCACCCCGACCGCCAACACATACAAAACCATCAAAACCACACCACCGCCAAGACCACCGCTTAGACCAGCAATCGTCTTATACACAAGCTTTGTAACACTAAAATCTTTCGATTCTTGATTTTCCATATATTTAGTTATTTTTTTTCAACTTACCATAAAAAACTACGGAACCGATAGCTCCAGCAACAATCAGCACATCCGCCACATTGAAAATCGGATAACTTCCCATTTTGATAAAATCCACCACAAAACCATGCATCAACCTATCTACAAGATTACCAATTCCACCCCCGATAACCATTCCCAAAAACACCTGCGACCCCAACTTTTTTGCATCAAACTCCCTGCTCATCAACACAAAGAAAATAATTAAAAACAAAACTGAAAGTGGCAACAACACCACGGCCGGAATGGGAATACTAAATGCTATGCCGGTATTTTCACTGTAAGTTAGACTCAAAACATTATCTATCAACACCCGTTCCGATTCTTTCCAGTAATTAATTGCATAAAATTTTGTCATCTGGTCGGCCAAAACACCTACCCCAATAACTGCAAAAATCCACCTCCAATCCCTGATAAAATTTAAATACTTTTTCATAATTAATTTACAAATTTAGAAATATCTAATATCTCCACCCCTTCCATATCACCAAAAAGTTCCCGATGAACCTCAATATCACTGATCAGAACTTTTGCCCCACAGCACAGCGCCTCCAAAACCGGAATATTAAAACCTTCATCCCCCGACAAGCTGATGAATTTTCCACAATTACGATACAAAATAGCCAGCTCCTTCTCACTCAAAAATTTAGTAGCAACAACATGACCCACCTCAACAGTATTTTTTTCCAAAAACGCTTTTTGATTTTCAGCCCCCACCAGCACCAATTTTTCATTTTCAAAATCCCTCTCACTAAAAACATTAACACCGCCGATCACAAACTCCTTCCACATTTTCACAAGCAAAGGAACATTTTTTCGCGGATCATACCCCCCCGCATACATATAATATTTTCCCTTCACCAAACCAAGTCTATCCAATAAAAGAGCGTCATCTTTACCACCGTCGGCATTATAAATTTTTCTATCCACCCCATTATAAATGATCTCAATCTCACATTTATCCACATCACAGACAGCTTCAATATCTTGCTTTGAGTGAGCGGAAACCGTCAAAACTTTATCTGCAAATTTTACACTTCGCTTAATAATTCTGTTCTTCAGTTTTGAAAATACGCCATTACTGTATCGACGATCCTTCCATGGAATGCAATCATGCACCGTCACCATCACTTTTCTATTCTTATAAAAACTTTTACTCCAAGGATTTGCCGGATATGGAAACCAGCACAAATCCACGTCATATTTTTTAAGCAATCGCGGCAGCTGCACCTGCTCCCACCATAGCTTTTTCAATCCAGCACTCCCACCTTTCATCGTCGGCAAAGCCACCACATTCACTCCAGGAATGGAAAGTTTCTCTTTCGTAATCACCAAAAATTTCACCTTCACATCATCACCGACACTCATCATCTTCCGAATTGTCGCCACCAGTTTTTTGGCACTGACCTCCCAATCATATCTACCCAAAGCCAAAGCACCATCATCGACTATTTTTTTTGAAGGATTTTCATTTTCTACCTCTACAATCAAATTTGCTGAATATCTGCCAATTCCCGTAAACGGTTCACTTAAAAACCACCCGTTTACACCAACCAATATTTCTTTGAGATCATTTCCCTTCATTTTTCATCTTAAGAATTATCTCAGCAGCTTTCTCGCCACCAATATCAAGAGCGAGGTTTTTCTCCGAATCCACCACGCGCATTTTATTTTCATCACCACCAATAATTCTCCACCCCATAATATCAGCAAAATAACCAGCGTTTACATCCTGCTCACCTCGACTCGCCTCACGCATCGGCACAATAATCACATCCTTATCCAGCGCCGCCAATTCCGCCAAGCTCCCAGCTCCGCCCCTTGTCACAATTATATCCGCAATCGCATATAAATCTTTCAAATTTTCATTTGCATATTCCAACCCGCAATAATTTTCCTTTTTCAAACCTTCAATCATCTTTCCCACACCAGTTATATGAACAACATCTACATCTTCATTCCTCATAATTTTAAAATCCTCACCTAGCACTCTTCTCAAAACACTATCTAAAGAGCCACCAATAAAATCTTCAACCATCTCATTAATTTCCACCGCACCTTGACTCCCCCCCATCACCAAAAGCACCTTTCGCTCACCACTAAACCCTGTCAATTTATAACCGCTCTCTTTCTGCCCCTTCATAATTTCTTTACGGACAATATTCCCAGTAATGGCTACCTTTTTTTTAGATTTTTCACTTAAATATTCACGGCTTTTTTCAAAACTCAGTAGAATTTTTCTCGCCACTCTAAATGTAATTTTATTAGCTAACCCTGGCACGATATCCGACTCATGCACAACCACTGGAATCCTCGCCAGATACGCCGCTAAAACTACTGGAAGAGCCACATAACCACCCTTGCTAAAAACAACATCAGGCTTAAAATTCTTCAAGATTTTCCATGACTGTCTGATGCCTCCCAACACCTTAAAAAAATCCTTAAAATTTTCCCAAGAAAAATACCTTCTCAATTTTCCTGCCGAAATACCCTTGAAAGATACTCCACTTGCCTCCACCAACTCCCGATCCATGCCAAGATTATTCCCCACATACAACAACTCCACATCCTTATCTCGGCGCTTAATCTCTCCTATAACGGCTATATTTGGATACA
This sequence comes from Candidatus Peregrinibacteria bacterium HGW-Peregrinibacteria-1, assembly GCA_002839505.1. Lineage (GTDB taxonomy): Bacteria > Patescibacteriota > Gracilibacteria > UBA1369 > LOWO2-01-FULL-3 > PGYE01. The sequence goes on from PGYE01000001.1 coordinate 370,930, forward strand.
CGTGACCTCCGGTCCCTCCCCCTGTTAGAACTATACGCATAACTTGATGAATTTTCAGAAATCTTTAGCAGTATAGCCACTCCCACCAAAGAAGCAACCAATGAAGACCCTCCATAACTTATAAACGGCAATGTGATTCCCGTCACTGGAAACAACGCCGTATTCACCGCAATATTAACAAACGCCTGAAAGGTAATTGCCGTTGTTATTCCCACCGCAATCAACATCTCGAAAGTCCCCTCCGTCTTTGAAGCAATCGTATAACCGCGCCAAGCAATGATGAAATAACCGATAACCACAAAGATAATTTTTATAAAGCCCAGCTCCTCCGCTGAAGCTGCAAAGATAAAATCATCCGAAGCTTGAGGCAACCACAACGACTTTTGCACCCCCAGCGTCAACCCCTTCCCCCAAAACCCGCCACTACCTATGGCGATTGCCGCCTGTTGAGACTGCCAACAATAATCCTCGATACACTCTTGATCAATTCGCGTAAAACCTTGAATTCTCTCCTGCACATGCGGAACCGCTGCCACCACGATAATAAAACCAACAATCGCCACCAAAAAACTTGCCAACACATGTTTTGCCTTTGCCCCTGCCAAAATAAACATCCCCATCGCAATCCCACCAATCACTAAAGCCGAACCATAGTCATTTTGTAAAACAATCGGCCCCAAAACCAATGACACCGTGATACAAAATGGAATCACTCCCTCCGTCAAATCTTTAATCTTCTCACCCTTTCGCGACAGCCAATAAGCCAAATAAAGCACCAAAGCAATCTTCGCAAACTCCGACGGCTGCAACGAAGTATTGAAAAGCACCAACCAGCTCGTCGCAATTGTTCCATAGCTATTCCCCAGAATCATCACAACCAGAAGCGCCAGAATCACCGCACCAAACAAAAGAGGTGCCATTTTTCTCCAAAATTTTATTGGCGCCAAAAAAGCCAGAAAAGCAACAAACAAAGCAATCAAAAGCCTAAAAAAATGATTCTTCGCCAGCATGTAGCAATCGACATTCGCATCACTACAACTTGGGTAAAGAACATCGGGAGCCGATAAAGCAATCGACTTCGGCACGCCGATACTTGTAATCATCACCATTCCGAAAAGCACCAAAAGCCCCACCGTAATCGCCAACCATCTATCTGCTTTAAAATTAAATTTCATACTTCAAATAACCAATAAAATGCCATAACAACTTACGCTAAAAGTGCAATTCAAGGCAAACCCATATCACCTGACAAAAATCTGAAATCCACCCTTACTTCAATCCGCTCTAATCGTTGAAAATTTTCTTATTTTCTGCTATAATACCAAGATTTTAATTTCCAAATGACTAAAAACCAAAAGCCACTCACCTGGAAGACCACCGAACGCCCCGCATACAACCGAGGTAAAACATGGTATCTAATAGCCGGAATTTTGGCTACAGCACTGTTTGTCGGCACAATAATCTATCGATCATATACCTTCTCTCTTGTCATCATCGCATCAATTGTCGCCTACGGATTAACACACTTCAAAAAACCGGCACCACTTCAAGTTGAACTCAACCAATACGATGTCAAAATTGGCAAAATCACCTACCCATACAGCAAAATAAAAAGTTTTTTTCTGATTACCGAAGCCCCCTTCCGCACCCTATATCTCCGCATTCCCTCGACCATCGCCATCAATGTTGCACTCGATCTGGGAAAATCCACCGACCCTAACGAAATCAGAAACTTCCTCATCTCAAAAATACCTGAAGAAAGCCAACCAACACCGATTCTCGACACCCTGCTTAGAATTCTAAAAATTTAAAACAACAACAAAATACAATGTCAGAAGGAAAGAGTAACGCTCCACAACCCAACCCCGAAGCTGAAAGGTTAGCAACCAACACCGAAAAACTACGCGAAAAGATCAAAGCATCCTTCGTTACTGCTCGCGACGCTCTTCGTGATACCCTTGAATCCAAAATAAAAGCCTATAACGGAGCGGAAAAACTTGCCCGCGAGGCCATCATCACAAAAAACACCCAATGGCTAATCGATGAATACGAAAAACAATACCCAGCAGAGTTTTCGGGAATGAACATCGAAGAACTTCAAGAACTCGATAAACGCATCACCGAAGACCTCACCGACCGCATTGCGACAATCAAAGCCTACATTGAGAAACTGGTCAGCGAAAATCCCGGAAAACATCAGGAAATACTAAATAAACTTGCAAACGCTCAAAGCATTGAAAACATCGTTGCCTTATCTTGGGCATTGAAATACGACACAAGATATCAAGAAATCGCATTCTTAGCACGATGGGCCGTCAATTCTCCCACTATATCTCCTGATGCCAAAACGCCCCAAGACATAATAAAATCCCGCGACCAACAAAAACCGGAAGCCTTCCGCATCATCAGCGAAAACCTCGAACAATCCAGTCACGCCTCCAAGCGTGATGTCGCCCTTTTTGCCCTCACCAACCTCTCTTCAAAAGAGCGTATCGAGTTTGCCCACTACCACCTTGAAAAGAGCGGCCAACCGCTTCACAAAGTCATCGAAACCCTTCTTTCTCGACCAGGACTTTACAGCCCCTCTGAAATTGAGGCCTTCCTAGAATCCGCAATTAAAAAGCATAATATCGCTCCTGCAACCGTCACCCAATTCCGAAAAAGTTTCTTAACCGACGACAAAAAACAGAAAATGGGTGAAGATTACACCGCATACCACGAGACAATGTCCACATTCCAGAAGCAGCAATTTGATGCCACCCCAGGATCGGGCAATGTTGTCCGTGATGCCGGCAGTAAAGAACTTTTGAAGGTAGCCGCTCAAATCTGGGGAGGAGCCGTTTTGGCCACCAATGTCATCGGTAGTGCCGCAGTTGGTGCTAAAGGACAAAAAGGTTTAGGCAAAATCACTGGCAGTCTTGCTGGAATCGCCAAGAACCCATGGGTCTGGGGATCCGGAGGATTATTGGCAGTACTCGGAAACAAAGACGGCCTCGAAGGCATCTTCAATAGTACCACCGACCTAGAAAAAGCCAGTCTAATAGGACAAGAACTTACTATCCACTTCGAAGAACCAACAATGCGACGAGTCCTCACCTCTGACCGCGATCTTACCGCTGTCTCAGCATTACGCGACTACATCGACACCCAAAGAACCATCAAAGAAGCATCCACAGGAGAACCCCTTGCCGAATCATCTCTCACTCTCGAAGGCTTTAATTATTGGCTTGAGAACCACACTGATTCCAAATACCAACAAATAGCTTCCGCCTTTACACCAATCTTAAAATCCCCACTCGGCAGCACAGAACGCAATTCATTCAAGCAAATCATCAAAGATTTTGATGGACTCCGTAGCTATGACGCCGATCCTCACAAATTTATCTCCAAAGAAATTTTAAAACAATAATGACATCCCAAAGCAACCCTAAAACCCGCAATTCGAAAATAAAAAAATGGCTTTTATCCGGAATATTAAGCTTATTCTTGTTTATAAACTTCATACCCCTTACCACCATCGCCGCCGACCCGACCACCCCACCACCAGTTGACTCCGTAAATACCTTAATTGAAGAAAACATCACCTCCGAAAGCCTCCAAGACAACCTCGTCTGGCTGGAAACCATAAGAAGCGGACTCAACTTCCTTATATGGCCAATAATCTTCCTCATTGGGCAGCTTCTCGACAACAGCATACTTTTTGGAAGCGGAATGGAAGAACGACTGCGCGAAATCTGGATGGTCGTCCGCAATCTTGTAAACATCATCTTCGTTGTCGTCCTGGTCGGAGTCGCCCTATATAATGTACTCGGGCTCGGCGATGACAACGGCAACTACTCCATCAAATCCATCCTGCCAAAAATCATTATTGGTATCATCGCCGTCAACTTCTCTTTCCTCGCCATGAAAGTTCTCTTGGATGGAGTCAATGTCATGACAAGTGCCGTCTTCTCTCTTCCTCGGCAACTGAATGTTCAGCTCGACTACACAAAGGAAACCGAAGAGAAGATCTGTCAAAACATCGGAACCACCTCTTCCGCAAATTCCATTGCCCGATCCCACGCCCAAAGTGCCGGTATACCAATTACCTCAACCGATACCTATAGCACCATTAGGACCAAGATAAATGGGAGCACCCAAAGTGACGCCGACAAAGAGGGACTCATTGCCAAAATTAATCAGGAAATAAGCAAGCAACTCTGTGACAATTATACGACCCTCAGCGAACTCGGACGAGAATACCTCTCTGAGTACAACCACAACAACGCCGCCTTCGCTATGGCCATTCAGACATCGGGACTCCTCCAAATGAGTGAAGTTGACGCCAATAGCCTCACCACCGGAAAACTCGTCATGAATACCATGATTTCGATCATTATCTACATCATCTACATGTTGTCTTTCGTCGCACTCTTCATAGTGCTCCTCGGCCGTCTTGTGATTCTCTGGATTGCCGTCGCCTTCTCACCAATCCTCTTACTCGCCATGGCCGTCCCCGTAATCCGTGAAAAAGTAAGTTTCCTAGGTGACGCCACCAGCAAAATAATCCAAAACGCCATTGCCCCAATTACCATCGGAGTTGCCATGACAATCGGTATCTTAATGCTCGACGCCTTGGGTAGTGCCAGATTCCTTGCCAATGAATCCGGAACCCCCACCGCCGGAATACCGGTAGCCGGACTCGGATCACTGCAAGAAATACTAATATCGGTCTGTACCATCGCCGTAATTTGGATCGCTGTATTTGGAGCCGCCAAGAACACCATCGCCGGCGGAATCGTCGAAAGTATCAAAAATGGAGCTCTTGGTATCGCCAAATGGACAATGGTCAAACCCCTTGCACAATTACCGATTCTCCCTACTGGTATCAAAGACGCTCAAGGCAACCCTGTTAAAGCCAGCTTTGGTGAATTAGCCGGAGTTCTTCGAGATGGTACAAGGGCAAACATAATTCCGTACGACAACAAACTATCCAACATGATGGGTCTAAATAATCTTGCCCAAGACATCAAAGGCCTCACCTCTCAAAAAGCAAATTCTCCTGCCGATATCTACATGGCACTTTCACAAGACCGCATTCGCCAAGAAATTCGTGGTGGCAGCCAAGCCACTGCTGATGCTCTTCGAGAATACCGTGATCGAAACCGTCCTGCATTTGAACAGCTAAAAGCAACAGATAAACCATTGTTCGACAAAATAGACCGCTTCATCACAGGTAGTGAAGCAGACCGCAAGAGCCGCGGTACTGAAATCGATCTTCTCGTTCAGCAAGGAGCAGACCAGGCCAAACTTAAAAAATCGATAAGCAAGACTGATCAAGTCGCCAACCGACCGATTAGCTCTCGTAATCCAAACGCTAGCGATAGGAATCTTGAAAATTACTCTAACCAACTCAACACCGCCATCAACAATCGTAATGAAAGCGAGATCAGTGCCAGCTTAACCGCATTACTACAGGAAATGGGAGTCAACAGTGGTGACAACTTGCAAAACATTCGAAGACTAATCGACGACTCGATCGGCGCTAGTAAAGTAAGCGGTATCCGAAACTTTAATACTCTACTTCAAAGAGCTATCAGTGCACAACCAGCGGCACCAACCCCAACTCCGCCAACAACCCCACCCCCCACAACAGCCTCCGTCACACCGGAACCCAACGAGAATGACACCCAGATAGCCGATGCTTCGCCACAAGACACCACGCCACCACCTGACGAAACAAACATTGCATAACCGTCATCCCCAAGTTAGGCCCACCTAACAAAAACCTTGCCAAATAAAAGATACCAAGTATAATAAAACTGTTTAAGCAACAATGCCTAATACAAACACACCACAACCAGCCGAAAAAGCCCTAAGAACACTCGAAGCAACCCTTCGAAATAGGGAAACTGCGATTCCAAATGTCGACAGTGCCCGCCTCATTTCCGCCTTCAACGAAAGAAGAATCAGCGATCGCCTGATCAACATCGTTTTCAATGTTGCCAACAATCCCAAACAACGCAATTCCCGACATTATCAAAACCTCATCAATGCCATACTTACTGGACGACTCACACTGGCGCCGGACAAAATCCGCGAGCTTTATCAATCCCTCTCCCAAACTTCCACCCCACGCCAAACCCAAAAGGCTAAAGATATCTGTACTGGAATAATCCGCGAGCCAAGCTTCAATCTCAATCACGAAATCGCCCTTTTTGACAGCCTCAGACAAGCCGACATTGATGACACACAGACCTTATACGACGAATTCGCCGTCAATATTGATGAAATAAACGCCCGCGTACAAAACCTAATTAATAGCCAAACCGAAAGCAACTGGGAGATGGAGCAATACCCTGCAACTCAACACTCTTCCCTTAAACAAAACTCCGAATATCATAAAAGCCTTGTCGAGCAATACAATAGGACCTTTTTCGAACTCAGATTCGAGGAATCCCTCCCCGCTCCCAATCAAGACCAAGCCAAAATCACCCAACACAAAACCCGACTACAATCTCTCAATAAAGAAATAATCTCTACCACCGAAGAGTTAATCAAATTATTGGAAGCGCATGACCAATACATCTTCCGCTTTCACAAGCAACTCAAGGAGCTCAGTTACGAGGCAGAAAAAACCGGCATCAACTTTGTCCGCGCCAAAAAACTCAAAATCAAAAGCGTCACCGACAATCAAACTCAAGAAATTAAGATAAATCGTGTCTTTTTTCAACGCGACGACCAGGACCGAGAATTTTATGACGAATACAATCCCGGCGAAATGATGGTCGAATTCACCAACGAACAAGGAGCCGCCACCACACTCGGTTTCATGGAGTTTCAAAATGAATACCTAAATCATCGTGAAGCCTATGAAGACAAACCGCTTGAAGCCGTATCAAATGAAGAAAAAATAGCCCTACTATTCCAGCCAATTGCCGCAAATCAGACCTTCCACAATGGTACCACCACCTTTAAAATCACCGAAATTACCGAAGAAAACGGCAAAAAAATAATCAAACTCGACAAACCGATCGTCAAAATACCCCAGAGTGCCTTTGCCAGTGAGAGAAGACATCCTGCGAATGCCCGCGATCGCATTCAACAAGAATTCACCCCTGGAGAATTCCAACGACTCCTCAAAAATCAAAAATACGCCCGAGTTCTTCAGGCCGACGAGGATCACCGAGCCATTCAAGAAAAAATCAAAAAGAACACCAACGACCAAAAATTCAGAGTGATGCTTGCAAATCACAACCTTAATCCCGAAAACCCTCAAGACCAGGCTAAAATAGCCGATCTCCAACGCCAAGGAGTCATACCTACAAGGGAAGCATTCGAAAGTGCTAATGCCGCTCAAATCCAGACTCCTATTTATCAAGGCAACACCGAAGGCAACATCATCAATCATGGCCAAGACCCTAACGCTCCCACCCCTGACACCCCACAGGCACCCACTGGCCCACCTCCTACCCCCGAGGAAATTGCCGAGGCCGCCGCCAATGACGACAAGGATAAAAACGACAAAGACAAAAAGGGCAAGAAGAACCCAGACGAAGATGATAGCATCATAAAGTTTGAAGACGCTATCCTGTCCGCCAACCAAGCCGACATTGAAAGAATAAATGAGTTCCTGCCCCAAGTAGAGAAGGGATTTCTCGCTCAATTATGGGCCGACACCTCCTTTTTAAGTATTGAAGACATCGGAAAAATTTTTAAAGTCATGATCGACTTTGTGAAAACCCGTATGGACACCCGACAAAATATTCGTACCGGAAGAATCGGAGAAAAATTGCCATACTTTGGTACAGAATTCAAAAAGCTCAAAGCCGCCGGCCTATCGGAATACTTCGGTAAAATCAAAAGTTATCTCGATACCGCGGGTATTCCTGAAGTTATTGAGATTGCCCGCAACCCATCAGATCCAGTTTGGCTCAAAGTCGCCCTTACCATTCTTTCTGAAAAAGGCCACATGCGCTGGGAGGACATCGAAATATGGAAAGCCATCAATAAATTTGCTCCCAGAGACAAGCAAATCCCGATCCCAAGCAATGGAGACTATCGTACAAAATTAGAGGACGGTACTACCGGAGCCGATTATATTCAGCGTGCCATCGATGGAATATGGGGAGAGGGAGAATATGCCGGATTTAAGACCAACTCCGAAAGTAGCTACCAATCCAAGGTGGACAGCGCGAAGAATACCGTCGACGAAGTCGCTGCCGAGAATAACCACTCCGGAGAGCTCACTAAATTACTCAAACGCCACCGTGCCGGCGAGTACATTGACCCCCACTACTACGAAGCCATACTCGCCCATGCCATCGAAAAAGGCTTCTCTGAACCAAATTCCAATATATATTTCTTGGTTCATGGACTTGGGACACCGGGTGGTCCCTTCAACCGACCTATTCTAAATTTCAAAAGGCGTACCAAATTTGGAAATCCTAATAATTATCCACTACTACAATATTTTGCCACTGATAGAAATAGACCTGATACCGGACAAACAAGCAGGATTTCCGAAGAAGATTTCCAGCTTTGGGCCAAGATGTTCGACGCCGTACCAGACCACAGACCCGGAGAAAAAGACTATTGTGTCCCCTCAAAAAATGTCCATGAGTTTTTATGGAAAGAAGTAATGACCAGTAAGGCATTTAATGATCGTATTGATCGTGCCGTAAATCAAGCCGCCTTTGATTTTTATGATGCTGCTTTCTTTATTCCCCCGGCAAATGAAAGTCAGATCAATACTATCTCTGGTAGTGCCGGAGGAGCCCGTCCAGCCTTGTCTAATACCCACTATAAAAATGTCATTCCGGGTTATAGCCAATACATTAAGACCTTGGCGACCGTCAAAGGCAAAGATGCCGGCAAAAAACTTGCTAGCAGCATCGCTGGCTTCATGCGTTACCAGGGTATTATGACCAGAAAATACAAGCCCGAAGACTTATTTTATCGCTTTGCTCCAGAGGATTATGGACAGGCAGACGCTGGAAGTATTAGTAATCGGGACTATATGAATGAAACACAAACAGCTATAAAAAAGGTAATCACAGCTTATGAAAGCCAAGGAAACCCTCATGCTTCCAAGTTAAATGGCCTCTACGAAACTATCTATGGCACCCAATATCAAAAGGAAAACACCGAACTATACAAAAAGCAGATCGAAAAGGTAAATCTAGCCTTTGAAAAATTTGCTAACACCCTCAATGATATGGTAAAGAGTGACAACGGAGAACTAATGAAGAAAGCCATCCAAGAGTCCCAAATGACAGGGATGAAATACCAGAGTCCCGCTGAACTTCGTGAAAAAAAGAAAAGAGCTCAATCCGAAGCAGCCGCCGCCGCATAATAAAACAACACTTTCACAATGTCAGTCAAAGATAAAACCCAGACTAAAGCACCTACTAATACCGTCTCCGAAGAAAGACCGGATACCGAAACAACCGCTATTTCTACGCCTGTACCACCGGGTCATGAGACCATCGATACCACCCTCAAGGAGACATCTTCAAAAGCCCAAAAAGCCCTGCGTGAAAGGCCGGACATTGATTCTCTTCCCGCATTATCCGCCGATCCCAATTCTAATCGAGTAATTATCGAAGAAATCCTTGCAGTCATGGAATTTCCATTGCTCCAAGGCGCCAGTCTCGAAGCTGCACTTCGACCAATCGTCGATGGCACCATGCAAAAAAAAGTGACCTCCGACAAATTAAAAGAATTATTTCACAACAAAGAGCTCCTCAAATGGATCGTTGAAGGACTGATAACTTCCATCTTTTCCAACGGATCCAGCCAGAAGAACCCTATCAGAAAGGATAGCAAAATAGACATCGTGCTTGAAGACAAACTCAACACATTTTCCGTTAAATACGACCCCGAGCAAGAGCACACCTTTTCCAATTTTTTCAATGAAATAAAGGAAAAATACGGTTCGGAATATGACTTGAAGACCTGGCTTCTTGCCAAGTCCGATACCTTGGTCCAATTCGTCAATCAAAGAATTGATGAAGTTATGGATCGCATTTACACAGACAAAGGTCGTACAAACCTCAGACTGTATATCAGCGCCTATCTTGACCGTTTTATCCATGAAGAAAAACACAACGGACAACAAAACATTGTTATCGACCTCCATGAATTGACCACCCAATACATGAAAATGGTCACCAAATTACAAGGAGGCCAGATCACTCCGGCCCATATTAGCAACAAGCTTAGAGAAGTCTGCAAAGAATACCTCGACGCCAAACAATCTGAAGGAAAACATCTCTTTATCATCAACGGAAAGCAGAAGAAAGAACAAATCTATTTTAAAGAAGTTGAAGATAAAATCAGCCGTCAAATCGACCATATCTATCCTCAATATACCATCCTCGAAAACCCCAAAATTATCCCCGAACCAATCCGCCGATATCACAACTTTTGGCAGGACGACGAAAATTACCTCAACTATTTGACCACCAATATTCCTGGATTTGACATAGAATTTGATCCATCCAACGAAATCGAAATGGATGAAGAAGAAGTCTTTCAAGAAAAAATCGCAGCTCTGGACGAGCAGCTAAGAGAAACTATTTTCAAAGAAATAAATAACTATCTTGAAAAACAAATTGAATTAACCGGACTCAATGCCAGGCAACGCGAAATCTTCATGGGATCCTTGACTGTAGAAGCCTGCGATAACCTTCGTGAGTTACACAGCATCGCCGTAAAGAGCGGAGAGCTTGCAGAAAGATTCGCCGCTCGCCGTAAAATAGAGCTGTTTAACAATATAGTTTCCATTCAGACACCATTTATTAAAAACGCCCGTTCATACGCCGACAAAATACAAGACAAATTACAAAATCTCAGCACAACCGTCGCCTTGGATTTTACTCGCACCAAAGGATTACCAGCGGGTACAACTGAAGATCAAATCTCAAGTTATGATCTCGAGGACTATGTTCCTGAAAACACTAAGGACCAACAAAGATTCATGGAAACATGGAAGAAATCAGAGGAAATTTCAAATTTTACGCTGGAAAATTACCCATTTGACAAAGACGCCCAATTCTTACAGATGCAAAACGAATTAAAAGTAAAAATCGAGGAAGCCATCAAAGCACTTCGAAGAAACAGCTTAATACGGGATGAACATAATATTCCCGTCAACTATACAGACTTAAAGAGAATAATTAATGACACAACTTCAACTACCTCAGCTATTTTGATAGCTTCTCTGAAATTGGCTATCTTAGAGCAAGTCTTCATAAGACGAAAACAACTAAAGATCAAAGAGCTTGAGAAAGAAATAGCAAGTATTATCCAAGGAAAACCAAGCACATCCAAAGACAGAAGCCCCGATGGCAATCAAATATACCAAACAGAAGATTTTCAAGTCATTGATCACTTTAGTGAGGATGGGCGATATCTTGATACCGAAGTAATACTTCAGGGCGATGAAAACTATCAACCTGATTCTGATGTTGATTCTATTGTTACCGGCCGATTAGCGCACGCTGTATTTGGTGATTTCAAAGTCAAAGTTCTTCTGGTAGGTCCCGATAATAATGAAACATTAACCTTCGTTGATGATAAATCCCTTCAGTCAATCCTTAACAAGTGTATTGTAAAAGGCTTTTCACCCAATGACTTCCACGACATCTGCCGCATGACCGTCATTATTGATCGCGAAGATCGGCGTGGTATCCGTGAGCAAATGGCACAACAGTTTGGCCGCTACAATACTGTCAAAAGGGTTGATAACTTCGATGATTTTGACCCCTATACTGATGAAACCGACCTCTTACCACGCGGACACAAACCGAGTCCATCTTCCCCTGACTACCGCGACTTCTTAACCTATGTATTCAAAATATCTGTTGAAGAAGGGGATCAAGTAGAGTTAGAAATAAGATTCGCCACCGCCAATATACTGAGAGAACGCAGCCCAAACTCCAACTCCAGCCATGACAAAATGAAAAAACGAGCTGCCTTAAAAGCCATGGCAAAACTTGCTCCCCACGAAATATTCCCTCAACTCTGGAGTGAAGCCGACAACACCGGAAAGCGCAAATTCATCATCGAAGAATAAAAACTCCGCTCAACTCTTCCAACAGTTCATCATTTGGCCTCCCTAACCTCCCACTTCACAAAATCCTCCAGCTTCATACTCTCCTGTTTTTTGGTTTCATAGCTCCGTACAGCCAAACTACGCTCATTTTTTTCCGTCTCACCCACCACCAGCATATATGGAATTTTCATCATCTCAGCATTTCTGATTTTTTTCCCAAGAGTATCACCACTATCATCCAACTCGAACCTCCATCCGGCTTTCTTCAATTCCGCCGCAACCTCCTTCGCATAATCTACGAAGTTTTCGCTTACGGGCAGAATTCTCGCCTGCACAGGCGCTAACCACGCCGGAAAAGCACCCGCATAATGCTCGATCAGAAACCCGACCAACCTCTCATGCGTACTCAACGGGGCCCGATGAATACAAATTGGCGTCTTTTCACTTCCGTCCACATCCGTATAAGTCAAATCAAACCTTTCTGGCACCGCAAAATCCAACTGATTCGTCGCCAAAGTAAATTCCCGCCCGATAGCCGACCAAATCTGCACATCTATCTTCGGGCCATAAAAGGCCGCCTCATCCTCAACTTCAACATAAGGCACCTTCAGCCGATCCAGTACATCCCTTACCATTCCCTCCGTCTTAACCCACAAATCCTCATTATCAACATACTTTTTCCCCAACCCTTCTTTTGAATGTTTAGAAAGTCTCATCTGATATTTTTCAATCCCAAAAAGCTCAAAATAGTACAAATAAAGCTCGATAACCTTTCCAAATTCTTCAGAAAACTGCTCCTCCGTACAATAGATATGCGCATCATTCATACAAAGCGATCTCACTCGCATCAAACCAAACAAACTACCTGAATCCTCAAAACGATAACAAGTTCCATATTCAGCCAATCTCACTGGCAAATCTCGATAACTCTTTTTAATCGCACCATATATTTTATGATGATGCGGACAATTCATCGCTTTCAAATAATATTTTGTATTATCCATCTCCATTGGCGGATACATACTGTCTTCATAGTAGGGGAGATGCCCTGATCTCAAATATAGGTCCTCCTTAGCAATATGCGGAGAACGCACTCTTTCATAACCATATTCCGATTCTTTTCTTTTTGCCAAATCCTCCAACATCTCTACCATCACCGATCCCTTTGGTAGCCACAGCGGTAAACCGGGCCCCACCTCTTCATCAAAAGCAAAAAGCTCCAACTGCTTCCCAAGCTTTCTGTGATCTCGTTTTTCCGCTTCTGCAAGCTGTTTTAAGTATTCATCCATTTCCTCTCTCGTGTGCCAAGCAGTACCATAAATACGCTGCAACATCGGATTTTTTTCATCCCCCTTCCAATATGCTCCCGCAATCTTCAAAAGTTTAAACGCTCCAATCTGCCCGGTATGCTCTGTATGACCACCGCGACACAAATCCACAAACATCGTCTTCTCATCGCGAGGCATCACATTCTTATAAAAAGTCAGAGTCTGCCCCTCCTTCGTAAATTCCTCAGCCAACTGCACCTTATACGGCTGATCTGCCTCTTTCAAAAAGTGTATAGCATCCTCACCTTTCACCTCTTCACCCACAAACTTCTGCGACTGCTTCACAATCTGCTTCATCTTCTTCTCTAAAATCGGCAAATCCTCAGGAATCAAAGTCCTCGGCAGCTCAAAATCATAATAAAAACCATTCTCAATCGTCGGCCCGATACCCAATTTAGCCTCCGGAAACATATCCATCACCGCTTGCGCCAAAACATGCGCACAAGAATGTCGCACCGCCTCAATATCCATCTTTTCTGAAACCTTGGACATAAGAATTTTTAAATTACAAAATAGCGGACTGATAATAGCAAACCTTTATTTAACACACAAAATTAAAAATAATTCCATCACCACAATTGCATTTTCCCCACGCTACAACTAAAATCACCGCACCACATAACACCAAAACGAGTGTCTTATCGCCTTCAAAACATCAAACTACAACAGTTTCGCTCCTACCAAGAGCTGGACTTTGACTTCACCAATCAAATTACTGTAATTACCGGTGCGAATGGACACGGAAAAACCAACCTCCTCGAAGCCATTTACACATTATCACTCGGTCAATCCTTCCGCACCAATGACTATACCAATCTCGTCAATTGGGATTCTGACTACTCAAGAATTACCGCCAAGATTAATCAAGCCGGCATCGACACCATCGAATCATTTTTCTCTCGTCACCCCAAACGCAAAAACTACAAAATCGATGGCGTAAATCAAAAGCAAAGTCAATTCATCGGTCATCTCCAGACCGTTCTCTTCCATCCGGAAGATCTCAACATGCTTTATTTAAGCCCTCTCTATCGTCGACGATACCTTGATATCATCCTTTCTCAGACCGACCGTGAGTACCTGATCGCTCTCACCAACTACCGCAAAGTCATCAAGCATAAGAACGCCCTTCTCAAACAAATCCAAAAAAAAGCCCTCGAATTTGGCCCCGACATCAAGGATACCGACCTCGAAATTTGGAATTTCCAACTCGTGGACTTTGCCTCGACCATCATCAAATCTCGCCACGACTTCCTAAAGCGTCTCAACACCGATATCACCGGAATATACCAAGGAATCTCTGACCATCACGAAGAAATAGCCATTTCATACAAAAATAAGGCAACCGCCAATCAGCCAAGCACCGACAACCTCAATGATCAGCTGCACAGACTGCTCGAAGAATACAAATCACGAGAAATACTTAGCGGCAAGTCATTAATTGGCCCTCACCGCGATGACATTATCTTCACCATGGATCACCATAACATCAATGATAGTGCCTCTCGCGGAGAATTTCGCACACTCTTATTGGCTATCAAACTCGCTGAAATAGATTACATAACTGAAAAAACCGGCAGATCACCCTTATTACTCCTAGATGATGTCTTCTCCGAGTTAGACATCCATCGCCAAAACCACCTATTAAATGCAGTTAAAGGCTCTCAAGCCATAATCACAACAACAGCAGTCAACCCTGACCACCAAATATTGAATGCATCAGACAGCCTTGGTGTTGTACAAATAGACGATTTGTGTTAAAATACATTAATTGTATTAAAAACAAAAATGTCTGCTGCATTACAAATAGGCGGTTCAATTGTACTGGCGACTTTCCCGGCATTCATCTGGGGTTACATCTTCTATATGAAAAGCCCCGAACGCCGACGCAACATCTGGATTACCTTCATTGTCGGCGGATTAGCGGTTTTCCCGATTCTAATATACAAGGCCCTCTGGCCCTTTATCCCAGCCTTAAACATCAACAACGCCGTATCTTCATACACCAATGACTTTATCGGGATCGGCAGTGTCGCACTAATTCCCCTCAGTATCATCATCGTCTACATGTTTGTTGGAGTTATTGAAGAAGTAATGAAACTAGTCGCAGTCCGCTCCGTAGATGGCGGGCGGAACATCTTAGACATCGATGATGCCATTGAATTCTTTATCGTCGCCGCTTTAGGATTCTCCTTCGTCGAGAACATCCTTTATTTTTACAGCATCTGGATTACTCATGGAGCCGGTGAACTCATGCTCCCATTCTTTTTCCGGTCATCATTTTCCACGCTAGCCCACATAATTTTCTCCGGAATCCTTGGTTACTATTACGGCACCGCCTACTTTGCTCACGATATCCTGAAGAACGAAATATGCGACAAGCGTAGTAAAATCACCAAGTGCTTGCACAAGCTCATTACGCCGAAGAAGGCTCGCGTATTTGCCCGAGAGCGTATGCAAGAAGGGCTTTTGATCGCTATCGGACTACACGCACTCTTCAATATCTTCCTCGAAATGGGCTGGAGTATATTGATTATTCCCTTCCTATTCACCGGATACACCACACTAAGCTATCTATTAGCAAAAAAGGAAAACCACATAAAATACGGAAAACTCATCCCTGCCGAGTCCTCCTAAAAAACTCATAATTTCGACTTTTCACAGCACCTGATAAGTGATAGACTCCCCGTTTGTATCACACAGGTGTCTTTTAAATTTCCAATATATCCAATGCACGAAAATATCATTGTTACCGGAGCGAAACTACACAATCTCAAGAATATTAATGTTTCAATCCCAAAAAATAAATTTACAGTAATCACCGGACTTTCCGGATCAGGTAAATCAACACTAGCATTCGACACCATCTACGCTGAGGGCCAAAGGCGCTATGTCGAAAGCCTTTCCACCTATGCCCGCAACTTCCTCGACCTCATGGACAAACCAGATGTCGAATCCATCGAAGGTCTTTCACCTGCCATATCAATTGATCAAAAAACCGCCCCTCGCAACCCTCGCTCTACCGTCGGAACAGTCACCGAAATATATGATTACCTCAGATTATTGTATGCCAAAATCGGCATCCCACACTGCCCAAACTGTGGACTCAAAATCGAAAGGCAAAGCCACCAACAAATAATTGAAGAAGTCGCCTCAATAAAGGAGGGGACCCGTATTTTGATACTGGCCCCAATTATCAGAGATCGCAAAGGCCAACATCTCAAGGTATTCGAAAAAATTGAAAAAGAAGGATTTGTTCGCGTCCGTATTGACGGAGAAATTTATCCAATTACCGAACTACCCGAGCTTGAAGAAAAGAAAAAACACACAATTGAAGTGGTTATCGACCGTCTGGTGATCCAAAACCTTGATATAAAAACCGAAAAACTCTCATCCGGACAAGAAATTGAGGTTTCCAACCCCGATCGCACCCGACTTGCTGACTCCCTCGAAACTGCACTTAAGTTTGGTGAAGGCATATTGGTAATCCTCAACCACGATACCGGCAAAGAAACACTCTATTCAGAGCATTTTGCCTGCATAAAGTGCAACATTAGCGTCCCCGAAATATCACCTCGTAATTTCTCATTTAACAGCCCCCACGGAGCTTGTAGCAACTGTCATGGACTTGGTACCAACCTCGAAATTGACCCCGACCTTGTAATGCCAAACAAAAGCCTTTCACTAAGTGAAGGAGCCATCATTCCTTGGTCCACAAACAATGCCAACATGTCTTGGTACAACAAAATCATGGAAGAAGTAGCCAAAAAGCACAACTTCTCCGTCGACAAACCAATCAGTCGCCTTACAGAAGAGCAATTAAACATAATTCTCTATGGAACTGGAGAAGAAAAGTACCATGTCTCAATCAACAAATATAGCGAGACCACCAAAAGCGTCTATTCAAACTCCTATGAAACAACATTCGAAGGCGTGATCCCAAATCTCATGCGTCGCCATTACGAAACTGACTCCGACTATGTCAGACGAAAAATAGAGGGCTATATGCGCATTCTAGAGTGTCCGGCCTGCGAAGGACGCCGCCTCAAACCCGAAATGTTATCCGTAAAAATTCAAGACAACTCCATTGTTGACACCACCGAATTATCCGTATCCAAGGCTCTTGATTTATTCACACACCTCAACCTATCGGTCTCACATCAGAAAATTGCCGAACGAATCCTCAAAGAAATTAATGCCCGACTCGTATTTCTTCAAGATGTCGGCCTTTCTTACCTCACTTTAAACCGCGCTGCCAACACCCTTTCCGGAGGCGAGGCTCAGCGAATCCGCCTTGCCACCCAGATCGGTTCCAAATTATCAGGCGTTATATATGTTTTGGACGAGCCAAGCATTGGGCTACACCAAGACGACAACCACAAACTAATCAAAACCCTGATATCCTTAAAAGAGCTTGGTAATACCGTCATAGTTGTCGAACACGACATTGATACCATGCTTGCTGCTGACTATATCATAGACATCGGGCCAGGAGCGGGGAAACACGGTGGAAATATTATTGCCGCCGGTACCCCCCAAGAAGTAATGGACAACCCAAATTCCGTCACCGGAGGCTATCTTTCCGGAGTAAAATCCATATCTCCTCCTAAAAAGCGCCGCAAAGGCAATGGTAAAAAGATTTCCGTCATTGGCGCTCAAGAGAATAATCTTCAAAATATTGATGTTGATATTCCCCTCGGACTCTTTATCGGCGTTACCGGAGTATCAGGTTCGGGAAAATCTAGCTTAATAAACGAGATACTGGTCAAAGCCATATCCAAGTCCCTATACGGATCCAAGGATGTTCCAGGAAAACACACTGAAATTAAAGGACTACACCACATCGACAAGATAATTAATATTGACCAATCTCCGATTGGAAGAACGCCAAGGTCCAATCCCGCGACCTATACTGGTGTTTTTACCGACATCAGAAACTTATTTGCCCAAACTTCCGAAGCGAAACTGCGCGGCTATAAAACAGGGCGTTTCAGCTTCAATGTCAAAGGTGGAAGATGTGAGGAATGTCGCGGTGATGGTATTAAAAAGATTGAAATGCATTTTTTGCCGGATATTCATGTCCCATGTGAAGTTTGTAAAGGAAAACGCTATAACAACGAAGCCCTCGAGGTAAAATACCGTGGAAAAAACATCTACGAAGTGCTGGATATGACCGTAGAAGAAGCATTAGTATTTTTTAATGCCATACCATCGATCAAAACTAAGCTCGGTACGCTTGTGCAGGTCGGTCTTGGCTACATCCACTTGGGCCAAGCTGCCACAACACTTTCCGGAGGAGAAGCCCAGCGTGTAAAACTCGCAACAGAGCTTTCCAAGCGTTCTACCGGGAAAACGATATATATACTCGACGAGCCCACAACCGGACTTCACTTCGATGATGTCAAAAAATTATTAGAGGTTCTACACAACCTCGTCGACAAGGGAAACACAGTTCTCACTATTGAGCATAATTTGGACGTTATAAAGACCGTAGATTATATAATTGATATTGGGCCCCATGGGGGAGACAAAGGCGGTAAAATCGTCGCTATAGGGACACCTGAAGAAATAAGTGCAACTAAAGGCTCAATTACAGGAAAGTGGTTAAAGAAAATCATTTAACCAGGTACACCTCAAATCACATAGATGACAATATTTTTAACTAAAATATCATTTTAGTTATTCCTTTTTAATGTAGATGTCACCATGCCTTCAAAGCTAAAAATAATTTAATAAAGTTTAATTAAGTTTAATAAAATTTAATTAAATATACTCAAAGTTTTTCATGTCAGCTGTGTTGTTTGGGCTTAACTCTGCTTAATAACATCATTTCAACTCCTTTCAAGTGCCCTCAGATTGTTTTAAGTTTAATAAAGTTTAAAAAACTCTTGTAATTAAAAAAGAATAATGTTAAATTCACTTCTGTTAGGAAAAGATACTTAAAAACAAGGAGGATATTGAATATTTAGCTTCAAAGTGGTAAAATATGTTAAGTGCTTTTTATTTTAATAAAAAAGGACTAACATCAACTAAAGCAGTTTAAACAAGCTCAATTGTGTTTAAACTTCAAGAAAAGCCATTTACAACCAAAATGCAAGAAAAATTTCTTACCACTGAACAAGTAGCAAATATTCTCCAGGTACACCCATTCACAATACTGAAGTTCATAAAACAAGGTAAGTTGAAGGGGATAAAGCTTGGTCGTGTATACCGCATTAAAGAAAGTGATGTTGAGTTATTTATTGAGGAGAGAACAACAGGAGTTAAAGTTTCCAAAAAAGAAGCAAATAAACCCGAGAGTTCCCCCCCCAGTAATTCACTCCCCGAACACTCAATTCCTCGTAAAGCGGACGGCGATACCGACCATTACTACATCATTTAAAGCCCTAAAATAAACATCGCCATGGTAATAAATTGTCTCTCATGCGGCAAAACAGTCTCCAGCAACCTGCACAATTGTCCATACTGCCACTGTCAGGTTACGGATATTACGCTTCAAATGAACGGCAGATTGCCAGAAGACAGCTTAAAAAGAAGAATCAAGGAAATAGTTATCGCATTTAGAGCCGGAAGACAGAAGACACTTACGAGATAGAACATTAAAAATTTCATTCCTGTAAAAAATAAAACTCTCCAATTTGGATTCCAATCGCGTTGCCCACGGATTGAAATCACCACCCCGCTGCCCTGCGGGGACAAGCCCTAGAAAAGCTAAAAAGCCATCACCCAATGGCTTTTTATTTTATCTATGAAAAAACCACCTCACTACTGGCGAATTACGCACTGTTTATTATTGATAGACTGACTACAATTAACCATTCTACCGATAGAAGTCACGCCGTTATTAATGGCTGTGTTTAAGTCTTTAAGCGTGCCAGTAAAGATTTTCACCGCCTCATCCCCAGTATTCTTGTAATGCCCCTCAAACTGCCCCCTTAATTGCAACTCTTTGGCTTCAATATCAATAAGACTTTTTTCTCGCACCAGCTGTCCTATGACATCTGTTTGCTGAATTATTGTAGTCTCCGGTCTGTAATTTGCCAAAAAATCCCAAATTTCATGAACGCCTCGTTCCGGAGTGAGATTGTTAATCTTCATATCGATCACACCGCCGAAAAAATCAAGAAAGGTATTCTTCGGGAAGTCCTCCAGCGCACCCTTAAGCTTTTCTGCTCTTCCGACAACTCCTCTCTCAAAATCCTCAGCTGCACTCTTTATTCCACCGATGTTATCAAGAAATTGTTCCCACCTATCCTCTACGGCCTCAAAAGAAGAACTCTCACAGATGAAATAAGAAAATTTACGAGTTTTATACTTGCTTTCAATTTCTCTAAAGAAAGCTGAAAACTCCACTTCATCCATTACATCGTCATCAAAAAAACGCTCATAGATTTCTTTGTACATTGCGTCACTGGATTCAAAATAAGCAGTTTCATTGTCTTCCATATCGGTAAGACTCCGCTGAAAAGAGGTGTCTCCAACAGATTTAGTTATATGTCTGACATAATAGATCTCCATGCCATATTTGAGATGAGCCTTTTTCAGTGAAGGAATCTGGTCCAAATTACAGGTCAAAAACGCCTCCCTAATCCTCGAACGAACCTTATCTCGTTGCTGTCTCAAACTGGTAATATCCCCCGACTGACAATTATTCCGAGCCACCAGGTCAATTATCGGCTGCATTGTTCCCTCATCAAAACCATCCGCAATAATTATTGAGTTCAAAAATATCCCCAGCTCTAGATCTCCTTTCGCCAGACAGGCACCCACACTCATCTCCTCGCTATTAATATATTGATTCAACAGCTCATCCTCAATATCCGGACTTACTGCAAAAGAGGGGACTACAAAACCGATAATTCCCATCAAGACACTAAGTTTTTTTATCAATTTCAACATCCTATTAATTTATATAATCTTTATTTTGCACAGCGGAACAAATATCTCCAATCTCATTAAAAACCGCATTATAACCTTCAAAATAAGCCGTCATTTGACGCAACTGATCCGCAAGAGTCTTCGCATAAACATTAAGATTTAAAGCATCATCTGCCACTGCAATGGTATCTAATTCTTTTTGCGCACTTGCCTTGATGATATCAGATTCTCGTTTTGCTGAAGCCCATAAATCCGACTGTTGATTATTATTAACCGCATCAAAAGTCGTACTGGAAACGGCAATTTGTTTATCAAGACCTAAGTCGCTCCATAAAACTGGTTTGTATGTATCTGTAAAAAGCTTAAACTCTTCAAAAATATTGCGATCAAAAATCAAATCGTCATTAAATTGAGTTGGTACTGGCGTCGCTACAGTAATGAAATTCATATCTACTACCGGAGTTGAGAATGCTGTCTTACATTTTGCACTTTCCCCCCAGTTACCGGTTACTTTATTTGGTATCAATGAATGACTCAATACTTGATCCATAGCAGCATTTATCTCCTTGATATTACAAAGAACACAGCCTCGATCCACATCAGCAAATAGGCTCATGGTATCTTTAACTGTCGTTGTACTAAGACACAATGCCACATGGGCCGAGAATAAATCTCCACTGTCCGCAGCTCCCACAAATGCCGATTGATCCAAGCTGGAATTTGCTACACTGCCCAAGCTACTGAATCCACTTTCTCCAAATGTACTGTAATTTCCCGTATTACTCAAAATGCCAGGGCACCATTCTTTGCTCCAATCATCAGCCTTCGCCGGGACAAGTTCGCCTTCAGTATCAAAAACATCCGGTATCCCTAAATCCATACCACCAAATGATCCACTACCAGTATAGATCCCAAAATCTACATCAAAATCACCTAGATCAATTGGATCGGTTGAGAGATCGATAGCATTATCATCAGCTGGCAATTCACAAAAATCTATTTCAAGAAGCTCGACATCAACAGTCGTATCCCCGATTACGCTGGTAATTACTCCGTCATTTATCGAACTATTAACACCAAGTCCCATATCAGAACCATTAAAGGCATCTTCAAATCCGAATCGATCATCATCCTCCTGCTCGGAACTTCCCTCAGGCAAAGTGAAACTTGAATTATAAACCGTCCGCTCACTAACCTCTTCGAAAAGCACCTCCTCAATACGCTCCAGGTCCCAAATAAGATCAAAACCGCTATCCTGCAAATCACCATTTGCAAACAACTCTCCCGGCATAATACTCAACTCAATATCAGATCGAACCTCATATAAATCATACAAGAAATCATACTGTTCCTTAAAATCCGCTAAAGCAGCTAACGCATCAGCCTGAGTGAAATTAGTCCTATCACCATTTTTAGCAAACAAAGGAATTAAACTACCTTCCCTCAAAGCCACGACCTCACTTGTTGTAAAACCAAAACTTTTCGCCATATCGCTCACGGCTCTTTGCTCCGGGACATCTTGCTTTTTACTTTTTACTAATAAATACAAATCTTGCCCCTGAGCACCTCCACCAAAAACATCAGCCCAATTCAAGCCCTTACCGCTCTGAAAAACTGGAGTGTTCCCATAGGCAGTATTAACAAAATGAAAAATACCGAGACAAATCAATCCTCCAAGAATACCAACAACAACTTGTCTTAGAACTCCACCTTCAACTTTATTTTGCTGCTTTTTTAACGACATTCGAGTGTTGTTGTGTTAATAAATTTTCCCGGGAAACGATTTACCTCAAACTGCAAATCTCTCAGTTTACGACGATAAGCAATAAGATTTTCCAAAACTTCTTGATACTGAATATGCATTGGATAAGCCATTCGGAACTCATTGTAGGCCGCCATTGTTGCCTCCATTATCTCTTCCGCCTCAATAATTTCCTGAGCTATTTCGTTATTTCGGCTTGTAGTGTCACCCATTAGTGACTGCACTGATAAATCTTGAATTACAATCTCAGGATCAATATCAAGAGTCTCTTGTACTTGCGTCAGTGTCCTCACATAAGTCATATACACATCCAGTGCGCCCATCGACACACAGTAACTACTAACATTATCAGCCGTACACATACTTGCATCCGTTATGCCATTATTATTAACTGGGGTCGAAAATTCGGCCCTGTCATAAAACATCTCATCGTTTTCTACCATCTCCACCAACTTTTCCAATTTTTCATTGAAATACTTATTCATCTCATCATGATAATTGGCTCTCAAAGTATTAAAGCCGGCGTATGGATCATTTATTTTTCCAAAATCCACCGCAAAAGCTGAAAGCGATACAAAAATAATCATTCCCGTCACTATTGAAATCCACCATGTCCCAATTGAATCTTTTAAAAAACGCATATTTATTTTGTGAAACAACTTTTAATAAACCCCGGCAAACGATTCTTGAAACTCAAAAAATAACCTTTCATCTGTGCTATTTCCAAATTCATCTCTCCCATTCTGCTATTTAACGCCTCATACTTCTCAACTAACGCCGAAGTCTTTTTCTGTGAACTATTCGCTTTTATATACGACACCATCTGTGCCTTTACCATATCCTGGTATGCTTTACTTAGACCAACACACTGCTGCAAACTGCTAAATTCCTCGTAAGACTGTAAAGCTTCTCCATTGAAACTCGGCTGAACTTCCATTAACAACACTACCTCATCAAGATACTGCTTGTACTGAACAAACCTCTTTAGCGCAATATCAACCAAGATACTATTAGCATTTTTACTTTGGAAATTTTCCTCCAAAAAACTCAAAAACTTCACCGTTGCAATGTCATATAAGGGCACTAAATCATTGATGCAATTAGTTAACTTCGAATTACCCAGCTGGTTAGTAAGAGTTGCTTCAATCTCGCTGAATTGACTCTGAGCTCGTTCATAGCTATTTGCAAACGACGACATTGTATTCATCGTCAATACAACAAAGACCAAACTCCAGGACAATAATTTTAATTTACACGCTTTCATAAGGGTCAGTTAAATCCCCTAATTATACCTTAAAAGCTGCCTAAAATCAATTTATTAGCCACGCTTAACACATCAATGACTAGCGGCCAACACCGCTTTTTCTCAGGATTACACCGCTCTTGCTAAGAATCAAACCATAGACATTGTCACCTTGCCGGATATCCGCACTATAACTCCAAGTATTATTACATGGACATGTCAGACACTCCGCCGGAACAATGAACAGACCGATCTCACCAGGATTTGCCGGCATAAGCGGTACATCCCTACCAGGTTCTACATCCGGCACAAGCGGATTTCCGCCATTTAGACATTCATCTAGATTACTGATACCATCACCATCTTCATCTCCAAGCGGATCACTAATTCCATACTTCAACTTACAATAATTACTCATTCCATCCCCATCGTTAATATCGTGGCAGTTATAGATATCCAATACCCTCGTAGCCATAATCAACATACCACCGCGTGAAATTAACTCGTTTGGCCTTTGTCTCTCATTTGAAGTCAGCAAGAAATTACCCTTAGCCGTGACATTACTATAATCAGTTAAATCAACCGAAACCTCCATATAACCAAGATACCATGCCTCCACTTGAGCATTAACCGAGCGCATACCATCCAAAGAAATAATTCCCTGCATCTCCAACGCCTCCAAAATAACCTTCGTCGCCTCAGCCCTACTAATTGTATCATTCGGTTTGAAAGGATTCAGGCCGCTCAAAGTATCAATTTCACCCGCATAACCATTTACCAATCCGCGCTTTGTCGCCTCCTTAATATATGGATAATACCAACTCAAATCATTGCTGAATGCGATATCGCTATATCCTTCCCCTGAAGCATAAGGTAAATAAGCATCTTCTCCAGGAATAATACACAGCATCTCCAACAATATTTTCACAAACTCCGCCCTCGAGACATCCCTATTAGCATTAACAAAGAATTTATCTCCTACCTGCTCTCCCTCAAAAATACCCTTCCTGCTCAAATCTATGACAATACTCTTCAAACTCTCATCCAAATCCTCAAAATCATCATACTTTTCTTGATAATTAAAAGCCTGCTCTACAAGACTCTGAGTTGGTCGTTGTGGCGTTTTGTAAGGCACATCATCTCCTCCCACAAAACTGAAAACGCCACCCGTATCAATATAAATATCCGCAATCAACTCATCCCCACGCATCATCTCGAGCACCAACGGATCATCTGTGAAATTATTATTTTTCACCTTCAAGCTCAATTCATTATTCACCAATAGCACATTGCCACCAGTATCAATATAAGACCATTTACCACCATCAGGCCCATTTAAGACCGCCCCTCCAGGATAACTAGCATTATCCGCGGGAATTTTCGTGAATACAAATCCATCCCCAACCTTTCTATCACTCACATTAACCCCCCTGAAACTGCTCAAATCACCCACAAATGCCACATTACTCCACAAGCTAACATCAGTATTCGCATCGGACACCAAATACATTGTTCCCAAAAGGGTATTATTTTCATAAATTTCAATATTCAATGGGCCATCGGGTAGAGTCGCCGCATTAACAACCAACTCAATATCATTGCTCAAAGTATCAATCGCTCCGGTTCTTGGATTAACCCTCACAACCACTTCTCCCAAAATGTTTGTTACAGATATTAAATCACTCGTATCCAAATCCGTAACAGCAAAATTACCATTAGAATCTGTCCGATATCTTTCATCATTCCCAATAGAATCCGTAGTAACAAAATTACTTTCCACAATCGCCTTCAGTTCACCCCCCACTGACCGGTAAACTAAGCGATCACGAGCAAATGCCAGCGGGAAATCACCCAATGCAGGGACCAATCTTCCGGTGATGGCCGGATCACTATAATCAATACGATTCATCTCAATCTCTGGGACAAAGACTTGAACCGTAATCTCCTGTTTCGAACTGTTCCCCGACTGATCCACGACATGGAGCGTGAAATTCTTTCTTTCTAGCTCATCGAAAGGTCCAACTTTAAATAGGGGATTTGTCCGATCATTATCAGGAATTCCATCTCCATCCTCATCAAAATTAACATTCAAATCACTCCAGATTTCCCTACCATCCTCATCAACCAAATAATAGCTCACCACCTCACCAGATGGATCCACCGCACCACTGGCATCAATCTCTCCCTCAGTAAATATCGGCAGCAATATGTTACTACTTTTCAGTGCCGGCAAAGGGGCATCTTTATCTGCACATTCACTCGGTGAAATCAAAATACTGGTCGTCGCATTACCCTGAACGCCATTAGTTATTGGCATCACTCTCGCATAATAACTTCCATTATCAATATTCAAAGAAACACTTGGCCTCTCAGAATTTGCCAACACCTTAACTCGCTCGGCATCAAAACCATCCGGCACATCCTCCACGCTGGCCACAACCACATAAAGATCTTCCAAATTATAATCTCCACTCAATGAATCTTTGATCCACAACTCATAGTAATCAACACCTTTGACCGCATCCCAACTCAGATCCACGCGTTCATGATTTTCATAAACCACCGCAAAATTATTGATCGAAGGTTCCCCCTTAGAAAAATCCGACACATTACCAGCAACCGCAACACTTCCTCTCTTCATATCCGGACTGTTTTTGTGGCTCTTCTTCAGATAAATATCTCCCCCCATAATCATTAACATATCCTCATCATCGTCATTATCCACATCTATAAACAGCGTCTTCAATCCACCATCCACCTCATCACCATAATTCAAGACACTCTCATTACTATTTCCAAAAGCAATATATAGACCCTTATTCCCACTTGAACTGTTAGAAACAGTATTATCAGTGGAAGCTTCGCCACCCGTACTTGTCGTTGCTGCTATCCAATTTTCACGCAATTTATCTCCTGCATCTTCAAGCTCAGAGCCCACATCATCACCCAAAAGTTTACCCCCAACCTCACTTATTTCCATTGACCTTTCGCCAACATCATTCAATCCGACATTGGCCACAAGCGATTTTTCATCAGAATTATTGTCCACCAGAATTCGCCCAAAATCTTGAATCGAAGCACCATTCAACATCAAATTCTCAGAATTCAAGTTTTTAGTATAGGCTATTAAGTTATCCCTAAGTTCCGCCATTTCTTTCAGCTCACCCTCATAATTAGTGTTCTCACTTGCAATCCGATACTCTATTTCTTCCAAAGACCTCTGCAATATAGGATCATCGCTTGATAAATATCTTGATGTTCCCATCAGGTGATAACTTTCCGGAGTCGTAATCTCCACCGAATTTTCAACCACCAAATTACTAATGACATTGGAAATCAACACTGAATCCCTATAAACATTTTCCAACACCGTACCGGCAAGCATCTTTTCGACATCCGCTGCGGATGTTATCGGATTCAATGCAGACAGCGCCTCTTCATTTTCAGGCAGAACCTCTGCTCCACCATCATCCGCCCCCCAAGATCTAAACAGATCGATCAAATCAACATCAGTTTCCTGATTAATCTCATTCACCAAATCATATACAGTCTTATTCCACTCCTCTATACCCGCCCGCGCCGCCTCAAAAATAGCTGAAGTACTGATACCCAGATCCAGTTTTGCCTCAACTCTTATTTGTTTAACATAATCATATTCAATACCGGGCATCTCCACAGCAAGCCCCTTCAGTATCGAAGTCGCCGCCTTTATGTTCGGTTGTGTCAAAGTTTCAATCTCAGTCCCCAATGCTATCTCTGGCACCGGAATCATCCCTGTCTTCAAAAGACATAAGATTTTAAATATTGGTCCCAATGTTCCTGCAATATCACCCACAAACTCGGGCAGCTGTGGAATTTTTGGAGGTCTCGGTAAATCCGGCAACTCCGGAATCGGCAATGGCGGTAAATCTGGCAGCTTTGGCATCGTGAATTCTGGAAAATCCGTGATCCAATCCGGGACCTCAAACCCTTCTAGCTCCAAACTAATTCTCGTATCAAGCTCAGGTAATGAAAGTTGATGTTGTAAAATCAAGCTCGGTAAATCCGGAGACAGATTGATATCCGGTAAAGACGGCAACACAATTGGTTCCGGTAAAAATACAATATCCGGCCATAATATCTCGGTACCCATCTTCACCTGCGAAATATCAAACACAATATCCGGCCACTTAGGGAATTGAATAATTGGAGGTGTCGGAATAACCGCGAAAAATTCCATTAAGATGCCCAGTTTACTAAACCGATCATTTTTACACTCATCACAAGACTCTTGATAATCTACCATTAGATTCAAAAGCACGCTCCAATCTGAAATAGTCTTGGTTACTTCAGTTGCAGCATCCAGCCAAGCTTCCACAGTCTTCTGCTGGCGGTTAATATAGCCACCAGTCACCTCGGTAATCGTATCCAAATAAGAAATCAGTGCAGTTGCGTATTTTGTCTGAGCATGACGCAAATCCAAGATTTCATTTGGAAGTCTTGCCAAACTATCCAGCTTATCCATCAATAAATTCATCGATGCGATAAAGTCATTTATTTTCAATGTAAACCGATCACAAAGAACCTTCCGATGATCATTCTCATCACACAACCAGAACTCCGGCAATTTAGCCAATTGAGCTTCTTGAGACTTAATCCACAACTCCACCTGTCTCTTATACTTCTCCACCTCCGCATAAGAAATAGCAGGAATCTTCACCACAATCTCCTTACTTTTCAGATTAATCAGCGGCAAGCCGTTCAATGCCCGTAAAATATCATTCATACTTTGAAACATCGATACATCGCCAATATTATCGCCAACGCGACTGAGATCTTTGGTGAAATCATCAATAACCCCGCCAAAATCAGGATAAATAAAATAGAAATCTGGCAGATCTAAAAGCTTATTGAATATTTCTTCAGTTTGCGCGTCATACCAATCCACCAAGAATGATGGGAATCCTGGCACTTTCACATTCACACTTCCACCTCCACTAACCGGCACCGCCGGATCACTAAATGTTCCGCCACCATTAATAACGGTATTATCGACACTACCACTACCCCCATTTCCATCGGACACAATCGTGGTCAAACCACTGTCAGGATCGGCATTTACATTTGTCGCATTGGCAATCTCACCACTAATATCCTCCAAAAAGTTAGGACACTCTCCAAAAACCGACGGCGGAATTGCAAATGCATAGCACACCCCTCCCACCGGAGTCGGAGCACCAGTACAAATAGCCGTACCAAGTCCCATACTCAAAGTCGGACTAACATAAAACCGCACCGATGAAACCTGATTTGAAGGGTAGAAGAAAGAAAATCCTAAGAGAGTAGGTGTACCCAAAGCAAACACCGCCACCCCCGGTGTCTCACCATCCGGAACAAAAAAGGCTTTGTTAAAAGGTAATGGCGAACATCCGCCACCCGAACATCTAAAGCTGGCCGCCATACCCTCAACATCATTGGCCAGTCCAGCCGCAAAACTTTCCGAATTTCCGACTGGACCATTGCTCCAACTATCAGGGCACCCATCATTATCCAAATCCTCAAACATATTGTCATAAAGGCCACCCGTCACGGCTTGCAAATCACTAATTACATCCGGTGAAAGGCCACTATCTCCATTTAAATCATTCTCATAACTATCCTGAATAGATTGATATTCATCCAATTCACTATCTGCGAGTAACACACTTTCCTTAGCAACTTCTTGCAATTGATAGAGCACTTCACCGCGTTCATTAAGCCCCGCATCCGACATCAGATAATACAAAGCTCCCGTCGGATTAAGGCTTGGCCTAACCCTTATATCCAGATAAAAATCATTTGCTCCCACTCTGCTACCATTATTTTTCACAAAATCTCTTCCCAAATCAAAACTAACCGCCGGAATACTTCTCACCACCATATCAAAGCTAATCGTTCTTTTTCCACCTGACGGGACACTAATATTAGTAATCACCGCGCTCCTCAACCCGAGGCCAGTAGCTTCAAAAGTAAGATCATCATTACATCCAACATCCAAGCACTTCAGACTATCAGGTTTGATCTCCATACTTGCCGGAATCAAGTCCGACAACACCATATTATTTATCGCCGGCCCACTATTCGCCAAAGTTATTAAATAACGAATCGTATCACCAACCGCCACACTTCCACCATTAACATCATTTACCGACTTCTTGGAATTTAACCCCAAACGGCCATCAGCAGGCAAATTAACGAAAGATTCATTATTACGGATTCCCTGATTATTTAGAATCCCAATCTCCAGACTCGTCGCACCTTCAGGCACACTAACTCCCGGATAAAACACAAACAAACTACTCTTCGCCTCCACCTGATTATCGATTTGATAACCGAAATTAAAACTACCGCCATGATTTTCACTCAACCCCAGACAACGGTTACCGGATTTTTGATTATAGAAAATTCGTACATTCGCCGCCTCATCAGCCACCACCAGATCCTGACATTGATCATTATTCAAATCAGCCACCTTAAGCTCCGTCACCTTACCGCTAACCGCTGGCTCAAAATTCGATCTTACAAAGACACCATTACTATTTTCAAACAAAGATAAACACTTATCACCAACAGTACATTCCTCCTCCGTACTCACCAAAAGATCATCAAAACCATTACCATTAAAATCTCCCGTCACAGCGCTTCTTATTCCTCCCACAGCTCTCAATATATTTCCCCGATCTTTAAATCCTCGATTACCACCTTTATTTTCCAAAAGCCCAATATTACCATTTTCATAAATCACCAAAGCATCCATCAAATCATCGCCGTTATAATTGAACTCCAAAAGCTCCAACGGCTTACTATTACCAGTCGCAACCAACTTACCTACATCTCTACCAATTCCCGACAAATCACCGTGCAAATCCGTATCTTCCTCAACCTTTAATCGTATATTAGGATCACCGTAAACTATTCCCACCTCCGAAGCATAAAACTGATTCGATTCACCGACGGTATTTCCTGCGGCAAAAAGCAACATATGCTTATTGTCCCCCTGGAATCCTGCTCCACTATTATTACTAGCATCATCTGGAGAATCATACCCCAACCCCGGCATCTGATCCGCCGAAATACTTCTACTATTATCAACAATTGTCACCCCTTTCGGATTCTTAGTCGAATTCCCCGAGAAGGTAACCTTGGTATCTAAATTCAAAGCGTCTGATCTCACAAAATAAACTCCCGCCCCGTTAATGTTAGCTAAATCATCCACCACCTTCACACCCTGATAACTCTCCACAAACTGCAACTTACCGACCAATCCACCATTATGGAAGAACCCCAAATTGAACCGACCATCATCATTTAACCAACTCACAGTCAGCTTGCTGTTACCAATTTCAATTCGTCCAAAAGCATCAACCCTAATCAACAACTCGTCACCATTTTTTAAACTCATATTATTACCCTCCACTATCCAATCCAAAGCCGAATCATCCGTCAGCATATCAAAAACCACAAAAGAAATATCTCGCTCCGCCAAAATATCATCTACTTCTTCCATCGACTCCACCAAAGCACCACCATTCAAATCACTGACAAAAGTAAACTCCCCAATCTCACCACCACCGGCAGAAGCACTCATTAATTTAACTCGGTGATGTCCAAACGATGAATTACTGATAATTGTCTCAGCTACAAGCCCCGATTCGATTAACTCTAAATAACCATTCCCATCAAGGAACAGTAAATTTTTGGCCCCATCATTTCTCTCCATTACACTGCTAACCGCCTGCACTTGACCACCGTCAGCAAATAGCATCTGTTGCGCCAGATTATTTTTGACTCCAAAACTTCCCCAATCAGAACCCAACAATGAAGTATAAAGCACCCGAGGTACTATACTTCCCATCTCACTCGCACTGATTTTATTAACAACATTTAAACTGTATGTTTCTTCAAATTGTCCAGACTGAGCTCTAACAACAACACTACCAGAGCGATCCAGACCTCTCACCCCCACCATTGCCTTACCATTAATCATCGTCACCCTACCATCACCTACAATTCCTAAGATTTCAGTATTATTCACACTAAATTCCACAATCCCACTACCATCACCAATAAAATTATCATTTTTATCAACCATAACGACCTCCAACATCGCCTCCCTTCCAGACTCCAAAGTCACTGGACCACTAATATTAATAGCAGCAGGAGCTCCGGCCTTAATATCGATTCTAACCCGATCTCTCACGAAACCTGGTACATTGACCTCAATTTCCGCCATACCGCTCTTTAAACCAGCTTCAAACACTAAATTAATAGGGTTCAACTGCCCATTCACCATACGCGTTGGCACATTCCCCAAGAAACCACCCAACTCCGGATTTTTAACCTTAAATTCAATATTTCCGACATAACTATCTACCACATTACCTTGATGAAGCATCTTCACCCCGATTTGCAGACGATCGCCACCTTCCGAATTAAGATATTCCTTACTAAGATCAAAACTAAGGTCCACCTTATTCACCAAATCAAAACTCTTCGCCACACCAACAGCCTGACTTAAATTAATCGTACTCCAGTTATTATTTGCTCTCACAAGCTGCTCCTCTAACTCATAATCCAATAAAATCGCCGTCACACTACCAACACCCACCGTCAAACCACTTACAATAGTCGCCCCACCACGCCCCTCGTTAATATTTATCTGAGTACCAATTAGAGATGGATTCAAATCATCACTATCCTTAAATCTCACCAAATCATTTGTAAACAACGACAGCTTGCCAAAATAATTGTTGGCAACATTCCCATATCTATCCTCAACCACAAATTGTAACTTAGTCTCAGAAAGACCATTAGCAACCAACAAATCAGAACTACTAACTACCCTCACACGAGACGCCTCATTCGCAAAAACTCCAAAAGTCTTCCCCAGCTCCGCATACCCCAAATTCACCGTTCCGTTCGTATTTAATACTTTGAATTTCAAATTTACATTACCAGCTACCGTTCCTGCACTAGCTCTAAATACAGCCCTTCCATTATTGATAGCAACAATACTTTGATCAAATATCACACCATTATCTCTATCTGAAACCACCTCTACAAAACCACTCGCCGTAGAAACTAAACTCTTATTAATATCCAAAAGTTGCACCTCAAAAAGAATATCCTTATCACTACCCGCCACCGCTCCAACACTTGCCAGCCTCATCTCCTCACCCTCCAACTCAAAAACATCATAATTCATCACACTCAAAGAATTACCCACAGCACGAACGGCCACGCTATTACTCCCCACACCACTCGCGCCGATAACCTTCAACACCGCGATACCACTGTTCCCGGCGCTCCTCACCTCAAACTCTTGCACCCCTCCTACCACAAATTTCTCATCATTTCCGACAACTTCCAACACCGGATTATTAACACTTTGCTCAATATCTAACCTCACCGACTCATTTATATTCTTCTCAACCAATAAATTATTACGATCAAAATAACTAAAACTCACCGTCACCTTATCTCGGCCATCCCCATTAATCACCGTTCTATCGACCTCTAGCTCCAAGCTTAATTCACTGGAATCAACATTGATATCGACACCCTCGCTAGATACACACGCCTCCAAATCATCGCCATCACAAGCCCCGATAAACCTCGGCGGCCTCGAAAAATAACTAATAAAATCATAAACTTCCTGCAAAAACTCATCTAAATCCACAAAGCGATCATCATCTCCGTTACCATTGTTGTTACTACCACTTCCAACACCTGATCCCGCATTATTCCCAGATGTAGAATTTTGATCAGCAGCATTGCCACCATCACCATCACTATCACCACTATCATTTTCCCCAACAGCAGTCACAGTCTCATTTTCCAAACTCAAAATCCCGGCCCCGTCATCAGCACTTTTATCGCGATTAAATCCAAGCTCAATCTGCTGATCATTGCCTTCAAACACCAAGTAAGCCGCCTCATAACCAAGCCCTTGTTCATAACCTGAGTCCGCCGGAAACAGCGTCGAATCATTCACAAAGGCGTTTTCACTGCCACTTAAATAGCGTTTTAAGGCATATTCATGTTTATCATCCAAGCTCAAACTCTTCCACATAATCGCATCTACCAGCTTACGCTCCTCAGCAACATCCAAATCAAAACCGCTTTCTGGCACATCAACCGCCCCCTTCACCACAGGAAGTAAATAATTATCATAAACTGCATCATAAATTTCCTTACAAACCCCTAAACTATTCGCCGGAACACTACAATCAGTTCTACCCATACCATTCACCAACTTATAACTTCCCGGTAATCTCACCACTTCCCAAGCAAATTGATCCAGCAACACCATCAATTCCGCCTCATTATCAACATCAAATAAATTTGGATAAACTATCTTGCTAAGCTCACCAGGAAAATAATGAACAGTACGATCCAATTTTGAAACAATATCATCCACATCTATATCATTATTGATTGGAGCAGGCTGAGGATATGCTGGCAGGGGAGTGAACTCACTCAAAAACGCCACATATCTCGGATTATCAATTGGCAAACTCTTCGCCCCCAAAGACTGTACCTGCTTAGCAATCGTATCTGCAGTTGGCTCCTTATGCATCACCATACTCGATATCGATTTATCGACATTATTATCTGTTTTATAAGGATCCACAGTAACCCTCAGTACCAAATCACTACCAAAATCATTACCGGGTAGCCCCGCCGGTATCACAAACTTAGAATTATTACTCAGCATCTTTCTCGCAATCTGATCCATATCCCAACTTGGAATACCATAATCAGAATTTGCCTCATCAAAATCAATAAATTTTTGTTCGTACACGCCATCTTCATCGGCATCTCTCCATTCATAATCACGAATACCATCATTATCGTTATCAATACCGTCCCACAAACCATAACGATCCGAAAACTCCTTCAGCGTCACAACGCGGCCGTTAACATTATTCACCACAATATCGCCAGCATCTCGGCCGCTCCACTCATCCCACACCCCTAACTCCGTAGCTGAAAACTCCGTTCTATTACCATAATCCCTCACAAAGAACCCTATGTTTCGCAAAAATTTGCCCCAAAAATCATCTCCTGATATCTCATATAAACGACTACCACCATAAGTACCTGAATCCAAAACATGTCTAAACGGATTTGCATCCTCATCCAATGGTCCCAGCCCACTCACCCCGCTATAACAAGCATTAATAATCAACTCATCAACATCCTCCAAGCTGCGCGCTTGATGACTTTCGACCCCGGGAATTTGAAATTGCAAAGCGCGCCCCCCATACCCATCATCTCCTACCCTCTCAGCAAACATCAGCTCCTCACTACCATCATAAACCGTCTTCAACGGCATCACTGCCCCCCCGGCATCTTGCACCGGATAAGTCGCCACCGGATAAAAACAACGATCACTATTTTGTGCCGTATTTGCAAAATTACAACCCGCCTCCGGCCCATAACCATTCCCTGCATAACCACCTATCTGTGAATTCAAAGTAAAAATCGCCGCATCACTACGATTGGCATCATTAAAAAACACAATATCAATATCCTCTGGAAGAAAACGATTGTAATAAATGTCATCCAACACATCATCATTAAAACTATAGCCTTCATTATCAAACAAAATCAGCATCTGTGCATTTCCATTATCTGCAACCCCATCACGCCCTAGCGTAAAGCTAATCAAGGAGGTTTTAAGCTCACCATCTGAATAATACTCCACCTCAAAACGCGCCTGCGTCGAACGGATATCAGCAGGATTACGACGCTTATCTGGCCTCAAGAACACCCTTTTAGGATCCTCCTTTACGCGCTCCCATCCGCCCTCTTTATTAACTTCACCCAACAACCTATTTGCCTCCGCATAGAGATCATTTATTGCTCTCTCAAAGCGATAACTGCCATCAATTACCTTGCCGTTCACCCGAGTAATCACATCACCTTCATTCATCAACTCCTCAAAAATAGTCCGATAAGTAAATCGATATGGATTATCTATAAAAGCCGGCAAATTCTTTTTCAAATCATCCTCGATAATCTCACCGTGACTCACAGCATCCTCGGTTATTGTCATAGCCTCCTCCGCCGTCAAAAGTCGCGTCGTCACACCGGCGGTCTGCACCGGCATCGAAGTGATCGGATTATCCGACCTCAAGGCTCTTGTCAAAATCGAATAATCTCCACCCACCGCCTGCGGATTGTAATTCAAATTCTCATCGTAATATTCACTCTTCGTCGAACCCAAATAGACACTACATTGCTGCGCATTATAGAGAATATCGGCCTGTATCCCGTTTTTATAGTATTTTCCAGTCGCCTCATTTAGATACATAAATGGCAACCGCACCGATGTTGCCTCCTTTGGCATAGGCACAGTACCGTAATTCGCATCCCTTGAAGTATATTCCACTTTAAATTGCTGCACATTCCCCAAACTATTAACAAACTCTCCCGACAAACGACTACCTTTCAAAACCGGCAATCTACTTTCAATCTTGGAAATCATTCCATCTACCGCTTTTTCTAAAGCATCATTCACATTTTTCAGATAAGCTTTAGTATATTCATCTTTCACCCCGATCAACACCGGCACCGTATCAACCGGCATCGGATCATTTTGGCTAGGAAGATATCGACCGGTATTCGCCGCAAAATCATTCACTTCCGAAATATGACCTTTCACCACCTGATAATACGGAATCAAAAACTGATCAATAACATTTTTCGCATAAATATCCGGCATATCAGTCATGCCCACATCTCCCAACTGACTCAAAAAGTTTTGTCCCGCCTCAGTTCCGCTCTCAAATTCCAAACCACTCATTACTTTTCCTGACAGCTCATTGGCCCAAAACTTATTAAATCTCATGTAAGCCAAATCCTCCCATTCCTCCAGATACTCCAGATAAAACTGTATTACATTTTCATTAATACTCTTTTCTTCATCAATAAAATCGGCATAAAACATCTTGCGCTCAAAATCCGCGTATTCCTCCACACCCTGATAGAACAGATGATTCTTATCAAAAAACTGCGCCAAACTCACCAATCCAGGATTTCCAGTCGCCGGCGCCGTAATCACACCATGCCAGACCTCCTGCTTGGGAAAAGAAACCGCACTATTATAAACAAAATCTTCCCCATCAATGATATAAACCTGATCCACAAAGTCCACATATGGGAAAATACTAGCAAAACGATTTCCATTTTTATTAACCACCGGCAAAGGAATATCACCGATCAATACCACTCCCACCATATCGTAAGAATTGTTTTCACCCTCCACATAAATATTCTGAAGTGCCTTAGCCAACCCAATCACATCATCTCCTTCATTAAAAAACACTGTCCTCACCTCGGTCCCATCGTTACTATCTCTCAAATCCCACGCATAACGATCAATTCTTTGCGACATTCGTCTCTCACTCAACAAACTCGGATAACTGCTGCTCAATCCGCTAAAAACTCCGGAAGTTTCATACAAATCCCTATCAACCACCACCACAATCACATCATTCACAACATCCTCATTACCATCTCCAAAAGCCGCGAATTGCACTGCCACAACCTCCGCAGAAGGTATCACAGCATTAACTACAACTGCCAAAAACAGCAACAAAACGAATTTTTCCTTCCCCCAATTTGCAAATTTCCTCCAAAACATAATGAAAATTAATCTCACTATTATAGCATAAAACAGCCATCAAAGGCACCCATCAGAGTGATAAAAACACAAGAACCAATTGACAAAAACCGCCACCGTTGTCTTGCTGAAAAACCTAAGCTACGCCATCCACTTTCAACCTCCCATCCAACCACAGCAAACCCAATAAACCCGTCTCTCTCCCACTAATATCACCATAATAAATATGATTTTCAAACTCCTCCCTGCTCATCTTCACCAACTTCAAAAACTCATCTTTCTCCGGTCCCATCCTGCCTGTCTCCTCACAATCCAGAAGCAAGAAGTGATACCTAATCATTGTTGAATAAGGATCCGCATTCGTCTGCCCCAAAAACACTACTTTCCCCGCGCGATAGCCAGTTTCTTCCTCAAGCTCCTTCACCACAGTCTCCTCCGGAGTCAGATCCTCATCTATTATCCCACCAGGAAGCTCTTTTTTCACCACCTCCAACCCCACCCGAAACTCCTCCACCAGCAAAAACTCCCCCTCTTTCGTCACCGCCACGCATTTAACACCCTGCACATCACCCTTCACCTGAAATACCTCTTCCACGCCATCAGGCTTCAAAAACCGCTTCTCCCTTATCTTCACAAACATACCCTCAAACACCACCTCTTCCCCCACCTTTTGCCACGGTTCCATCTGCTCCCCATCTCGATAAAATATACCCATACGAAATTTATGAAATTATCTTACAAATACCGCGTAACAATAATCATCACTACCATCCACCACCGCACTTTTCACATGAGGCTGCGCAATTAAGGTACTACAACTGGTATTGGCATTCGGTTTGTTTTCCAATCGTCCATATATTCCAAAAGAATAAAGGTTGCCGCCCCCCGGATTATATAAATAATTATAAGCTCCACCACTCGTACAATTTAAAGCGCCCACTTGCAACCCTACAAAATCATCACCCAAGGGATCAATCGGAATCAAACCCTCTCCAAAATAACTCCTCTCCACAGCCGTATCAAACACACCACCTCTTACCATACAGTAATTCGAAGTCTTATATGCCACACCCTCAAGCCTCATCTCCTCTAGTACCGTCGCCCACATCTCAATATCATTAATTCTTTTGGTATCACGAGATTTTGAGGGCGCATTCAGCAAGGTCGGCACCAAAAATAGCAACAATATCCCGATAACCACCGAAGATATCAATATCTCGATCAGTGTAAAACCCCTCTTATTTGCAAAATCTTTCATAACAATTTCATTATTTGGCAGTCAATCCATAGCAAAACTTACCGGGAAAGTCCGGATCCAGATCAGCTTGAAAGCTAAATTCATCCAGCAGATCACAATCAATATTAGATTTATCTACCGTCTCCATCTTCGCATACACCGCAAAAGCCGGACTTGTACCGGGTGGATTTGGATAATACATATACTCATTCTCACACACCACCGGATCCTCCGATGTTTCCGCTAACAATTGCCACGGATCATCTTCAATCGGATCTTTTGGAACCGTCCCCCTAAAATCAACCAAATAATCAGCCAAAGTAACATCATTTATACAAATAGCCTCACTCGGGTAATCCCGCCCCACCAAAGACCCCTCATAAATCACATCCTTAATCCTCGCCACATCATTAATCCGCTTACTATCTCTCGTGCCAGGCCCCGCCTTAAAAAACACCGGCAAAAGAGTCGCCATCAGCACGCCTATAATACCAATCACCACCAGCATCTCCACCAGTGTAAACGCCCTCCCACTACGACTATTACTATTAGAATCGCACATCTTTTTATTTTACAATCTTACTTCCCCAATCTACCATAACCACAAAAAAAGACCACCCATACGGGCGGTCTTTTTTATATAAGACTTTTCAAACAGATCTATAGTAAATGATACTATAGAGATTGAAGGAGACCAAAACAGTTTCCTGAACCTGCTAGAGCATCTTCGGCATCAAGATCCCAAGGATCCACATTTGGATCACCTAGTGCTTCAAGAGTACATGCCATGTTACCGGCATCAGTATTTTCAACTGTAGAATACAAACCGAAATCATAAGTACCTGTTGCTCCTGGATCACTCAAGAAGAGGTAGGTACCAGCACAATCAAGTGTACCATCAGAAACTGTTCTTCCACTTGGGTCAGTAGGTAGAGTACCTCCTAAATCCGGAAGAAGAGGTTCCCATGCACCTTCACCTGGCTCCAAGATTCCACCTACAGCTGTAGCAGTAGGATCCAGACAAGCGTCTGCACCTGGAACTGGCACTCCCTGAAGACTTCCCGCTACCAATACTTTTTGGATACGGTTCAAGTCTGCAAGACGGGCTTGGTCACGAGCTTTACTCGGCGCTCCAAATACCGTTGGCAAGAAAGCCACGGCCAGGATACCGATAATCAAAATCACGATAAGGAGCTCAATGAGCGTAAAACCTTTTGTGTTTTTATTTTTATTCATAGATAAAAATTTGTTATAAAATTGTGAATTGATCAATCACATGCATATTATAGTATAAAACGGTTTTTTAAGCAAATATTTTGCCAATTTAAATCTTTCAAGAAAGACCAAATATTATCTTACAACTTTTGCAAAACACCGAAACACTCACCGGGACCATTATTAGTAATAGTATGAGTATCGGTTAATACGCCATCGGGACAAGCCATATTACCATTTTTAACGACCTCCATCCTTGCATATAAACCAAAATCATATCCAGTTGTTGGATTAACTACGAAAAGGTATTCACCGTCACACGCCAGTGTCTCATCAGGATCTTCAATGACCCAAGAAGTTTCCAGAGGATCAGAAGGGGCCAATCCTCCCATCATTGCCAAAGAAGCCATCTCAAAACTACCATTGTTAATACATTGACTCGTTAAAGGAACTGCTATTCCATTTACATCACTAGCAATGATAATGTTTTGGATTTTGCGCAAGTCACTAACCCTGAGAGTATCCCGACTATTTCTTGGTTCTCCCAGCACCATTGGTATAAAGATCACAGCCAGCAAGCCAATAATCAGAATAACCATTAAGAGCTCAATAAGCGTAAAACCCTTGATATTAGTTTTTATTTTAAACATTTGGGGAATTTAATAATTTCCACCCTATTAGACTACAATAAAAGAAATAACGCAAATAAAATTCCAAGCTATAATTGCTCACTACATCGATCCCGCTAAATCCGTAAGCGACATTATCGGAAGCATAATTGCCGCTACCACTGCCCCTACAGTCAAACCAATAATAACAATCACCACCGGCTCAATAATCTTTGCAATACCGTTTACCGCCACATCCACCTCTTCCTCATAAAAATGCGCCACTTTTACCAGAATCGTGTCCAGTTGAGCTGTCTTTTCCCCGACATCCACCATATTCACCAACATTGAAGGAAACAAAGGACTATCCGTAAAGTTTTCCGCCAAAGTAATACCCTGCTTGATATCTTCCGCTGCCATGAAAATTCGGTTCTTATAGACCTCATTACCAATCGATCTCGCCGTTATTTCCAGAGCCGTCACAATTGACAAACTACTATCCAACAAGCTCCCCAAAGACCTCGCCAGTCTCGCTACATACGATTTTTGAATCAAACCACCGAAAAGTGGCATATGAATCTTTATGTTATCTAGGTAATAAGCCCCACTCTCAGTTTTTTTGATGAACTTAAGCGCAACAAAAAAGGCAATGATCAAACCTATTAACACCATGTAGTAGTTGACCATAAAATCACTTATTCCTACTACAATTTTCGTAATTAAAGGTAAATCAGCACCCTCGGATGCAAACAGTTCCGTCATACTTGGAATTACAAATATCATCATTCCTGAAATGACCAATACCAAAAGCACAAATACCACCGTTGGATACATCAAAGCACTCTTAACTTTTTTTCTGATCGCCGACGCCTTTTCCAAATCTATAGCCAAGCTATCCATCGATTTATTTAAATGTCCCGAAGCTTCACCGCTCCGGACCATTCCCAAATCCTGCTCTGTGAATACACCCGAAATTTCACTAGCCATAGCTTGAGACAAGCTCATACCAGCCTCAATTTTTGTCGCCAAATCCATAACAATCAGTTTAAAGCGCTTATTTTCTTCTTGGGACCCCAGAGACCTCAACGCCTTAACCATTGGAATACCGGCATTAATCATCACCGACAGAAGATGGAAGAATGTAGCCTTTGTATCAGGCTTAATCTTCATCTTTGAAATCAGATAGTTATTTATCCTCGCCATAATACTTAAATCTGCATCATCTCCGGACTGCATCAAAATAACACCATCATTATTGCTGTCATCAATATTAATAATAACCCTCCCTCCATTTTCTGGAGCTTTTTCCTCTAATCGAAAAGACTCTGTCCCTACCTCCGAAAAATTATTTTTATCTTGAATTTGATCAGCCATTTTAAGTTAATTGAGATTATTCGTCTTTATTTGCTACTCTAAACACCTCTTCCAAGGTTGTTTTCCCCTGTAATACCTTGATCACTCCAGCCTCTTCCAATGTGATCATTCCGTTTTTCTGCGCGGCCTCCTTCAGATCAATAATAGTTGCACCACCTGAAATCAACCTTCTAAGCTTATTATTCATCTTAAAGACCTCATAAAGACCGATACGACCTTTATAACCAATATTGTTACAATCCGGACAACCCGGAGCTTCATAAACCTTTAAATTTTTCAGATCAATACCCTCAAGTTCACTCTCAAGACCATGTTTTTTCAGTTCAATAATGACATTTTTAATTAGTTCCGCCATCTCCGGACTAACCTTAGAAACTTTTTTACACTTATCACAAATTTTCCTCACAAGACGCTGAGCCACTATCATTTCAATAGTTGACACCAAAAGATAAGCCGGCACCCCCATATTAAGCAGACGCGTAATCGATTCTACTGCACTGTTCGTATGCAAAGTAGAGAACACTAGATGTCCTGTCAAAGAGGCTTCAATAGCCGTATCGGCAGTCTCTTTATCACGAATCTCTCCCACCATTATAATATCCGGATCTTGACGCAAAGCCGCCCTCATACCCATTGCAAAGCCATAATCAATATCATGATGCACCTGACTCTGGCTTAAGCCATCCAGCTGAATTTCCACCGGATCTTCAATCGTCATAATATTCACATCCACCTTATTCAATCTCGTCAAACAACTATACAAAGTGGTGGTCTTACCACTACCCGTCGGCCCAGTATTAATGATAATTCCATTTGGAGAGTTCAAAGCCGTTAAAACATTTTGTAAACTTATCCCCGAAAAGCCCAAATCCATCAGATCAGGAATTTTTCTCGACTTATCTTGCAAACGCATCACGACCTTTTCTCCATTTACAGTAGGTAAAGTCGAAATACGCAAATCCATATCTCTACCATCTTGAGTTGTTACATCGGCACGACCATCCTGCGGAATACGCTGCTCATCAATCTTAAGATTCGACATGATTTTAATCCTCGAAACCACCGCCGGATTCAAATTAAGCGGGTACTCTACAATGTGCCTCAGCACACCATCCACACGGAATCGTACGCGCACCCGATTTTTCAAAGGCTCGATATGAATATCACTACTTCCAAGATCCAACGCATAGCTAATCGTCAGCATCACCATCTTAGGAACATTCGCCGCCAAAATCGCATTTTTGAGCCCTTCCAACATATCATCTCCATCCTTCCCCACATCCTGTTGAGCAAGATCGATGCGCGCACTTTCCTTCGCCGTATCACTTAAATCATCATATTGATCTATTACCCCACTGAATGTCTGGTCGGCATCGTTTGGAGCAACGCTGGGATCTATATTTTTATTGATATCTTCGGCCATAATTATTTATTGAAAATATGCGTTTAACGAAACTGTAAAATTAATAATCTCATTATTCTTAGTATTTGCTCCGCTTGGAAAACTCAGCCTTACCGAGGTTAAATCCATCAACCTGGTCTCCGCATCAAAATCCCCTGAATTCTCAATCAACTTCAAGAAATTATCAAAATTAACCAAAGAACTTGCTATCGTAACTCGCACCGGCAAGATCGAATAATCTTCAAGATAGACCGGTTCTGAAAAGACAAGGTTGGATATTTGAAAGGTATTGGTCAATGTTGCAAAAGAATCTTCAATATAATCAAACTGCCTTGTTAGAAGGATATAGTTGTCTGCCACTGGAAAAATATTCTCCATCTTCTTATTCAGACTCTCTAAGAAAGCGGAAAACTCTCCTTTCACTGACTCATACTGCGCTCGTTCAGTTGCCGCCTCCAACTCCAAATTGCTTATTAGTTCGTCACTTTCAGCTACAATCTCCTGTAGAGCCAAATACTCTTGAACTCTCACATAACCATAGAAACCAATCACTGCAACCAGCACCAAGCACAATAAAGAGTATACCTTCACCTGGAAATTCTGCTTACTGACCTCTACATAATATTCTACGCTTGGCATATTAATTTGTGTTATCGATTAGAGCTTCTTCACCTTCTTCCTCGTCTTCTTCAAGACTTAAAACCAATCTCACGCTTGAAGAATACCCAGTACTCAAGTCCCCAGACTTACTGAAGGACCTGATTTCACCATCTTTAAACAAAGGCGAAGAATTTAGGGAAATAACTAAGTCGGCAATAAACGAAAATAGTTTTGTGTCCAAAATTTTTGTCTCACCGACAATTGATATTTTTCTTCCAACACTATCAAAATCATAACTGGTCCAACGAACACCACCATATTTGTCGAATTCTCCCGAAGAATAAAAATTATCAACAGAAATTGTCCTAAGTTCAATTTCCTTAATGATATCTGACAAACGAATTCTTTCCTCTTTTATTTTCTGCATTGTACTGAGACTGTTTGTCACAGTATCGTTCACCTCATTCAAAAAACTCATCAGTTCTAAATCATTGAGCGCATCGAAATCAGTTTTGATTATCAGATTTTTCAGACTATTGTTTTCCACCAATCTTACCAAATGACTCACCTCACGCGAACCGGCCACACCAGCATCATATTGTCTCAAACTCACTGTTAGACT
This sequence comes from Candidatus Peregrinibacteria bacterium HGW-Peregrinibacteria-1, assembly GCA_002839505.1. Classification (GTDB taxonomy): domain Bacteria; phylum Patescibacteriota; class Gracilibacteria; order UBA1369; family LOWO2-01-FULL-3; genus PGYE01. The sequence continues at coordinate 415,881 of PGYE01000001.1, forward strand.
TTCTTTAAAAGTTTCCATGATATCAGCATCGGACATAACCATTACACCATTCAATATTGGTTTTGTGATGTCATGACGGTAAAGATCTCGCAATTCTAGAAAGTATGCTCTCAAATTTTCTCGCATCAGAGTCATCAAACGCGACGCATTATTCCGTTCACGATCCGTACTGGTGCTCGATGTATAGATCTTATAATTGTGCAAGTATTGATCACCGTTAAATGTGAAATGATCCAAATAGCCCTTGATCTGCAGATACCGATAGGTATTTACATCCGTCTGCTTGTCCAAAAGGTTTTCATTCATATCAACCACCTTGTTATAAAGGCGTTCGACTGGCTTATCATCTTTCAAAAATGTGAACTTATTGTCCAAATGGTACTGGAAAAAAGCCACTGCCATCCCACCTACGACCATCAACGACACAAAACAAATGCGTAATATTGTCAGCGCGATACTCTTCGGTGCTACAACATTATCCAACAATGATTCATCCACCTCGGGGACAATATTCATGAATTCATCCCCCGAAACTTGCTGGCTTCCATCTTTGGTATCAATCACACCTTTGATAATACCCTCAGCCTCCGGAGTACCTGGTGGAGGAGTCAGTATTGGCTTTTTCAAGGCAGGTTCACTCGCTGGAGCAGCAACTGCCTTCACCGGTTTTTTCTTTTTAAAAATGTCTAGCAAACCCATTTTCCTTTTGTTTTTAGCTGAATTAATCCGTCAATTATATCATAAATTAGACACTTAAAGCAATTAGTGATTTTACAAAAACCGCCTTAGATTTCTCTAAGACGGTTTTGCTAGAAAATCTTTTTAATAGACCTCGTAAATTATTGCAACTCAACTGTTGCTCCAGCCTCTTCAAGCTTAGCTTTCATTTCTTCAGCTTCAGCCTTCTCTAGACCTTCTTTCACTGGTTGTGGCGCACCATCTACTAGATCCTTAGCCTCTTTAAGACCAAGTCCTGTAAGCTCACGAACTACTTTGATGACAGCAATTTTCTGACCACCTGCAGCTGTAAGAACTACATTTTTCTTGCCATCTCCAGCGTCTGCAGCCCCAGCATCACCACCGGCTACAGCACCTCCAGCCATCATCATTGGAGCAGCAGCACTAACTCCAAACTTCTCCTCAAGAGCCTTAACCAAGTTTGCAAGCTCAAGTACTGGCAAAGCCTCTACAAGATCCATAATTTTTTGAGCATCCTTTCCGAGCTCTACTGTTTTTGTTGTTTCTTCAGACATAATTATTAATTAGTTAAATGAATTATTGATAAATTAAGCACCAACTTCTTTCTTCTCCCTGATGGCATTAAGCGCTCTAACAAATCCTGATAGAGTATTGTTAAGCACACCATGGAATCCTGAAATTGGAGACTTGATAAGGTAAATAAACTTCCCAACCAACTCTTCGCGCCCTGGCAAAAGAGCCAAAGCTTTAGTCTCTTCGAGAGAGATTACACGCCCCTCGAAAAGAGCACCTCGTAGTTTTAGGTGTTCATGTTCTTTCGCAAAATTGTACAGTGTTTTCGCTACTATCAAACCATCCTCAGCTGAGAAAGCCGACCCCACGGGCCCCTCCAAAAGTTCATTTGGAATCTCGCTGAATCCGGCCTCGGTTGCCGCTCTCTTGATAAGCGTCTTCTTCGCCACCTGGAATTTCACTCCATGTTCTCGAAGTTTTGCACGCAAATCATCAAGCTCACTAACTGAAAGACCTTGATAGTCCGCAAAAACCACAGCATTAGCTGCCTTGATACGATCAGCCATCTGCTGTATCAAGCCCGCCTTTTGTTCTCTGTTTAGTGGCATTTTTGTTGAATTAAAAAAACTTGGTAATTCACAGACACCAAGTACAAAAGTATTTACGACTATTCAACTATTGTCTCGGCGGGACTTAACACTTTTCAGCTGCCCAACGTCTATGACTAGAGAAATCTACCAAAATTTTCTGATAAGTCAAACTTAATTTTATTTTCAATGTAACCTTTGCGATCTCACCCCATAGAAGGTAAAATTTCCACACTTCTAAGCCATTGATTCCATCAATAAGTTAAAATCGCATGAATCAGTTCCTCACAAAAATCACAGAATTCATTCAGTCAGACACAAAAAAGACCAAAGTGATAACAATCCTGGGCCCTACCGCAAGCGGCAAAACTGCACTTTCAATAAAAGTTGCCAAGCTTTTTAACGGAGAAATAATATCAACCGACTCGCGCCAAATATATCGCCAAATGCCAATTGCCACCGCAGTTGTAACCGTTGAAGAAAGACAAGAAATCCCTCACCACCTGATTGAAATATTAGAGCCTGACCAGATACTGACCCTTGCCGAATACCACCAGCTAGCCACACAAAAGATAGAAGAAATCACCAGTCGAGGCAAAATACCGATACTTACTGGCGGAACCGGACTCTATATTTCCGCAATTCTTGAAAACTACCAAATACCCCTTATTCCTCCTGACGACAGCCTTCGCGCCACACTTCAACAGGAAAAAAGCGAAAAAGGCAGCGAGCACCTTCACAAACTTTTACAAGAACTCGACCCCGAAGCCGCTGAACACATCCACCCAAACAACGCCCGCTATCTTATCCGGGCAATCGAGAAATCCAAAACATCGCACCAAAAACCGCAAAAGGGCAACTCGCCTTACGAAAGTTTCAACATAATAATTGACTGGCCACGAGAACAACTGTATCAACGGATTGAAGACCGCGTCGAACAACTCTTTCAAAATGGAATTGTCGAGGAAATCCAAGCACTAGTATCAAAAGCAATATCGCCCGAACTACCATCAATGAGTGCCGTCGGTGTCAAAGAAATTATTCCTTTCCTCGAAGGCAAGTCCACATTAGAAGAAACAAAGAACCTGATTAAGCGAAATACTCGCCGATACGCCAAACGCCAGCTTACCTGGTTTCGAAGATTTCAAGACCTGAATTATCTCACCCCCGACCAGCTTAAAGAGCTCTTAAAATAAACAAAACATGTCAATTAGAGGACAACAATGGCAAATAATCAACACTGACTTTCAAGGGACGGCATTGGAAAAAATAATGTCACAGCGCATGCAAAACCTCGCCCTGGATCTTGAAAAGTATCACGACCCCTACTGCTTCACTGACATGAAAATCGCCGTAGATCGTATCGAAACAGCTATAACAAAAAATGAAAAAATCATAATTTTTGGCGACTATGATGTCGACGGAATCAGTGGAACCGCACTTCTATACAAAGAATTAGAGCAGCTCGGCGCCAATGTCTCATACCGCATACCGAACCGCATGAAGCATGGATATGGCCTCACAATGCCATTTGTCGAGGAATTTATTGAGAAAAAAATTGATCTCGTGATCACTGTCGACTGCGGAATATCATGCACCAAAGAGGTCGCCGAAGCCGGAAAACATGGGATCGACATAATTATCACCGACCATCACACTATCCCTGAAGCAATTCCACAAGCTGTCGCCATCATTCACCCTAAATATGATAATCAATATCCATACCGAGAGCTTACCGGTTCCGGAGTAGCCTTTAAACTGGCTCACGGACTCATCCAAAGACTTATGCCTAAGGATGCCGAAGAAACACAATTAAAGGAATTAGTTGATCTTGCCTCCCTCGGCACAGTTGCCGATATGGGGCCTCTCAGCGGAGAAAATCGCCACATTGTCAAACAAGGACTACTTACACTTTCGAATACTCAATGGCCGGGATTAAAACAGCTACTTATCAACTCTGGGATTGATCTCGAGAGGGACCCGACGGCCGGCGATATTGGCTTCAAAATAGGCCCAAGAATCAACGCCGCCGGCCGCATCGACGACCCCTACATCGCCCTGCAACTACTACTCCAAAATGAAACCAGCCGCATCACCGAGCTCGGCAATGCCCTTGAAAAAATCAACATCAAACGCATCGAAATGCTTGAAGAAGCCCTGGCATCCGCCTCTCTTGAAATAGAATCCTTATCAGAAATACCGCCAATAATCATTCTTGAAAACAGCGATTGGCATGTCGGAATTCTCGGACTCATAGCCAGTCGCATATCTGATAAATACCACCGCCCCACAGTTATTCTACAAGTCTTTGAAGAGTTTTTGACCGCCTCCGCCCGCAGCCCCGAATACTTCAACATCATTGAAGCCCTCACCCACAACTCCCAATACCTCGAAACCTTCGGCGGACACCACTGCGCCGCCGGATTCAAAGTAAAGAAAGAAAAATATCCCGAATTCAAATCCTCACTCACAGACTATTCTCGTAAAACCATCACCGAAATACCACAACCTGTTATCAAAATTGACTGCGAAATATCACCCGACGAACTCGACCTCCAATTCGAAAAAGAAATTTCCAAACTCGCCCCCTTCGGAATCGGAAACTCCCGACCAAAACTGCTTTTGACCGGAATATCACCACAATTTCCTCAAGCCATCGGCAAAGACAACAAACACTTAAAATTCACCGCACAAATCGGCAACAAAACCTTTAACACTATCGCCTTTAATATGGGAGAACACCTCGAAACAATCAAAGGAGAATCCACCATTGATCTTGTCTTCTCCCCCGAAGCTAACAACTGGCGAGGCAACACCTCACTCCAACTACAAATCCACGACATTAGGGTAAACGAACAACCCACGCATCTCTAAGAAAATTATTATGTGGCACAATCTTATTCTGATTGGGCGTATCGGAGCCTTTGCGGGCCGGTGCCACCTACAGACTGAATTCAGGATAATCTTCACCTATTACTTATTTTGCGTCATTATTACGATTATGTCGAGCGATCATGCATCGCGAGACATGGGCAAGGCGTACATGCTAGCCGCAGCCCATTTAATCGCTGAAAGCAAAATAAGTATGGTGAAGATTACCTAAAAGGCGAGATCTGAGGTGCAATTTCCCGCCGGGGAAATTGACACCGTCCCAAATAGAATAAGATTGTCCCCCGCAGCCCACTTAATCGCTGAAAGCAAAATAAGGATGGCGAAGATTGCCGCACCCTTGACTAAAACACAAAAAAGAATTATAATTACAAAATAATATTTTTCACAACCTAATGGGTTACGAACAAACAATCAATCAGATTATATCGCTCATCAACAGGAGTCAGCGCATCCTAATATTACCATCGACACCCGTTGACGGAGACTCCGTTGGCAGTGCCATTGCCTTCTATATCGTACTCAAGAAACTCAATAAAGATGTGACCGTAGTTTGCAACGACCCCATACCCGATGTTCTCAAATTCCTGCCAAAAATTTCCAGCATTAGCCAAAACATGAACTCATCCAATGATTTCATTATTTCTATTAATGACCGAGAAATAGAAATAGCCAATCTTCACACAACCCGAGAAGGAGATAAGTTTAATATCGTAATTACCCCAAAAAATCGCAATATTACCCCCGACGATGTCACATTTTTGCGAGGAGAATCTGAGTATGACTTGATCATCACAGTTGACTGCGCCGAATTAAAACAGCTCAAAGGCATCTATGAAAACAACACCGAACTCTTCCACAGTTTACCAGTAATCAACATCGATCATCACATCTCAAACACCAACTACGGAAAAATAAACCATGTCGATGTCATGGCCTCCTCCGCCACTGAAATAATATTTTCCATCCTTAAACGGCTATCAGAAGAACATAACACTCAGCTCATCGATGAAGATGTTGCCACGCTCCTGCTCACCGGAATCATCACCGACACCGGAAGCTTCCAAAACGCCAACACCACACCCCGCTCCTTCGCCAAAGCCGCTGAACTCGTCGCATACGGCGCTCGCCAACAAGAAATCATTCAACAAATTTACAAAACCAAGCAACTCAGCCAGCTCAAGCTCTGGGGCCGAGTTTTATCAAAGATCCAAACCGATGAAACCCACAAAATAGTTTGGTCCGTTGTAACTCAACAAGACCTCAAAGACACCGAAAGCCTAATGGAACAAACTGGCGACATCATTGATGAATTGATGACCAACGCTCCAGGCGCTGAAGTCATAGTTTTAATCAAAGAAAAGGAAAACGGCCAAATATCTGGAAGTATCAGAACGACACATGCCAGCGTCGATGCCTCCGCAATTGCCGAACATTTTGGTGGCGGGGGACACACCCAAGCTGCCGGATTTACCATGCAAAACACCACTCCCTCAGACGCCGAATACAAAATCATCAACCACATCAAAGACTACCAAAAAAATCATCTTAACATTAAAGATGGAGCCAAAGCGCCTTCCTCAAAAAAGAGCCAAAAACCTATTATTGATGTCCAAAAACTGATTGCCAAGATCAAAGAAGTCCAAAAAGTTAACCAAATAATGCCAACTATTGATGACTCCTCCCACCTTAAAATCTATCAACCAGAAGATACTGCTGATCAGGATGACCTGGATCAAGAGGAATCCGCACAATCAATAAAAAAAGCACCAGAAAAACAACCAAAATCTTCCGCCAAAAACTCCATTAAAAGCACTCCTTCACCAAAATCCGAGCCACCAAAAACCGCGACCGATATTCACAAAAACACCTATCGCTTTGAGGAATAAAGGCGCAACTATTTGACCGCTTCAGCTACTGCCTTCGCAACACCCTCATCAAATACACCGGGAATAATACATTCAGCACACGGTTCAGCCACAAAATCAGCCAAAGCCTGCGCTGCTTTTAGTTTCATCTCCACAGTAATTTTTCGTTTTCTCGCATCTAATACCCCCCTAAATAAACCAGGGAACACCAAGACATTATTAATCTGATTTGGGAAATCACTACGACCAGTTGCCACAATCGCCGCCCCGCCCGCTATTGCCTCATCCGGCATAATCTCCGGCACTGGATTAGCCATCGCAAATACAATAGCATCACGATTCATTGTTCTCACCATTTCGGTAGTCAAAACACCAGGTCGCGAAACGCCCACAAACACATCAGCTCCTTTAACCGCCTCATCCAGCCCCCCTTTCTTCATTTCTAAATTAGTAGTCTCAGCCAACAAATCCTTAGTTTCATTCATCTCACCTCTTCCCTTATAGATCAGCCCGACACTATCCACTATCGAAATATGCTTGATACCATATGCCTGAAAAAGCTTTACGATCGCCACCCCCGCCGCTCCGGAACCATTAACCACCACCTCAATCTCCTCCGCCTTTTTCCCAACTACCTTCATCGCATTTATCAACCCCGCCAAACAAACAATCGCAGTACCATGTTGATCATCATGAAAAACCGGAATATCAAGCTCTTCGATCAATCTTTCCTCAACCTCAAAACATCTTGGCGCACTGATATCCTCAAGGTTAATTCCTCCAAAAGACGGCGCAATGCCCTTAATTATTTGAACTATCTCATCGACATCCTGCGTTGCCAAAGCAATTGGAAAGGCGTCCACTCCTCCAAACTCTTTAAATAGCACACACTTCCCCTCCATAACTGGCATTCCCGCCTCAGCCCCGATATTCCCCAACCCCAAAACCGCCGAACCATCTGTAATAACCGCAACCAAATTACCTTTAGCCGTATATTTATAAACATCATCTTTATTTTCAGCTATCTTCAAGCAAGGCTCTGCGACACCGGGAGTATAAAATACACTCAAATCATCACGGTTCTTCACACTCACCTTACTCTCGACACTGATTTTCCCTTTATATTTTTCGTGCAACTCCAAAGCCCGCTTCTTGACATCACTGGTCATGCTAGAATTTATTAATTTTTAAATCGATTCTCACCCATCAATAAGCACTTCCGGCGGTGCATAAGTTGGCGTCATCAAAAATGGTGGATGCGTAGGCACCGCCCCTCCCGGTGACATCAACTCAATCCCCTCAAGGCTGGTTGGATAGGTATAATTATCAACACTCGTCTCACTACCAAATATAATTCCTGAAAGCACCTGCACAATGATAAAACCCAACGCCAATAAAATGGCTATCACTATTCCGAAGTACTCACCTAGATTTTTGTTTTTGGACATATTTTATCGCGTTTAAAATATTAAAACTGACTACTGCTTCCTGTGCGTTTATCAAGTATCACATCAGCGGCACGCTCATATTTGAAAGTATAACCCACCTCAGCACTATAATAATAATCCACCGGGCCCGTACCTACTCCAATAACATCCGTCTCAATAATGACTTTGTCATCTAGTAAATTCAAACTTTCCATTCCCTTACCTTCTACCAAAATATTAGCAAAAACCTTACTCAAAATATCCGTCGTTGAATCACTTTGTTCTGCATCTTCCACACCACAATTAACGCTACTTTCATCACACTCAACCGCCCCCACAACCAAGCTCCTCAGCATCGCTTCAATATTTTTCTTGATCTCACCACCAAGTACTCCCTTTCCAAATTCCGTATAAACCACCAAGAAACTACCGTCAGGCATTGCTATATACCAATCCACACGCCTCTCTGTCGGGAAAACCAATTCCAAGGCATCACGACCACTAATCACAAATTCTTTTGCCGCACCACCAGAGAAGATACTTTTTATATTATTGAAATACTGATCTTTAGATTTCTCCGAACTATTCTTATCAATTGTAAACCAAATCCGCCCTGAATTATCATATATAAGACCAGGAGAAAACTGGTTATTCAGCCCATCAGCTCGCCAAAAAATAACATCCTCTTCACCACTGTTAACGCGCCAAACACTATTATCAAGATTTAATTTAATACCCAACTCCGGTTTAACAAATGACTCCCAAGTCTTTTCAACCCTAAAAGCATTACCACTCTGCTTCACCTCCATCATGCGATACACAACTTCCGCGATCTCTCCTCGCGACATAAGCTTATCAGGAACAACTTTTCCCTCAAGATTACTCTGGATAATATTATTATCTCGCCCAAAAACGAAATAACCAGCAAACCAATCAGAAGAACGCACATCACGATAGACATCACTACTAACACTGTCCGGAACTTGAAATTCACCCGCAAGTAATGCCATTTTCAACGACTCCGCAAAATTAACGGTCTGCCCAGGCTTAAAGCTACCATCATTATAACCACTGACCACAGACCTTGAAGCTGCCTTCATCACAAAATCATAAAACCAGTCCGTTGACCTAACATCTGGAAACGCCCTTACCTCGCTTCCACTTGGACTCAGAGCAAAAGCCAAAGCCACCATTTTAATCGCCTCAGCTCTATTAACCAAAACATCAGGCTTAAAAGTACCATCAGCATAACCATTGACTACACCCTTTTCGGTCAAATATTCAACCGCCTCATAATACTTAGAGTCGGTGCTCACATCCTTGTAAGATTCAGCAAAACCAACAGAGGCACCAATCAAAAACAGAGATAAGAATAAGATTAAATTTTTCATAGGAGTTTAAGGTAAGAATGATACTTAGAATATAGCACTACCAGACAATCGCACCAAACAAAACTATCGAATCGGAACTTCGCGTAACCTCGGTTTTATTCCATCGTCAACTCACCGGGAGTATATCGATCTAGATTATCCTCTCCTATCAATTCCACCATTCGTTCAACCACATCCACCAAAGGCACTCGCACCTGCGTCCCCTTGGTCATATCTCTGATTATTGCCATCTCATCTTTCACCTCGGTAATACCCATCAAAATCGTGTAAGGAACCTTGAATTTATTCGCGATACCAAGCTGCTCATTGATTGAACCCTTTCCAACAGCACCCATCGCCTTCACTCCCACTTTGTGCAACTGACCAATCAGACCGATACATTTCTTCTTAGCTTCCTTCCCCAACTGTGCCACAAAAACATGCAAATCATCTTTCATCGGCACTCGAATCTTAGCGCGCTTCATATTCACCAAAATTCTATCCAAACCACCGGCATAACCGACCGCTGGACGGGGTTGTCCACCTAGTAATTCAACAAGACCATCATAACGACCACCGCCTCCTACCGCGTTTTGAGCACCTTTATTCTTATCCCAAAACTCGAAAACTGTTTTATTATAATAATCCAAACCACGCACCAAACTTGGGTTCTCTTCATACTCAATTCCAAGCTCATCTAAATAACTCAATAATTCCTCATGGTAGGCCAAAGAATCCTTATCCAAATAATCTTTCATCACCGGTGCCATCTTTGCCAAAATCTGTAAATCCTCATCTTTATCGGATTTATCTAAAAGGCGCAAAGGGTTTTTATGAATCAAATCACGGAATTCCGCAGGAACCGCCCGTTCCTTCCCGACATAAAAATCTTCCAAAACTTCAACATATTTACGACGAGCTTCCGGCGAACCTATTGTGTTCACCTGTAACCTAAACATGTCACCCAGACCAAGGTCTTCGTGAATCTTCGTCACCAAAAAAATCAACTGTGCATCCAATGCCGGATCACTTTCTCCGATAATCTCAAAACCAAACTGCCAAAACTGCCTATAACGCCCCTGTTGCGGTCTATCATAGCGGAAATTTGGCTCAATATAATAAAGCATCACCGGCTGTGCCAGCTGATTCATCCCATTTTCAATATAAGAACGCACCACACCAGCGGTACCCTCAGGTTTCAGCGCCAACTTACGGCCTTTTTTATCTTCAAACAAATACATCTCTTTCGAAACCACATCAGAATCATTCCCTAAACTTCTACTAAATAGCTCAGCATACTCAAACATCGGCGTCGTAATACGGCGAAATCCGGCCTGCCTGGCACGATGTCTCACTACTTTTTTGATATATGTATGGTAGGAATGATCATCCGGTAACACATCATGCACCCCTTTAGGTGTCTGAAACGCCTCATATCTCTTTTTTTCATCATCACTTTTCGCTGACATACATTTAAAATTATTAATAAACAAGCTACAAAGATACTACCAGATCACCATGCTATTTCAAGCACAACCATCTTCGGAACCAAAATAGACCTTACAACTCCATTGAACTATCAGCCACGACATTCTGCACCTCCAAATTGCTTTTAACAAAAAAAGCCGCCCCTGCAATCATCGCCGCATTATCAGTACAAAACTCCAGCGATTTTGGATAACGAAACACAACCGCCTCAGGCTTCTTCGCCAAAATCGCCTCCCTCAGCGCCAGATTTGCACTCACACCACCTGCCAAATGAATCTCCTTTACATCAGAATGCCTCTCCAGTGCCCACATCAACTTTTCACTCAACACCTCAACCACAACTCTCTGAAAACTCGCTGCCATATCCTTTTGAAATTTTTGCCACTCCCCAGACGACTCATCAATCTCTCCAAACGCCTGCACCTCCCTCAAAACCGCACTCTTCAAACCCGAAAAACTAAAATCCAAACTACCATCCGACAAATACATATTAGGCAACTGAAAACGCTCCGAGTCACCATCCATAGCCAACTTCGAAATCACCGGCCCGCCCGGATATCCCAGCCTCAACAATCTGGCGACCTTATCAAAAGCCTCTCCCGCAGCATCATCAAGTGTCTCACCAATCACCTCAAAATCATCATGCCCCTTCATCAAAATCAACTCATTATGCCCGCCCGAAACCGTCAAAATCAACACCGGAAACTGAATCTCAGTATCCGTCTCAAGCCAATTTGCATAGATATGACCGACAATATGTTGCACCGGTATCAAAGGTTTATTAAGCACATGAGAAATAGTACTTGCCGTCACCGTCCCCACCACCAAAGAACTAATCAAACCAGGACCTTGAGTCACCGCCAGAGCATCAATATCATTCCAAGCGACTCCAGCCCCTGAAAGCGCCTCCTGAAGTGCCGGAATAATATTCATTACATGTTCCCTCGCCGCCACCTCCGGCACCACCCCACCAGTCAGCGCATGTATATCAATCTGCGAAGCAATCACATTACACAGCACCCTCTTACCGTCCTCCACCACCGCCACCGCAGTCTCATCACAAGATGTCTCAATCCCCAGAATTTTCATTGGTCTGAATTTTATATTTCAAATATTAGTGTAACAGTACCTATGAACATTTTCTACACCTACCATCCCCTCCGCATCAACTTTTTATCAGTGTGGATTTGTGATATACTTAACCAGTTTAAAATTCCTATGAAATCCACCTCCCTCGAAATCATCGCCCAGCTCAAAGAACACGGACACCAGGCCTATTGGGCCGGTGGTTGTGTCAGAGATATGCTTTTGGGAATTGAACCGAAAGATTTTGACATTGTCACATCAGCACTACCAAATCAAATCGAAGATATCCTCGAACACACCATTCCAATCGGCAAAGAATTTGGCGTCATACTTTCAATAAAAGACGGCAACAGCTTTGAAGTCGCCACCTTCCGCTCAGACAGTGGATATTCCGACGGCCGAAGACCCGATGCCGTACTCTTCACCGATGCCAAAGAAGATGCCCAGCGCCGCGACTTTACCATCAACGGACTTTTCTACGATCCCACAAATGACCAAGTCCTGGACTTTGTCGATGGAAAAAAAGATCTTCGAGACCGCCTCGTTCGATTCATCGGAGACCCCGAAACCCGCATCAAAGAAGATCACCTCCGCATATTACGAGCCGTCCGTTTCAAAAACAATTACGATTTTCAATACCACCCCGACACCTATCTCGCAGTCAAAAACAATGCCGAACTAATCAAAAAGATCTCCACAGAACGCATCCGTGACGAACTCAACAAAATGATCACCGGAAACAATCCTGCACAAGCCTTCGAAGAGCTCTATGAACTAGGAATACTCGAACACATAATCCCCGAACTCACCCAACTAAAAGGACTCGCCCAACCGCTCCAATACCACAAAGAAGGCGATGTCTGGGATCACTCCCTACGAACCCTCACCGCACTCAACGATGAAGAAGCCAGTGGCGACCCACTCTCGCCCTACGCCCCTTCCCTCGCTCTTACCTGGGCAACACTACTCCATGATATTGGAAAACATGAGACCTTTCAGCAAGACGGAGAACGCATTCGCTACGACGGACACGCCGAAAAAGGCGCTGACACCGCCAAGAAAATTCTCAAACGACTCAATTTACCTACCCACATCATCGATCGCGTCCACTGGCTCATATCTCATCACATGATGATCGTACCACTACTCGAAATGCCCGATGGCCGCCGCCGCCACTGGTTCTTACAGCCCGGATTCGAAGAACTACTAGAGCTTTGTCGCAGTGATTCCATGGGTACCCTCCCAAAAGATTTAACACTCTATCACAAGCTTCTAAAACGCTATCGCAGCGAAATCGCCAAACTCAAACTCCTCCCAAAACAGCTCCTCACCGGGGATGACATCATGGCTACTTTGAATATTAAACCCGGACCAATAGTGGGGGACATCATGAATAAAATTCGAGAACTCCAATTAGATGAGCAACTCACCACAAAAGAAGAAGCCTTAAACTGGCTCACCGAAAATCAAGAGAACCTTTTAAGGCTAAAAGAGAAATAGAGGCATAACAACAACTATTTCTTTTTACGACTGGATTTTCCTATTGGCATCTGAAGCATTCCTCCAATACCGAAAAGCATCACCATAAATACCACCACCCAGCCTATCCCGGGAATAATTGAAATCAGGCTAAGTCCCAACAAACACAGCACAGTCATCCCCAGCAGTGGCCATCTTGTCACTTCTTTTTTCGAGCGCCCGATGATAGCTAAAGCGATCCACATTGCTCCCAAAGTACTTCCTAGCAAAAATAGCAGCCCCAAACTAAACAGCATCGCGAATCCCAGCTTCACACCGACAAAAGTCCCAAACATTAAAATCGGAATAAACATCAAGCCCAATACCGCAAACAATCCCGCACCAAATGTCAGCAGTGGTCTTTTTAAGGCGTCATTGCCTCGCCCTATCAAAAACTTCGGCATTATCAAGAGTAGCACCAACGCTAAAACCGCATTATTGACAAAACTGAAAGCCTTCCATGCCATCTTAATAACAAACCATTCCGCTCCTCTTAACTCATCAGTCTTTGTAAATACAATATCTCCCAAAACAAAATTCTTCTGTATTTGAGCATCCTCCTTCGCGCTGTAACGCAAATTCCCTCCCACAGTCGATGACGGACCCATCCAGAAAGAATGAACTTTGGCTTCTACTTCACCACTAACTAGACCATGCAACTTCAAACTGCGTCCTTCAAAATAAAAATGACTATTGATATATCCATGGAGTACAAAATCTTCGGCAATACCATAAACGCTGCCACCAATTATCGCACCATCAGCAATAAGCACCTTACTGGCAGTAACCAACAGATCCTCCTCAACATTACCATTTATCGTTACCGTATTTCCTAAAATCCTCACATCACCCCCTACATCGCCATCAATAATAATTTCATTCCCAACAACAAACAAATCTTCCGCTACATTTTCTTTAATTACGATGTTGTTTCCCAATAAAAACAAATCTCCCTCCACCGGCTCCAAAACTCTCGGATTCTCCTCAATTAAATACACATCACCATTACTCATGAACTTACCTATCTCTTTATCTTCAAAATCGCTTGCCACAGCACCTAATGCGCCAACAATACTAACCTGTAAAGCAACCAGTCCTAAAACCAATAATCTTCTCATAGAAATTTTAGATTAAAATAAAGCTCACCTCACTTAAAATAGCAAAAGCCTTAAAATTATCAAGCGCCAACCTTTTCTATTAACACAACATTCTCCACATGATAAGTCTGCGGAAACATATCCACCGGCTGCACATAATTCACCTTATACCCATATTTCAAAAATTCTCGACAATCCCGCGCCAAAGTTGCCGGATTACACGAAACATAAACCACCCTCGCAGGACTAAAATCATTAATAATCTCTACCAGTTCAGGAGCTAATCCTGCCCGCGGCGGATCAACAATTATCACTTCCGGATGGCCACTTACCTCCGCCGCCACCCTCTTCGCATCGCCCACCACAAATTCAATGTTCTCAATCCCATTTTTCAGCGCATTCTCCCTCGCAGACTTCACCGACTCCTCATTCAACTCCACCCCCACCACCTTATCCACAAACTTCGCCATAAAAAGCCCAATAGTACCCGTCCCACAAAACAAATCCATCACAAAATCCGACTTTTTAACCCTCGCCGCCTTCAAGGTTTCACCATAAAGAACCTCCGCCTGCATGGTATTAACTTGGAAAAAGGCCTGCGGCAAAATATCAAAACTCAGCTTATGCGCCTCTCCACTTTCATCGGTCACCACCATATTCTCCGTCAAAAAAGGTTTTCCAAAAAGTAAGTTTTCAATTCGCCGTTTTCGTTCACCGCGCTTACTGATAACCTCCGTCCAATAAAGCGATGTTATGTCACCCCCAAAACCCTTCATAATTTCAATAAATTCCTCCAAACCCTCATCAAAATTCTCTGGCAAAAACTGACTAGTCACCAAATTCACCAAACGCTCTCCGGTCCTCTCACCCTCACGAATATACAACGCCTTCAAAAACCCGGTCCCATCCGAATACTTGAATGGTTCCCACCCCAGCTTCTTCATCACCTCACGAGTTGCTCGCAAAATGTCAACCGCCACCTCCGACTCCAAAAAACACTCCTCCACATCCAAAATATCAAACCGCCTCCCAGGCACATGCAATCCCAAAGTAAAATTCATCGCCTCATCATAACCAAAAGAAAATTCCATCTTATTGCGATAATAATATTCCTTTTCATTCGCAATGATCGGCAAAATATTAGTCCCTTCAAACCCTCCAATTCGCTCAAAACAATCTCTAACAAATCCCTCCTTCAACTTCAACTGGTCATCATAACTCATGTATTGCAGCTGACACCCTCCACACTTCTCAAAGTGCTTACAGGCCGGCTCAACACGCTTTTCCGAAGGCCGCACCACCTCAACCACCCTCGCCTCATAAAACTTCTTCTTAAACCCACTAAACTCCACCAAAACTACATCTCCCACCATCCCCTCATCCAAAAACACCACCACATCGCCATATTTGGCCATTCGCTTCCCCCCAAAAATTATTTTCTCCACCGTCAACTCCGCCTGATCACCTTTCTTCAACTGCATGATAAAATTCCTTTAATTAAAATCTAAGACTCAAACTTATCCCTAAAAAACCATTTAATCAAATTCCAATTACTATCGCGTGGCAAAAGCGTATAGGCTTGATTGCCGGTCTGGCAAGAATGCGACCCACCGGCCTCTTCTGACAAAACTGCACAATTTTCCTTTGTTATATACGGTGGTACAAACAAAATATTCCCAGAAGACATTACATCATTAGAAACAATCTCATAATTTTGATAACGGAAAAAATAAGAGATCGCCTCATCAATTGACATGTCCGTTTCAGTTTTATCCAAAACCGACCGTCCAATCTGCCAAATAGTATCCACATTCCCGACCCCAAAATTTCGCGCCTTCGCTTGAATCGCCTCCAAAATCTGTTGCTGCCTTTCTGCCCTAGCAAAATCTGAAGAAGTTTTTCGGCTTCTAGCCAGCCTCAAAGCCTCCACACCACCCAGATGATAAGTCCCCGGCTCATAATGCAAAGTCCCCACCACACCATTATCGACAGTTCGATAAGAAGGATCGATAAGCGCCCGTTCCAAAGTAATATCAATACCACCAAGCAAATCTACCACATCAATAAAAGCATACATATCCACGACGATGTATTTATGTACCTCGTAGCCTGTAATTTTCGTCAAAGCCCTCTTGAACTCCGGCATCCCATAAAAGTAGGGGAATGAATTAATCTTTCTCCCCTGATAATGCAAATCCCGAGGAATACTGATCATCTTAACTGTCCCATTATTCTCATCTACATGCGCAAAAATCATCGTATCCATCAGATTACCATTCTTTCCTCCGATCAAAATATTAAAAGTACCATCGTCCGCGACCACCTCATCCCCATAATTGGGAATAACATCAGGCAACTCTAGATTTTTTTTTTTGTCATCTCCCGACTCGAAAGTCAGCAGACCATCGGTGGTCACACCACTGGGATCCGTAATATTCACCATACCAGTCGCCTTTTCGATCACTACCGACCTGAGCACCGCCCCATTCGCATCCAAAATATCATAATAATAACGAGCATCATCTTCCCGAGCCTCATCACCCATCGAAAGCCCGACTTGGTTTAACATCGCCCTGAAACCGCTATCTTTCAGAGTTTCATCCAGCTCCGCTTTGGCCTCCTCCACCTTTCTGGCAATCACCGAACGCGCATCCAACTTGCCAAAGAAATCCTCAAAACTCTCATTAAAATTGACATCCTGCGCTCTTTCACCACTCTTCAAATCAATTAAATCCACACGAGAATCTTTTTTATAAAGCTTCACCTCGCCAATTATCTCCTCCGAGCTGTTCAAAATCCCATAAGTTATCACTCCGGCCTGCTCACTACCGTCTTTCAAAAACGAAACACCTTTTTCACTGGCAACACCGCTGCCCTCAAGCTCCACCATCGCACCCGCAATCATATCTTTCGCCGCATTCAACTCCATCACCGCCTTTTCCAATACTGCACCCCGATCCAGGACAGCAGCCTTCACCTCCACCTGCAAATCACCCTTCACCTCTCTCTCATCAAGCATCGTCACAATCATCAACCCACCATCCTCTGCCACAACCACCTCACCCAACAAAAGCCCTTCATCACTACTGAATTTCAAACTCTCATCATCTCCCCCAAGCACCAATCCTCTGGATCCGACACCACTCAGAAATGCCTCATTAGCTCGCAAAGCCTTAACCTCCGCTAGATTTTTACTTTTACGCTCACTAATCTCCTTTTCATCCCCTAAATGTTGCAAATAATCGAACAACGCCAACTGCAACTGATTAGTATTCCGCTCTCCATTTGCCATCACATCTCCAGCCTCCAAATCACTACCCACCGCCGAACCATAAGTCTTCACTGGCAACCTCAAAAGTCCTCGCACCTCATTCAAATCCGTCGCAAACTCCCTCACCGCCGCAGCATCATCCACCAAAGTAGAAGTCTTTCTTTCCAAATTATCCACAGCAGTTCCCAAGCTCAAAACACTAAAATATTGCACCAACAAAAGCAAAATTACCGCCACCGCAAACCCCTTATTCACAATAAACCGCACCACCTTACCAAAACTCGCACGATCAAAATTCACCTTATTCTCATTATCATTTTCTGACATATTTGAAAGTTAATTTAACAAACGCAATTCTATTCAAAACCACCCCTCCCCGCAAACCCTCATATTAATAAAGAGTGAAATCATCTTGTCAAAAAACACAACTATTTTTTAAAAATTACTTGAAAAAAGCCCCACACTACTATAAATTACCCCCGTTCGAACAAGCCAAACACGCGGGTGTCGTATAATGGCTATTACCATAGCCTTCCAAGCTATTGACAGGGGTTCGATTCCCCTCACCCGCTCCATTTCAAATCCCTACGAAAACAACCGGGATTTTTTTGCATATGCGGCACAATCACTTGCTAGAAAAAACAAAAGTGCTAATACTTAGAACCGCTTATTTACCAAACCACACATATCGTGAAAAAAAGAGCTGAAATAATGGCACCTTGTGGATCTTTTGAAGCTATGGAGGCCGCGATACAGGCCGGCTGTGACAGTATATATTTTGGAGTTACCCAGCTCAACATGAGGGCAAGAGCCAGCCATAATTTTGAAATATCCGACCTTCCGCGAATCGCCCAAAGAGCCAAAAAAGACAATGTCAAAACATATATCGCACTCAACACCCTACTCTACGATCACGACCTCAATTTAATGAGAAAACTCATTGAAGAAGCCAAAAAGGCCGGCATCGACGCAGTAATAGTCGCAGACATGGCCGCCATGCAATACGCTAAAGAAGTCGGCATCTCCATCCAAGCCTCCACCCAACTCTCAATTTCCAACTACGAGGCCGTCAAATTTTATGCCAACTTCGTGGATACGGTGGTATTAGCCCGAGAAGTCGATCTCAAAATGATGAAAGTAATATGTGACAACATCGAAAAAGATCAATTAAAAGGCCCAGCCGGCGAACTCATCAAAGTCGAAGTTTTTGTTCATGGAGCTCTATGCATCGCCCAAAGCGGACGCTGCCAAATGAGTCTTTTGCAAAACAACACCTCCGCACAGCGGGGTGCCTGCCTGCAAGAATGTCGCAAACGCTACCGCATCATCGACGAGGAAACCGAAAAAGAAATGGTCGTCAATGACGGCTACATTATGAGCCCCAAAGACCTCTGCACCGTCAGTTTTCTTGATGAATTACTGGCAACCGGTGTCTCAATCCTCAAAATTGAAGGACGCGGCAAATCTGCCGATTATGTCGATACAGTAGTGCGTGTTTATAGAGAAGCCGCCGATGCCGTCTATGAGGGCGTTTATACACATGAAAAAGTAGCGCAATGGCTGGAAAAACTGAAAGAAGTTTACAATAGGGGATTCACCGATGGCTACTATCTCGGAAAACCGCTACCTGATTTAAGCAACGGCCCCGGTAATCAAGCCAAATCTGAGCGAGTCTTTGCCGGATTGGTCAACCACTATTTCCCCAAAGCCGAAGTAGCCGAGTTAACCCTCCAAGCATCACCCTTAAAACTTGGCGACAAAATCGTCATCATGGGATCCACCACCGGTGTGGTCAATGAAGAAATTACATCTATTATTCAAAATGAACAAAGCCTCCAACAAGTCCAAAACCCTGCGATGATCACCATTAAAATGCCCAAACAAGTTCGCAAAAATGACAAAGTTTACATCTTAAAAAGCCGCAACCTCAATGAAGAAACACATAGTTGTTCATAAACGCGATAAATGCATCGGTTGCAACGCCTGCGTAACCATTGCTCCACAAAACTGGACAATGGACAAAGAAGATGGTCAAGCTAAGCTACTATTTGCCAAAAAAAAGAACGACATCTACATTGGAGAAATATTTGATGAAGACTACGACGCCAACATGGAAGCATCTCAAGCCTGCCCGATGCGAATAATCAAAATCGAAAAAAGATAAACGACCTCTCTACAGATTCCTAGTTGCTGTTTTTTTGATATCCGCCACCAACAACTTAACCAGTTCCTCACCGGCATCCAGCTTCGCCACTCCATCCGGCGCCTCCAATTTTGGTATCTGATCGGGTCCTTCTAGTCCTTTTAATGGTTTTGCCGCATCCAACAGGTTTTTTTTATTTTTCATAAACATATAAATTAAATTCAACTCGCCCTGAATTATACAACACATTGCGTATTAAGGCAACTCTTGCCACCATTGCCAACCTCCATATTTCCAACTAAAATTACATTAACAAATAAAAAACAACAATATGAACATCCCTACATGGTATCAAGAACTCATAAAACCTGAATGGTCACCACCGGCTTGGCTATTTGGCCCTGTTTGGACAGTTCTCTACATTATTATCGCCATTACATTTGGCTATGTCGTCCGCCTATTTGTACAAAAAAAGATAAAATTCATTATTCTTCTCCCCTTTATCCTCAATCTTGTCTTTAATCTAGCCTTCAGCCCCATCCAATTTGCCCTCCAAAACAACATCCTTGCCGCTATCGACATCATTTTAGTACTAGCTACCCTAATATGGGCCATGATCAGCATTTACCCCCATGCTCGCTGGGTCACATACGCCAACATTCCCTACCTCCTCTGGGTATCTTTCGCTACATTCCTCCAACTCAACATCACCTTTCTGAACCTCTAGGGCTTAAGAAAACCATTTTCAGTCTTTCAAGACTTCCAAATTTGGATATAGGTCCGGATCAATCGTCCTCTCAAAACAGGTACGACCCACTCCGTGTTCCCAAGTCGGTCCTCCCTCGACATCACGGTAAAAATATCTATCCCCATATCTTTTAACATTATGGGCATCACCCTCCGTCTCAAATTCTGCACACAACTCAAATGACAAATTGGATATGACATTGTACTCATATGGCACCTCAGTCACAGGATCAACGGTTGAATAATAATATCCCATCATTGTGACATCATTCTTCATCACCTCCAATGATTCCGGTAGCACCTCCTTCATCTCCCAATAAGCAACAACTTCCTCCTGAATTGCTGATAAATCGTTCACTCTCTGGATATCAAACCGTACCTTTCTTTGATGCGCTGGAGATCCAACAATCAAAAAGCCCGCCACCAAAGAACTCAAAACCACTATCGAAAGCCCAACAGCATAAACCCTATTTCTCTTTATCTTCCCAACCATATCTCTCATATAATACAGGAACACCAAGCCCATAACTACCAACAACACCAGTGACTTCAAAGCAAATAAAAGTGTCAAATCCCCATTATAAAAATTGAAAACCAACCTCATCAAATCGATAATCATCGTAATAGCTGCAATAAAAAGCGTCAGATACACCAACCATCTACGAACACCAGATTCCTTCACCTCACTATGTTTCTTCATATCCTTACCGATAGCCGCATTCATCAGCAAGAACACTGGAAAACTAACCAACATCACCGCCGAACTCCACCGAATTGTATAACTTCTGTCAACATAATAACTCAGCTGATCTGGAAACAGAACATCCAAATATGCAAACCACAAAGCCACAAAACTAATCACCATCGCATACATCATCGACATCATCAAAAGATGAAAAAACACATTTTTTGGAGTTGAATACTTACTCATAATTAAATTGGTTAATTCTGAATTTTAAAACCTATGCCTCAAATCATAACACCACTCAAAATTTCCTCCAAAACATATTATTGTCCACTCAGTCTACCTCCAAAACTTTAAAAATCATCACAAACGCTTTAGAATCAAACAATGAAAGATATAATAACAGTATGACTCGGCGAAAAAACAGTGTTCTCATTCACAACTTTCCCAATAATTATCCAGTGCACAGGAAAATGGTCGCCAACATTGTGAATCTCATTGGGCTCACCACAATCAGAGTCCACAAAAATCTTCTGCACAAGGAAAATTATCACCAATTTCGCAATAATGTTCGAAAAGGGGACATTGTACTGGTCGGACAATTCCGTCGAGCCAGTAGCTTTTTTGTCAGCGGCCCTATAAATCACGCCCTCATCTACATTGGGAAAAACAAACTTATTCACTCAATAAGAAATGGTGTACAGACAACCACCTTTGATAATCTTTTTCGAGAATACGACACCATGGTTATCCTTCGCCTCCGCAACGCTGATTTCAATCAAATAAACAATGCTATTGAATACGCCCGCAACTGCCTTGGAAAACCATTCAACTTCGACTTCAAAAAGGATAAGCACGAAAAATACTACTGTAGCGAACTGATTTATCGCGCCCTCGACCACGCCGGAATCAAATTCACACTCAACAACCCGCACCTCTACTCAACAGCCCTCAAATTTATCTTACGCCGAGACAAAACACTTCACCCGATGTGTTACCTAAATCACGATTTCAAGATCGTCATGGCCTCTTCCAACCTCGACATCACCGATAGCGATAACAAAACCATAAATCTCCGCCTACTTAACGAATCTAAAAATCGTCACCTAAATCAACTTCCTCTCCGTAAGAAGGTATATAGACATCTTCTAGACCGTTTGTTGCCAAAGCCTCTTTAAATGCGTCCAACTGGGTCTGTTCACCATGCACTAGGAATATCTTTCGGTTCTTATTAGTCTCTTGATCACCTCTGGCAATAAAATCTAACAGATCGCTACGATCGGCATGCCCTGAAAATGCATCCATTACATAGATCGACGCCTTTACCTTATGAGGATCGCCAAAAATATTAACTTCCTTATACCCCTCAACCAGCTTTCTTCCCAAAGTATTCGCTGCCTGATAACCTACGATCAACACTACATTTTTCCTATCTTCAATATTATTTTTCAGATGATGCAATATCCTACCATGCTCGCACATTCCTGAAGCCGAAATAATAATCATCGGCCCCTGCTTTTCATTCAAAGACTTAGATTCCTCTACCGTTCGCGTATATTTCAAGTCATTAAAACCAAACGGATTATCTCCATGCTGACTGAATTCCTCGCGGGTCTCCTCATTAAAACAATCTAAATGTCTCTTAAAAACCTGCGTCACATCCGTTGCCAAAGGACTGTCCACATAAATTGGAATTGGCGGAATTAAGTTCTTCTTTCGCAATAAGTTCAAATGGTAAACGATTTCTTGAGTTCGTTCCAAAGCAAAAGCCGGAATAATCAATCGCCCGCCATCCGCGAGAACCTGATTAACAATGACAGCAAGATCACTCTCCACCGTCGTTAAAGATGCATGTAAACGATTTCCATAGGTAGTTTCTGTAATGAGCACATCTACATCCGGAATTTCATCAGGGGGATTCAGTAACGGCAGACCACGACGCCCCAAATCTCCAGTGAAACAAAGTTTTTTCACCGTTCCGGATTTTGGATCCGTCATCTCCAGGACGATAAATGCCGCTCCCAAAATATGACTCGCATTATAGAATTTTGCTTTGACGCCTTCCACGGGCTCAAATTCCTCATGATACGGAACCGCCTTAAACCTCAGCATCGTCTCCACTACCTCCTCCGCACCATAAAGAGCTTCCGGAGTTACGCCTTCTTCGAATTTCTTTTTCTTTTTTAACCATTCCACCTCACGCTCCTGAATATACGCACTATCCATCAACATGAAATTACATATATCTTTTGTCGCCGTAGTACACCAAATGTCACCTTCAAAGCCATTTTTCACCAGATAGGGGAGAATACCACTATGATCCATATGGGCATGCGACAGAATTACCACATCAACCTCCTTTGGATCCCAAAGAAGTTTACGATTCTTTTCATCGGATTCCTGCCTTCTTCCCTGAAAAAGACCACAATCCAGCAGGATTTTCTTACCATTAAAAGTAATCAAATGCTTTGATCCAGTTACCTCACCTGCTGCACCACCGAATAATATTTTCATATTTTTATGTTTATTTTCTACGACACCTAACATTTATCAGTATACCCTAAAACAGGCTCTAAATCCACATCCACATAATGCTATTTCCAACTCCTCTACTCTACAATCCATTAATCACAGTTCCCTTATAGAAATATGTCAGGATTTCCTTATAGTTTTTTCCAGCCTCAGCCATTCCTTTTGCTCCACATCCACTCAGTCCCACCCCATGTCCTAGGAATTGATCTCCCTTGCAATAGGTATCGGCTACAGACACTAAGTGAGGAGTATCGGTCCAACCCCAGACTTCTTGCGCACTTTTGGTTGATGTCCCGTCACTTTGATTGAAATAAGCTGTTTTTACTACTTCTCCATTTAATTTAACCACCTCACCACGAGTTGCTTCTACCCCTATGCTGACATTTGGCGATCTTTTTGTCAGACCATACCCAAGGTATTTTTGACTTCTCTCAGGAGAATCATCCAAATGGTAAGGTTTACCGGCGAACTTTTCAGCCTTGGTCATATAAAACACAGCATAGGTTCTGGCAGCCACCATAATCGCCTTTATTTTTTCCGGATGTTCACTATTTGAAACCTCTCCAAGACCCTTGAGGTAATCTTCAAGCGGTAGCTCATTGATCACAATCGGCTTGAAGTTTTCTTTATTTACCTCCAAAACACCCAGATAAGTATTGTCATTCAAACTCGTATTCCATGCTGGTCGATTGTCATAGTTTTTAATTTCCATTATCACCCCAGAATTTGGCACAAACCTTACTGGTCCCGACATTAATGCCACGGTTGTCCCATACTCCACCCGATAATCATTGCCCCTCATCGACACTTTCACTGTCTCTCCTGCACTGAAATTACGCACAGACTTGTTGCCGTCATACAACTGAAAAACTCCATTTGCTGTGATCTCAGGATCACCAGAAAAACCTAACTTCACTCTAAAATCTTCCAATGAGACATTAGAAGTATTGCTATTAACAACAGGTGTTGGCACTACACTCGGTGTTTGAACTGGCGAACTAGGCCTTGGCACGGAAGCCACCGGCACCGCTGTATTCTCCACCACACGATAATTAACAGTTAGCGCCTGTTTATAAAGGTTGATTCCATTCACTTTTGGCATAACTCTTAGCATTCCATCACCGGCCTTCGCACCCGCCACCGGCTTCGCCACCAAGCTTAAATTTGCCGTTTCCCCAGGCTTAACACTGGTTGGCAAGAATTTTTTATCCCGGATTTCAATACCGGTCGCTGACTCTACCTCCAATGTGAAATTTTGTGCGGTCCAAGTTGTACTAGTCTCATTCATGACCTTAATTCCCACACGATAAGAGCGATTTCTCGTCCAATCTGCCTTTGAAGCGACCCGCAACACCTCCGC
This sequence comes from Candidatus Peregrinibacteria bacterium HGW-Peregrinibacteria-1, assembly GCA_002839505.1. Taxonomy (GTDB): domain Bacteria; phylum Patescibacteriota; class Gracilibacteria; order UBA1369; family LOWO2-01-FULL-3; genus PGYE01. The sequence continues at coordinate 441,161 of PGYE01000001.1, forward strand.
CTCCCCAAGACCTGCATTCATCGGGTTATAAACATTCACCGCGAAACTCAAACTATCATCCTTCAGATAACCGATACCTGAGATAAACGGAACAAAATATTCATTATAACTACCTGTTTTATTAGGCGCCACAAGGTTCAAATTAAAAGTACCCACATCTCCAGGCTTCACCTCACGCTCTCTCAAAAATGCAATTGTATCGGAACCAGATCTCGAAAAATCAAAATTTCTACCTACATCTCTCGCAGTCTTCAGGCTAATTTGATTTGCCCCCGACTTATGCCATGTAACATTACTAGTGTTTTTAAGCTTCACCCAGCCCTGAAAAGTCTCCCCATGCTTCATGATTGCTGGAGGAAAATTGGCATCCACAAAACTATAAGAAGGCATCACACTCTTCACTATCACCGGAATCTCAATCCTCTTACTTGTCTCAAACCTCCCATCAACCTGCAATACAAACTCTGGATAAACCAATTGCCCGGCTCCCAAAGCCCTTATTGCTATTTTGAAATTACCTGTTCCTCCTCGTTCCACAGCCCCCTCACTCATAGAGCCTCCACTGACCTCAACTTTATTGGCAAGATCACCGGCATTCTTTATTAGCAACTTGGTCCCACTTCCCCAGCTCTTTCTACCGATATTCACCAGCTGAAGCTCAAGATTTACCATTCCTCCGGGATCCATCGTCAAATATTGCGCTCCCGAAACATTATTAAAGTCATAAGCATTCGATGAATAATTACTGCTATTTGAACTTGTTTGGACAGCTAGAGAACGAATAATTGGCAAACGGTCATACAGAAAAGTACCCGGACAGGTGGTACTAGCGACATCTCTATGGGCGATAACATTACTCATTACTTTTCCTTTCCAGTCCGAAGTACCATTTGGATCGACATTGTGAGTTTTGGATTTTTCACCTATTAGTCGGCCCAATGCATTGATTACCGCCTCCGGCACCTCCCCGTTTTCATAATTACCCAAAACTGCAATCCCTATTGATCCGTTATTTGCACCCAACGCATGACCTGCCACCACTCCCTCTCCACCATATCGCCCCTCATAAATATTCCCATTTTTATCAATAATATAATTATATCCAATATCCCCCCAGCCTCTTGAAACCGCATGATAATAGTAAATATCTCTAATAGCCTGCTTCGGATTATCTAGATTGTTACTGGTTGCGGTGTGATGAACGACAAACCGATCCACCTTATAAGAATACTGCAAAGGCCAGACATATTTATCACCTCTGGTATCTTCTTTTATCTCTAAAGCATAGGCTGATACATCATTATCCTTTGAAACATCATCGGCTCCATTCAATCCATTTCCGGAGCTATCTTGCACATCTTTTTTTTGATATCTTAAATCCTCATTTGCCCCCCATTCACTCCTCGAAATAATCCCACTTGTGGCCGCATTAACCGTCAAATTTCTCACCATTGCAGTCGAAGAAGAATTCCCATATCTCGGCACGGCATAATTTTGCTCGCCCTTATCTTCCGTGCTCTTTACAAAAGTCCAACTCGGACTTTCCACCTTTGGTGAACTGATTCCATCACCCAATAAAACAAATTTATACTGCATCGCTGTTGCCGGATTAGTTGATGCAAAAGCATATTTATTGACCGTTAGCGAATTTCCTTCATTATCTTGATGCTGATCATCTTCCGTCTCTACATCAATCCAATTCTCCCAATTTCCATCAACTTGAAACCTTACCTGTACCTGCACTGCAGTATTTTCCGGAGTATATTGCACCCAATCTCCTCCTACCGAAGTAAACACAAAATCCGACTCCACCACCTCCGATATGAATATATTTTCGCTCTTAAAAGGCGCTATCAATAAAGAATTTGAACTCATTCTATTACTATCGATCGTCCAAACCGTATCACTATTAACAGTACTAGACATATTGCCATCCACAGCTGCACCTCCAAAACCAAACAAAAACGCACTAAGCAGAGCAAACCCCACACTTGCCACAACCACTTTAAATTTATTCATAGGAATAGAAAATTAATCTTGAAATTATACCACACCTCAATTATTAGCACAAAAAGTACAATAATGACTACTGTTTAAAACCCCAAAATCCTAGAAATGTTTCATAAATTTTTCATTGCCAAAACAAATTTTATCACCTAAGATCTGCGCAAAGAGTACTCTCACCGAGCACACACACCTTTTATTAATGTTCATAAAACTCTAAAAGATCTTAATTCATGCAGGTTTCTTATAATGCTCGTTACCGCAAGACCACTTTCGGGAATCGTTCCAATATCGACAAGGAAGGAGAAATAATAATTTACTCCAAAGGCTTTCGCCTTAAAGGAAAAGGCGCTGGCGACCAAGGGGATCTTATAAATTTTGCCGAAATCAAGGAATTCTATTACCGTGATCAGGCAATCATTTTTGTCACTTTCGCCAAGGAAAAATACATCATTGACGGTACCGGTAATCTCTTTGAACAACTTCTGATCGACATTTACAAAGCGCGCAATGAATTCCTTATGGACGCTCTTTTTATGAAGCGTGGAAAGTTAAAAGGCCAGTTTGAAGGAGAATTTGAACGCACCAGTAAGTTTGGCAAACCGATCAACAAAGGAAATGCCCAGATCCGACTGCATGAAGGTGGCATGATAATAATTCCCCGCGACCAAGATGCCTTCGCACTAAATTATGATTTCATCGGATTCCACGAATTTGATGATCTCGAATATTATTGCAAAATTGTCATGGACGATGGCGTAAACATAATTTTCTCTCGACTTGGCAATGACTTTGAATCTTTCCAAACCAACTTGGTTACAGCACTAGGCAATATGTACGACCGCCTCATCAACGGATTCTTAAAAATCATTTTTCCACAATTTCACGCAACCGTCCTACTGAAACTTGCTGCAAAGATTAAAGGTGGTAAGGCCCTAAGCCTCAAAGAGATAACTAAAATTGATGTTGAACTCAAAGATGCCATCGAGGAATTTATCTTCGAAGACGACACATTTAAACAAAAGATATCGGTAATCGCTGAAAAAACATCGCCCGAAAACACCTATTATGGCATCGCTCGTAGTGAAACCGACCATGACATCATAATAAAATGGGTGATTTACGCGCTACCCGAAGAAAATGCCGTGGTATTTTCAATCCTTCCCAAATATTCCTCCACAAACCAACAACCAGAAAAACACCCCTTGTATTTTTACAGGATCATTATGGAAAAGGGCACTCCCGCGGACAAACTCAATGATAAAATCCGTGAAATCAACCAAGCGCTTATAACTCTCAACTTCGTTACCGACCCTTGTTACATGGATAAGCGCCAACTCAAACACTCTCCATATAAATACGCATTAAGGAAAATTCCATACCTTCGCATCCTCCGCCGCTCCTTCTGCGACATGGTCTCACATGAAGATATTACAACCTGGCAGCAACAAGCTCTGAAATTTCTTACCAAGTGCAAAGAGAACGAATCCGCGGAATAGCAGGCCGTAAAGCCATCCGCGCCATACCACTTGCCGGTTCTATTGCATTTACTACCGATTGGTAATATCCTCAATAAACACTATATTTTTTTAACCAAATCAATATATGGCACATATGTTCACGACTGAAAATTTCGACGAGGAAGTGACGAAGTCCAGCCAGCCAGTAATGGTTGATTTCTACGCCGAATGGTGCGGCCCTTGCAAAATGCTAGGACCAATTATAGAAGAACTTGCTACCGAACACGCCGACAAATGGAAAATCGGTAAAGTTAATATCGACGAAAACCATGAATTGGCTGCAAAATTTGGAGTGCAAAGCATTCCGACAATTGTTTTCATCAAAGATGGAGAAGTTGTTGATAAAGTGGTCGGATTTCAAAGTAAAGAAGCTCTTACCGCAAAACTAAACGGCTAACACTTACAGCATTGTAATTGTAAGGAATCGGCAAAATATAAAAGCACTTTCATAAAAGAGTGCTTTTATATTAATCTTCTTGCCTCTTTCTGGGCCAATTCATCCACTCTATTATTTGTCTTATTATTAGCATGAGCCTTCACCCACACCCATCTAATATTTGCAAACCCTCTGACCTTGTCGATCTTCTCCCATAAATCCAGATTCGCTTTTCGTTTCCAACCATCCGTTAAAGTCTTGACGATCAGATTTGAATCGCTATAAATCGTTATTTTTGCATTATTAAAATTATCCAGCCTATCCAACCTATCTTTCAGCCAATTCAACGCCTCAATCATCGCCATCATCTCCATGCGATTATTGGTGGTATCAGGTTCGTTTCCACTTATCTCATATTCAACGCCATCAACATTTATTATCGCCGCCCAACCACCAGGCCCCGGATTCCCTATACAGCTACCATCAGTATAAATATCAATATTCATCATAGTAAAAATAAATCAAATTTGTTACATTGTAACAGCATATATTCTCATTCCATATGAAAATAACCATTATTGAAATAGGGAAAACCAAGGCCGGCTGGATTGAAGAAGGCGTTAAATCCTTGGAAAAACAGCTTGCACCTTACGCATCACTCTCCAAAATCGACCTCAAAGAAACCCGAATTGCCAAAACATATACCCTCGACCGCGTCATTATCGAAGAAGGACAATCCATATTAAGGCATATTGATTCGACACATTTTACCGTTGCCCTCGACGAGACTGGTGAACAAATGAACTCCCTCAAATTCGCAGAATTACTCAAGCAAAAACAGGATCTTGGAACACCGATTACCTTTATTATTGGCGGCCCTTTTGGCTTATCCGCTGAGGTTAAATCTCACGCAAACCTTATCCTCTCTGTTTCAGAGATGACCTTCACTCATCAAATGATCCGACTGTTTCTTTTGGAGCAGATATATCGCGCTACCACTATTAATCTCGGCAAAGAATATCATCACTAAAATCATGCAAAGGCACCTATTATTAACCATGCTCATTGTCAGTCTGACCTTTGTCGGCTATTCCAACATTGATTTTGACGCAAGCCAAACCTCTGTTCTTTTATTAAACCGGATCGGCACCGACCTCATCCCTTCAAATACCCCGCCCAAGCTCGACTCGCCATTTGACATGATTGAAAGTTTAATAACAACAGAAAATCCTTATGGAGCAGTGATCAACACGACATCGCAACAACATTTGGACGAATTATTTGAAGCGTATAGTAGCCCCGGAGATTTTATTCTGCTTCTTAACCGCGAAAACCCCAATGTAAACAACCAAGTTATCACTTTCAAAAAGGCTCTCCGCCAGCACCATCCCACATCCAATATCAAGGCCATCTACTATGATAAGACAACCGACCCCGAGCAACTACTTAAAAAACTCCAAGAAGAAACTCTCACCAAAGATATTGTCATCGCAATAGCCGAATTTTCACCGAGCATGGATCAAAATATTACCGATTTTCACAACCACCTCGCCCAAAATGTCTTCAACACATTCGATTCCGACGCGGCCACTAAACTCGATACCAACGACCATCTCGGCATCGAAACTCTCATGAGTTACCTCAAGGATAAAGATGCCATGAATGCCGACATCTGGGGTATGGAGTCCAATCCTGATCACACCTCTTTCTTCGTCAATTTTCACAAGGGACTTCCATCTGAAAACGAACGCGATCTCACTATTCTTGCCTTTGGAGATGTGATGCTTGGCCGTCATGTACGGACCTTAATGGAACGGAACGGTCTCGACTATCCTTTTAGGGCAATTGCAGGTCCCGAAAACCGTTTTCTCAAGGGCAGCGACATCGTATTTGCCAACTTAGAGGGGCCAATTCGAGGGCAGGGTAGTAAAGGCGGCACATCAATGGTCTTTGCCTTCAACCAAGACATTGCCCCACTTCTCAAATCCTACGGCTTCAATCTTCTTTCAATCTCCAACAACCACACCTACGACAAAGGCGCCGACGGCTACAACGAGACAGTGCAGACATTGAATGAAAACGAAATTGGCTGGTGTGGAGACTATCACTACGCCAACCCAGACAGCGTATATTACGGCACCCTCTCCGACACAAAATACGCCTTCATCTGCGTTCAAGATGTCACAGTCCGTCTCGACATTGACGAAACAGTCCGACTAATCACCGAAGTAAAATCAAATGTTGATTACCTTATCGTCAGCGCCCACTGGGGCAATGAGTATCAGCACACCCCAAATACCTCAAAACAAATCGAACCGGCACACAAATTTATTGATGCCGGCGCGGATTTAATTTTGGGACACCACCCCCATGTCGCACAAACAATTGAAGTTTACAAAGATCGATATATTTTCTACTCTCTCGGCAACTTCATATTTGACCAATACTTTTCGACAGCTACTCAACAAGGACTAGCCGCCGGAATCGTACTAAGTAAAGGAGACGACGGCGAATTGGAAACTAAGGTATATTACTTTCCGATGCAAAGTAAAAACTCACAGCCGGATCACATGCCAGAAAACTCTCGAGGATGGCTTCCAGAATATTTAAAAACACTACAGCAGCAAACATGATACTTGGAATAAATACCGCCTCATCCACCACAGAGTTGGCCCTTATTGACAACAACAATCCCACCTCGGAACTTTTGCTCTACAAATCATGGAAAAGTGACAACAATGAAGCCACGATCCTTCTTCCCCAGCTTCATGAAATGCTCAAAACTCTCAATAAAAGCTTTCAAGACATCACCGAATTAATATTAATCACCGGCCCCGGATCATTTACCGGACTTCGCATCGGAATCACCGTTGCCAACACGATTGCCTACCTGCTAAAAATCCCAGTAAAACCCCTCAACACCTTTCAATATTGGTGGCTACTCAGTAAAAACCAAGAGACCACATTAGATAATAAAGCCCTATTGATATTTGCCGGAAAACAAGGAGTATATATTAGCCCCACCGCTGAAGAAATCGGCAAACTTTACTCACTCGAACAGGCCGACATCTACTTGAATGAAAATAATATCAACCACATTTTCGGAGACCTCACCAACGAGCAAATAGCTTTTTTCCAAAGCAGAAAATTTCACGACATTAAGCCCTCACTAGGGGACACCATCATCTCAAATCACACCTTACTTAACGACATCAAACCGCACAAGCGACCCATTGCGCCTCTCTACATAAAAGATCCGGGAATCACCACCCCAAAACCATAAAAAGTCATAATATTTCACATCATCCACAATTAATATGCTCTATATCGTCTCCACTCCAATAGGAAATTTAAAAGACATCACTATTCGCGCCCTAGATACACTCCAAGAAGTCGACTATATTGCCGCCGAAGACACCAGACACACCGGAAAACTCTTAAAACATTATGAAATCGACAAACCCCTACTCAGCTATCATTCCCATAGTGGGTTTGCCAAAATTGAAAAAATAATACAGCTCCTCAAAGAAGGTAAAAAAATTGCCGTTGTCTCCGATGCCGGCACCCCGGGAATATCCGACCCCGCCTACAGCCTGATCCAAGAAGCAATCAAAGAGCAAATATCAATTATCCCAATTCCCGGAGCATCCAGCTTGCTTGCAGCAATAGTGGCCAGCGGAATGCCAATGAATCAGTTTCTCTATTTAGGTTTCTTACCTCTCAAAAAGGGCCGCCAGACAATCCTCAAATCACTAGTTGATGAAACACGCACCGTCGTCATCTTTGAGTCTCCACATCGTATTGTAAAGACCCTCACGCAACTCCACGAATACTTAGGAGATCGTCAAGTGGCGCTCTGCAGGGAACTTACCAAAATATATGAGGAAGTCCTTCGCGCCCCCCTCTCCACCCACATCACCTACTACAAAACCACTTCGCCCAAAGGCGAATATGTATTAGTAATCGCCCCCGACAACTTCAGAGCACGCTATGAGAATCCACAAGCCCATTAAGGATTTGCTCCACCCAACTACCACTAATATCATCTTTATCCCTTATTTCTGTAACTGACGGATAGCTGACTACCCCAGTTGATGTCAGTGCCGTGGACACCACTGTCTGCATCTTAAACGGCTGAAATTCCCCGGGATGAGCCGCCTTTGCAGCAGAAGATAAATCAAAAGTTGCCATAATAGTTATCGAGGGATGCCCTCCCTCCGCATTTGCCTCATCCGTTCTTTCCTGAAAACCTTTATATGGGTCTTCAATGGGGTAAATTATAAATTTCAAATCGGTAACATTAGTTCTCAAAGGTGATATCGGCATGAAATCAACCTCCTCCAACGGTGTGTTATCAATTGTCACCCCGTCACCAAAATCAACCTGATCCTCAAAAGCTATCTCCAAATCTGCCATTTGCGGAACCGTAATATTGTTATCATTAATTAGTGTTGCCACCGTGACACCGGACGGTTCCACCGCCGCCGCTGGCCCTACTAAATGAGGCATTCTTGGAGCCATAACCAACGCATCATCATAACAATAAAAATCACTATTATCACAGCTGAAAGTATCTATTACCCCATTACTATCAATATCAAATCCCTCCATCACGACCTTACCGATCGCATAATCTCCCACATTTGTGATTTTTTTTCGCCCCAACATTGTCTTTTTTGTACCAGTAATGTCTATCAGAAAAAGTTTATCAAGTGTTACCCCTGGCGTGAGCTCACAATTACCGGCCCCATTCAATATGCCTCTGTTCGTATCGCAAAAAGCATTTGCAACCCTGAAGTTAGACACAGACCCCACAAAAGGATTCTGCCCAGTATTGAGATCCGTAGAAAGGCCATAAATAATATCACACCCGTCAATACCACCTCCTGTCGTATAGCCATCTGCCAATCCCATACTACATTCCAACCCCAAATCCAACGGGTTTTCAGCCGGACTTGGCGCGTTTTGACTTTGCCCAGGATTAAAAAACCGCGAACCATAGACCCCATAATTTATCCCAAACCACACATCAGCGGTTTCTGACTGACCAAACGGCACATCTCCACCACATGAGGTCGGATTCTGCACCACGCAAACACTATAGTACTCCTCATAATCCACCAGCCCATTTCTTATCTCATAAGCCAGCTGTGACATAATAATTCTCGCATCTTCATACACCGCCATCTGAAGAGCCGTTCTCTTATCCGCCCTCACAATTCCTACCAAAAGGCTCGAAGCCGTCACCGCCGCCACTGTAAACACGGAAATCGCCACTAAAATTTCCACCAAAGAAAACCCCGATTTATTTTTTACAAACATCATTCTAAATGATTATAGAAAGTAAAATCTTCAGTAAGTGTCATCACCTTTACTCCGTCCTTCCATTGTACCTTCGCCTTAAAAGTCGCATATTGCTGGTTCTGAGCCGAAGGATAAAACGCTAATACTTCCAAGCTTCTATAGTACCCTGTTGGTGTCGGTAAAGTCCCTGAATCGTCTTTATGCCCCCAATATCCTGTCGCAGTATTTTCCCACAATTGATACTTGTTTACAGTATCCGAATGCAATGGCTTGTTCAGTAGATCGAGACTTCCACTACCAACCACATCCACCTCTTTCGCCTCCCATTTACCATCAGCCCCGTATCTTAACGCATAACTGTGAGCCGCTTTTAGCTTAATAATATGAGATTGTGAATCACAATTATTTGGAGCTCCCTGATGATATGGATTAGCTAGAGACCAGCAGTGCGGATGACTCGGATACTTCAGCCAACTTGTGTTTCTCATATTTGTCAAAGCTTCCACTGTTTCGTTTAATATTCCCGATGCCGTCATATAATTTCTCGCATAGGTAATACCGTCAACACTCGATCTTATCAGATTCGCGGTTACAATCGAAGCGATTGCTAGCACCATTATTGCAATCAAGGCCTCAACCAATATCGCCCCATCCTTATTTTTAAAAGAATACCTCATAACAATTATCAATTATTGTAAATATCACCTATCGGCTCAGCTATCCCGGAAGCCCTTAGCAGCATTATATCTTTATTAAACTCTTGATCACTATTGCTAAACCTAAAAGCCAAAACATTCTCCTGTTTTGCCATCGCATCAATCAACTGGACATTATCACTACCAAAAAAGCTTACCTCACCTGAATTTCCCTCATAGTAAACATATATTGGCCAGTCCACCGCCGCCGGATGTAGTAATTCCAACATGTAGTCATCGTATTCCAACCTAAAATCACCCAACAGAGGATTTTGACTATAGCTAAAATAGTTATCACCTAGCAGTAAATCATCATCGTCCAATTCATATGATATCGTACCGCTATCGACAAAAGCCTCAATCGCAATCCCATCACTACCATCCAGTACTATCCCAATTCGCTGCTCACCAAACTGATCGCTCTCCACAGCATTACTTATCGCCAACGACCTAGAATTTCGCATGAGCTGAATCACCGACTCATAACTTCGAGTAAAACGCACCTTCTTAATTGTACTGAAATAATTTGCCGCCAAAACAAGCCCCATAAGAGCCATTAACGCAATAACCACCAGCAACTCCACCAGAGTAAAACCAAATCTACCCTTTTCATTATTGTTTAAGTTTCTCAGCATGCCCTCATTATAATGATTACCAAAAGCAATGAAACACCGAAACTGGAATTAACAACCAACAACAAAATACATCAACCCAAAATAAAAAAGCCGCCTCTTCAAAAAAGCTCCCTCCATTTTCTACCTCGGGATCTGACTTATCACCTGTATTGAAAATCCGGCAACATGCAAAATATCTCCTTCTTTGAGGTTATCTCCCACAGCAACATTCTCTTCAAAATAGCCTTCTGCCCCAATTGACACATTTCCCTCGCTTATCTCCACGCCCTGGCGTTGAACACTAAAAGGAATTCTACCACTGTTATCAGCAAAACCTCTCAAACTAAATGTCGGATTACCTGGACGAGAGCCTACACTCAAATTCCTCACATTCACTAATGGCAAAGCCTCAACATCATCAACATGCGCACTCGGCTCATCATCAAACTTCTTATCAAAATTATCACAAGAGCCAAACATGGCACCTGCCGCCAAAACTGCAGCCAATTTACCTTTAAACCCAAAAGCATATTTCTTCACCAAAACCCCCTCTTCAGACTGGCGCTCTTCCGCCCCCCCCGAATCCTTTGCGGGACCAACATCTTCAAATCCTGATTGTTGTCTTTTTTCTGATGACATGATCAACATATTATTGTCCACCTAGAAAATATACCACTTCCTGAGACCGTGCAACTTTTTTTCAACAAATTGTCTTGTTAATCAATGACAACGCTCATAAAATGCCCCAGCGAATTTTTAATCTAATTTTTAATGGGAAATAGTTATAACAACCCCGATGGCGGTAGTACTGATACAACCGGAAGCGATGTGATCGGTGATAGTAATATAGGAGAGCTCGACTGTGTTTCGTACCAACCTGATCCAATGATCCAAGAAATGATATCGGGGGTAATAGGGAATATAAGAAAGGTAGAAGAGGGAACCCAGTGCAATATCATCGCTGTCCCAGCCAATGGATGTTCCACTATTGGTGGTGTTTTCCCAGGTATGTTGACGGAGTTTCAGGGGAGAGCACATACAACTACCACTACACACGACACCTACTATAATCTTATTGGCGATGGGCAAATGGTGGCTCAGATAAGTGATGATGGATGCGAAGCACCAATAACTCATACCCATCTTGCTCTGAAGGGTATGAATATTACTCTCGATAGAGCCAAGGGTGGAGAAGGACTGTTTGTGGCCGAAGTCAACGGCAATAATGTTCGCGTAGATGTTTTACGGGGCAATTGGAATATTGTCTCTCAAGATGGGGCTAGAATGATATCATCCGATGATCTCAAGGCCGGGATAACGCTCAAAATGAATTCTGATACCTTTACAGTCGAAGAAGCTTATTATGCCAACCCTGAAGAAAGAATCCAACAAGTCGGAATCCTCCAGCAACCTGAAGAAAGCATCCATAGCGGATACACTAGTTCCAATATTGGTGTCCCTGTTAACCATCAAGTTGGATGCAACGGCGCAGGAGGATTTGATGTCGGGCTTTATGCCGCCGCCGCGATCGTCATTATCAGCGGTGCCTGCACAAGAACGATAGTATCTACGGTTAGAGTAAGCTCGCTAATATTCACCACACCGATCAACCGCATCAGAACAACACCAGACCGCAACGATGACAAATAGCACTCAGCCTTGCCTCAACCGTTGCTAAAAAACAGACAACCAACTTTTTTAGCTCACTGCAAACAAAGGAATCGGTTTTGAAAACCACAGTTTTCGCAAACCAAATAATCCGCGATACAGTCACAACCAGTCAGCGGTTAATTAGTTGAAATCCTGAAGCCGGAACTATCCAATCAAGAGCTTCAATGCGATTTCCTGATAGACCGCTGCCACCTCTACCCCACTATTATATTCAGAATGCGTCCCTTAACATAAATCACCTTCAAAATTTTCCCCGAATCAAGATATTTAGCGACGGCGGCATTGTCCTTAGCCAATTTCATCGCAACATCTTCATCCGCCTCCACCGACAACTCAATATCACCACGAACCTTACCGTTAATCTGCACGCCAATCTTCATCACATCATCCACCACCAAAGCTTCATCATACTCCGGCCACTTCGCCTTAACCACACTATCCTTCTCCCCGAGATATTCCCAACATTCCTCAGCTAGATGCGGAGCAATCGGCGACAGAAGAGCAACAACGACCTTCTTGCCGTCTGAATCAATACCGTTTTTCGACACAAAATTCACAAACTCCATTAATGCCGCCACAATCACATTAAAATGCATCTTTTCAATCGAATCACTCACCTTTTTAATCAACTTATGGAGATTTTTCTCCAGCAACCCACGATCTTTCACCGCACTTTCCGCCGTAACCATATTCCAAAACTTCTCGACAAACCTCGCGACGCCGTTAATACCGTTATCATTCCACTCACCACCAGCCGTAAACGGCCCCATAAACATCAAATACATTCTCAACACATCACTGCCATATTTATCCACAAACTCATCCGGACTAACCACATTACCTTTTGACTTACTCATCTTTGCACCATCCTTTGTCACCATTCCCTGATGCACCAATTTTTTAAACGGCTCCTTCACCCCGACAAAACCCATGTCATGAAGCGCCATATTAATAAAACGAGCATACAGCAAATGCATACAAGCGTGTTCCGGCCCACCGATATACATATCTACCGGCAACATCTCATTCACTAAATCACTATCAAACGGCTTATCCTCAAGATTTGCCGACGGATATCTCAAAAAATACCAACTACTACACATAAAGGTGTCTAAAGTATCCACCTCCGGCCTCCAGCCTTTACCAAAAATCTCTTCCGTCCTCTTTACAAATTCTTTAGACTGAGCCAGCGGAGACTCTCCATCCGGCTTAAACTCAACATCTTCCGGCAACATCCACGGCAGTAAATCCTCAGGAACCGGATGCGCATTCCCCTCAGGATCATACACCACCGGAATCGGCGCCCCCCAATATCTTTGGCGCGAAATAAGCCAATCACGAAGCCTGTAATTGACCTTGGAAGAGCCATTTTCATTCTTTTCAAGCGCCTCGGTTATTTTCACCCGCGCCTCCTTACTTTTCATCCCACTAAAGTCATCAGAATTTATCAATACTCCATCCTCCGTCATTGCACCCGTACCATCAAAAGGATTCTTAGCATTCTTCACAACCTCCAACACCTCAAGGCCATGCTTCTCGGCAAACTCAAAATCCCTCTCATCATGAGCCGGCACCGCCATGACCGCCCCCGTACCGTAGTGACCAATTACATAATCGGCTACCCAAATCGGCACACGATTTCCATTGATTGGATTAACCGCATAACTACCTGTGAACACTCCACTTTTTTCCCTGCCCTCTGCCAATCTTTCGATGTCGCTCATTTTCAGCGACTTATCAACATAGCTCTCCACTTCACTTCTCCTTTCCTCAGTCACCAACTTACTCATAAACGGATGCTCCGGTGCAACCACCACATATGTACAGCCAAACAGCGTATCTATTCTCGTCGTATAAACTCTGATTTTGTCGACAACTCCCTCAACCCCAAAATCGATCTCGCTTCCCTCACTTCTTCCAATCCAGTTTTCCTGCATCGCAATTGTTTTTTCTGGCCAATCAACCGCACTGTAATCCAATAAATCCTCAGCATAATCTGTAATCTTCAAAAACCACTGCACCAGATTCTTTTTAGTCACCTCACTGCCACAGCGTTCACAGCAACCATTATCAACCTGCTCATTTGCCAACACCGTCTGACAGCTCGGACACCAGTTCACCGGCGCCAGCTTCTTATATGCAAGCCCCTTGTTATATAACTGTAAAAACACCCACTGAGTCCATTTGTAATACTCTGGGCTGGAAGTACTGACCGTCTTATCCCAATCCCATAAAGCTCCCATATTGGTTAGCTGCTCAATCATATTGTCCACATTGGACTTTATGCTGATTTGCGGCTTGATTCCTGTCTTGATCGCATAATTCTCCGCTGGCAGACCAAAACTGTCAAAACCCATCGGCTGAAAAACCTTGTACCCCTTCATCCTCAAATAGCGCCCCCAGCTATCCACCGGCCCATAGTTGAACCAATGCCCCAAATGCAATTTATCGCCTGAAGGATAGGGGAACATCACCAAATTATAGTACTTTTTCTTGGTATCATCGTGAAAGTCAGTCTTCGCCAACCCCTTATTGCCCCAAAATTTTCGCCATTTCTCTTCCACCTTCCGAGCATTGTACCTCATCATTGTAAATTTAATAAAATTCCTACAATGAGAATACTATAAAAACCTAACCAAATCCAAGCCTACCTTCGCGCCGGAATTATTTTAGAAAAATCCAAACTTAGCACCGTCCTATCAAATAAAACTGCGACCGTTTCATCACTAGTATCAATGTTTTTTTCATCTTCTTGGTCTTGCATCAAATCATCCACCTGATCCGACAAATCCCTTACCATGAAGATGATATTCTCCACATCGTCGTCTTTTACCACCTTATATGCACTCAGCAACACCAAACTCTCCTTATCTCCTTTCGAAAATCTAAATGTACCAAACACTTCATTATCCTCTCTTTCACTCAATAATTGCGCGTGAGAAGCGATAAAGCGATGAAGGTCCTTTGTATTTATATAATCAAAGATCATTGTTTGCTTCACTTGATCACAATCAACGGCAACAAGATCACAAAAAGTCGATCCAGCATATAGAATTTTACCTTCAGCTTTGGTTATAACCAGTGGCTGGTCATATTTTTCTTCCAACGCTGCATAAACCTGATCCAAACTGTCATCTTCGTCGTCAATTGCCTGGTCGCCCTTCTTGTCATGATGAGCATTCAGAACATCAGCTTTCAGGTTTTCAATACCCCCAGCACCGCCTTGCAGTAAAAACATCATTATCACGAACGACAAAATAAATATCAGCAATGCCGAAACTGCAATTTTCTTATTTTGTGCAATTAATGTCATTTTTTTATGTTTGTGTTTATTTAACCAAAGATAATTATAGAACAAATAAGCACATAAGTCAACCAAGGTCTTTCAAATAATACGCTTGTCCACTATGCTTCTTTACTTTCAACCTTTGATCTTGCTGCAACTTCTTCTTGTTCTGTTAGTTCAAGGAAAGTAAAAGTCCACACACTGTAAGAAAAAACATCGACAATTCCGTTTAGATAAGCCGTCATGATTAGCACGATAAGCCCCAATATCACACCGACAATCACCGCCGGAACTATTGAAAACAAAGTAGCAATATAACCCGAAATGAAAAGAATCACCGCCGGCAATAAAAACACTACTAATGCCTGTATTACAATCCGTAAGCCGATTAAAAGCATCAACAGCGTCACCAAAAAAGTATGTTTCCAATTATAGATAACCAATCTCGTACTTTTGCGTATTGAAGTAAAAACATCCTCACGATCTATCACAATAAAAAATTCCGCGTAGGTAAATAGCAGGGTCATGACCAGACCGGCAATCAATATCAGCCCAAACAGTGGCAACATAAAGGTCAAAGTACCAGGTCCAAAATTACGCACAACCACCGAAACCTCATTCACAATCGTCAGCACCGAAAAAGTCGCCACCAGCAATTTATACTGTAAAAGCGGTAAAAATGTACCAAAAGCGTACTTTAATCCATCTCCAAGACTCAAAGATTGTCCGTTTCTCTTCCTTGCTATAATTTGAATTGCTGTTGCCTTTGCCAATATTGGATACAAAAGATAAAAGATTGCAAAGAAAATCCCCACAATAATTATCGGAATAATTATATTTGTGTGCCCTGTTATATAATCCCAAATAAAGATAAAGATATCACGATATATGCCCTCTTGTGCCCCAAAGAATGGTGAGTTCTTAAAAGCAATGTACTGATAAAGAATCATACCCACCGCCACAATAGTGGTGAAAATCGCCGGAATAAATCCAAACCAAATTATCAGTCTTTTACTATTCTGAGTTAACGCCCAAGCGTCCGATATAATCTTTCTGTATTCCATAATGTTTGAGTGGCTATCCACAGATATAACACACCACTCACCGACTAAAATCAATAGCAAACAACACCTGCAAATTAGCATTTTGCATTTCTCTTACATCGAGGATATACTGGTTGCAATTAAGACCCCTCAGACTCAAAACCTATGGCAATAAACAAAAAAATTGGCAAAATAAGATTGGCAAGTACCGGTTTCACATGGGTGGATATCGTACATCCCACCACCAACGAAACAGCCTATCTCAAGCGTAACTACAAATTTCACGATCTGGATCTAGAGGATTGTCTTTCCAAGAATCAGCGCCCCAAGATCGACGAATATGAAGACTACCTTTTTCTGATCTTGCATGTCCCATATCGCCAGCATAATGGGCAAATAATTAGTCATGAGATCAACATCTTCGTTGGGCTAAATTTTGTTATTACCCTACATAACGACCACAAGTATCTAAAAAAACTCTTCGATAAAGCGCGGAAAAACAAAGAGATCAAGGAAAAATACATGGCACGAGGCAATGGCTATTTTCTTTACATGGTAATCAATGAACTTTTCGAAAATTGTTTTCCAATTTTGGATGAAATTGGTGAGCAAATAAATGACCTGGAAGAAGATGTTTTCCATTTCAGTAACAGTCGCGACAGGCTAAAAGAAATACTAATGCTCAAGAAAGACCTGATCAATTATCGCCGCATTATCATTCCTCAAAGATCAATCATTGCTCAGTTGGAACACAAAAGGAAGGATTTTCTGTCGGATAATCTCGAGATTTACTTTGATGACATCGTCGATAAAATCGAAAAAATATGGAACAACCTTGAAAACTACCAAGAACTGACCAGGTCTTTGCAAGAGACTCATGAAGCCATCATTTCGCACAATACCAATAATGTCATTAAAATCCTTACGGTCTTCTCGGTGGTTATGCTTCCACTAACATTTGTAACGGGGTTTTATGGTATGAACCTCAGCGACCTTCCCTTCGCGGAACACAGCCATTCTATCTACATTGTTACCGGACTAATTGCCATAATTATGGTCTCAATGATCGCGTTTTTCCGATTCAAACGATGGATTTGATAACTCCATAAATCACTTGGAATCATAAAAAAACAAATAAAACAACAAATCACCTTGTCAAAAAAAGCTCAAATATGTAAAATCTCTCACGCTGACAATTATTTTTAACCATTGATAACCACCCAAAATGCAACGAGAAGAAAAGAAAACACTAATCGGTAAATTTGCTACCCACAAAGGAGATACAGGATCTTCTCAGGTACAAGTTGCAATCCTGACAACTCGCATTAACGAACTTTCAGAGCACCTTGTTGAGCACCCAAAAGACAATCACTCTCGCCGAGGACTCATCGGACTTGTCGCTAAAAGACGAAAACACCTGCAATACCTAAAGCTTAATAAGCCTGAGGTCTACGAGGAAATTTTGAAGAATTTAAGCCTTCGAAAATAATTTTACAAAAACTCATTTTGGAAAACTTAGTAACAAGCCTGAGATCATAAACACAACTGTTTTGGTTTCGGGCTTGTGTTCTAAGAGTTTCCGGATGGGATTAATAATTAACCCATAAACATATGGAAATAAAGGAACTGCAAATGGACCTCGCCGGACGGACTTTAAAAGTCACGAACGGCCCTATTCAAAGTGGTGCCGATGGTTATGCCATCATATCACTCGGAGAAACTGTCGTACTCGGTAATGCCTCAATCAGCCCTCAAGGAAAACCTGGTGCCGATTTCTTCCCGATGGTAGTTGACTACGAAGAGAACATGTATGCTGCCGGAAAGATTAGTGGTAGCCGATTTATCAAGCGAAGTGGCAGACCATCAGAGAGAGCTATCTTAAACTCTCGCCTTATCGACCGCCCAATCCGACCACTTTTCCCAAAGGGAACAACAAACGAAGTTCAAATTATCTGTAGTGTATTGTCTGCAGATCTTGAAGTTGATCCCGCTACAACCGCTATGAATGCCGCATCAATGGCCTTGTTGTTAAGTGGTGCACCTTTTGAAGGGCCTATTGGAGCTGTACGAATCGGTTACCACAACGACAAATTGATCGTTAATCCGACCTATCAAGAGTGTGAAGAAGGACGCCTTAATCTTATTGTAGCAGGTACTATTGATGCTATCACCATGGTGGAAGCTGCCGCCTCAGAAATTGAAGAGGAGACCATGCTGGAAGCTCTTGACTTGGCCCACAAGTACATCCGTGAAATTTGTGAATTTCAGTTGAAATACGCTGCTCAATTCCAAATCAATAAGATTGAAGCGGAAATTGCTCAAGGAAACCAAGCTGCTAAAGACGCAGTCAAGGGATACATCACCGAAGCAATGCTCGACTCTATCAAGGGAACAAGCAAAAAAGCAGTAGGATACACCATAAAAACTATTGAAGACAGCCTCTTCGAAGCTCACAGCACTGAAATAGCAGATGGTCTCTACGGTAAATCCGAGTTGGCATCCGAGCTCAACACACTCATTGAAAAGAACATGCGCAAAAAAATTCTTGAAAAAGAAGAGCGTATTGATGGCCGCCGTATCGATGAAATTCGACCAATCAGTGTTTATACAGATATATTACCCCGTGTTCATGGATCAGCCATATTTCAACGCGGTGAGACCATGTCACTAACAATTACCACACTGGGAAGTCCTGGAGACGCCCAAATTGTAGATACCATGGAAGCTGATGCTAGTAAGCGTTATTTCCACCACTACCAATTCCCTCCATACGCAACCGGAGACATCAAAATGTTAAGAGGACCTAGTCGCCGTGAAATCGGACATGGAGACCTTGCCGAAAGAGCACTATTACCTGTCCTTCCATCCGAATCAGAATTCCCATACACCATCTGGGTCGTATCAGAAATCGTAAAATGTAACGGATCAAGCTCAATGGCCTCAGTATGTGGCTCAACACTCTCACTAATGGCTGCCGGTGTACCAATCAAAAAACCTGTTACCGGAATTGCCATGGGACTAGTAATGGATTCCGAAACCGGTACCTACCGAATACTTTCAGACATTCAAGGGCTTGAAGATTTTGCCGGAGACATGGACTTCAAAGTTACCGGAACCGACGATGGAATTACCGCACTGCAAATGGATATCAAGGTCAAAGGACTCTCTTTGGATCTTCTCCGTGAAGCACTTACCCAAGCCAAACAAGGACGAGACTTTATCATGGGCAAGATGCTAGAAGTCATATCTGAACCCCGCAAAGAGCTTTCCAAACACGCTCCACTTATTATGAGTTACCAAATTAATCCGGATGATATCCGAACAATTATTGGTAAGGGAGGTGAAACCATCCAAAAAATCACAGCAGAATGTAATGTTCAAATGGACATCGATGACGACGGTAACATTAGTATTACCGCTCCATCACAGGAAGAAGGACAATGTGCCATCAAATGGATCAAGAGCCTGACCACAAAACCTGAGGTCGGAACCGTATACGATGCCAAAGTTGTAAAACTCATGGAATTTGGAGCATTCGTCGAATTCCTACCTGGAAAACAAGGACTTTGCCACATTTCACAACTAGGTAATGAGCGCGTTAACAAGGTAACTGATGTTGTGAACATGGGAGACACATTAAAAGTTAAATTGGTTGAAATCGACCGTGAAGGCCGCTACAACCTGTCCCATAAAGCAGCAATGGCTGAACAAGGCGGTCATTCCAAAGCTCCTGCTACCAAATCCGACTCTCCAGCAGTATCTGAGCACGACAAGGAAGCTACCGACCCCAATTCCGACATCACCAGAAATGTCTACGGACACCAAGGAAAGGGCGAAATCGTTGAAGGTACCAACTCTGTCCGCAAAGTCAACGGAGCCTAAAGCTTCTTGATCACAACGACAATTCAATCACAACGAAAAGCCCGCCGGCATCCGCCGGCGGGCTTTTGAAAACTTCATTCCACAATTATTATTTTGAAGCTGTCACAGTGTATTCAGCAGTACAAACTTCTAAATAGCTACCATCTTCTTGCTCTACATCACATGAAACGGTTGCGCTATCACTTCCAGAGGTTGTTTTAGCTTGGCATCTTGCCATTCCTTCAGTCAGTTCAACATCTCCAAATCCGATGTTTCCCATGAAATCCAAAGACGCCAAAGTCTCTTTGTAAGTTCCATCTCCGTTAACCACAACGCTATATCCTAGCTCTTCATCTTGTACATATCCGATTTCAGCTGCAAGGCCTTGATCTACACAAGTACCAGCACCCTCTTTCAACCAAAACTCTTTGTATCCATTTGGATTAGTTGATGAGTAGTATTTTGAATCCATCACACCTTTATTCAAGGTTGAGAAAGCAACTTCAGGTTTTTCAGTCCACTCCTCGGTAGTTGTTTCCTCTTCAGATACCACCTCGGTAGTATCAGTAGTATCCACAACATCCGTTTCTGCGGGTTCCTGTCCTGCGCAGGCAGAGAACATAACAGCACCAAGCATTAGCACTGCTATAAAGTTTAATGAGCCCTTATTCATAATTTATAAGGTTAATAATAAAACGATTTCTACTATAATCACGGCGCAATACTAGTCAATGAGGAGCTGTTTACAACTCAAAAAATAGATGTCTAATCTGGAAGCTACCTTCTTCGCACTATAATCGCCAAAACCCACATTATCCCCAACACTACTATTATTGCTGGCCCCGTTGGCACATTCAAAACCACACTTCCAAATAGACCAATCAAAGTCGCCACCCCTCCCAAAAACAGGCTATATATAAATGTTTGCTTCAAATTTTTAGCGACCAGTTTTGCCGTATTCGACGGAATAGTCATGAAAGACGCCACCAAAAGCACTCCGATGATTTTAATCCCCAAAGCAATCACCACAGTAATCATTAAAACCAAAATCCCATTCCAAAGCTTCTTGTTTTTAACCAGTGAATGACTCAACAGATCGCTCAAAGAAATTCGCAGGAACCTCTTATGCCAAACCGACAAAACCACCACAATCAATACAAACATTATCAAGCTCACAACCACATCACCTCGACTGATCGCCAGCACATCACCAAACAAAAACTGCTCGATATTTATCTGATACCCCGAGAAAAAACTAATCACAATTACCGCCAGCGCCATTGATATCTGAGCGATAATTTCCAACAAAGAGTCATTATTAAAAAGATTTTTTTTCTGCAAAAAACTGATAAAAATCGCCGCCAAAATGCAGGCCACCAACAATGCTGGAGTCGTCGGCACGCTCACTAGAACGGCAAAAGCAATCCCCAAAAATCCCACATTCGATAAACTATGAGTAAAGAGCACCTCCCTCCTCATTACGACATAATTACCAATCCAAGCCAAAAGCATGCCGATTCCCACGCCCACAACCAGCGCTCTGACAAAAAAAGGATACTGTAAATACTCAAGCAGTATGTTCATGTTCGTGAATATATGGGATTAAATGATCTCCGAAAACATCTTTAAAGGCGGCATTACTCTTGATATGCGTTGGCTTACCTACATGACACCCACCGTGAGCCAAACACATTACCTTATTCGTATTTTGCATTACCATGTGAATATTATGCGAAACAACAATCATCGAAATACCATACTTCAAATGAATATCCGTTATCAGCCGATAAAAAGTTTGTTCTCCAATAATATCAATTCCTGAAGTCGGCTCATCCAATAACAAAAGCTCCGCTTTACGGGAAAGCGCTATCGCCATTATCACCCGCTGGTATTCACCTCCACTCAAACTCCCAATGCGCTCATCGATCTTCTCAAGCACCCCCATCTCTTTCAGATAATTCTCAAAACCCTTCTGTCCATATAGCGTCGCAAACTCTCTAACGCTCATCGGAAATGACCCGTCCAGATCCTTTGATTGGGGCACATAAAAAACATTATCAGTAAATCTTTTCACCACACCATTATTCGGCACCACAAGCCCGATCATAGCTTTCAGCAATGTCGATTTACCGGCGCCATTTGGACCAATCAAGCTTATCAACTCGCCCTCTCGAACTTCCAAAGAAATATTCTCCAAAATATTCGCCCCCTTTTTAAATGCTACCGTCACATCCTTCATTTCAACTAAAACCCGACTCATAAACTTGAATTAAAAGAAAAGGCCAACATAAAGGACTCTAAATTACTTCTCATCATTTTGAAATAGCTATCCTTGCTTAATTCCGCGCCTAACGGATCCAATTGTAGAACCACTAAACCATAATCCTCCGTAAGAGTTTGCACCAACTTCGGTGAAAACTGCGGCTCGGTAAAAATCACGCGTACATTATTTTCCGCTATGACATCAACAAGATTAGCCATATAGCTCGCCGAAGGTTCTTTCCCCGGAAACTCCTGTACCGCCGCTGCTGCCTCTAGCCCGTAACGGTCCTCAAAATAATGATAGGCCTCATGAAAGACGATATAAGGCATCGCCTCCACCGCCTGCAAACCCTCCGCTATCTCCTTATCCAAAGCATCCAGATCAGCAAGTAATTTCTCCAAGTTCGCACTGTAAATACCTTCATTAGCGCCATCCAACATCACCAAAGAATCATAGATAGCTTCCGCCTGCACCTTGGCATAAATAGGGGATAGCCAGACATGTGGATCGACCCCATCATGACCATGACCATCATCTTCATCTTCGTGATCATCATCTGCACCCTCACCCTCTTCGTCTTCGTGATCATCATCCTCCTCCAACTCATAACGCTCCACCACCAAGTCGGAAGTACTGAGTACAGTGCCTTTAAGCTCCTCCATCACATCTTCCAAAAACATCTCCATCCCCAACCCATTACTCACCACTAGATCAGCATCATTTAAATCCTTCATCGCCTGTGGCGTAAGCTGAAAAGTATGCCCACTGGCATTAATCGGCACAACATTTGTCACCTTTACATCCGTCCCCTCAACCAAGTTCAGAGTCAGTGAATAAAGCGGCGCAATAGTCGTCACCACTTGCAAACCCTCCCCCGATTTCACGGCAGAATTTTCTAACTCAAGAGCTGAATCATCAGCCACTTGAGTGCAACCTATCAACAGAAGAAGGGAAGTTGAAATATACAAAATGGACAGAAATTTTTTCATAATACAATTTAATTAGTTAAATTTGTTAAATAGTAGCTGTATCACCCAGGCATTTTTCACACACTCCGGTAATCTCAACATAATGTGACTTTATTATCAATTTGGGAAAACTACTCCGTACCCTTTCAACCAAACCACATTCCTCAAGGTGCAATTCAGTCACCTGATGGCAATTATCGCACACGATTTGATGATGACAGTGAGACTTAGTTTCACACTCCATATGAGAGCAGGCCATATAACCATCTCGCGACTCATGAATTAAATTCAACTCTTTATACACCTCCAAAATCCTATATATCGTTACAATATCGACCTTCTCTGCTGACAACTTCAGCACCTTCTCAATCTCATAAGCGCTCAAAGCCTTTTTAGTATTCCCCAAGGCCTCCGCCACCACTTTTCGAGGTCTAGTAAAGCGATACCCCCTTTCCTTTAGCTCCTTTTCAATATATTCTACGAAAGACATATTTACTCTTATGGGTTAATGCAATAAACTTGCAATAATGATGTTATTAGAACTTTCACCAAAAATCAACGACTTTTTCATAATTCTTTTCAGTATCCTGATCGAGGGGATACCATTCATCTTATTTGGAGCATTTCTATCCGCACTCGTCGAAATCTATTTTTCTGAGGAAAGAGTCCAAAAGATACTCCCTAAAAACCGCTTCATGAGATTTTCCTCAATGGTCATGATGGGAAACATTATCCCCGTATGTGAATGCGGAAATGTACCATTCGCCCGCCGTCTCATCTCCAAAGGAATCAAACCCTATTTCGTCCTCACCTTTCTGCTCGCCGCACCAGTTTTCAACCCCATTGTCATCGCCTCGACCATCGCCGCCTTTCCCAATAACTACGAAATAGTCTTCTTCAGACTACTGTTCACCTTCATCATCGCCGTCTCATTAGGATACATCTTCATGCTGTTTTCTTCCCGCGACATGTTGATCGACAAACTAATCGAGCAGCGCCGTCAAAAAATCAAAGAAAAGAATCATAAACGGCACAAACACGGATTTTTTTCCATCATCCACAAAGAATTCATCGAAATGACCGCCATCTTTCTTTTTGGAGCTACAATCGCCAGCATCATCCAGATAGTAGTCCCCAAGGAGCTAATATTCCAGTTTACACAAAATGAATGGATAGCGATCCTGGCCATGATTCTCTTGGCCTTTGTCGTCTCAATTTGTTCCAATGTCGACGCATTTTTTGCGCTTGCTTATAGCCAAATATTTCCCACTTCCGCCATTCTTGCCTTCTTGGTATTCGGTCCCATGATCGACATTAAAGCTATCCCGATGTTCAAAACCATCTTCAAATGGAAACCACTACTGATAATAATCGCACTCATCGCACTTCTAACCTTCTTCCTATCATATCTTTACTTCCTCTTCACATGAAAATAATCATTCAAAAAATCATTGTCTTGCTCTCGATATTTGTCATGGCAAAACTCTTGTATACCAATGAGCTTAGCTTACTTATTCACCCTCGCTACTTTTGGTTAATATATTCATCAATAGCTGTACTCACCGTCACATTAATATTTAATCGCGAAACGCACAGCCACCTCAAAAACTATTTTGCTCAAGCAATGCTCTTGCTTGCTATGACCATGGGATTGATTATTGACTTGAAACCACTATCATCCGCCGGACAGCAACAAACCTCCTACGAAAACCTTTCCGATACCAACCAAATCATCCGCAGTAAATATGCCACCTCCTTTCAACTCAATACCGCCGGTATGAGTCTCGACGAACTCGTCTCTCTGATAAGCATTGATCCCGAACCCACCAAGTACATTGATAAACCTGTGGTAGTCAGCGGATTCTACTTTGAAACCGCCGACGGATCGCCGATGATCGCCCGACATGTCATCAGTTGTTGCGCCGCTGATGCCCGCTTAATCGGATTATGGCTCAAAGAACCACTTGACCTTCAACTCGACACCTGGATTGAAGTCCAAGGAACCCTCGACCTCATCGAAAACGATGGATTCAGAGGTGTCGCCATCAACACCACAGAATTCGACCTAATTGATATCCCTAAAAACCCCTATGTCGTCAACTAAACACCTGAAAATCAGTATTGGGATCACAATCGCTCTCTTGGTAATCAATGTGCTTTTAATTATTATCTTCCCCTCCAAACCTCTCAAGATCAAAGATATTATCACGCCAAATTCCGCGATCGACCCACAAATAAAAATTTCCTTCTCCGAACCGGTCGAAAAATCTTCTCTCACCGACGGAGGGTTTATTATTACTCCAAATATTGCTGGCAATATCAGCTGGGCCGGCAATACCTTCGTCTTCACCCCAGAGCAAAACCTCGACTTTGACACCGAATATCGCATCCAACTCAACACCGTAATCGAATCAAAACGCAACACCCGACTCGCGGAAAACATTAATCTCACATTCAAAACCCCACCGCTTCAACTTCTTTACCTCAACAAAAAGAACGAAATCTCATCTCAAATCTTCCAATACAACATCGAAACTGGCATCTCCACAGCCATCACCGACGAACAGCACAACATTCACTGGTTTGATTATGACCCAACTACACGCCAAATAGTCGCACTATTAACAGACAAAGACTCATCATCCGACATCGTAAAACCATACCTCCTCAACCTCGAAGAGCAAACCTTCGAACCACTCCCCAAGATAACAGAGCCAGATCTGCAAATACACTATGCGAAATGGATACCATATGAAAACTCTCTCCTGATATCTCGCAGTAAAATCCAATATATCAACCCCGACGACACCATCGCCACACTGACAGGAAATTCCGAAGACACCGAAATGATCGTTTACAATCTGACCAACAAAGAAAGCACCCAACTCCTTACTGGAAACACCCTTTTCTATGAATTTTTCCCGACTCCCGACGGCCTCGGATTCTCATTTATCAACTCCAATGGCGCCCTTGTAGCCTACAACTTCGCCACCAGCGACCAAGAAATGATCTCCGCCCAATTCATCAACTATTTCGGTTTCAGCCACTACGGTAAATACGCCCTTTATGCTGACAAAATCGCCGATGACAACTTCCTAAATGAAGAAGACATTGCCGTCATTCAAAGCGCTGACGGTGCCAAAAAAGAGGTGCGACTTCA
Source organism: Candidatus Peregrinibacteria bacterium HGW-Peregrinibacteria-1 (assembly GCA_002839505.1). Lineage (GTDB taxonomy): Bacteria > Patescibacteriota > Gracilibacteria > UBA1369 > LOWO2-01-FULL-3 > PGYE01. Next base: position 467,926 of record PGYE01000001.1, read on the forward strand.
AGGCGTAAATCCAATTGTAATCGACCACCTTGCCACTGCACCATCCGAAGAAACATTGGCCGCTGCCTACACCAGCTATCCTGCAGAATTCCGCATTGCCTTAGTTGATATGGAGACCGGAGAACAAACACTTATGAATGAAAGTGGCCACCGTACCAGAGCCATTGAATTTTCGCCCAACAGTGAATATTTTGCCTACATTGAAGACCAATACGACACCCCAAAAATATTTATCTACTCCATGGAAAAGAAAGAAAACATTGTCAAAAATGTTTCCGGCAGTATGATTCATTGGCTTTACTAAACAACAATTCATCCAGTGTCCCAAATAATTGCCATTATAGGGGGAGGCGCCGCCGGCATGATGGCCGCCGCCACCATCTGCGAACAAAAGGCCGATCTTGAAAACCGCATCCTTCTCTTCGAACGAAACCTCAAGATCGGCCACAAAGTCATGATATCTGGCGGCGGCCGCTGCAATGTCACCACCGGCATCCACGACCCCAAGGAGGCCCTAAAAAGATACCCTCGCGGCGCAAAATTCCTCCGCACCGCCTTTCACGCCTTCCCACCCGACCAAGTCATGGAATGGTTTGAAAACCACCATGTCGCCCTAAAAACCGAAAAAGACCTTCGAGTCTTCCCAAAATCCGACAATGGCGAAGACATCGTCAACGTTTTTCACGAAATATTCCGAAAGCACCATGTCGAAATTCACTACCGCACCACCATCGCCGAAGTCCATAAACAAGACGACCAATTCGTATTAACAACCAGTGAAGGACAGACCATCCTTGCCGACAAAATCATTCTCACCACCGGGGGACAGGCCTACCGGCACACCGGATCACAAGGGGATGGCTACCGCTTCGCCGAAAGCCTTGGACACACCGTCACCGAGCTCGCACCCAGCCTAAACTCCTTCATGGTCTCCGAACAATGGCTCAAAGAACTCTCCGGCACCTCATTCCAAAAGGTCCGGCTCAAAATCATCCGCGACAAAAAATATGAATTCACCGGCCCCATTCTCTTCACCCACCAAGGCATCACCGGACCCGCCGTCTTCGCCCTCTCCGGCCTCGCCGCCTACGAACCGGTATCCAAAGACCAACCCGCCACCCTCAGCATCGACTTCCACCCCGACCAAACCTATGAACAGCTCACCAATGAACTCAACCACACCATCAAAACCGAACCCCAAAAGCAATTAATCGTCACCATCGGCAAACTCCTCACCAAATCCCTAGCCCGCACCATCTTCGAACTCCACGACATCAACCCTGAAAAAAAACAGGGAGAAACCGCAAAAAAAGAGCTCAACAAACTCATTGAATCCCTAAAAAACACCCAAATAACCCTAATCGGCAAAGGTGCCGGTAGTGAATTCATCACCGCCGGGGGAATAAACCTCGCCGAAGTAAACCCCTCCACCATGGAATCTCGCCTCTGCCCTGGACTATATTTCGGTGGCGAAATCCTCAACATCGACGGCTTCACCGGCGGATTCAACCTTCAAGCCGCCTGGGCAACCGGAAGGCTGATCGGTAAGAGCATTGGCAACACCAAATATTGAAAAAGGCCTCTAAAATTACAGACAAACATAAAAGCCACCCATTATAGAAGGGTGGCTTTTAAACAATCGAAGAAGAAAGAAGATCAAAAGTCATCAAGACCAGGAGGAAAACTAACCGCTAACAGGTGTGATCAAACGCAACAGACAAGATAGAAACAGGAGATACAAATGCCTTCAAAGAAGGAAAGAGATCAACAGCTCTTCAAGCCGCCCCGACATCGCAATGGGAAACCCAGAGAAATAAATCGGAAAACGCCGACAGAACCTGAACGGGATAAAGTAATCCCGACCCAAAGGTCAAGAAACTCAAACCGACTTCTTCAGAGATCGACTGAACCGGAACCGAAGTTCAAGATCCAGTCCGCTCGGAAGAAGGAAATAATTTTTAAAGAACAACTTAACAACAAACATAGTATAACACAAAAATGACAAAAAACAAAATATATTTTATAAAAACTTTAAATCATTTTTAAATAGTGCCACCTAGCTGTAAAAAGTAGCAAGTTTCACTATAAATCCTACAGCACCTCCAAAGCCAATACCGCAATTTTCGCCATCTCCGCCCTTGAAATAAAATCAGCAGGAGCAAACCGAGTCGGAGTCTTGCCATTCACAATCCCGAAATTAAAGGCCGGCACCACAAAAGTCGCAAACCAATCATTAACACGCACATCGTCAAAAGGTATCTGCGAAGCAACGACCTCGACTGGCTCAAAACCGGCAGCAGTTAAAATAATCTTCAAAGCCTCCGCCCGATTAACGGCAGTATTTGGTTTGAAAGAGCCATCAGTATATCCATCAATAATGCCATGTGAATGCGCCGAATTGACAAAAGCAAAGAACCAATCATCCGACTCAACATCGGTAAACACCGCATCAGAATCTTCCAAAACCTCCAAATCAAAAGTCAGTAAAGCAATCTTAATCAACTCCGCTCTCGTCAAGAAATCATCGGGAGCATATTTATCGGGCTGTTTCCCTTCAACAACATTGAGAACAAACAGTTTTTCAATAAAAGAACCGGCCCAATGATCGGCAATATCCTCAAACAAAATCTCCCGAGTTGAGTTGTCTTCACCCTCATTAGTTTCATTGACTTCGGTCTCTGGATTTTCAGTGGTCTCTGGCTCTTCGGTTGTCTCCACAGGAGGTACAACAATAGAATAACCACCACCACCGCCTCCGCCACCACCACCACCACCACCGCCTCCACTGCTCGCGGCAATGATCGTCCAAGTGGAGGAAGAAGGAGTTGCCTGGAAATTACCAGCAATATCACGCCCAAAAACCTCAATCGTATGATTAGTAATTGCAAGGTTTGACAAAGATATTGGTTCATCAACAGTGAATTCATCACTAAGCGCCCCACCATCCAGACTAAAGCGATAATGAGTTACTTCATCCCCCGACACAGTAGCTGTCAGACTACGACTGGTCGTGGACGAAGCGGGGACACCTGAAATAATAGCGTTTGCTGGCGGAGTCAGATCAATTATAAATGAAGCCGAAACCACCCCAGACTCATGCCCAAGAGCATCAATCGCCTGCACATGAATCCAGAAAGCACCCTCCGCCTGATCAAAATCAACCGTCAAATACTCCCCATATTCACCCTCCAGAACCACACCTCCCTCCTCTCCATCGCCACTACTCTCGCCCTCACCTTCATCATCCTGACTAACAATCAGATGACGATAAAAAACCGCACTCAGATCCTCAGCCTCAAAACTCCACTCTTTGGAATTTGTCGGCACCAAATCATCCACAATACTAGTTATCACCGGAGGACTATTATCCAAAACCGCCGCCACAGAAGTCGACTCGACATTTCCAAAATCATCGCTTGCCTCAACCGTAAGATGGAAAGTACCATCACCGGTTAGCTGCTCTGCCGTCACAGTTGCATCAAAATCACCAACCGGAATAACCTCTGGATCTTGAGAAATAACAAATCTGAACAAAGCTTGCGGATCCTCGGAAGACCAATTCCAGACTTTAGTCGTAGCCGGCACCTCATCATCAACGAGCCCGAGAATATTTGGCGCAGCCAGATCAAGAGCAAAGGATTCGGAGACAATCCACTCACTATCCGCGACACCGTCACTCGACTTAAAGCGAATTTGCATGGTTTCCCAATCATTATCAGCAAGCCCTAAGTCAGCATGCTTTGCCAAAAAGGAAAAAGAAAAAATTGGCCCAGAAAAATCCGTCGACGAAAGATAATTATTATCCTGCCAATCAACACTCAGAGCTGTCGAAAGATCACCATTAACCGGCGGATTAAAAGACTCACCACCGTCCGTACTAAATTCAAAAGAATGCAGGGACATAATACGATCGGCCACAGAATCCACCAACCTAAAAGAAATATCAATCTCACCCGAGCCATCAATCGGCTGGACAATCGCACTAGCTGGAATCACATTTACAACATCCAGTCCCCCGGCCGGCTCAAAAGTACCGGAAAGAGCATTGAAAAGATTCAACCGCCGGCCGCTCACCGTCTTACCCTCCAAGGCGGCACTCGGCACCCCGCTATACATCAAAATATTCTTCACCTCAATAGCCGACAACTCCGGCTTCAAAGCCCACAACAACGCCGCCGAACCACTCACCACCGGGGCCGCCGCCGATGTCCCACTGGCGATGATATAAGCAGTATCGCTAGTGAAACTAGCGCTGATAATATTCACACCAGGCGCCCCAATATCAACCGTCGTCAAACCATAACTGGAAGTATCCGCCAACTGATCATTTGAATCGATCGAAGCCACCGCAATAATATTATCCAAATCATAAGATGCTGGATATTGTGGCAAAACATCATTATCCCAAGCCGCATTTCCCGCCGACGCCACCAGCAAACCGTCAAAAGATTCAATCACCTCCTGCTCCGCAAATGACCATGTCGGCCCACCATAGCTGGCATTGATTATTGATGCACCATTATATTTCGCAAAATACATCGCCTTAATGGCATTCGCCGTACTACCCGTTCCCGACGCTCCAATAAACTTCAGACTCATAATTTGAGCACCCTGCGAAACTCCCGTTATCCCCACACCATTATTCCCCTCTGCCCCAATTACACCAGCCACAAAAGTTCCATGACGATGCTCATCATTGGGGTCATCATCATTACTAAAAAAATCCCAACCATGATTAGGACATCCACCCACAATCGGCACATTATTCTCATCATTACACCCAGCACTACCATCCCACAGACTATTTGCCAAATCCTGATGAGTCGCCCGTATCCCTGAATCCACCACCGCCACAATCACCGACGAACTATCGGTAATAACATCATAAGCCGCCACCGCATCGATATCGATACCGGCCGTCCCCGCCAAACCATTCACCGTCTGCCCCGTATTATTCAAACTCCACTGCTGTCCAAACAATGTATCATTCGGCGCAAGCATCGGATATCGCAGATAATTAGGCTCCACATATTCCACAAGCGGATTATTTTGCATTTTTTCAATCAATTCCTCAGTAGACTCGCCCTCATTTGATGCCACCAAAGCAAGATTAACCTCGGAAAAAGCATCCTTCCTCTCGACATCATACCCCATCTCAAAACTATCGATCAGCGAAACCCCCCTAAGATTACTAGCCTCCAAAGGAATCGTCTTAAACTTAACCAGCACCTCACCCTCCACATATTCAATCGGCGCAACATCGTCATAATCAACCGCCCCCGAGACATCGGGAACAGCAAAAGCCGTCGTTGCAACAGTTAAGACAACAGCCAGCATCGAAGCAAAGGATTGCCTAAAACGAATCATAAGAAAGAGGTTTCAATATATTACTTACCCAAAATATACCTTTTAGATTAAGGAAAGTAAAAATTGACTTGGCAACTTCGTCTGGATCTAGCTCGATTTACATATTGTAGAGTATAAGTTTTGTAAAAACCGTGTTATTTTTACACTGACTCCTAAATAATATTTTATGAACACAACCCTTCTCGACCAGCTTATCTCCATCAACTCCGTCTACCCAAACGAAAAACAACATGCCGAATTTCTTGAAGAACAGCTCAAAAAAATCGGATTCACCACCAGACGACAAATCGTCAGCCAAGACCGATTCAATATCCTGGCCGAGCGTGGCAACAAAAACAGCCCCGACCAAAAAGCTCTCTGTTTTTTTGGACACATCGACACCGTACCGCCATACGGAGAATGGAACACAGATCCTTTTAAAGCCCACTATCAAGATGGAAAAATTTACGGACTTGGTGCCGTCGACATGAAAGGCGGAGTTTTCGCAATTTTGGAAGCCTGCCGTGAAACCGATCCTCAAAAATACCTCAAAGTCATCTTTTGCGTTGATGAAGAAAACATCTCGGCCGGAGCTTGGAAAGCCGTTACCGACGAAGAATTTTTTAACGATGTCAAAACCCTAATTGCCGCTGAAACCGGCAACATCCACCCCTACGACCCTCAAGAAAAATGGGTCCACCTCGGGCGCCGTGGGAGATGTACAATCGACCTCGAAGTCCTAGGCTTAAGCGCCCACGGCGCCTTCCCCGAAAAAGGCATCAACGCCATCAATGACGCCGCCACCATCATTAACTCCCTCAAAACCCTCCCCCTAAGTGAACACCCCATCATAGGTAAAAGCTCACTCTTCGCCAACAACATTACATCCACAGAAACATCCCTCTCCATTCCCGACTATTGCAAGTTTGAGATCAACCGTTCGCTAGTTCCACCGGAAACTCCCGAAAGCGCCCTGAAACAAGTGCAGGAAATGGTTCAAAAACTACAAACAGACCAACACCTTAAATCTCAAATCAATATCTCCCTCCAAAAACGCGACACCCCCTTCGCCCCACCATATATTACCGACAAAGAAAACCCCACCATCCAGCACATCCTGAAAATAATAGGCGAAGAAACACCAAAAGTTTCCATCGACTACGGACTATCTGTTGCCGACGAAAATGTTTTTGCCAATGGAGCCCATCTAGCCGTTATCTCCGTCGGCCCCGAAGGCGACAACGAACACACCGCCAACGAATGGGTCAACATCGACAGCCTCAAGCGACTAGTTAACTACTTCAAACGCTTTATCGAGGAAGTCTAATCTAAGTCTAAACCTTGTTGAGGCCCTTACAATTGCACGCCCCTTCTCGTCATTGCCATGCGTACTTTTTCAATATCCGAAGGATCCTGCCCCAGAATATCCACCTTCACCACACGCGTACCCCGTCTTGGCAACTTCGGCAAAACCCCAAACTCCTTCCTCCCATCAAACAAAATATCCGCTCCCAGACAATCCAGAATCTCCTGAAAAGTCTCCGGCACAAAAGGCAAATTGATATTCACATTCAACGAATAGGGGACATCAAGATGAGCCGCAATCAATTTCTGACTCGTACTACCATTAAACCTTCCATTGAGATCAATTACCGTCGCCACATCATTCTCATCAACCAAAATATCAGCCCCAAACAGCATATTTGCCCCAACCTCCTTGTGCAAATACTCTGACAACTGTCTCATCGCCTGCCACACCGCCACACGCGTCTTTTCTGAGTACTCCTCCACCGGCCTTACCATATTGCCCAGATAAGCACCCTCCGGCGAAGTCAACTGCTCCGACATATTGACCTCGGTAAACTCACCATTTCGCCCCACAACTCCCTGAACATTATAATTCTTAAAATTCCCCTCCAAACCCGTCTCCACCACCAACCCGCCAACTTCCAACACCTTCATCACCTCCTCAAAACTCGGAACCGCAATACTCCCTTTCCCAACCCGCGACAACAAAACATTATAAGCAATTTTAACCAGCGCATCTTTCGCTTGCTGCCTGATTTCCCGTGAGCCCTTATCTTTTAACTTTGCATGCCTCAACGGCACCACCAAATCTCCCCCCGACCCCGTCGGATATTTCACCCAGACATCTTTTCCCGCCGCAATATAACCCTCAATATTATCCAAAACATTATTGTACAGCCCCACCATTTCACCATTATTCAACCGCTCATACTGCAAACCCTCCGTCACCTGATAGCCATATTTATCAGCATTAAGTCTCAAACTCGCCTTGTTATTCGCACCATATCCCGCCTTCTCGGAATTCAACAGCTCCATCCCGGTCAATTCTGCGATAATCTCCGAGTGTCTCGATGGAAAAATCGGCAAAAACCCCAGCTTACCAAATCTTTCTCGGTAATAACCAATATTCCGCCTAATAATATCCATAAAATGAAACTCCACATCTCCATCTGGAGCACTCGTACCCTTCTCCTTCTCCAAAAAGAAAAACCGCTCATCTGCACCTCTTTGATGCACACCAACCCTCTCCAAATACTCATAACTCCCGCGCAAAGGCTCAAACATCACCGCCATCTCACCTGCATTATTCCCTGAACCGGGAAACGCCAGCGGCGCAAAGTTCAAATATTGATCAGCCTCTGCCAACGGCACCGGATGCAAGTGCTGGCTTCCTTCCTCCCAGGATTTAACGAAAGCATGCGCTATCAGCGTACCTTGTGGATACCCCAGGGCTTCATTGATATCACCGTGATGTCTTACTGTATTGGCACCGTTATTTCTATTCATAAAAAACAAAATTGATAATTTTAATCGCGAGCCAGCAATATATAGGGGGTGTTAACAGATTGTCAAAATAGTTTTTAACATTAAGAATGGCAAATTGCCAAAAGATCATTATAATCACCCCACTATGTCTACACTCTTACAAGTTTCACAACTCAACAAATCATACGGCCACCAGGTTATCTTTGAAGGAGCCGACCTCACCATCGCCGAACGGCAAAAGATCGCCGTTGTCGGACGCAACGGAGCCGGCAAATCCACACTTTTCCGCATAATCACCGGCGAAGAAACTCCTACCTCCGGACAAGTCAAAATCCACGCCGGCACCCGCATCGGCTATCTCACACAACACAGCCCCTTCCAAGACGACGAAAGCGTCATCGACTTCCTCACCAGAGACTCCGGCAAACCCGAATGGGAATGCGGAAAAATCGCCGACCGCTTCCAAATCAAACCCGACCTTTTCTATGTTCCCGCAGAATCACTAGCCGGAGGCTACCAAATGCGCATCAAACTCATCTCGATGTTACTTCACGAACCCAATCTCCTCCTCCTCGACGAACCCACAAACTACCTCGACCTCTCCACCCAAATTCTGCTCGAAAAATTCCTCCAAACCTACAATGGCGCCTTCATGCTGATATCCCACGACCGCGAATTCATCAAAAAAACCTGCACCAGCACCCTGGAAATCGAAAGAGGTGAAACCTCGCTCTACCCGGGATCCCTCGAAGACTACCTCGCCTACAAAGCCGAACAAACCGAACTGAAAGAAAAATTCAACAAAAACGTCGAACGCAAAAAACAACACCTCCAAAAATTCGTCGACCGCTTCGGAGCCAAAGCCAGCAAAGCCTCCCAAGCTCAATCAAAACTCAAACAAATCCACAAACTAAAAACCATCGAAATCCTCAACCCGCTCAGCACTGCCCGCATCAACATCCCCAAAATCGAAGCCAAGCAGGGGATTGCCCTCACCGTTGACCAAATGACCATCGGTTACCCCGACAAAGAAGTCGCAAAAAACATCAACCTCGAAGTCGAACGCGGCGAACACATCGCCATAGTCGGTGATAACGGACAAGGGAAAACCACCTTCCTCAAAACCATTGCTGGTGAAATCAACGCCTTAAGCGGACAATTCAAATGGGGACACAACATCTCAATCGGCTACTACGCCCAACACACCCCCGCAACACTCCTCTCCGACAACACCGTCAAAGAACACCTCTCAAATGCTGCCGGCGACGGCGTCACCGAACAAGAAATCTTCGAAATGGCCGGCAACTTTCTCTTCAAAGATGAATTCCTCAAAAAGAAAATCTCAGTCCTCAGTGGTGGCGAAAAAGCCCGATTATGCCTAGCCGGACTCCTCCTACAACGCCACCAAGTCCTTCTTCTCGACGAACCCACCAACCATCTCGACTTTGAAACCGTCGAATCGCTCGCCCAAGGACTTCAAAACTGCAACAGCACAGTACTATTCATCAGCCACAACCGCACCTTCGTCGATGTCCTCGCCACCGGAATCATCGAAGTCAAAAACGGCCAAGTCGCCCGCTACCACCACAACTACGAAGAATATGTCTACCACATCACCCAAGACATCGAAGACGACCTCACCCCTCCACCAAAGACCTCAAAAAAGCCCGCAACCGACTCTCCACAACCCTCCGACCACCAAACCCGCCAACGCCTCAAAGAAATTAAAAAACAAATCCGCACTCTCGAAAACACCATCCAAAAAAACGAAACCCAAAAACTCCAAATCCTCAAATGGTTCGAAGACAACCCCGACTACAACGAAAAATTCCAAGAAAAAACCACCCAACTCGCCGAAATCGACAAAATCCTCACCGACTCCGAAGCCACCTGGATCAAACTTCAGGAAGAAATGGAGGTCATCGGGTAGCCTTTTAGCCTATTGGGAGTCCTCTCAGGCTGATCATGAGAGCCGCAACAATAGTCAATATCACCAACACCGCTATAATACTGGCAATTAGAGGTATCTTATCTTTGAATGAGGTCTTATCTCTAACTACGCTGGCATTTTCATGAGAATAATGTCGACCGGTATACATCGTGTAAATGGTGATTCCAACGACTGCGATTACGCACACCAGCATGATTGGGGGGAATATTTCCTCCATAATGGTATGCCTTAAGTCAGATGACATTTTGTATTGTAGATTGCTAAAATAGAACGCAAATATTAAGAAGAGAAAAGCCAAAGATATTGATCTAATATTTTTAAATAGATTCAGTCGATTATTTGAAATTTTATTTTTGTCGTTGTTTGATAACTTTTGATTTTTCAAGTCAGGATATATGAACCAGTAGCAAACTGAGAAATATAAAATACCAACAAGAAATGTCTGTACACTTGTCTCTTCCAGTGAGCCGACACCAAAAATTAAATGTCCCAAAACAACAAATAAGGCTGCAATAATAATGCTAATAAATCTTACGGTCTTTTGAAATTTGACAGTGTTATTCATAAAATGAGTTATATTCCTGAATTCAATAATTCCGTCTGGAGCGAGTAACGGGAATTGAACCCGTGCCTCCGCCTTGGCAAGGCAGCGTAATAGCCACTATACTATACCCGCTCAGTTTGAAACATCACCGAAAAGATTTTAGCACTCTTCCCTCAATCGTCAACCGATTTCAGCTTCATGCCACCCTCCACCTATCAGCACTATTCAGAAACCGCATCTCTGATCACTTTTCTCAACGCCAGCATTTCCGGATAGTCATAGAAAAATAACACCTTTTCCTGCGCTACGGAATTACCCGCCGGCTTATCATCAAGCACAAAAGCAGTCCAAGATTCAGCGATATCTTCCGCCGGATTAGTCGCCGCATAGTCATTCAAAAACTGATCTTTGTACTTCTCATAAAATTCCTCCAACGCCGTGTAATACTCCATATCATCGGCAATATACAAAATATCCTCATACTCATCCCCAAAACCACTCCAGAAAGTCTGATAGAAAACATTGATATAGGACTCCGCAAGCGCACATCCTTCACCAGTAAAATACCTCGGCAAACAATCATCAATCAGCTGTTCATACTCCACATCACTCAGCGTATTCAGATAAACGCTCTCATTCGGCGGCACCTGCGCAGGATGTAACGTCACCAAATGCCCAAACTCATGGATCAAAGTCAGCACAAACTCCGCATCATCAAGCCCGTCCACATAAGCATCCTGATGATCAATCGCAATGCGCCACTCCTTACTGCTGGTACTGGCCTGCTGCACATAAGCCAAAGTCTCCTCAAGACCATCGCTAAAAATTGCAAATTCCTTCAAAGTCGGTCTTATCTCTCGCGGAAAAATACTCTTAAACTTCTCCCAAATTGCCCGATAATCCGCCTCATCCACACCTTCTATCAATTCCAAACCATCACTTCCATTTATTTTATACAACGCCAAAATGTCATCCTCATCACCGTGATTATGTGACCATTCTCCGCCATTCTCATAAAACTCCTCCATCAAATCCCCCAAATAATCGTCATAATCATCGATATTCGCATAAACCCATTCATAATAATCCGTAAACCCCACAAACACCTCTTGCTCAAGATCATAATTCACTACCGCCTTTGCCAAAATATCAGCAAAAACCGCGCGCGTAATCGCCGTATCAGGATCCAGCCCATCCACTAAAATACTTTGCAAACCCGCCTCAACAAAAAGCGGCTCATACCACACCGCCGCGCTTTCGGTGTCAACGCCCCACTCAAAAATCATATTCAACGCCGAAAGCGCCTCCGCGACATTCGTCGTCCCGCTCGGCCGGAACAAACCACTATCCCCATCACCACGCACATAACCCAACTCCTTCGCATTACAAACATAAATCTCATACCACGCCCCCGCATTCAGATCCTCAAAACACCCCCCTAAATCATCCAAATCCGTATAAACCACCGCGTTCAAAAGCAGTTTTGACAGCTCCGCTCTATTCAAAGGGCGATCACCGGCAAAAGTACCATCGCTATTCCCACTCAAAACCCCAATATCATAAAGCAAAAACACACTCTCCGCATACTCGCTCTCGCTCGTAAAATCCGAGAAAATCCCATCATAATCCTCGTCATCAAACATCATCGAATAAGCCTGCCCAAAAGGCATAATGACTAAAGCGAGCAAAATTGATAATAATTTTTTCATCATAATTATAATAAGAAAGAGGCTAAAAACTACCCTCCTATACTAACCATAAAATCACAAAATAGACCAACAAAAACCTAATCTATTTCCATATTCCCCTAAATTATTATAGAATAACGGCACTCTCATTTCCTTTATCTTATGAAAATACAAATCAACAGAACAATTCTCTCTGTCGCGCTTCTATTAGTCTTCGTCGCCTTCCTAGCCGCCTTAAGATTCCAGGCCACCCACTCCGTAGCCCAAGGCATCGTCCTAATGGGGGAGGGGTCTGACCTCGGCGGCATCACCTATCAAAGAAGCCAACAACTCCTCGACGACTATTTCCAAAGGCTCTCACAAGAAAAAATCACCTTTGATCTCGACGGCAATATCGTCGAATTATCACTTGCTGAACTCGGCGTTAGTTTTGACTCCGATGCCACCGTCGAACGAATCCGCGAAATCTCATACGGCAAAAGTCTCTTATCGCACTATGGCATGAGATTAACCCACATATTCAAAGACACTGAAGTATCGCCCGTTTACCAAATAGATCAAAACCGACTTATCGGCAAGCTTCAGACCGCATTTCCTATTCTTCAAGGGGCCATGGAAGCTGAAATCAACTATGATGAAGCTGGAAATCCCTTTGTCGTAGAGCACCAGGACCGCCTCACCACCGATTTTCAGGCAATCATCACTGCCATTCCCGTCGCCATCAACTCACCGGGCAAACAATATCGCCTAGCAATCGAGTCCACCCCCTCACTTGCCAAATACCAAACAGTTAATGCCGAATCCGACCTGCTAATTTTAGAAGAACTCCTGAAAAGGGAAATCAACTTCACGGTCACTCCGCCCACCGAAGAAGAGAAACCCTACATCTACAAAACCAAAATACTCCCAAACTGGATCATCGTCCGCAATGGAGAATTGAATTTCAGCGAAGACATCATTGCCGCCTTTATCTCGGAAAACATCGCTCCCAACATTGATCAAGAGGTACAAAACGCCATCATCTCAACATTACCCGAAGAAGGTAGCAACTTTGCCATAGTTGAAGGTATCGCCATCGACGGCCGAAAAATTGATATTGAATCAACCATTGATCGCCTAAAACAAGCCCTTCAAAACAACGAGAACCAAGTTGAAATCGAGGTGCAACACATTCCCTCAAAAATTGAAAACCACACCGGAGAAAATCTCGGAAGTCTCGAACATCTCGGACAAGGACGCTCCGGATTCTGGGGATCAGCCATCGGGCGTAAAGCCAACATCAAAAAAGGCCTGACCGAAAAAGTGAACAATGTTTTAGTCGCACCTGGAGAAGAATACTCTTTCAACAGTAACCTCGGGCCAGTCACCAACGCCGCCGGATGGTACAACGCCGACGCCATCTTCAATGGCGACGAACTGATTCCGGTCCCCGGCGGCGGCCTCTGCCAAGTCTCAACCACCGTCTATCGCGCCGCACTCAACGCCAACCTGGAAATCCTCGAACGCTACCCTCACAGCCTTTATGTCCTCTACTACGAAGAATTCGGCAATGGACTCGATGCCGCTATCTACCCGGGCCACAAAGATTTACGCTTCAAAAACACCACCGACAACTATCTTTTAGTCCAAGCTCATGTCGATGGTGACTTTGGCTATGTTGATATCTATGGCACTCCAACCGGCGACAAAGTCGAACTCCTCGGCCCCATCTACTCCGGCCGAGTCCCCGAACAATTCCAAGAACTAGTAAACCCTCGCTGGAACGAAATCTCCTGGATACAAAAAATCACCAAATCCGACGGCACAATCGAGCTCAACCCCATCAACTCCCGATATCGCACCGCTCCCCGTAAGGTCTACCCCTACTCTGGATAGTCATTATATCTCGAATCCTCAACAATAGGCACAAACCTCTAGGTGTGCAGCAAATTAGTGTGCAGCAAAATCACACATTACCCTTTGCCGACATCAACACCGCCAACCATCGGGTCTTTTCAAACTTCGCCAATACAATATTGATAATCACCATGATTGGCACACACAAAATCGCGCCCACCACGCCCCAAACGCTTCCCCAGAAAGCCAATGACAGCAGTATAACCAAAGGACTCAAATTCAATGAATCTCCAGTCAAACGCGGCTCAATAATTTGACTCATAATAATCTGGATCGTAAACAAAATAATCACCACCGCCACAAACGGGTAGATCGTCGGAAACTGAATTAACGACAACAATACCGGGAACAGCACCGCAATAAATGAACCGATGATCGGAATAAAGTTTAACAAGAAGATCAAAAACGCCCAGAATTCCGCAAAATCCACCCCTATTATCTTCAACGCAATATAACTCAAAATCGCCGTCGCCAAACTCACCAAACTCTTAATTTTCAGGTACTCATTCACATCTTCAACGATTCTCGAAAGCACACCTTGAGTCGCATCGTACTTCCCCTGATCCGGCACCATATTCTTGAGCTTTTTCCCAAAAGTCCGGCTTTCAATCAGTAAAAACAGCACATAGATCAAAATTACGCCCATATTACGGGCAATATTTCCCAACGCTTGGGCAAATTTGGTGAAAAATTCCACAAAATCTATCCTCTCGATCAGACTTGGACTCTTATCTATACTTGATACTTGTTGCCCTGTAATTATAACCGTTTCATCTACAGCAATCTCATCTTCTGACTCTCCCTGCAGAAACTCAAAATCCATGAAATTCTCCACACGCACCACCACCTCCTTCAATTTTTCCTCATACTTTGGCGCCTGAGCAATCACCTGATTAATACTGTTATTAACTATCCAAGAGACACAAAACAAAACCGCCAAACAAGTAAGAACCGACAGCGTTAAAGCCTGCCAATACTTCATCTTCCTCTTTTTAATACCAGGAAACTTTAATTTCTGAAAAACATGAACCAGAGATATAACGAAATACCAAATAATAATTGCAATCACAAACGGCATCAAAATATCCTTTCCTCCCACCAGAATCGTAAATATCAAAAACAACAATATCGCGCTCAGTGTAAAGTTTAGAAGTTTCATTAGGAATAATTAGTGATTTCAACGCCTATTATATAGATAAAAGCCAATTCGGCAACTTCACCTTCACAACCTCTTCACCAGCTCGCAAAACAAATTCAACAGCTATATCAAAAACAAAAGCCCCGGCAGATTTCTGCCGAGGCCTCTATCCCACCCAACCTTACATTATTTTGCAACGGTCAGTTTCCAAACCTCACGATTATTTGTCGCATTCTTCACCACAACAGTCACATGATCACCGCGTACGCTGATCTCGGCATATGCGTTTTCCACAATATTTGTCACGGCCTGATTCATAAGACCACAATCAATCATTTCAAACTCTACGATTTCTTTTCCCTTGCTCATAGTTGTGGTTACAGCAAAGATTTTTTCTCCCACAAAGAATTGGATATCACCTCCCATATCAATACACTCGCACACATCAACAGGTTTCACAGCCGGTTTTTTATAGATTGGCTTCTTCACAGGTGGCTTAACCTCAGGCGTTACTGGTGTTTCCGGCACGATTGGTCCGTAAAGAAGCATCCACTCCAAAAAAGTCATTCCAGAAGATGTATCACCAGAGACTAGACGAGCACCACTTTTAGAAACGGTGTTTCTATCGCGCACCGGCCCTGGACCATTATTGTCAGGCACCACAATCACCGGTCCCGGTGGCGTACTTCCAGCAGTCAAAAAGTTATTTGCTGAAGATACCGATACATCCGGCGTACTACCTGCTGTCAGGAAATTATTTGCAGCACCAGCGGTTGCACTTATGGCAATGGCGGCAATCACCAAGCCCGCAATTAAAAACTTCTTCATATTGATTTGGGTTAAAGCTACTCTAAGGAATGAATTATAACGGTCAAATAAGATTTGTCCACCTCTTTATTCCCAAACACCACCTTTTAAAATCGCTAGTTAACCATTAGAATCGACAAGTTCTTAAAAACCTAAATTAAACCAAATCTATGACAGTACATTTAGACGACTACAAACCGCACCCTTACAGCATTCCACATGTAAACTTGAATTTCACGATCCACTCTCATGAAAAAGTCACTGTAAAATCCGAATTCAAATTGATCCCAAACAAAGCATCCACCGAACAAAACCAAGATCTTGTTTTCCAAGTGGGGGATAATGTCGAAATCAACTCAATCAAAATCGATGATAAAGAATTAACAGACTACCAAATAAATGAGGACGATTTAACGATCCCAGCCTCATATCTCACAGGAATCAGCGCCGAAAATTCCTTAAACTTTGAAATCCACAACACTATCAACCCTCAAACCAACAAAACACTCGAAGGACTCTATAAATCCAATGACATTTTGGTTACCCAATGTGAATCCGAAGGGTTTCGTCGCATCACTCCATTCATCGATCGACCTGACAGTCTCACCGATTTTACCGTCACGATCACAGCTGATCGCGATAAATTCCCGGTAATAATCTCCAATGGAAACAAAATCGCCGATGAAAATCTCCCTGACAATCTTCACACCAAAACCTACCGTGATCCCTTTCCCAAACCGGGATATCTTTTCGCACTTGTTGCCGGCCGGTTTGACCTCGTCGAAGATACCTTTACTACTAGGTCCGGCCGCCCCGTCACCCTCCAACTCTACTCCGAACCCGGCGACAAAAAACGCTCTTACCACGGCATCGAATCCCTGAAAAAAGCCATGAAATGGGATGAAGACCGCTTTGATTTGGAATATGACCTCGATCTCTACTGCATCGTCTCCGCCAATGACTTCAACTCCGGCGCAATGGAAAACAAAGGCCTCAACATCTTCAACTCATCCTGCATCCTCGTCGACCCCGAAAGCGGTACCGACGGCGATTATCACAGTGTCGAAGCCGTTGTCGGACATGAGTATTCTCACAACTGGACCGGAAACCGAGTAACTTGCCGCGACTGGTTTCAAATCACCCTCAAAGAAGGCCTGACCAACTACCGCGAACGCGAATTTTCCTCCGACATGAACTCTCGCCTCATTCAGCGTATTTCCGATGTTCGATACATCAAAGAACGCCAATTCATGGAAGATGCCGGCCCCAACTGCCACCCGATCCGGCCTCGCCAATATGAAGCCATCGACAACTTCTACACCTCAACAATTTACTATAAAGGAGCCGAAGTTATCGGAATGATCCACACCCTGATCGGCGAAGAAAACTTCAAAAACGGCATCAGCCTCTACATTAAACGACATGACGGCCAAGCGGTAACCACCGATGAATTCGTCCAAGCCATGCAAGACACCTCCGGACTCGACCTCACACAATTCAAAAACACCTGGTACGAACAAGCCGGCACTCCGAAACTAGCCATCACCGAAAACCTAGATCTTCAGAGCCTTACCTACACTCTCAACATCGAACAAATCCTCGCTTTCAAAGACCACAAGCCCTACCACATGCCATTTCTTGTTGGACTCATCGACCAAAACGGCAACGAAATCAAATTGGAACTCGCAAACAACAGCGAGCAAAAAGACCTCGACAGGGGACTGCTCCATCTCCGTGAACTAAAAGAAAGTTTCACCTTCAAACTACCCACAGGCACCACCAAAGTCGTCCCATCATTACTCCGCGACTTCTGCGCTCCCGTAATTCTCCAATATCAACACAACGAGCCCAACCTCATCCACCTGATGAAATACGACACCAATGAATTCAACCGCTACCAAGCATCTCAAGAAATAGCCACCATCGCCATCAATAAGATCATCGACAACCTTGAACGCGACCAAAAATCCGAAATTGACGACACCACTCTGGAAATATACGGAGGCTTCTTCGATTTCTCTCCCGACCAGACCGAACTCATCGCTCAAATGCTCATTCTCCCACCAATACGAACCATCGCCCAACACCGAGCAACACACGACTATCCAAAAATCAAATCGGCTCGGGACTACATGCTTAAGGCAATCGCTCAAAAATATGAAAAGCAAATCCTCGAAACCTATCTCAATCAAAACCCGGCAAAACCTTACCGCTACACCGCTGAAGATTCAGCTCAAAGATCACTCAAAGGAGTCCTTCTCAATTACCTTGCAAAACTCGATGACAAATATTTCCATCTCATCAAAGAACAGTACTACAACTCCGACAATATGACCGAGCAATTCCAAGCCCTCCGCCTAGCCGTCGATTTTTCTCAAGGCCAAGAAATAAAGGAACACTTTCTCGATCGCTGGAAAAGCGACCAGCTTGTCTTCAACAAATATCTTGTTGCCATCAGCTACTCTGAAAAAGAGGACACTCTCAATGAAGTCTTAAAGGCCGAGCAACACCCCTCATTCAACATCGAAAACCCCAACAATGTCTATTCCCTCTATAGCGCTTTCGCCGGTAATGTAGGAGTCTTTCACCTCAACGCTCAAGAAAACTATCGCTTTTATGTTGATCGCCTTGCCAAGATTGATAAATTCAACAGCAAGCTCGCCACCAACATCGCCAAACAGCTTGATATCATCAACAAACTGCCCGAACAAAATCGCAACATTCTCAAAACTGAAATCAGCCGTATCACAACAGATCAAAATCTCAGCAAAATTCTCCTCGAAGTATTAAATCCGCTATTAAAGGTATAATCCTTAAAACCTAATTTTCAAACCCCGCGACCACAAAGCTAAACGCTTTGTGGTCGCTACCTGGTACATTAATCAAATCAAACTGCCCAACTTCCAAATCCTTACTCACAAATAAATAATCCAACGGAACAGTCGCAAACGGAAACCAGTCCGGGCTCCAGGTCGGCTCCACAATACCGTTATCATCATTCACAAGATCAAAATTATACTTCAGTCTTTTTTCCAATTTTTTGAAATGCGTCGACCACGGCGATACATTAAAATCTCCAACCAAAATGCACCTCTCCTCACAATCAGCCACAAACTCTCCAATAGCTTCCAACTGCTCATTCCTGGCATGATAAAAACTCGGCAGATGCGGGCTGTAAGTATGCGCCACGAAAAAACTATAAACGAGCCCGCCCCCCTCCACCTCATACTTCACCACCGGCGCCCCACCCCCACCAAACTCCACTCCCACCACCTTATATTTACTAAACAAATGATTCGCATATATCCCTTTCAACTCACCAATCTCCGCATACGAACTATCCTCAAAATCCTTCACAGCCGCAGACAGCCCATCCATTTGCAACCCCTCAAACTCCACAAACATCGCAACCCCCGGATCGATCTCGCGAAACTTCCCCTCAAATTCATTAAGCCGCGAATTTTTATAATATACATTCCCAAAAAGCACCTTCAATCCACGATCACCAAATAGATCATCAGAGCCTTCACCATTCAGCCCTACCCCTCGATCCTCCTCCACCCCAACACCCCTCGAAACCACCCCCGCAAACGCCATCACCACCACCAGACAAGTCGCCACCAACCCTCGCCCCCTTCCCAAGAACATAAAAACCCCCATCAAAACCACATAAGCCCCCATCCACCACGGCAAAAAACTCACAAAAATCTCACCCAAATAAGTATCGTGAAACGCCCACAACAACACTGGAAACAACACCAGCGATAAAAAGAAACCGATATCGATACTTTTTCTTTTCAACATACCCTCGATTTTAACCGTTTAAAAGCCAAATACAAGATCGAAATCATCATCTTTTCGCAAATTTAATAATCCTTTCCAGAATATTGCCCTTATTGTCAATCTTGCTATAATAAAGCAACTCTTATTCCATCTCATTTCATGCAAGACAACAACCCCGACAAACAGCATTTTGTTCTTCACATTCATGATTATGTTGAAGACGAAGAGCCCACGCTCGCAGAGGAAGCTCCCGAACCTAAAGTACAAGATCCGCAAAATTCTCACAGCGAAAAATCCGTTGCCGAAGAACTAGCCGCAATCGAAGCATCCTTAAAAGAAAGCCCCGCCTTCATCCTTCCCGAACGCTTACTGATCAATGAAAACAAAGACGCAGACCACCGCCAGCCACTATCTCTTGAAACCACCCCTCCTCCCGAAGAAAAACCAGAAAAACCGGAGAAAAAATCTCGCCCTCCCAAAAGGGTTTACACGATAATTATTGACGCCCTCCGCCAACTTGTCGCCAGCGCCGTCATCCTCGGTATCTTATTTTTTCTTCTCAACAGCAGCGCCTACATCGAGCTCGCCAAACACCAGTGGGAAAAACTTACTGGCCAAATTGACAACAGCCCTCTTGTCCAGCTCATTGACACCCCCACAACTCCCGACCAAAACAGCGTAACAACCCTCATCGACACTAGAAGCCCGACATCACTTATCAATCAGCTTCCCCCACTTAATATTGAAGTTGCCCCCATCGACAATCGCATCATCATCCCTCGCATCAACCGCAACATCCCCATAATTAGGACTAGTAGCCAAGCCTTAATCGACCGCGACTGGGTTGCACTCGAGAGCAACATCCAAGAAGCGCTTCAGGACGGAGTCGTCCACTATCCGGGCACCTCAATTCCAGGCGAAGATGGCAATGTCGTCATCACAGGACACAGCTCCTATTTTCCTTGGGATCCGGGCAGATTCAAAGATGTCTTTGCACTTTTACATGAAGTATCCGAAGGGGACGAGATTATCGTGTATTGGGATCAGAAAAAATACACTTACGAGATCACTGGCCGCAAAATAGTCCTTCCAAGTGAAATAGAAGTCCTTCATCCAACCTCCAGCGAACAGCTCACCCTCATAACCTGCACCCCCATCGGCACCAACTCCAAACGCCTAATAATCAGCGGTACACCAAAAAGCGTCGAGAATCTCAGCACCGTTGCTCGCTAAAATTTAAAACCCCAAATCTGAAAGCTCCTTCAGAAGTTTTTCCTCCTCTGCACGATCCTTCTCCGAACTAGTCGCCTCCGCCGCCCTCAGCTTTTCTTGTCTTTCCCTGATCGCATTTTCATCAAGCTCTCTCACCGGCTTTTTCTCTGAATACTTATTTTCAATCTCAGAAAGCTGTACCTGCTCATTAACCATAATATCTCGCAGCTTGACTACCTGCTCATCATTCATAATCGGCATGATTTGCAACCAATATTCCCGCTCTTCCTTATCCATCGACTCAGTTTCATAAATCAACTTCATCAAATCCGGATATTTTTCTCTAATCAAATCCGGAACAATATAAATTTTTTCCACCTCAGCGATATACTGCTCAGCGGTTTTATTTTTGTCTACGACGACGGCATCACTTTTATAAATTGTCTGATCACTCATTTCTTTTGTTTTTATGTTTTATGTCGAAGTTTGTGCTGGCTGCGCTACTGGTGGTGCCGGAGTATAGGAGGGTTCAGCTTCAGGCTCGGATGATACCGGTTCTGGAGTAGGCGGTGTAGCTTCAGGAGCCACAGCGGCCTCAGATTCCGCCGGAGTAGCTGCAGCCACAGGTATTTTGGTTTTATTTTCAAAAATAGCGGCAATCGACAACGGTCCTTTGGCAACTTTACCTAGCTCGACCGTAATGACTCCCTTACCAGGGAAATAACCCCTCACCATCTTTCCATCACCAGTCGCGACAAAAACCAACTGATAAGTGTTTTCCATAAACTCCTTAATTTCTTTACTTCCCTTAAGACCCTTCCAGCCCTCCATCTGATTCACAATAAAAGTCGTCCCCTCAGGAAAACTCTTCCTACTCGTAATCATCATCATCTGGACCATATCGTCTTTCATATCGAAAGCCTCACTACCATCAGCATTTTTTTCATTTTTCAACTTTGCCGCAAACTCTAAACTACTTCCGGTACTTCCAATATTATTAAGACCCAACAAACGCCCCGCTACTTTTAACGATAGATATTCATGTTTTTGTGACTCATGTTCACCCTCAACTCCTTCCATCGCAATAAATTCATCCTCAATTATTTGCTGTATCTTTTCCTTTGATACCTGCACCCTATCCTCAAATACCAAATCCCCATACTGCTCCTCAATCGACTTCTTCATCGCACCGGGAATCATTTTACTAACAAACAGCGAAAACATCGTCGCCAAACCCATCGCCTTCTCAATGAATTTCTCCCATTTAGATTGTGACTCCGGATCGTCGGCAAAAGCCTCCGCCCCCGCCTTTTTAGCTGTATCAAGCTCTTCTGGTGTTGTAGTTAAACCACTATCAACTTCTGTCCGCACCGCACCTCTCGTATCTGGATTATTTGGCGCACTCTCTGGTTGTCTTGGAACTTCTGGAGGAGTCATAAGATTAATTAATTTATTTAGATTATGAAGATATCACCACTGACATTCTCAATACGATTCTTTGTATTCCACACACGCTCCACAAGATTCTCTATCTGAAAACTATCAACATTACCGCTCTTATAAAGACCCTCAATATCTCTCAAAGCTGAAAGTAGATTTATCGCCTCGAGATCAATTTCTCCCTGTACTTTCTGATCAAAAGTATCATACAAAGGCTTATTTATCAGGCTCTCAGGCTTATAAAGATCAACTTTCCCACTATCAATCAACCCTATCAAAAAGGTCAAAAATTCTTTATCTTTTAAACTGCTTCCATTAGGATCAACTACGGGAGCATTAAGCATATCCTGCGTATTGGAATCCTTGAACACTTCTTTTATCTGACTGTCTTCCATATCATTATTGTTTAAGCATCAACCAATTATACTACAAATCTCAATGAACAGCAACATCACAAAAATTGACGCCCAAGCTAGAATTGAAAAGCTAAAAACAAAGATCCGAGCACTCAACTACCAATATTTTGTTCTCGACAACTCCGAAGTAGACGAATCTGTCCGCGACTCCTTAAAAAAGGAACTCATTGCCCTCGAAACCGAATTCCCCGAATTCATCACCCCCGACTCACCAACCCAGCGAGTAGGCAGCGCCCTTTCCGGCCGTTTTGAAAAACTAAAACACCTCACTCCCAAAAAATCCCTTGCCGATGTCTTCTCTGAAGATGAAATCCTTCAATGGTGGGAACGAATTTCCAAAATGGTTAAAAACCCCGAAGCCATCAAATTTGTCTGCGAGTTAAAAATCGACGGCTTGAACATCACCCTACACTACCAGAAGGGGATTCTTGTAAACGCCATCACCAGGGGAAACGGACAAGAAGGTGAAAATGTCACCCACACCATTAAAACCATCCACGAAATTCCTCTCAAAATAAACGACCTCCATGACCTCGAAGTATCCGGCGAAGTTTACATTCCCCTCGCCGAATTTAAACAAATCAACCAACTACAAGAAAAAAACAACCAACCCCTCTTCGTTAACCCCCGCAACACCGCTGCCGGCACCGTCCGCCAACTGGACCCCGCCATCGCCGCCTCTCGCAACCTCTCGATGTTTTGTTACCAGCTCGACAGCAACAACCTCACAACACCTCCATCCAAACAATCTCAAGCCATTGAAACCCTAAAAACTCTCGGCTTTCCCACCAACCCCAAGTCAAAGACCTTGCAATCAATTGATCAAGTAATCAAATTTTGCCACGACTGGCACGATAAAAGACACGACCTACCTTATGAAATCGACGGAATTGTCATAAAAGTCGATGACTTTACCATGCAACAAGCCATGGGACACACCGCCAAAGCCCCACGATATGCCATCGCCTACAAATTCCCCGCTGAAAAAGTATCCACCCAAATCATCGACATCACCTTTCAAGTAGGCCGCACCGGCACCATCACACCTGTCGCCGAACTAATTCCCACCCTCGTTGCCGGCAGTACTGTAGCTCGCGCCACACTTCACAACCAAGATGAAATCAACCGCAAAGACATCCGCATCGGGGACACCGTTATAATTCACAAAGCCGGAGACATCATTCCCGAAGTCGTCGAAGTCATCAAAGACCTTCGTTCCGGAAACGAACAAAAAGTTGTCTTCCCCAAAAACTGCCCCTCCTGCTCACAACTGATAGTTCGCGAAGAAGGCGAAGCAGCTTTTAAATGTATAAACAAGGATTGCCCGGCAATCATCAGAGAAGAAACCATTCATTTCACCTCCAAAAAAGGTTTCAATATTGATGGCCTAGGAGAAAAAGTCGTTGATCAGCTTTTTACATCCGGAACAATCAACTCACCTGCAGACATTTTTGGGCTGACAGACGAGCAACTCCTCACCTTGGAGCTATTCAAGGAAAAAAGAGCACAAAATCTTCTCACAAGTATCAGCAACTCCAAAAAAATAGCCCTAAAAAACTTCATCTACGCCCTCGGAATCCGTCATATTGGAGAGCAATCCGCTGAAGACCTGGCAAAATATATTCAATCTCACCATCAATCGGAATTAAATGATTTCCACATTCCCGATCTCCTGAAAATAATTACCTCCATCACACAAGAAGAGCTGGAAAACCTCGACGGCATCGGCCCACGAGTCGGCGAAGCAATTCACAGCTGGTTTCAGAATCCCCAAAACAAAGCTCTCTTGGAGAACCTTCATCAACATGGAGTAACCCCATATTTAGAAGAAAAAAATCATCCCCAAACACTCTCAAACAAAACCTTCGTCATCACCGGCACCCTCCAAAACTGGACTCGAGACCAAGCCAAAGCCCTCCTCAAACAACATGGTGCCAAAGTACAATCATCAATATCGGTAAAAACAGATTACCTGATCATCGGCGAAAACCCAGGTTCCAAGCTTGCAAAAGCCCAGTCTCTAAACATCCAAATCCTCACTGAAGAAGAACTAAAGGCCTTAATTACTTAGGTTACCGCCACATAAATACTAAAAATGCTTGTGCTACAAACAACTTTCGACCATAATGGCGACATATTCATAATATTTAACCTTATTCCATATGATGAATCATTGTAAGCACGGGTGGTTTCACACCTTAGCAATGGTACTAACTGTCGTAGGAGCCCTAAACTGGGGTCTTTTCGGAGCTGGTATGCTTGCTAAGACAGAAACAAACCTCAACCTAGTTAATCTACTAGTTGGTACATGGCCAACTGTCGAAGCTGTAGTTTACCTATTAGTAGGTCTCTCCGCAGTTGTAGTACTACTTTCTTGCATGAAAGGATCTTGTAAAGAAGCATAAATTACTTACTCTCCTCAAAACACAAAAACAAAATTAAGCGCAGCCTAAAAAGTTGCGCTTTTTCTATACTTTGGCACTATTACTTATTTTGCGTCATTGCGATTACAGGTGGGCAATCTTATTATGATTGGGCGTATCGGAGCCTTTGCGGGCCGGTGCCTCTTGTTAAGACTAATTTTGGCTAATCTTCGGCCAATACTTATTTTGCGTCATTGTGATTAAGTCGAGCGATCATGTATCGCGAGACATGGGCAAGGCGTACATGCTAGCCGTAGCCCACTTAATCGCTGAAAGCAAAAAAGTATGACGAAGATTAGCAGCTTAAACATAATTGACACCGTCCCAAACAGAATAATATTGCCACCTATATAATCGCTGAAAGCCAAAAGGTATGGTGAAGATTGCCCCAACATCTCTCTTTTGATAAATCCAGACAATTGTGTTATAATGCCAAGATTAATCAAAAAACACAAAAGTATGATCTCACTTATCACATATCTCAAAGCCTCAAAAAAGCTAACCTCCGCGTTACTGCTGATTGCGCTTCTCTCTCAGACTATCTTCGCAATTAATTTTGTTGTCGACTCTGATGATGATGAAGGAGACGCTGGGATCAACGCGATATGTGCCACTTCAAAAGCTGAATGTACGCTGCGAGCCGCAATTGAAGAAGCCAACGCGCAAAAAGCTGAATCTCACAACATCACCCTTGCGCCTGGCACCTACAACTCTATTGCCCTTAGTGAGCTTCCGGCCATCATCAGCCCCGACCTGGTTATTGATTTTTCCGCTGGAGATTTCACGCTTGATGGCAATGGATTAAACGGAAACGGACTAAAAATCAATGCTCCCAATGTCACCGTAAGAGGACTGAATATTGAGGGGTTCCAACAGGCCGGAATAGTGGTAAACAATGATGCAACTACAGGGGAAGACCCCAGTAACGACAATGTCACCATCGACTCCAATACAATCTATGACAACGGTACAAATGTACTCGTCTCAGAGGTAACTGGAACCAATATCACAGGCAATAAAATCGGACTAAAACCCGATGACACAGCACAAAATGTCGCTAGCACCAGTGGTGTTCTTATAGAAGGTAAAGATACCACCATCGATGGCAATACGATCTCTGGAAATGTTAATGGAATAACCATAAATGATCCCGCCCAAGATGTAATAATCACCAATAACCTAATCGGAACAGACAGTGCCGGGCAAGAAGATCGCGGTAACCAAGGACATGGAATCAATATTGATGCCAATAGTACACATGACTTTAATCTACTTGCCGGTAGTGGACACATCGGAATAGATATCTCCAATAATACCATTGCCCACAACGACACTAACGGAATCAGCATCACCGGTGATCCTGCGGCCACCATCAATGGTACCTTCAAAATTGAGGGCAACAACATCGGAGTGCTTCCCGATGGTACCACGGCTGCTGCAAACCAAGGAGATGGTATCGCCGTATCCGATAATATGGATGTCAACAATACCGAAATTCAAGTCCTAACTAATAAAGTTTCTAATAATGATGGATCTGGCATTAATATCAATTCTGGTGATCATGCCAATCTTTCTTCCAACAATATCCAATACAATCAACAACACGGAATCAACCTACAAACAAACTCTGCAGATATCATTGATAATATTGTGGCCAATAACCAGACTCAAGGAGTCACCGTCAACACTACCGGTAATCTTCTAGCCACAGATAACAGAATCCGCGACAATTTTGGTAACGGAATCACCGTAACCGCAGTAGGTAGTGCTACCCTTAATATAAACACTATTGAAGACAACAAAGATGCCGGAATAAGCATTCTATCTAGTGGCTCGGCCAGCATCAACAACAACACCGTGACTGGACAAGATCAAGGCGGAATCAGCGTTATATCTATTGGTGCCGTCTCTGCAACCGGCAACCAATCCTCTAACAATGGCGGATCTGGATTCTTCACCTCCGGTACTGATGTTACCCTCACTAATAACACCTTCCACCAAAATGGCGGACATGGCTTGCAAGTAACAGCTACCGGAATAGCCAGCATAATAAATAACATTGTCACATCCAACACCGGCTCTGGAGGACTGATATCCATGGCGGCCTCAGCTATAGTCCAAGGAAACCGAGCCGTCAACAACCAGCTTTTCGGAATATCACTCTTTGGAAATCTCATTTCCGGAGCTACCGACATCAGCAACAATACAGTTGGTGGGAATAGCCTAAGTGGAATAAAAGTTACTGGTATATCCGGTCCTACCACAATTAGCAGCAACCGCATCG
This sequence comes from Candidatus Peregrinibacteria bacterium HGW-Peregrinibacteria-1, assembly GCA_002839505.1. Classification (GTDB taxonomy): domain Bacteria; phylum Patescibacteriota; class Gracilibacteria; order UBA1369; family LOWO2-01-FULL-3; genus PGYE01. The sequence goes on from PGYE01000001.1 coordinate 495,647, forward strand.
GATTAGACAACAACCTCCAAACCTCCATACCGAATCAAGGATCAGGAATCGACTTCACCGCAACAGTCACCGATGACGACAGCGAAACTTTACTACTAAGAGACAACTACATTGCCAACAACAATAACCATGGAATTATCATCAATGGTGAAGGCACTAAAACATCACCGATATCAATACTTGGAAACATAATTGGACTATCTCAAGATCTGGACACTTTATTTACCGTTGCCGCGGGGAATCAAGGGGCCGGAATTAATATCGACAATGTTGCCGGGCAAATCACAATTGGTACTTCCGCACTATTAGATCGCAATATCATTGCCTCTAACGCCGGAGGTGGAATCCTACTAGACCAAGTAGCCAATGCCGACATCTCAAACAACTACATCGGAACTGATCAAAACGGAACACTTGAACGAGGAAATGGCTCAGCTTTATTCTCCAACAACCTTATGAATATGGGTGGTATCATGCTAACCAGTATCCTATCTGCCGCACCAACCTCAACGATTAATATTGGCGGAGACAACAATGATAACCTGATTACCAACAATTTTGGACAAGGAATCTTCATCGGAGAAGCTGACGGACTTGACATCTCCCATAACCGCATTAGAAACAACAAGGCCGGTACCGGTTCTTACAATCTATTACGACTACCAACCTCATCCAGCTACATCCCGACACGCATCAATGGCGCCGGAATCATTATCGGAAACCTCAACGAGAATAGTATTCATGGGGCTTCAATCAGTGACAATGTCTTAGAATCAAATGATGGTGGCGGATTGATAGTTACCACATATATCGACAACGGAACAAATCCGCCCCCCGCCGCCCCCCTCGCTAAAGCCAACGCCAAGCAAGACTGGACCGGCGGCGGAATCTTTGCCAATTACTTCGGCACACTCGATGACCAAACGCCCGCTAACAACGGAGGTTACAACATCTACATCAACGACTTCTACGAGCAGTTTATCGCCAGCATGACGATTGGCAACAACACCACAGGTCAAAACACGATCAACAATCAACAAAACACCGGAATAACTTTCGTCAACATCGACGACGAATCATTTGACGATCCGCAAAATAGCATTGCACATCTCACCGACAACAATGACTTCACATTCCAACTTTGCCCAGCTGTACCATTCTGGGAACAATGGACAAACGGTACCCGCACAGGCTTTGATCAACAATTATGCCCAGAACCACCGCCACAACCACAAGCCAGCGGCAGCTCCGGAATTGATATTGCCGTCATCACCGCCCAACAACCCGAGACCCCATCTGAAAATACCGAGACTCCTACCGAAACCGACAATGAACCCACCGCTCCTGAAACCCCGGAAACCCCTGAGACAGATACAACAACACCCGACACCACAACACCCGACTCACCTCAATCAAACCCAACCGGACAAACCTCCGGCTCCCAGGCCAACAACATAATGTTAGCACTGGCCAACTTCCAAGCTCCTCCTGTCATCATCACCGAACCCACGGCAACCGCCAAAGAATTATCAGCATCATTCGCTTCAGGTACAGTCACTCCCGAACTTCAAGAATCCTTCGATCAATGGGTAAATGCACTCGACCTTACTACGCCCAAAACAGTTTACCAAGGAGGCCAAATATATGAAATCAATGAGAACACAGATCTCACCATCTCACTCGATAAAAACACCAAAGCATCCGCTCCAAATGATGTTGTCATCACACCCTCAACAGTAAACGATGAAGGTACCGCACTTCTGTATTACCTTACTCAAGGTTTGGATCCCTTCACACCGGACGCCAATCAAAACGGCTATAGCGATGACCAAGACCTTTTCTGGCACATCAACCCTGCCAACGACACCAATATTGAAGAATTAATTGCCCAAGGTCCACAAGTGACCAATCTTAGATCAATTCAAGGAATGCCAGTTGCCGTCAGCAGTCCGCAAGATGACAACCTCTTAACATTCCGTCTCTTGGGAGAATCAAGAGAACATGAGGTGATTATTTACCGCAAAGATGGCGAAGAAATTGCAGAGATATCACGCGAAACCACAACAATCGAAGAAAACAAAGGTGAATACTCCACCCAATCCCCATTGGATAACGGCCAATACTACATTGTCATCAACGACCCACAGACACGAAAATTCAATATCCATGAGTTTTCCGTCGTTGCTGAATCTCAAGCAACTTTTGCCCCAATCAACATCACCGGAAGCGAACAACAGATGATTAGCGGACGAAGTGATACACCGGGTTCATTGGTCTTCATCACCTGGAAGAGCGTCATCCTTTCTTCAGTCGTCATTGCTGATGCCAACGGAGAATTTGAATTGCCGGTCCCTCCAAGACTACCCACCGGAAATCACCAAGCCATCGCCTATACCTATAATGAAAATTACGAAAACAGCTCATCTTTCATGAGCAACATCAGCCGACTATTATTTAGAAGATAGGGGACTAATTGACCACCTCACCACCAAACATATCCAACGCCAGATCCACAGAATCTGATGAAGATTTTTCCTGATTCTCACTATATGGCACCCGAGGACTTTCACTAGGCTCAATCCTCTGGAAATCTCTCGCCTTTTCGATCAGTGTAAACTGAACTCTCAACACCCAGCCCTTTGATTTTTGAATCGCCGCCTCCAAATCTCGTACTCCCGAACTCACCTTCTCAAGATGAAAAGTCGAATTCACACCTATTTTCAAGATACCGTCCTCGACCGACAAGACATCCAAAGTCTTAATCGACATTTTCAAAGATGGCGTCACCACACTATCCGCAATCAGCGTCCACGACCTTCGCACCTCATCCAAACTTGGAACATCCGCACCCTTCGCCGCATGGCCACTACTAACCTTGACCTCTAGACGAGGCTCCTCTTTAACTGTTTTTTCAACCGGTTTTACCCTCTTCGCCACCGCCGCCGTGATGACTCTTTCCTTCAAAACAGCATCCTTCACCGGCGGCCTCCCAGCATCCTTCACCGGCGGCCTCCCGACACTAACCCCTTCCCCACAAGCCTTAACCACCATTATTTCCAAAGGCAACTGCACGATACTAGTTTTACCAAACATCTGCCCAGCATCGATCGCCAAATCTATAATCTCCATGATTCTCAAAATATCGCCACCCCCAGCATTCACCGACTCCAAAAGCATATCCCGCCCCACCTCAATAAAATCTTTCAAAAACTGCCTCAAATCCGTCCCTTCCTCATACAACGCCCCCACAAACTCCATTGCCTCCGCCATATTTCTGCCAAGCAGCAGATCCATCATCTTTTTACACTCCCGAAAATCACTGATCCCCAAATTATCGCGCACCAAACTAACCGTGATCTTCCCTACAACCGCCAGTTTTTCCAAAGCCACCAACGCATCTCGCATCCCTCCGTTCACAAATCTCGCAATCATCTCCAGCGCCTCAATCTCAAATTCAAATCCCTCACTTTCCGCCACCACCTTCAACCGATCCCTAATATCATCATTTCCAATCCGCTTAAAATCAAAACGCTGACATCGAGACAAAATAGTCTCCGGAATCTTATGGATCTCCGTTGTCGCCAAAATGAAATACACATACTCCGGCGGCTCCTCCAGAGTCTTCAGTAGAGCATTAAACGCCCCCTTAGACATCATATGGACCTCATCCACGATGTAGACCTTATATTTTGACCTCGTCGGCGCAAAATTGATCTTATCCACAAGATCTCTCACATGATCGACCCCATTATTCGAAGCCGCATCAATCTCCACCACATCCATCAAATTACCTTTTGCTATATCCACACAAAATTCACACTTATCACATGGACTAAAGCCATCCACCAAAGCCTCACAATTCAACGCCTTCGCAATCAATCGCGCCGTTGAAGTCTTCCCGGTCCCTCTTGGCCCCGAAAACACATAAGCCTGAGCCAATTTGTTAAACTGAATGGCATTCTTGATCGTCGTCTGTACTACATCTTGCCCCACCAGATTCTCAAAGTTTTCCGGCCGATATTTTCTATAAAGAGCAAGACTCATGATTTAATATTCTATTAACTTATTGGAAGCCGATACTAACACACCGCCTATCGATGCTCCACCAAAAACACTCGACACCCACCCATCTCTATTTTCCAAGAATGGTTTTCATCTTTTCCACAAACACATCACTTGAAAACTCCTCCGCCCTCTTACGGATTCTCCCCGCATCATAATACTTTGAATTGTAAATTAACCTCGCCAGACCATCCTCCATCGCCTTCACCGTAGGCTCATAGAAAAATTCTCCTGTCTCACCCTCAATCACCGTTTCCAGCACACCACCCTTACCATAAGCCAATACCGGCTTACCTGCTGCCATCGCCTCCACCGGCGTAATTCCAAAATCCTCCTCTCCGGGAAAAATCAAAGCTCGGCAATTCTGCATATACTCCACCACCATTTCATCCTCCTTAAATCCCAAGAACTCCACATTTTCATTTGCTATTCCCTCCAAATAAAACCTATGCGGACCATCACCGATCACCACAAGCCTCTTCCCCAAGCGCGAAAACAGCTCCACCGCCAAATCAATCTTCTTATAGGGAGTCAAAGTCGAAACTATCAAAAAATAATCTTCCGAATTTTTCGAAATCTGAAACCTATCCACATCAACAGGCGGATAAACCACCTCACTTTCCTGTCGATAATACTTTTTTATCCTTCGTGCCACATTATTAGAATTCGCGACATACAAATCCGGCCTATCCGCTGCCACCATATCCCACATTCTAATCTTCTTTAAAATCCTCTGATAAAACCACAACTTCAATCCGCTGATTCCATTTTCACTTTTATACTCGTTCGCCCAATCCCAAGCATATCTCATTGGAGAATGGCAATAACACACATGCTTAGTATCAATCCCCGTAATAATCCCGTGTGCAAAAGCCGTATTTGAACTAATAACCACATCAAACTCACTAAAATCGAACTCCTCAATCACCCTTGGCAACCATCCCAAAAAATAACGATACCGCTTACGCAAAAACTTTGGCAACTTCTGCAGCCGTGATGTCCTAATTTTTTCCATCGGGAAAACATCTCCCACCCTTTCATGATCATAAAACATCGTATAAATCGGCGCCTCCGGAAACATTCGCATCAGATTTTCAAGTACTCGCTCCGCCCCCCCCAGCTTAACCAAAAAGTCATGTACTATCGCAACTTTCATAAAATATAAATTACAACTATCAGCCTCAAATCTACCAGTTTATCACCGATTAACATATACAAAAAAAGCGAGCTGCCAATCGACAACTCGCCTTTCAAGAAGAAAAAATTATTGAACTTCCACCTCTACGGCAGCATCAACCTCTCCATCCAAAGCCGGTTCCATCTCTTCAGTCAATTCTGTTTCTTCGGTCATTTCTCCGTCCTCGGTTCCTTCTGTCTCTTCGCTACCATCAACTTCTACCTCTACTTCAACATCAGTATCGTTGTCCAATGTAAATCCATCAAGAAGACCATTTGAACATTCAGCGATTCCAGCCTCAATTTCTTTCTCGAATTCAGGATCGTTCATGTATTTTTCGCTCAAAGTATCAAATAGAGCATCATCCTCTACATCAAAACCATAACCAGAATAAATTGCTTTAAACTCTGTTTCCAAAGCAGCAACATCTTTATTCATGCTGTCAGGGCTGAAAGCCAAACAAGCTGATTCGATTGTAGCATCACGGAAAGCATCTCTTTCACTCAACTTACCTGATCCGCATCCCGCAACAACTAGCGATAGTACACCTACGCTAACTAGAAACTTTTTCATATTTAGTATGATTTAATAAAATAACAAAATGCAGTATATACATCTAACCCCGACTGTCAAACATCTTCAAACTACTACAATTGATTATATCCTTGGCAACTAGCCAGCCTCGTCTTGCCATTCCAACTCCAAACTTCATATATTCTGGGTGGTCAGTATTATGAGAATCTGTGCTAATAACAAATTTCGCCCCGATACTTTTCGCTAATTTAATATGTTTCTCAGCTAAGTCCAAGCGATGCGGATTTGCATTTATCTCCAAGGCCACATTATTCAGAACACAAGCCTTAAATACCGCCTCCACATCATATTCAATCGCACTTCGTTTATTGATTATACGAGCGGTCGGATGCCCCAATATTGTTGAGTAAGGGGATTCAATCGCTCTGATAAGTCTTTTGGTCTGTGCCTCATAGTCACTTTTCCCGTTGATATGGGCACTAATAATCACTACCTCCAGCTCTTTCAAAATTTCATCATCAAAATCCAGACTTCCATCCTTTAAAATATCCACCTCACAACCTCTCAATATCTTGATCTTACCGGCCAATTTTTTATTTAGCGCCTCTATCTCTTCCCACTGCTTTTTAATCTTCGCCTCATCCATACCGCCTGTAATTCCCATCGCCTTAGAATGATCCGTAATCGCAAAGTACTGATAACCCCGCCTCAAAAATGCCTCCGCCATCTCCTCAATAGTATTTTTGCCGTCGCTATATACGCTGTGACAATGGAGGTCCGCCTTAATATCACCTAGCTCTACCAACTTTGGCATCTCCTTATGTGCCATCGCATATTCCACCTCTCCATCTCCCTGTCGCAATTCTGGAACTATAAAGGGCATTCCCAAGACACTAAAAACACCCTCTTCCTTTTCACCCGCAATTTTCTTATCACCGTCAAACACCCCATATTCATTAACCTTCAACCCCATCTTCTTCGCAATATCCCTTATTTTTATATTGTGCTCTTTATTTCCCGTAAAATAATGCAAAGCTGCCCCAAACGACTCATCTTCTACCACCCTCAGATCCACCGAAATACCAGTATTAAGAACAACACTCGACTTAGTATCACCCTCAGCAATCACCTTATATACCTCACGATAACCCGTGAAATGCTTCATGATTTTTTCCACGCTGACCTCCTTATTTGCCTTCGTCACCAAAATATCAATATCTCCTATCGTCTCTTGCATACGACGCAAACTACCGGCATAAGCGATTTGCTTGATCCCCGAAACCGCGCCCATATACTCAATCACCTCCTCCGCCTCATGCAAAGCCGCATCAATCAAAAAACGATCTTTGGAAAACGACCTGTACTCCTCAATCGCCTTCAAAATATCTTCTTCACTTTTTTCACCCATCTTTTCCAGCTCGCGCAAAAGACCTTTCTTTGCCGCTTGCTCCAAACTCTCAATAGTTGATATTCCCAACTCATTATAAAAAAGTTTCACCTTTTTCGGTCCGACACCTCTCAACTCCAACATCTCCAAAAGCCCGCTGGGAAAACCCTCTCTCAGACTTTCCAGCTCCTTACAACTGCCCTTTTCCAGCAACTCCACAATCTTCTTTGCCAGACCGCTCCCAATTCCCTCCATATTCTCCAGAGTCTTGATATCACCGTCGTAGACATCTTTCAGCTCCCTTCCCAAATTCAAAATATTCAATGCCCCTCTTCGATAAGCATTAACCCGAAAAAAACTAGCACCCTTAATGTCCAAAATGTTCCCCATCTCCTCAAATACACTAGCTATCTTACTATTATTCATAAATCATCTGTTAAAACTTTCATCGTCTCACGGCCACTATCTTTCCAACTATAATCCTCCAAACGCTTCGCGCCCCTTGCCACAAGATTGCCGACAAGAGCACTATCCTCAATCAAATCGCACATCCCTTCGGCAATCTCCTTCACGCTCATCGGATCCACCACGATCCCGGCATCTCCGGCCACCTCACTCAAAGACGATGAATTTGATACCAAAATCGGCTTTCTGTAATGAAAACTTTCTAAAACAGGCAATCCAAAACCCTCATAAAGCGAGACAAACACCACTCCCTGACAATACTCATACAATGTGGCCTTTTCTTCCTCACTGACATACCCTGGCATCACCACTTTGTCAGCCAACTTCAACTTATTCACCTTTCTAATTATCGCCTCCGCCCCCACACCTCGCTTCCCGGCAAGCACCAATTTATAATCAGGATGTTTCTCTGAAAATAACTTGAAAGCCTCCACCACTCTCTCCAAATTCTTTTTGCTTTCCAACCGCCCAACAAACAGTAAATACTTAGATTCCGGACTAAGTCCAAAATAAGAAAACGCATCCGACTCCGCAAACAACCTCATATCCGGCTTCGGCTTCGGCTCTTTGAATCCATGCTTTATCACGACGATTTTCCCTGGTGCCGCCTGAAAAAACTTCACCAAATCATCCTTTGTCGCCTTACTTGGGACAATCAACACATTGGCGTGTTTCACCGCATATCGAGTTGACCAATTCAGATACAACCTTTGAAAGAAACCATACACCTCTTTAAAATGACAAAATGCCACATCATGAATCGTAATTACACTTTTTTTCGGCCGAAACAAAGGCAAAACATGAGACGGTATAAACAAAACATCAATAGGGGAGTGCTTTATCTCCTTCGAAAGCGCCCTCAGCGTCCAAAGACGCTTTGCCTCAACCACTTTCACCTCCACCCCCGGCATCAAATTCCAATGAGCACTATCCTCATCACCAACATAAATTTTCAGCTTTAATTCGTGAGCCCTTTCCGCCGTCAGCCTCATCAATTCCTTAATGATAAAATAGCTGTACCATTCCACTCCCGTGGCATCATTCTCACGATACCTTGAACCATCTACGCCGATAATCATATAGTGGAATTTATATATCTAAAGATAAGTTAACCAAAATATCATCTTCTGGCAAATTCCCCTCTAGCCAACACGACTCCCCAGACAGCCTTCGCACCTGATTCTTTCAAGATTCTGCTACACACATCAAGTGTTGCACCCGTCGTAACAACATCATCAACCAAAATTACTGTTTTCCCTCGACATACACCCTGATAATGGCTTTTCATTTCAATAGAACCGGCCAAATTCCGCCATCGGGCATTTTTCGTCAACAACGACTGCTTAATTCTGTCACTGCGACTCAAACAATCCACCACACCAAGCCCAACTCGACCACCAACGACCTTAGCCAACTCCTCAGCCTGATTAAAACCCCTCTCCCTAAGCCTTTTTTTACTCAACGGAACCGGAACCAAAACAAACTCGCCCAAAGACCGCCGCATCAGCAGCGATTGCACCAAATATACCATTGCCGTCCCCAGCACATTTGCTGCATCTCGCGAGAACTTATACTTCATCTGAACAATTAATTTACTCAACACCCCCTTCGGCTGATACTTAAACGCCACCAAAAGCCTATCAAAAGAATATTTTTCCCCATATGTCACCATGCACTCCGCACCCCCACAGTAACCACCATCGTCTTTTGGCTTACGACAAACCGGACACTCCTGAAAACTCAAAAAACTCAAATTTTCCAGGCACCTCCTGCAACAAAATTCCCCCATATCCCCACAACCAACACACAACACCGGCAGCAAAATCTCCTTCAAGAAACCCAGCATAACTTTACGATTAAAAAAAACTTCACCACATTATGCCGCCCCCTCAAAAACCCCGCCACTCAAAAGCGTTCAACACATTATCACAACAATTAACCACATTCGCAGTAGATGAGGCACTTAAACAGCTTTCTGTAACTTTGGCCTCAACCTACTCTTATACACCTGCAACATACTGCCCTTTTTCGCCTCTTTCCTTCGAATCTCCTTCTGTTGTTCCAGCGGCAATTTTGAAATCTCTTGGCACTTCTCCCCACAACAACCGTCATATTGTTTTTGACAACTTTCACACTGAATAAACAGCAAATGACAAGCATCATTGCGACAATTCGTATGACTATCACATTTTGCCTCACACTGATGACAAGAGCTGATGACATCCTCACTAATCGTCTCACCAACACGCTCATCAAAAACAAAATTCTTCCCCTTAAACTTCATCGGCAGCTTCTTACTTTTCACCTCATGCGCATACTGAATTATCCCACCATGCAACTGATTCACATCCTTAAAACCATGATGCTTCAAATATGCACTGGCCTTCTCACAACGAATTCCACCTGTACAGTAAAGCAACACCTTCTTATCTTCCTTCCCCTCCAACGCATTCTTCACCATCGGCAACTCCTCTCTAAATGTATCGGCATCCGGACAAATTGCCCCCTCAAAATGCCCGACCTCACTCTCATAATGGTTCCTCATATCAACCACAATCGCACCCTCCTCCATCGCCTCGTTAAACTTCTCCGCATCCAAATGCTTCCCGACATTTGTCACATCATAATCCTCCTCCAACAAACCATCCGCCACAATCTTCGTCTTCACCTTAATTGCCAGCTTATAAAAGGACTTCCCATCGTCCTCCACCGCAATCTTAAACGGCATATCCTTAAACTCTTCATAACTATCCAAAAGCTTCTTAAAACTCTCAAAATTCGCTTCCGGCACACTCAACTGCGCATTAATTCCCTCCCTCGCCAGATAAATTCTCCCAAACACCCCCAACTCACTCCACTTAATAAACAACTCATCCCGCAAACCCCGCGCATCATCCAACAGCACATAACGATAAAAAGAAAGCGTCACCCTCTTAAAATCCTCCGCCATCAAGCGTGCCTTAAGTTCCTCCTTACTGATTAGATTTCTCAATTCCATGAAACTATAAAAAACAATTAATTATTGCATATTATATAAACGATAACTGCAAATTCGTCAAAACCAGCATGACTTTTTATTGGTTTTTACGCTTATTATAAAGATCCTCCAGATATTTTCTAGCATGAAATAGCCTTGTGGCGACCGTATTACGATTAGTTTTCATTGTATTGGCAATTTCCTCATAAGAATAACCTACCCATCTCAACTTAAAGGTCTCCCGCAGAGCAGGGGAAAGCTTTGACACTAAACTTGAAATCAAACTCTCTTCTTCCGAATCTTGATAAATTTGATCCGGGCGTCTTAAAAACGCACTGTCTGTTACTTCATGCTCCGCCATTAAATGTCTGTCGGCAAGCTCATCTATACCAAACCCCTTCGAAGTAGACTCCTTTGAATCCCCCGGTAAATAATCTTTGTTTTTTCTGATCCTATCTGTCGCCTCATTTCGTATAATTGTTTTAAACCAAGCCAACAGATTATTCTTATGGCTCAAACTGTCCATGTTTTTAAAGGCCTTTAAAAACGAAGATTGTAAAACTTCCTCCGCCACATCACCACGCCGTACATATCTCTTTGCTATCCTCAACAAAGAATTGTAAGAATTATTAAAGTAGAACTCTAGAATACTCCTCTTATCCTGCAACGAAGTATCTTGATCTATCAAGGACTGGACCGTATCAGTCTTGCTTTTCGCCCAAGCAATTACTGCCGCATCATCGTCCAAAATACTTCCATCGACCTCTTCAATAAACAGCACCCTCGCCAACGCATTACGCACATGATCAGATATGAAGTTTGTCAGCATCTTTGCCGCCTCCGCATCACTATAATCTCCCACAACTCCAAGTTGTTGCTTGCGCAACGCCCTCCCATCCGCATAAAAACTCACACCCAAAACGGACCGCACATCTCCATTTACACCCGAGCACAAAGACGCCACCGCCACTCGATCCAACTCCAACTTCATCGCCGGCAACCTCACCGGCAAGTGCCCAATCTCATCATTCCCATGAAAACGCATTTTACCCATAAAGCCATCCAAATTATTCAAATAAGAGGGGATTATATAAAACCAACCCAAAAATCACAATGACAAAAAAACAAACTTCCTATAAATTTATCCCATCAAAAACAAACACGGGCGGTTAGCTCAGTTGGTAGAGCGCGTCGTTGACTCCGACGAGGTCAGAAGTTCGAACCTTCTATCGCCCACCAGAAAAGGTAAACCTGCTCAATTAAACGCCTTCAGCGTCTCCACACTCTTCTTCAACTGTTTCTTCTCCACCTCATTCAACGGCACCTCCAAAATACCCTCAATACCGTTACGGCCAAGAATACACGGCACACTCAGACAAACATCTTTATGCCCATAATCACCATCCAGTAGCACCGATAAAGGAAAAACCTTATGTTTGTTTTTAATAATCGCCTCTGTAAGCTCCCTGATCACCGTCGCGATTGAATAACAGGTATATCCCTGATCATGAATGATCCTATAAGCCGCATTTTTAGTATCACCATAAGCCTCATCCAGCACCGCCTCATCCACCTGCGGAAAAGTCGTTAAAGCCTTACCGATCACATTCGCCGAACTATAAACCGGAAACGAAGTGTCCCCGTGTTCACCGAGCACATAAGCATCAATACTCTCCGGATGTACCCCCAGTTTTCCTGAAAGATGAAGTTGCAAACGCGCTGAATCCAGCGTCGTCCCCGAACCAAAAACCCTCCCGCTAGGCAACCCCGAAAGCTTTTGCGCATGATAAGTCAACACATCCACCGGATTACTTACAATCATCAACAACGCATCCTTCGCCACACTAACGATCTCAGGAATAATCTTCTCAAAAATTCTCTTATTCGCCTCCACCAACTCCAGCCGCGTCTCACCCTTCTCCTGACGCTTTCCCGCCGTAATCACCACCAAATTCGCCCCCTCACATTTCTCCATACTATCGCCATGATCCAATTTCACATATGGCGTAAAAGACAAGGCATGCTGCAAATCCAAAAAAAGCCCCTCCGCCTTGCCCCTATCTACATCAATCAATGTCAACTCATCAACCGTTCCTGACAACAAATAACCATAAGCCGTCGTTGCTCCGACACTACCACACCCCACAATCGCCACCTTAAAAGAATTCTGTGTCATATATTTGAAATAATAAATACCACAAAATTATACGACAAGATGCCAGCCTTTACCATTTTCAATATTTTGCACAGCCCAACTATTTGGAATTCACAGCCCCTTTAGTTGAGAGAGCTCTATCTAGAGATTCCTTTGTTAGCATGAAAATATCGCGTGAAGCCTGTCCCAAAACAGCAGGAACGTCCGCCACCTTATGACTTGTCCCAGAGCTGGTTAAAAGACTTCTCCAGACACTTACAAGATTTCCCTGATTACTGATCATTTGGCCGCCCCACTCATCTACGCTACCGGCTAGCACCTTCTTCACTCCTGCGTTAAATATCGCACAAGTACACATCGGACACGGCTCCAAAGTGGTATAAACGCACACTTCCTCTGGGTTTCTATCATTATGGTCTACCTTAATATGATAATCCTCCAGCGCCTTTATCTCGGCATGCGCCACATGAAACATCGGATTTGAAGTATTCCCCAGCTCATTACGACCTCTTGCAACGATCTTTCCATTATGAACAATCACCGCCCCCACACCATAATTCCCCTCCAGCGCCGCTATACAGGCCTCTCTGACCGCCTCTCTGATAAAATATGCGTCTCCATCCAAGTCTCCAAGCGCATCCACTTTATCAACTATCTCATCAACATATGGTCTCATAGCATCAATTCGATTTTTTAACTTTTCAGGACTTTCATTGAATGGCATATCTACAAAGTAATGATTTAAAATTTAGCCGACATGATACATCATTATTGCACATTGTCAACATTGCTGTATAATCTAACCAATACCCAAATAAGCAATCAAAAATAACAAAAATTATCATTAAATTTGACAAGCCATAAGAAAAAAAATCATATATAATCACAACAACCTTAATCACAAATGACCATGAATGACGACAATCAAAACAGCAACCAAGCTGGGGGAGGGGATGACAATTACCCAATACCTCCAACTCCACCAACTCCTCCCACACCTCCAGCACCGCCGATCCCCCCAGCCGACGACAACCAGCAGGCCTACCCCGTATACCCACCACAACCACCCACGCAACCCTTTCCTCCTTCACAGGGCGGATATCAAGACCCCTATGCCAATTCCGGTTTACCACCTACACCCCCTGCCCCCCCCGAAGAAGATAAAACACCCGCCAACTTCAAACTTGGCGAAAAACTTCCCGCCACCCTCAACATCACCATCCCGGAAAACGACCTCGATTTTGAACAGGACTACTTTTTGAGACTCCTTGCTGGCTCAATCTCACTTTCCAAAGATGAGAAAAAGCGCATTATCGAAAGCATACCAAAACTTAAGCAATCCCAAATCGATGAGCTCATTCGTATTTTCGAAGAGGAAAAGGTCAAATTTGCCTCACTATCAGAAAAGCATGTAGCCCAGCTCGAAAAACTGGCAGTTCAACAATACAATGAATGGATGGACATCGAAGGGGAATTCCAGCAACAAGCCCGCCGCAAAGAAGAAGAAATAAAAGCCGATGAAATCCGTAAAAAGCTTGGCCTATAAATGTTAGCAATTTAGCATCGCGCAACAAAAGGCCCGGCCGCATTCTGCGCCCGGGCCCATACTTAATGCATTTTAACGAACCGCTCTCACGGCTTATTTAACAGCCTTTTTCAATTCCTCCACATCCTTCTTCATCTCCATCATCATATCTTTAAGAGCTTCATTCTCAGCCTTCAAACTCTCAAGTTCGCTTTGCTGAGATTGGAATTTCTCATATAGAGCTTTGATAGATTCCACATACATGAAGTCATAAGTACCATACGCGGTTTGAAGATAACCATTTCCATCTTCTTCCACATGTTCTGGCCATACCTTAGCAATATCTTGCGCGGTAAATCCGTACTGCACGCCCTCCGGACGATCCGTACCGGTCTTATCATCGTCCCATTCGTAAGATACTCCCTTCATCTCAAGTAGTTTCCCTAGAACATCCTCAGAGTTCAACTCACTGATATTCTTCTTCAAACGAGCATCCGAATTGGCTAACCAGTCACCTGAAGAACTTTTTGAAGCCGTACCGTTAACCTCAAGCAGATTGCTCAATGGATTTCTACCGATTCCCACACGCCCCGTATTAGTTACTACCATACGATCTGTTCCTCCCGTAGCAAAGACAACATTAGAGCTTATACCTGACCCGCTCTGGAAGACAAGACTATTAGATGCAGTTGTCAATCCACCAGCGGTAGTACGATTATACATCCAGTGATCATTGTTAGTACTTACCGTATTACGCATCCTAATTGCCACATCCGTAGAACCTGATCCATTACCAACCTCAATACCTCTCGCACTACTGATTTTAATTATATCGCTAATCCCTGACAAACTCGGATTTCCTTTCCATTCATTAGCCGAATTCAACAACATAGCGATTGTTCCACCGGTCGTGAAAGCCAACTGGTCCGTAGTATATTGATACATACCGGTATTTGAATCATCCTGAAAACTATAAGTCGGCATAGTTGGAGAACCTGCAGTAGCTAGCGCATGAACCCTGGCATTTTGCGTTATTCTTAATGCTTCGGTTGATAGATTAGTTGTATAACCAGAAGCCCCTGGTTCCGTAACGAAAAGTCTAACTTGAGATCCTTGATTCCCGGTTGAATGACCACTTGATAAAGACAAATCACCACCGCTCATATTGAAACCATAACCAGAGGATCCTGCGTTAATATTCAAGGGACTACCAGAATACCAAGTCGGAGAATCACCAACCTCAATGTATCTTGCCGTACTTCCATAAGTTGGAAGGGCTGGTAAATGAATTCCACCACCGTATGACAGACGCATCACATCTCTACCACCTGCGGTAAATCCTAAAACTGACGACACTGAGTCGGCCAAATACATACCAGTACTTGAATCATTCGCAAAACCATAAGAAGGAGCCGCCGCACTTCCGTTAGAAATCGACTGCATTATTCCACCTGACGTAATTCTAAAACGCTCGCCAGATCCGGTGGAAAAAGACAAAGTGTTTATCCCTGCACTATATACTCCGGTATCTGTGTCATCATTGAAGGAATAAGCAGGTGCGCCCGCGGCCCCACCTGAACTACGAACCACCCCATTGGGGTAAAGCGTACCATCGTTGTGAATTCTTAGCCTATCAACCCCATTAAGCAAAAAAGTTAAAAAAGGACTTCCCCCTCCTTCGATATCCATACCACTATTGGAATAACCAGTCCAACTGTAAGAAGGGGCTCCTGCTCCTCCAGGACCACCGGCTCTAAATCTTCCGTTCGAGGTACTAATATTGCCGAACACTGTAAGATTAGCATCATTCCCTGCTCCACTCGTTCCGATCGCAACATCATTCAATAACTGCGATACACCTCCGACAATCAAACCGGAGACCGTTCCTTTGGCACTGGATCCCACGACGACATTACGAGTCGAGGCACCGCCAAGATTGAGTCCCAGATTTGTTAGCGTGGTGACGATTCCATTCGGACTGATCTGGACATCATTGCTGACACCATCAATCGTAACACCACTAAAAACCGGTCCCACCATACTTCCGGGAGGACTCTGAGTAGGGGTCGCCGCCATCGCCGAATTAGCGACAAAAGCCAAAGAAGCTATAGCCACTAACGAAGAAGACGCTAAAACTTTGCGTAACAACATAGATATTTTCATAGTTATTGTTTTTATTTTTTATTATCATATCATTATAACAGATAAAATGAAATAGAACAACAATAATATTTCCTACGCCTAATTAGTATTAACCGCATCCACAACAACAAAATCAATATTATCTTCAATCTTTGGAAGCGTCGGTGACCACGCCGGCCAACTATCTATTCTCACACTATTCACCTCCGGCAGATTTTGAATATAAGCTTTTGCCGACTCCATCTCCATCCCCAATATTCTATCCCTGATTTTATTTATTAACCTCTGCCCATTTTCCGTATCAGTATCTATATCATACAGCTCAATACCTTTGATATTAGCGGTCAAACGAATTTTACCCTCAGCATCATTAAGCTCAAATACCCGATAGGTCACAGAATCCTCACTGATCTCCATTAGTTTTTTCTGTGGACTTTTATTGATCTCCAGCTGCTTCGTCAAAATATTTAACATATCTCGACGATCATAAAATATTCCAAAAACATCAATCTCACCGCTAATCGTAAATTCCTCTATATCTTGTCCCACAATCGTCTCATCGACCTGAATTCTCGGCTCGGATACAGTAATAGTACGATCTGCCTCTAACAGCACAAAATCATGAAACAATCCATCTCCCACATCCTGAGTCGCGACCTCGCCCCTCATTTTTTCCACCGCACCCTCAACAAGTTGCCCCCTAATCATTTCCTTTGCGCCTTCAATATCTTCTGCTCTGGCAAATGTAATAAAATCCGTCACCCCGCCACTCATCGGCTCACTACTCTCGCCATAAATTTTGGATCGGTTCGCCTCGCTCAAACCTGGCAGGAAAAACCGACTTGGCCCAATATTTCCTCTTTCTCCCACCACCTGACCGCTGGCATCGACCTCATCCGCCTCCACACTTACATCCAGCTTCCCAGGCCCATTCAACCCAGCCGCCGGCACCGTCACCCCCTGTGAAATCCTAAAGACAATCCCTTCATCAGTCTGAAAACGAGTATTTGCGATCAAAGGCCACGGACTTGTCGTTGTATTGACAATCGAGATGGTTCCTTTGGGATTTGCCCCACGATCCGAAAACCTTTTACCGGTAGCGGTATAAGTCAAACTCTGACTACTGGTACTCTTGATTCTATAACTCGCAATCATATTATCGGGATTTGTCCGCAACTCCGAGCTATTCCTTTGAGCCTCTGCCAGCGTAATATTAATTGATGTATCCAGCACGCTTGCTGCCGGAGTCAAATAAATCGTCGCCCCCGGCAAAGCGATATAAACGATCACCAATAAAACTAAGACACTCGTCACAATAAGCGCCATTAAAGATCTCCGGTTCGGAATCACTACCCGCACATTACTTTTAATCTTCTTTGTTTTTTTCTCTGCAGTAGCTACTGCGTCGGAGCTGTTCAACCTGTCATCCAAATTAGCACTTTTATTCAGAAGCTGCGCAATCGACATCTTTCTTTCCGAAAGCCGCGTTGGAGCCTCCTCCTCAACACTATTCACCGTCGCCCTCATAGGAGTAATCTTCATCTGATCATCCTCGGTCACGCTTGAAAATAATCTCGTGACCCCCTGTTCATCCTCTTTTTCATAGACGGGAATACCGGCTTTATGTGCCAGATTTACGCCCTTTTCATCATTACTTATCAGGAATATTTCCTTTCCGTCATCCTCCGTCTTTTTCTTCAGAATCTTCAAATTAATCAAACTCTGAAAAAGAATTGCTCTCTGTGGCACCACCAGATAAACAAATTTATGACGAGATATCATTATTCGATGATAGATATCAATCACCTCATCATCAATTTCCAAATATAAAACTCGCTTCTTATCAAGCAACAGCGATTTACCGTCCATACTTTCCTCTAAATCGGTTTCAACTACTTCATTCTCATCGACGGTATCATCAAGAACAGGTGAGTCCACATCCTCATTCTCTCTTTTTTTAATTTTCTTATTTGTTTTTTTTTCCGCCATTCAACTTGTTGATTTACAAAACCGCAAACACCCCCTGAAACAGTCCTCTAAACATTCATCAAGCGCACCACTTTTTTCAACACCTTCGATAACACCTGATCTTCACTGACCAACCCCATTCCTAAAACTGCCAAGCCCATAGCCATCGCATATCCGTGATCATTCAAAGTCTTCGTATCATCTATCAATTTTGGAACCATTTTCGGACTGAAAAAACTAATCTGTGGTTTTTTTACAAATGGCAACGACTGCACCCACTCACGACTTTCAAGCGACAGCCTCAGCTCCGGAAGATTCGCAGCCCGCCCCGAAAGAATTATTCGCGGAGGCAAAACATCCATATTATCAAACTCTTCAAGAGTCAAAGCCATACCAGAAAGCCATACATCCGCATCAAGCTTCATGGCCTCTTGAACGATTTTGCGGGACTGCCTCTCCAGAATATCATTGCTATAAGCCAGCTTAATCTCATCAGCCTCTCCAAAGGAGATATTTAGACTTTGAGACAACCTTTTTGTAAAGGTCTGCCCGCCCACCGTAAACATTTTAGTCCCTTTCAAAACGCCGTCCTTCACCACGACCACATCAGTAATTCCACCACCCACATCGACAAAAACCGCATCGGTATCCTCCTCGTGATTTCCTCCTTCCAGACAACGAGACAAAGCATAAGGCTCCGAGGTAATTGCCAAAAGCTCCTTATCAATCTCCGCCGCAATCGTCTGTAAAGCACCATAATGAACCAATGGCGCAAAAGCATTAAAAACACTCAGCGAAACCTCTTTTCCCTGAAAACCAATCGGGTTTTTAAGCCGATATCCATCAATTTTAACATCCACAATATCAGCCGCAATCAGCTTCACATCAATCTCATTATAACCAGTCTCCTCAGCCAACTGCGCCCGCACACGCTCGAAAGCCCTCCACTGCACCTTGTGCACAATATTTTTCAGCTCCGCCAAATCAATTTTACTGGTCTCATCACTTCTCATATAAGAAATATTCGTCGTCGCCCCCTTCACCGATTCTCCAGAAATTCCCATAATCATACGATGAGTATGAATCCCCGCCATATTTTCGGCATACTTAATCGCCGCATGACAATTGTCAATCACCGCAGCCAAATCAGTCACCACACCATGATCCATATCACCGACCTTTTGTCGCTTTGTCCCCGCGCCCAAAACCCGCACCCTCTTGCCGTCAACCAGGCACACCAACGCTTTCACACTATCAGTTCCAATATCCAGAACCAGATAATGCGCATCAGTAGCCCGTTTTTTTAAACCACGAAACAATCGCATCAGAAAAAATTAGTAGAAAAGCCCACAAAATATAAAGCAATCAACGCGAAAAAATCAATGCTCAGATTGCGAAATCAATTCTTTGATCAATCTCGATAGAGTAACACCGGAATCATTCATTAAAAGCGGATACATGCTGTGCTCTGTAAACCCCGGCAGGGTATTTATCTCATTGAAATAAACCCTCCCTGAAGCCTTATCCAAAAAGAAATCCACCCTCGCCAGCCCCCTGCAATCCAGCAATTTATATATTTTCTCAGTCAAACCTCTGATCTTATCTCGGCAAGCCTCATCAATCTCTGCCGGAATCACCGTCTTGGATTTTCCATCGTAATACTTATCCGACAAATCATAAAACTCACCCCCAGGAATGATTTCCCCCACATCCGACACCATAAAATTATCTCCCTCAAACACGGCACACTCCAGCTCCCTCACCGAAAAACCCTTCTCAACCAAAACCTTATCATCATAATTCCAAGCGTTTTCAATCGCCCCCTGAAGTTCCTCAAAAGTTTTCACCTTTGTTATTCCCACTGAAGAACCCAAATTCGCCGGTTTCACAAAACACGGAAAACTAATAACATCCGCAACATTTTTCAGATCATATTCTTCTCCTTTTTTCACCACCATCCATGGAACCACCTCAATACCGGCAGAATCACAGATCTTTTTACAAAAATCCTTATCCATACAAATCGCAGAACTCGCCACACCACATCCCACATATCTAATGCCCGCCATTTCCAACATTCCCTGAAGCCGACCATCCTCCCCAAAAGTACCGTGCAAGACAGGCAAGGCCACATCTATCCTTTTCCTCATCTTAATCGTTTCACCATCCATCACCATAAGCTCCGAACTCTTATTTAAAGCCAGCACAACATCATCCTTAAACTCCCCACCACCGTCATTATCCCTAATTTTCCAGCTTCCATCCTTGGTAATCAAAATCTCCACCACCTCATTTGCCGTTTTATCGAAATTGCTCAAAATTGTCTGCGCCGACATCAACGAAATATCATGTTCCTGACTCTGCCCGCCGTAAATAACCGCTACTACCTTTTTCATATTTGTTTTAAAAATAAGTATTTAATTAAACACACTCTACTTCACAACCAGCTTCCCACCAATTCTAGTCGTAACCTCATAATTAATCGTCCCCGCCCATCCCGCAAACTCCTCAACCGAAATCAACTCACCCCCGGATTGTCCGATCAAAACCACCTCATCCTCCACCGCCACACCCTCAATATCCGTAACATCAACCATAATCATATTCATACATATTCTCCCCACAACCGCCGCTCTCTTACCATGAATCAACACATGCGCCCCCTTCACACCTCGATCATAACCATCATAATAACCCACCGGCAAAATCGCCAAAGTAGTCTTTCTGGAAGTGCGATAAGTACACCCATAACCGACGAACTGCGCGGCCGGGACATCCTTCACCTGCGCTACGCGCGTCTTCCAACTAAACGCCGGCCGCGCCCAAAACTCCTTGGCCCCACTCGCCAAATATGAGGCATAAGTCTCCTTCGATGGCCACAGCCCATAGCTGATAATCCCTGGACGCACCATCTCAAAACGCGTCTCATCAAACAAAAGTGTCGCCGCCGAATTCGCACAATGCCTTATTTTAGGCACCACCCCACATCGATCTTCAATCAAAGCAATCAACCTACGAAATTCTTGCAGCTGCTCCTCGGCATAACTATGATCCGTCGTATCCTCAATATTCGCAAAATGCGTCGCCATCCCCTCAATCTCAATATTGCGATATTGTTTCACCGCCTCCACCAACTCCACCAACTTATCATCCGCCAACCCCTGCCGATTATTCCCAGTTTCCAATTTCAAATGTATCTTTACCTCCTTCCCCAATTTTCCCAGCACCTCCACCGTCTCACGATTATAAACAATTACCCGCACATCCTTCATCTCCACCAACTCCGCCAGCTCTTCAAGCAAAACATACCCCATAATATAAACCGGCACCTCAATCCCGCCTTCCCGAAGCCGCTTGGCCTCATCCAAAGAATTCACACTCAGCCAATCCGCCCCCGCCTCCACAAAACACCGACCCGCCTCGACCAGCCCATGCCCATAAGCATCCGATTTCACGCACGGACACAAAATCCGCTCGCTGCCGATCATTTTCCTCAAAGCCCCCATATTCGCCCTCAAGGCCTCCGCCGATATTTCCTTCCAAACTAAATTATTCATATACCAGCATTCTAATAGTAAACACAAATACCACCAATACAAACTTCAATATAAGCCCTTTACCTACCAAATCCAAGCATGCTAATATCGTCACTCGAAATAGATCAATAAAAATTTCACAATCATGCAAAACACCACAACACTAAAATCCCAAGCAATGGCTTCCGGATTTGCATCCAAGGTAATATTTTTCTTTGCCCTCGCCATCCTGGCTTCCGGCCTCGGCGCCTGGGTCTCATTAAACTACTTTATGGCATTTTTGGCAGCAACACCGGCGGTCATCTACGGACTTTTCGCCGTTGAACTAATCCTAGTCTTCACCTCAAGAATCTGGAGTCAAAAAGAAGGAATCAACAAACTACTCTTCTTTCTATTCGCCTTCCTCACAGGTGTGACACTCAGCCCGCTTTTAGCTGTTGTCCTCAGCAATCCGGCTGGAGCTGGAATGCTTACCAAAGCTCTACTCATCAGCGGAATGACCTTTACCGGTACCGCCATCTGGGGAGCTACCACCAAAGCCGACCTTTCCGGATTCCGATTATTTTTGATGCCGACACTTATCGGCATGATCATCATCTCAGTTCTTGGAATCTTCATCCCATGGGGGAGTACCTTCGAGCTCGTATTTTCCGGAGCTGGAATAATTCTCTTCAGTTTATTCACCGCCTTCGACTTTCAAAACCTCAAAAATTACCCCGCTAACGCCTACATCGACGCCGCCTTACATCTCTTCTTGGACATCTTCAACCTCTTCACCTTTGTTCTCAGATTTCTAACAGCCCAAAACGACTAAATCCTGCATGAACAAAACCCAAACCGTTCCCAACTTAAAATTCGACATCGGCGAACTACTCGATAGACTTTTAGGCACATCAATCAGCTATTCCTTCAGTGAGCCAAGCCTCTACGAAGATTTCGACACCCAAACCACCCTAGACGGGAAGCTCGACATCATGCGTATTGAAAAAAGCCTCAATGTCATCATCCGCGACTTCGAAACCACAATTGTTTTCCCATCTTGCAGCCGTTGTCTTCAAGAATTCACCTTGCCGATCAAAATTGAGCACGCCGAAAGACAATTTTATATTAAAGAACCTCAAGATCTTGACGACCCCAATGATTTTTATCTCGTCGACTTGAAGCACCAACAGATTGATATTTCCGAAATGCTTCGCCAAGAAATAATCTTGCATTTCCCAACTTTTCTAGTATGCTCTAACAGCTGTAAAGGGATCTGTGACCAGTGTGGCAACGACAGAAATCAAAAAGACTGTGATTGCCAACAGATAGAAGTCACCAACAACCCTTTCTCTCAACTCAAAGAATTAATTTAATTTAGCCATGTCAAAGCATCCAGTACCAAAGAAAAAGACCACCAAGCGCGTCACCAAACAACGCTACGGAGCATTCAAAACTCGCAAACTAAAACAACTTACTGCAATAGTTTCGCTCACTGATTGCGACAACTGCGGAGCAAAAAAATTGAACCACAACACTTGTACCAAATGCGGAACCTACCGTGGAAGACAAGTAATCGACATGAATAAAAAAGCTGAAAAGATCACCACAATAAAAGCTTAATTCTATGGCCAGTTATCGCCACCTAGTGCGTCAATGTTTGATAAAAACTATCTTTTCCGTTGAATTTCGTGAGTCCGTTGCCCAAGACACCCTGAATAACATCCTCGATGAATTCGCGCCCAAAGTAACGGAGCGCGATTTTGCTTATAGCACACTGGAAGGCTTACTAAAAAACAAAGACGAAATCATCAAAAATATCGAACGCTATGCACCCGAATGGCCTTTTGAAAAATTACCTCGCATCGACCGAGCAATTCTCGAGCTCGGTATCTACGAAATACTCTTTTCCGAGGAAATACCTGATATTGTCTCCATCAACGAATGCATCGAGCTCGCCAAAGAATTCGGCGACGAAAACAGTTCCAAATTTATCAACGGTGTCCTAAGTTCAGTAGCTAATTCAAAAAAATGATCCAACGCGACTTCACACAATTGGAAAAAAGATTGAACCTCAAATTCTCAAACCTCGATCGTATCAATCAGGCATTCATTCATAAATCCTATGTAAACGAGTACAAAACTGGCGAGCTTGCCAACAATGAACGCCTAGAATTCCTTGGTGATGCCGTCTTGGAACTCGTCTCCACAAAACATCTCTTCACTCAATATCCTCACCACAATGAAGGAGATATGACCGCCTATCGATCCGCACTCGTAAAGGGAAAACACCTAGCACAAGTGGCACGAGAATTGGGCATCGGTGAATACCTTTTCCTTAGCCGCGGAGAAGAACGCTCCGGAGGTCGAGAAAAAAGCTACATCCTGGCAAACACCATGGAAGCCCTAATTGGAGCTGTCTACCTCGATGAAGGCTACGAAGCGGCTGAAAAAATGATCCAGACATTCATTTTAACCCAGCTCGATAATATTATCTCTGAAGGACTACATATTGACGCCAAGTCCCACTTGCAAGAATTATCGCAAGAAAGGGAGAACTTCACTCCATACTACGAGCTAATCAAGCAAGAGGGACCCGACCACGACAAAATTTTCACCATGGGAGTCTACATCAAAGACAATCTCATAGCGCAAGGTAAAGGTTCCAGTAAACAAAAAGCCGAGAACTCCGCTGCCGAAAATGCCCTGGAAAAATTACAATGGAATAACAAGCAATAGTTATGACTTTTGATGAAAAATCATGCGGAATTATTCTCTTTCATGTCGATGACGATATGGAACGACAATATCTGCTCTTACAATACCCGCAAGGACATTACTCCTTCATAAAAGGCCATGTCGAGACTATCGATGAATCCGAGCACCACACCGCCATCCGTGAAACCGAAGAAGAGACCGGAATTACCGACCTCACCTTCATCGAAGATTTTAAAGAGCAAGTTGCTTACCGCTACAGACGACAAGGCAAAATGTCTCACAAACAGGTTATTTACTTTTTAGCCGTCACCAAAGAAAGAGATGTTGTCATATCTCACGAACACCAAAAATTTATCTGGCTCCCTTACGAAAAGGCTCTTGAAAAGCTTACTTTCGACAACGACAAAAGGCTGATTGAAAAGGGCGAATCCATCGTCAGACAAGAAACCCTCTAAGCCAGCAATACAACCTTCATGCTTCTATTTACGGTTCTCACGACTATTTGTTATATTTGAAACATACTCAATAAATTTCATTTTTCATGGAGACCAATTCAGCAAAAAGTTCTCAAAAAAGCATTTCAGGAATCACAATAATCCCAGTTTTTAAAGAAACACTAAAGGCCAAATCTCATAAAAATTACCCCAAATCAATCGGTGAGCAATTCCACATGCTTCTGGAATCGGGGGATTTTTCGGGCGAAATAGGGGAGCAGGCCGTAAGCTATATCAGTGCTGATGATGTCAAAGCTAAAGTAGTCTTTATTGGACTTGGATCTGCGGCTGACTTTAATGATGTGCACGCTTTACATACTGGCGGATATATCGGAGCGATTTTACGCG
This sequence comes from Candidatus Peregrinibacteria bacterium HGW-Peregrinibacteria-1, assembly GCA_002839505.1. GTDB lineage: Bacteria > Patescibacteriota > Gracilibacteria > UBA1369 > LOWO2-01-FULL-3 > PGYE01. Next base: position 521,114 of record PGYE01000001.1, read on the forward strand.
ACTGTAAAAACAAGGAAGTCCGAATAATACTCGAGGACAAACAAGAACCATTCACCTTGCCATTCTTCACCGGAATGATGCTCAACACCTATAAAATTGATAAACTCAAAAGCGCCTCAAAGACCTCTGCTCACACCGACGAACTACCGTCAAGCTTGACCTTTGATACTGGCGAAAAATGGCTATCACAAGAAAAATTGTATGCTAATTTTGAAAAGGCTACCGTTATTTCAAATTCTGTAAGTGTCGTGAAGGATCTAGTCAACCAACCCTCAAATCTTGTGGACATGGACTATTTCACCGATACTGCCAAAGCAATTGCCAAAGAAAACGGTTACAAATTCTCCATTATTGGCGAATCACAGCTTCGGCAAGAGGGGTGGGGCGGATTGCTAGCGGTCAACCAAGGTGCCGAATCCGAACCACGATGCCTAGTTTTGGAGTATAAAGGCGGAAAGGCAGATGAAAAACCAATAGCCCTAGTCGGCAAAGGAGTTTTATTCGATACCGGAGGATACAACCTAAAGCCAACAAACTTTATTGAAACCATGCACTACGACATGGCTGGCGCTGCCACTGTAATGGGGGTTTTCACGGCACTAAAAAAATTCAATATCAAGAAGAATGTTGTCGGGATCATGCCACTTGCCGAAAATCTCATCAGTGGCAAAGCCTATCGTCCATCAGACATAATTACGATGCTTAGTGGGAAAACAGTAGAGATCACAAATACCGATGCCGAGGGAAGACTACTGCTCGCTGATGCTGTCACCCACGCTCACAAATACAAACCGACCCAAATTTTCACCATGGCCACCCTGACTGGTGCTGTCGTCGCTGCACTAGGGGACCGTTATACCGGAATTATGGGCAATGATTCCTCCATCCAAGTTAAACTTCAGAGACTAGGAGAAAAAGTTGATGAAAATGTCTGGTCTTTCCCAATGCCAAAACATTATGTGAAGAAAATGGAGAGTAAAGTTGCCGATCTCCGCAATTTTGACATTGATACCGGACGCTACGCCGGCACAATCAAAGCTGCCGGATTTATCGAGTATTTTGTCAACGAAACGCCTTGGTGCCACATGGACATCGCCGGAACAGCCTTCACTAAAGACCCCCAACCCTACCAAACAATCGGCGCAACTGGGCATGGAGTTAGACTATTACTCGAATACCTTTCCGAATAAAAGCAAAAGATATTCAAGTACTTAAGGCTTAGTTTACTGTCAAATAGGCAAAATAAGATGCCGTAACCGCTTCCGCCGAACCAGTGATTGCCTGCTTGAACTCAGTATCACAGCAGTCTCCCGCGGCAAACACCCCCTTCACATTAGTTGCCGATTTTCGGTCGATCATAATTTCCTCACGAGCATTTAATGCTACACCGAGATTTTTTGCCAGTCCCGTCTGTGCAGTATGACCAATAGCCACAAAGATACCATCCATCATAATCTTTTCTCCACTTCCCTTAACTACGATACCCTCCATTTTCTCACCACCAAAAACCTCCTCGACTTCAGTATTATAAACGATCTCAATCTTACCGTTTGCCTTGATTCTATCAATATTTATCGGCTCCGCTCTCAGAATATCTTTTCTCACGATCAAAAATACCTTCTCCGCGTGCTCGCTCAAAAACAAAGCCTCTTTCGCTGCACTATCCCCACCACCGACAACTCCAACAACTTTTCCCTTAAAAAAGGCACCATCACACAAGGCACAGAATGAAACACCCTTGTGCTCAAACTCCTTTTCTCCCTTCACTCCCAGCTTCTTATGCTCCGTCCCAGTTGCTATCAAAACGGTTTTAGACTGATAAACATTTCCACCTGTTGTTACCTCAAACAATAGATTATCACCATCTGACAAATTTTTTATATCAGACACCTTCTCGCTCTTAATCTCTGCTCCCGCCGACTGCGCATGATCATACAGAGACATAGCCAGATCCGGTCCAGAAATCGACTTCACTCCCGGCCAATTTTCCACCAAATGAGTTGTCGTTATCAGTCCTCCCGGCAATTCCCCCAAAGTTAAAGTCTTAAGTCCCAATCTCGTACCGTACATAGCCGCTGAAAGCCCACTACATCCAGCTCCAATAATGATCAAGTCATACTTCTCCATATAACAAAAAGATTACAAAATTAACATAAAACAACTTTACGCAAACAGTCAGCATATGGCAATTTTTTTATCACGCTGCCCAAGGCAAAGACCCTCCAGCAAAAGAAAAACCCATCGGTTGCCCGACGAGTTTTTCCCCTCATTCCTATGAAAAATAGATCGTACGTAGTGTTATGTTCTGTTCGCATTTATTTAATGCGAGAAGGAATTATATATCTAACAAAGATAATGTCAATACCAAATTACATTCTATTCAATAATGCCAACTTATGCAGTATCTCGATGACCTCTCCTCTTGTGCTTAAGAAGTTTGGATTAAGCTGAGCCTGATTAAACAGCTGATAAGAATAAGCCTTACATGCATAAGCGGAAAACCATTGTGACGCCTCCACATCCCAGTAATTTCCAAAACAATTTCCAACGCTATCCTTTCCCCTTACTCGAGAAGTTTCAAAAACCAACTTCAAGAGCTCTGCCCGATTAACAGTTGCATCCGGCCTGGCAGTACCAGCACCCCCACCATCACCATTGAACACTCCCATATTGATACCAGTAGCTAGATAGGGCATATACCACGCCCCTTCTTGCACATCTGAAAACCCAAGGTTACCGACTGTAAAGCTTGATAATCCCAATTTTGCCGTTGTGAAAATCACTTTCAGCGTTTCCACTCTATTTATCGGTGCATAAGATCTGAATGTTCCATCACTGTACCCTTGAATTATGCCATTGTCCTTAGCCCACTTTATCGCTTCGCACTGACTTGAAGTACTTGGTACATCGCTAAATCCGCCACAAGTACCGCTACCACCACCAACGCTGGAACCGTTCACCGTAACATTAGGATTCACGCTGCCTTGGCCGCCGCTACTGCCCCCTGTGCCGCCTGAACTTGAACCACCGGTATCACCGACCACAAAAACTCCAATCGCAGTATCCGTACTATCGACACGAGAAACTATCTTATAACTGTATATTCCCTTGGCAAGACGCCCTCCTCCGGACTTTTCACCGTTCCAAGTAACCTCATTAAACCCACTATCTTGTTGTTGTCTGGTAATCAGCTCAATCACCGAAGTACCAGTACCGTTTTGGCCCTTATGAATTGTAATTGTCACTATCGCATCATTATCAATGTCATAGTTTAAGACAAAATCATCATTGTCATTTGTATCCATGATCACTGGCGACATAAAATCATTCACTACATTAGCCTTCCGGGTGCTCTCCTTGATTTCTTCCAGTTTTAAAGTTGTCGAAGCCGTCGATTGCACATTCTCATTCACAATATTTCTCGCCACAATTTTTATCTCGATTCTATCTCGATAATCATAGCTTCCTCCATCCCAATCCACCGCATACCACAAATTCCCTTCCACCTCAAAATCCTCCTCGATAAAATCATCTTCATCTCCATCTCTCAGCACCACCAAATCCACCATCGCATCTGCATCAACCCGGAAAACAATGCTAGTAAACTCTCCCAGCTCGTTATCAATCTCCTTTTTAGACAGGAAGAAATCATCAATTTCCGGCTGTTCATATTTCAGTCTTATTACCTTTCCTGCAACAAGATCCTCCGTACCATTCGTACTTCGAAACTCAATCACCCAATTTCCTTCATCCAAATAATCATACCCATCGTTATCCTCAGTACCATCCCAACTTATCTCGATTTCCTCATTACGATACAACTCATCAAACTCTTCAATCAAAAATTCATCAGAGCCTCGCACCGCCACAATCTCCAACTCATCAAGATCTTCTTGTACCGTAAACCCAATGGTCATGTCGTCATCATCACCAGGTTCAAAGGTTGTCGAAGGCGTAAATTTGATTCGGTAAATGTGATCGTTATTATCAGGCAAATTCTCCAGAGTACGGTCCACCTCTACCGGTTTAGTAGAAACAACCGCCCCAAATTCATTACGAGTAGTCACCCGCACAGTATAATCACCATTTACCACCTTAGAATTAGAATCATTAGTACCATCCCATAACACTTTGTGCTCCGCACCAGATTGATACAAAGTGTGTTTATAATTATTAAACGATTTGATCACAAAGTTATTGGAATCCAACACCTCCAATAGCACATTTGAGCTCGCAGTATTAGTAAAAGCAATCTCCACATCACTGAAAGACGGATCAAAAACCTCTTTGGAAAGTCTAAAATCACTAATAAGGCCTTTACCTAAGTTTGGATATACCACCGAGAAGCTTCGGATCTCATTAATCGAATCCTCTCCTAGCTTATTAGCATTTAGACGCACCTGATAGTTACCCGGTGTCACTATTCTCGTCTCAAAGATGCCAGTCCACTGAAAACTACCAGTCGTAAGTTGAGAGCTCGAAGACACATTTTGTACATAGATAACAGTTCCAGCGGAATTGCTTATCTCCAGCTTCAAATTATCTGCCGGCTCCGAAAGCTCATATTCCATCTTCAAGGTCTCATTTCCAGCACTCGGCGCCGGATCAAAAGTGCCATCCTCATTACTATCCGTTACCGTAAAACTGACCAATTCAAATTCACCGACAGCCTGCGCCACTTCGATAGCAGGAAAAGACATTACCAGTATCGACATTAATCCCAAGCCGCTTAATAATTTTTTAAACATATTCAAAGAGTGTTAAGTAGACAACAATATTAAGACTTATTCGCCAAATAAGTCAACATAAAACCGAAAAGAAACAACAATTAACCACAGTTCTCAAACAACGATATTACAGTTTACAACCACCCGCCTTTTGCCTAATATAAAAACCCAATTAATTAACTCCCATAACAATGAGCGATATAGTCAAAGATTATATATACCCGATAACCTATATCTCCGATTGTCAGGACTTCAACACCCAAGGTCGCCTAAAAGCTCGTGTAGCCAGCTATTTTCCCAGCAGTAATGTTAATTTCGTCGGAGTTTCCAATGATGTCGAAGCCGCGATCAATTTGGTTGACATTGTCGATGCCTACGATGGACAACCCGGCGTTATCTTGGCCAATGTTGCCCCTCGCCACGGTAAAGCGAAAATAAAATGGGAAAACGGGACACCTTTCGGACATTTCAAGCTTGGTGTTCTTGATATTTTCACAACTATCGACGGCTATACCCTTAGCCTCTTACAAAAAGTTCTCAAACACGACATCGTAGTAAATGTTTACGATATCCCATCCGTTGTACCTCATATGGGGCTTCCCGAAGATGTGCAGGAGCGAATTATTAACACCCAATTCCGCAGCTTAGACTATCTTCCGCGTTTAGCTGCTGCCATCATGGCCGGCAAAGACCTTCCCATCACCGAAACCTTCTCCGCAATGCCTAAAATGCCACACAAAGTATGCTGGATCGACTCCTTCGGCAATATCAAAACTAATATACTACCCGAAGAAATCGACTTCAAAGTAGGTGAAAGTCGCGTGTTAAGAGTAGGGGACAACAAACAATTCTATCTACCATGCCACAACCGACTCAAGGACATCCCTGAAAAACAAGTTGCCCTCACCGTCGGCAGCTCCGGATACGAAGACAAACGATTCGTTGAAATCATGCAGCAAGGAAAAAGCGCCGTCAAAAGGCTTGCCGTCAAAACCGGACTGACACTGGAATATATAAAAGAATAATTTTCAAAACAGCCCATAGCACAAATCCAGACACAAAAAAGCCTCCAAGAAAACAAGGAGGCTTTTTATAAATCAAAGAAGAAAGAAGATAGAAGTCTGACAAACCCGAAACCGAAGCAACTCGGACGAAGGCAAAACCCGAAGGAGAAGACAATCATCCACCGTCACAAGGACGGAATGAAGTAAAACCCCGATCCCAAAATGGGAAAGAGACTCAAACCGACTTCTTCAGAGATCGACTGAACCTGAACCGAAGCTCAAGATCCAGTCGGCTCGGAAGAAGAAATAATTTTTAAAGAACAACTTAACAACAAACACAGTATAACATAAAAAGTGAAAAAAACAAATACCTTTTTTTCAAAAAAAATAACATTGAGCACATTCTCCACAATCTATCGCACTCCGGAACGCAGAGAGTAAGCCTTTTCAAGCATCTCATCTTGCCCGACTAATATCCTATTTTTTTTCTCATCATCCACCACCAACTCCAATAAAATATCCCCCAGACGCACCGCCTCCTCCACATTATCCGTATATCCAGTGAAGTGCACATTCATCTGCACCGCATCATAATAATTCATCAAAATATCATAACTTCGCTCCACCATATCATCCGAAACTCCCCGGATGTTCTTCTCAACAAACACCCCCAAGTAATCGGCATAATAAGTTAAATCATTTAACGGATTGAGCTCCAAAGCCCTCTCATAATTATTAAGACACAACCTCACATCAAAAAATTCGTTTTCATCCGCACAATAATAACGGCCCAGCCAATAATAACCCTCACTATCTACGCTGTTCAGCTTCAAATGCTCATCCACCGCCTCCTTCATCAACGGAAAGTCGCCCTCCGCATCAGCCAGCTTGGCAATCTTCAAAAACTCGCCCCGTGGATACTGTAGCTTTGAAACATCCCCCATATCTGACACCTTATCTCTCGCCAACATCACAGCCCCCTCAGCCACAACCATCACCAACAGAGCTCCGCATACCAGCAACGGCGTCCAAGCTCTCTCAGAGCTCCACAGGCCACTCTCCTGATCGTTAGCCGACTGCCGGAAAATACTTCTAACCACCGCCAACAAAAACCAAAACACTACAAAACTCACCACAAAATTGAAATTATAATCAATCATACTATGAGACACCGCTCCCAATATTCCCATTCCAATCAACATAACCCGATCACTATCAACACGATTCAAAGCATCAAATTTTTTAAAACTCCACAGCCAAACAACCCCCCAACCTAAAAATACCAATAACGCCACCAATCCATACTCCGCCCCAATCTTCAAAAAGAAATTATGCGGATGATCGGCACTCGCCAAAAGCACCTCCTGCTTACCAGCATAAACCTGCCTAAAACTAAACGGCCCATACCCCAAAAGCGGCTTCTCCAAAGTCATCTCGCCCGCCTTCAGCCAAAAATCCACCCGCTCATTACGCGACTCCACGCTCGCCGGATCATTAAAAGTAATTCTCTCGCCCACCTCCACAATATCTCCATTACTCGCCTTCAAATAGGTAAACGAGAAGCTGATCAACACCGCCACCGCCCCCGCCAAAAGCACCATCCGCACCCTACTCCACTCCATACGGGGGCGGAAATAGATCAACATCAACCCCAACTGCAACCCCAAAACCAAAAGCGCCCCGCGCGAAAAAGTCAGAAAAAGCCCAGCCAATACAATTCCCACCAAAGTCGCCACCCCCGTCCACTCATATCGCCCCTTCGGCAGCAGCAAAATCAACGGCCACAGCATCACAATAAACATCGCCAAAGCATTCGGCCAGACATTCACCTGCGACCACACATTCATAAACGGCCCCGACATCCGCAAATCCTCCCCCAAAAGATACTGAAAAAAACCAAAAAACACCGCCACCACCAACAAAACCACCAACACCCGCAACATCTTCTTCCACCACTGAAAATCACTATGCGCCAGAATCAAATAAAACATCGGCATCAACGCAAACATCAACATCTCGCTAAACCCCAAATTCTTAGCACTCGAAAATGCAAACGACAAACCCACCAATAAAGTAAATAAACTCAAAAGCACCGTCTCCCACACCGCCACCTTACGCTTAGTCTTCCATTCAAAAAGCACCAAAAGCCCCACAAACCCCACTGCCAAAATCACCATCGGAAAACCCGCTCCATAGTCATACTTCATAAACCACGGATTAAAAAGCGCTACTACCAAAAGCGCGCTCATTCCCCAAAGACCGTAATTTCTTCTAATCATATTCCACATACGATAAAAATATAGTTACAAACGCCCGAAACACCAATATAATAAGGTTGACTAATTCTAACTTTAAATTATTTGAAAGAACAGAAAAAAGCCATCCTCATCGAGGTACTACCACCGGAAACCACTGCCGAAGAAGCTGAGATTCGCCTCAACGAAAGCGAAGCCCTCATCAACACCTACGGCGGCATCGTCGTATTAAAAGTAATCCAACAGCGCAACCTCCCCGAATACAGCACCTACATCGGCTCCGGAAAAATCAAAGAACTCCAGGACATAGTTATCGAGACCGGAGCCACCTCCATCATCATCAACAACATCCTCAAACCTCGCCAAATCTTCAACCTCCAAGAAAAATTCCGCGAACTGAAACTCGAAAACGAACTCGACATCTGGGATAGAGTCGACCTCATCCTCAAAATCTTCGATAAGCACGCCAAAAGCACCGAAGCCAAACTCCAAATCGAACTCGCCTCCATCAAGCACATGGGCCCTCGCATCTTCAACATGGGAATGGAACTCTCCCGACAAGCCGGAGCCGTCGGACTTCGTTCCGGACAAGGAGAATCCAACACCGAAATGATGAAACGCCACCTCCAACGCCAAGAAATCAACATCAGCGACAAACTCAAACACTACCAAAACATCCGTGGGGGACACCGCCAGCGCCGCCGGCGTCAAGACCTCAAAACCGTCGCTCTCGTCGGCTACACCAACGCCGGCAAAAGCTCCCTCCTCAACGCCCTCACCAACAAAGGAGCCTATGTCGCCGACCAACTCTTCGCCACCCTCGACACCCGCGTCGGCAAACTCTATCTCCAAAATGAAATCCAAGACTACACCGACTACAAATACCAGAAAGGCGGCAGTGAAATCCTGATCGCCGATACCATCGGTTTCATTCGTGACCTGCCGCCCTTCCTCATCGAATCCTTCAAATCCACCCTCGCCGAAACCATCGAAGCCGACCTCATCATGCATGTCATCGACATCAACGACCCCCAAATCGAAGCCAAAATCGAAGTCGTCGAAACCATTCTCACCCAGCTCGGAATAGGGGACACCCCCGAAATTTATGTCTTCAACAAAGTCGACCTCATCAACCCCACCGCCCTCGAAGAGAAAATCCTCGACCCCGTCATCGAATACCAAGGACTCGTCCCCGCCGGCCCCACCGCCGCCCTCGACCTCGGCTGGATCTCCGAAGAAGAATACAACCGCAAACACGCCCTCCCCATGCCCAAAATCCACCCCCAAGACCTCAAAGACAAATACTCCCACCACAAACCCGTCTTCATCTCCGCCAACGAACAAAAAAACCTCGAAGACCTCAAAAAAATCATTAAAATCAGACTGGGGCTCAACTAACTCCGCTACCCCAACTCCCTCATCAACCGATAAAACAACCTCACCGGCAAGCCCACCACATTGAAATAATCGCCCTCAATCTTATCAATCCACAGACTACCCAGCCCCTGAATCGCATAACCGCCCGCCTTATCCTCACCCTCTCCCGACTTCAAATACATCTCCAACTCAAAATCATTCAACTTCGACATCTCCACCACAGTCCTCTCCACTCCCGAAGCCCTCTTCCCGCTTTTCAAATCCATCAGCACCACCGCCGAAACCACCTCATGCCGACTTCCTCCAAGCTTTGTCAAAATCCTCCGCGCATCATCAGAATCTTTCGGCTTCCCCAAAATCTCGCCACCACACCACACTACCGTATCCACACCCACCACAATCTCCTCACCGGCACAAAACCGCGCCACATCCGCCGCCTTCCCCTCCGCATTCACCATCGCCAACTCACCCGCCTCCATTCCACCGACCACCTCATCAAAATCCCGACTCGGCAACACCGTAAACTCCAAACCCAACTCCTCCAAAATCTCCCGCCGTCGCGGACTACCCGAAGCCAACACCACATCCCGCGAATCACTACCCCACAACAAAGTCGAAATCATAGTAAAATTTTAAGAACATTCACCCTCAATTTAACACCTCCCACCCCCAAAGTACCAGCCCCAATCACCACCAAAACAATATCATTTGACATAATGGTACCATTTGCCTAAAATCTCCGAGCAAATCAATCAAAGAATAACCAATTATATTCCATGCCAATTATCAAATCTGCGAAGAAACGCATGATCCAAAACATCAAGAGACGCGACCGAAACTTCCCTCTACGAAGCAAACTCAAGACCCTAATGAAAAAAGAACTCACCTTCATCAAAGAAGGAAAACTCAAAGAAGCCACAGAATTCCTACCACAAGTTTACTCCACCATCGACACCGCCGCTAAAAAGAAAATCATCCACACCAATAACGCCGCCCGCAAAAAATCCCGCATCGCCCAAGCCCTCAACGCCCTACAAACCAAAGGGTAAGGCACAAAAAAACACTAGCAAAGAGCCATCCTCGCGATCGGCTCTTTTTTTTATTATTGCCAATCCTCCAAACATTTACTATCATCCCACCGTTCAAAAACAACACGGGCCCATAGCTCAGGGGTTAGAGCAGTCGGCTCATAACCGATTGGTCCTTGGTTCAAATCCAAGTGGGCCCACCATCACCAAGACTTAATACTAAAGATTAGGTCTTTTGAGCATAGTGCGCACAATCCAACAACCCCTTTGAAAACTTCCCCACAATCCGCTAAAGTGAATTAAGAATTAGTAATTGAAAGCCTCAGCAATGAAAGGAAAAAACATCGCCTTTATCGACGGACAAAACCTACACCTCGGAACCGGCGAAGCCCGTTGGCAAATCGACCTCAACAAATTCCGCATCTACCTCAAAGACAAATACCGCGTCAGCGAAGCCTACTACTTTCTCGGATATGTCAGCGAAGAACAACAAGAACTCTACAGCTCACTACAAAAAGCCGGCTTCATAGTGCTATTCAAAGAACATCAAGAAAAATCCACCAGCCAAAAAAAGGGAAATGTCGACACCGACGTCGTCTTTGAAATCATGAAAACCCTCATCGAAGAACAATTTGATAAAATCGTCCTCGTCTCCGGTGACGGCGACTACAAAAAAGTTGTCGACTACCTCATCAAGAAAAAGAAATTCGCCAAAATCCTCTTCCCAAACCGAAAATTCGCCTCCTCCCTCTACAAAGAACTTGGCTCCGAATACTTCGACTACCTCAGCGCCCGATCCGTCAAAAACAAGATCAGATTCAACAAAACCCACAAAAAGAAAAAGGCTCCTTAGGCACCGACACCGTTTGGATCCTTCTTCGTATTGATTCAATCCGATCTTAATCGAAAAGCTCTCACAAAGTCAACGCTTTTAAATCCTCCTAACCCCCACCCCCACATGTCCGAAAAAGAAAGATTCAAACCCTATGTCGCCGCCTACCTTGCCCTGACCCAAAACGACCAAGTCTTACTGCTCAGACGCTTCAACACCGGCTATCAGGATGGCAACTACAGCCTAATTGCCGGCCGCCTCGACGGGGGAGAAACCACCAAACAATGCATCATTCGCGAAGCCGCCGAAGAAGCCGGGATCCAAGTAAACCCCGAAGACCTTGAAGTCGCCCATGTCGCTCACCGACTCACACCCGCCCGAGAATACTTCGACATCTACCTCCGCACCGAAAAATGGACCGGCGAAATCACCAACATGGAACTCGACAAATGCGACGAACTCAAATGGCACGACCTCGAAAACCTCCCCGACAACATCCTCCCCGAAGTAAAACTCGCCCTCCAAAGCATCAACCAAAAAATCCACTTCGGCGAATTCGGCTGGGAAGGGTAGGGGAGAAGCAATTGAAGCAATCTCACAACGGACTCTTAATACTTTTCAACTTTGGATTCGTCACCTGCGTATAACGCTGCGTCGTCCTAATACTGTGATGCCCCAAAAGCTCCTGCACATACCTCACATCCACCCCCGCCTCCAGCAAATGCGTCGCAAAACTATGCCTCAAACTGTGAAAAGTCGCATCTTTCCTGATGCCCGCCCTCCTCAAAGCCGCCTCAAAAATCTTCTGCGCCGTCCGCGTCGTCAACCCGCCCCCGCGCTCACTCTCAAAAACAAAATCACTATAAGCCTTCCCCGCCATAAAAACCCCCAACTCATCTACCACCTTATCCGACAAAACACTTATCCGATCCTTCCGCCCCTTCCCTTGCTTCACATGCAAAGTCAACTCCGCCAGATCCACATCCCCGACCCGCAAAGCCACCGCCTCACTCACCCTCAACCCCGCTCCATAAGCCAAAGACAACAGCAAACGATGCTTCCTGTTCACCACCACTGACAACAACTTCTCAATCTCACTCTTCGACAAAACCACCGGCAACTTATGAACCCGCCTCGCCATCCGCGCCGTCACCACCTCATCGCAGCCGACAACATCACGATAATAAAACTTAATCGCATTCAAAAACAAATTCCTACTCTGCGCCGACACCCCCTTCCCCTCACAAAACAACAAAAACTCGCGCACCCGCCCATTATCCAACAACTCAAAACCCCTCCCCACAAACGCAAAATACTCCCGCAAACCATAACAATAACTCTTCACCGTCCGCGGACTATACCCCCGAATCCTCAGCTCCCGCACCACCAACCCCAACTCCTCATCACAACCCTCCATAATTTTGCAAATTAACAATAAAATTGATAACCTAAAAACAACTCCAAGTAACAACAACCAATACCACACCATCGTATTACAATCAATATTTGTAAACTTTCTGACAACACTTCGTATAAAAACGAGTTATACGCCATTGCAAAAAGTCATTTGACCGCTTGTGATGGAACGGTCGAGTATAGCTTGTGATATAATTCAGTCAGTTGAATTATTTAACCAATAAACTATGAAATCACCAGAACAAGGATTCAATCCTGAAGCAGAAGAAAGTGTCGAAGCGCTCCAAACTCGCCTTGATGCTTTGTATACAAAGTTTGGAATAGACCCCGAAGAGGAAGTTAATTTTGGCGATATCAATTTCATGTTGAAAGCTATGAAGCCCGGCTCAAAAGAATGGGCTCAAACAAAGCTAGATGTGCTTAAAGACATGGTTCAAGAGGCGAGTTTGGGAGATGAATACTATCAAGAAGCAGAAGATGCGCTAAAAAGCTGGGAAGAATACGAACCAACAGAGTAAATGACTTTTTGCAACAGCGTATAACAATGAATATGCGGTTCAAGAAATTGCGCTTCTTAACTTTTAGTGGAGGCGCAATTTCTTTCTCCCATATTTGCCTCCGCCTCGCTACGGCAAACATCGCATATTCATGAACGTTAAGTGAAATAAATTATTTTTATAACTATATGAATAAAGAACAGATTAGAAGTCACAAGAGTCTAAGTAGATCATTACAAACAATAATGTCTATTTTGGATTTCGATCTAAAAAAGGAAATAGCTAAAAAACTTAAAACGAATAAGGAAATAACTATAGTTGATATTGGTTGCGGGGTAGGAAGATCTTTATGGGAATTAAGCAATATTTTCTCAGAAAGCGAAGTACATATGAATTTATTTGGAGTTTTTTATAGTGCAAAACCTAATCCAAACAGTATTTTTTTTGCTAATCAGAAAAGATATGAGGAAGTTTTAAAAAATCCATTAATTGTCGCAAATGAATTTAATATCCAGACTAAAAATAAAGATATACCAAAGCTATTTAACACAGATGCCTGCAAATACCTCCCTATAAAAAGTAATTCTGTAGACTTAATTTATTCTACAAATGCTTTCCATTTTTTTGCCGATAAAATAAATGCGATTAAAGAAATGTCTAGAATTTTAAAAACAAACGGAATAGCCATTATCAATATTGATAGAACTGACGACGATTTTTGGCCAGACAATTTGCACTTCCCAAGGCTGTGTATCCATAGAGAACATAAAATAATTGATGCAAAAAAATTCCTTCAGAGCAAATCGGGGGCCGATTTTACTATTTCCATTAAAAAAGTTGATTCTTATGGAACCGGTAAAAATTCCTATATTTTAAAAATGAGAAAGCACCAAAAAAAGACGCTGACATTTCCTGAATTGAGTTTTGACAAAAAGGAAAGCTTTTCACTTGATAATATCCGTTTCAGTGAACAAAATTGCGAAGATACTATAGAATACAAAAGACTCATTGCAATGGGCACAGTATTTGGAAAAAAAACTAATAAAGAAAACTTTGGAGGATATTTAAGCACTTACAAATTAAAGGAATAAAAATAATTTACATCACTTAACACTGAATATCTGGTTCCGCTATCGCTCCACCCAAATTTACTTTCCACTTCGTTCCAAGTAAACTTCAGATATTCAGGAACGTTATATGAAATTTTTGTGTGACACTACTACAATAAACATATGTTACCTAAAAGATTAGATCGAAAAACAATCTACGAGAGCCAATGGATTAATCTCTATGCAGATAGAGTTTTAATGCCTTCCGGCAAAATCATAGAGAAGTATCATTTCCTCGATTATCCCAATGATTCTGTGGTCGTCTTACTCACCAACGATAAAAGCGAAATGTGCTTTATCAAGGCACTTCGCTACACTACTCAAAATATAGACTGGGAATTACCAGCTGGAGGAATTGATAAAGGAGAAGATATTCTAAAAGCTGCTGAGCGCGAAGTGCTAGAGGAAACAGGTTTTAAAACGAAGGCATTAAAACTTCGCTACTCATTCAATCCCTCAAACGGCATGTCAAATCAGACAACGCATGTAGTTGTTGGTGAAGTTGCTGAATATAAGCAAGTAGACTTTGATACAGACGAAGTTAATGAAATCCATTGGCTCTCTGTTGCTAAAGTCAAAGAACTGGTTGAAAGCAAAGAAATATCAGATGGCATTTCATTGATTGCAATATTGTTTTATCTCAATGACGTGCCACACAAAAACATCATATAACACGGCATATACGGCTACACTCCTCGTACCTCGTCGTTTCGCCCATATTGCACGGGTGTAGCCTGTCGGCTATTATACACCCGTACAACATCCTATATGCCGAAACGTTATCGGAAATAAACAATTTTTTCAATTTTTCTTTAATTGAATTTTGGGCATTTTATTCTTGAAATAAACCGAACGCTTATGACAAATGACAAGTTACGTAAAAATAAAGTCATTCTAATGTATGGAAGATTTCCAGAATTTTTTGAGGACGGCGTTCGTCCTTTGGATATTCCAACGTGTAATCCGAGTAATGATGGCAATTGGATGGGCTGGACGAAAAAGGAATTAGAAAAGAAAAATTATGAAGTGCATGCTCCTCAAGTTACAAAAGTGTGGGAGGCGCCGTACAGCGAGTGGAAAAAAGTAATAGACGAAATCGGCGTTGACGAGAACACAACACTTGTTGGACTAAGTGCTGGAGGAGCGGCTGTCACAAGATACATTTCCGAAGGAAAAATAGCGATAAAAAAACTTATCCTTATTGCGCCTGCAAGGTTCACTGCAGAGGATAATGATCCACTTTCTACTAGCGATGAATTTTACGATTTTGAGATCGACGATTCTGTAAGAAAGCAAATTAAGAATGGTACTACTATTTTTTATGATACAGCGGATCCTGTGGTAAAACCAATTCACGTACAGATGTATAAAGAACAACTTAATGCTAAGGTTGTGACAGCCGAAGAATACGGCCATTTTTCTTTTATAATTCCTACGTTCCCTCCACTGTTAAACGAAATACTTGCAAACTACGACGAATAAAATGCCCAAAATAATAAATAATCTAAAAAAATTGAAAAAATTGTTTACATCCGATAACAGCGTGTATGAGGTTCGAGAAAAAGTGCGTTAATAATTTTCAAAGGTTGCACTTTTTCTTTCACCCAAATTTCGCCTCCTCTATGATAAAATAGTAAGGAAGTCGGCGAAACTTCTCATACACGCGAACGTTATCAGAAATAATTTCCATGAGCTTTTGAGAGCTTGGTGGAGGGCAAAAATTTATTTAAAACGTATGAACCTAAATCGACCAACTACAACTTTATTTATGTTGACTTCTGTTGACGGTAAAATATCAACGGGTGGTGGAGATAACATGGACGTGGATAAAGATTTTCCTCGGATTAGTGGACTTAAAGAAGGCTTGCAACAATACTACGATATTGAACAAACAACTGATCTCTATTCTCTTAATTCTGGTAAAGTACAGGCGAAAGTTGGAGCTAATGAGAAGAAGGATGATGTAAAAAAATTGCCCGTCAGCTTTTTAATTATTGATAATAAGCCACACCTCAATGATATTGGCGTAGATAATTTCATTCGTAAAAGCAAAACATTTTTCTTGATTACAACAAATAAGGATCATCCAGCATTCAAACGAAAAGATGAATCAAATCTTGAAATTATCTACTATAAAAATGAGATCGATTTTGTTGACTTATTTAAGCGGTTTAAACAAGACTTTGGGATTGAGAGCATAACTATTCAAACTGGTGGAACTTTGAATGCAATTTTTTTACGAAAGAAGTTAATTGATAAAATCTCGATTGTTGTCGCTCCAACTTTGATTGGTGGGAATGAAACGCCTTCCTTAATAGCCGGAAAATCTTTATCCACTAATGCTGAATTGAAGGATATTAAAGCATTGAAGTTAGTTGAAGCAAAGCCATTAAATGATTCTTACCTTCATTTGAGGTATGACGTAATCAAAGAAACAGAAGTCAGTGGAGAATAAATTTTTTGCCCTTTGAAGAACGGTGGAAGCTCATGGAAATTACATCTGATAACAATGAATATCTGGTTCCAGAAAATTGACTCTTTTTAAATTTAAAGGACTGTCAATTTTCTTCCACCCATATTTTTCGCCTCCGAATAGCGATAACTGAACGTTGTTACAGACAATAAATATTGTACTAAAATAGTCGAAAGTGCAATAAAACCGGCGAAAAACATCAGATATTCATGAACGTTAGCTGAAATATTTTTGAAAAATTTGATTAATTGATTTGTTTTGGTGGGCTTTAAAAATAAGGAAATTTGATTTTTTTCTATTCTCAAGGAGGGGGGGAATATGATATAATAAAGAGATTTAATCTTTTAAAACAAATATATGAATATACCGGGCTTTGAGTATTTTGAAAAAGAAGATAATAAGCCATCTCTCAATGATCTATTAAAGATTGATGATCTATCTTTTAATGCGGAAAAAATTTGTAAAGATGAGGATTTTGTATCTTCTTTTTCATTAGCAGTTCCAGATATAGAAGAACAAAAAAAATATTTGATTAATACTTCACGCTATGATTCTGGCCAAGAATGTGATCCCAACTATGTTTTATTTTTTAGAAGAACATTACCATCCAATACTCCAAAACATGAAGAACGCTGGACAAATCAAATTTTTACAGTTCTTAATGGTTTAAGAAGAGAAATACCCTTTGGTCCACATAGATATCACAGTATTATTTTGTGTGATTCTTTAGCACATCTTATATCTAACGGAGAAAAAAATGGAGAAACGAATGCATTTACTGATGGAGAAATAGTAGTAAACTTTCCAAATTATGATCAAAATACTTGTATATGTAAATTCAAACCTGACTATGAAAAAAAATTATTAGAGGAGTATCTAAAAACAGAAAACGCATTAACTCAAGAAGAAATACTTAGTAGAGTTCAAGAAGAAATACTTCAGCGCATCAATTATATGATGTGGGAGTAAAACAAGGTGTTTCGATTTTTTCAATTCACCCCCCGCCCCCCTCTTGAAAAAAATCGAAACGAAAAAAAATCAAATTGAATATTTAAAAAAGACCACCAAAAACGATTTTTTAAAGAATAAATTTTTCAAAAATACTCTCGCTCCTAAGGTCGCTCGCCCTTCGGGTCATCCAACAGCTGATATCTGCAAGGGCTTCGCCACATTTTGCCACACTAAATTAATTTCTTAAGGAAGTGGCAAAATGTAAGATATGCGCCACCGTTAGCTGAAATATGCTTTCCATTTTTTCGAGCTAACGCACTTTCGCTTTTCTATAATGAACAAATCCGATTTCATTTTTTATAGGGGGGAAAGTGGTGTTTTCTCGCTTCCACGGTCGCTCCGAAAACGGATTTTGATTGAATTTTGACTTGTTTTAAGCTATAATCAACAGATTTAATCAAAAATTATGACAGAAAAAAGAACCTACAATTCCTGGACAGCCTGATGAAACACCAGAACTGGAAAAAGACCCTTGCCTCCAGATTTAACTAAACTAACAAAACGCTAAATAACCACGAAATACCAAAATTAATTTCCAAGAAATTTTTTAAGGAATTTAAAAACACACTAGACGTATGAAACTAGATTCAGGCATTCCACGGCCCATAGACACAAAACTAACGGTGTCGCCAATAGATAAACCTGCCATACCAGATTGGCATTTATTTCAAACTCGTGCCCGAATCGTAAACAGAGTCTTGGAAACCATAGGATTTAAAGCGCCAGACGGGCAGTATTATAATTTGAAAAAAGGAGAACAAATTATTTTCATACGAACACCAGATGGTAAAAATCGCGAGGCTTTTATAAGAAAAGCCGATGGTTCTGAAATGCCGTTTGATGTGTGGAAAAACAATGGCAAAACTGGTCCATTGGTTGAAGGGACTCAAGTGGACAGTAAGGAATCAGAAAAAGCAGGAGCTATGGCTGGAAGAATATTTGATAATGTATACAAACAATTGAGGCAAAACTTGAACGGCGATACAGTAGAACAAAAAGCAAAGAATTTTATCGAAGAAATTAAGATTCTAGGCGCAATGCATATTGATGAAATTGAGCAACAAAAATTAATAAGCACTCAATTATTAGATAAGCTATGGAAAAGAATGAAAGAGTATATCATCTCTTATCAAACAGAACCGCGTGCCAAGAAGGTTGAAGCCGACGTTACAAGGTGGTTTAAACTGCTCACTAAAAACACAAATCGATTGGTGCAAAGCGGAGAAGTAAGCCCACTCGTGGCCAAAGTTTTTTTAAAGGCGCTACCAAGTCTCAATGCTATTGGTAAGAGAGGTAATTATTATGCATTGACTAAAGACTCAAATGTTCCAGTGGATATTTTGGCTCAAAAGCATCAAGAGTACGCACCCATTGCTGATGATTTTTTCTCGAAACATCATGGAGTTGGAAATACTGACGAGGGAGGATTCTTTCATTTTAACCCTTATATTACAGGTGAAGTAAAGAATAGAGTATATATTAGCGCGGATGTAAGAGAGGCACCACACGAAGTGATAAAAAGGTGGTTCTCTTCATTGGAAGCGTCTGGTCTTCTAGATAAAATCTATTTTAAAATTCCAAACGGGATGACACAAAGATTTGAAACTATCGTTGTTTTTGTTAAGGACACGACCACTGACGCAGATTTGGAAAAAGTTTTAAGTGAATTCATCACAAAGACACCGCAAGATCTTTTGAATCCTAGAAATATGCCAACAGGATTACCTTTGCAACGCGGGGTTTGTATGGCGCCTGAACCTGCTAACATTAATAAACTACTCAAATATTCTAATGCTGAGAAACTATCCTATAATTTAACAATTTCCGCATTGACACAATTGTCGTTCGAGATAGCATATGCTGAAATGTCGAAAAAACAAAATCCAACATCACTCGGGCCAAAAGCTCTTAAAGACGAGGCAAAAAAATATTTTGTACAAATGATAAAGTTGGTTGGAATAAATCCAGAGACAATGATTCCAAATTCTCAAGGCGGTAAATTACCTGCCTGGGCAGAAAAAATTTCTGACTACATGACATAACAGCATATTCTCGAAAATACATTATTTTCACGCCGTATGGAAAAACCACTAATAAAAAGCGATCCCAGCATAAGCCGCCCACTCAAATTTGAGAATTTTTTTTAAACAATTGCCAGCGATCACTCTTCGGGCATATTATACCGCTGCCAAACATCCCACGCCCTGCAGAGGAAAGTCTATAATATTTTAAATCTCTAATTTTTTATTATGGCAAACTACAAATCATCCACCGACGAAGGAAAATGTATCTTTTGTGAAATCATCAAAGGCAATATCCAAACCCCTGGAATTTTTTGGGAAGACAATGAATTTATGGCCTTTTTATCTACATGGCCAAGTGTAGAAGGTTTTACTGTCGTTGTTCCAAAAGAACATCATGGCAGCGATTGTTTAGCTATGCCCGATGATGTTCTACAAAGATTTATCTTGGCAGCTAAAAAAGCTTCCAATGTTCTTTTGAAACATTTTGATGATGTTGGAAGAATTGGCTTGATTATGGAAGGAACTGGCGTTGACCATGCTCATATAAAACTCATTCCAATGCATGGAACAGGCCATATGAAAAAAGGAATTTGGAAACAATATCTTAGTGGTAGATCTGATTATTTTGAAAAATATCAAGGCTATATAATCTCAACAGATGGACCGAAAGCAGATGAGCAAAAAATACGCGAATTGGCGGCAAAATTAAGAGAAATAAAATAACGGATTCAAAACTTACAACGTATAACAGCTGGTATCTGCAGGGGCTAAAGCCACATTTTGCCACACTAAATTAATTTCTTAAGGAAGTGGCAAAATGTCAGATATGCGCCACCGTTGCCCGAAATAACAAAAAGCCCTATACTTTTTTTAGAGAATTGTCTTCGCAATTATATTTTTCAAAGCAAACCATATGGAATATTTAGCACTAATAGGCACCGTAACCGTTATTCACTTATTGGCCGTCATCAGTCCGGGGCCTGATTTTATTGTAGCCTGCAGAAACGCATTAACCTATTCGCGCAAAACTGGGATCTGGACAGCAGTCGGCTTTGGCCTCGGAATCGCAATCCATGTTTTTTATTCTTTGGCCGGCCTCGCTTTGATTATTTCCAAATCTATTCTGCTTTTCAACACGATCAAGCTGCTAGGAGCCGGTTACCTTATCTACATCGGCCTCAGGTCTGTTTTCTCCAAATCTTCAAAAATTGACCTCGGCGAACATCACAAAAAAGAAGACATTACCCGCCTTGCTGCCATCAGAATTGGATTCCTAACAAATGTCCTAAATCCAAAAGCCACCTTGTTTTTTTTGAGCCTCTTCACACTCGTCATCTCTCCCACAACTCCGTTGCCGATCATGGGTCTAATGAGCGCAATTATGATCATCAACACCACTATTTGGTTTTCGCTTGTCGCCATATTTCTCACCCAAAAAAGAATCCGCTCAATTTTTGAAAGATCTCAAGGAGTCTTCAATAAAACATTGGGTGGACTGCTCATCGCTCTTGGAATCAAGGTTGCTTTAACTGAAAAATAAAACCAATGGAATACCCACCATATCCAGAAAGTCGACAGGAGTTCATACGAGATGAAATTCAACACTTCCCACCCAGCAAAAAATTTGCAAGATGTTTTTTACCAGATAGTACGCTCCCAATTAAAAAACTCATGAGTATTTCCAATGGGATTAACGATTCGATCTTACCAGAATCTCAATTGGATGTTTTTTCGGCAGACGCCTTGGATGAAATCACCGTTGATCTATACAACTTATGGAGGGACTCCCAATTTTCCATCGGGTTTAAGAAGATGCTAGAAGCAAAAGTAAAAAATACTAATCAAACATTTTTTATTGGTGACATAGGTTCGCCACATTGCCTGTCAGTGGCACTGGCAATGATGAGTGAAAAAATAAGTTGTAACTTTGTTTTCAAGAAAAAGGTTTCTCCAAGAGTTAGAGACGTAATGCTACTGATCGGGGATGAACTCATAAAACGTAATCCTCAAACTGAGAAAGGTTCTATTGCCACACTCATCGATTGCCACAGAGATGAGCCATGGAAAACAAAAGACAACAAATATGAGGTCCTTCCTAATGAATTCCCCAAAACAGAAGAATTAAAAAACAGAGGAATTGCTCAGGTTTGCTTATTACTTGAAATGGAAACAGGTAGAGATTTTTATAATTTTGATTATCCATCAGATATAAACCAAGTATTAAATTTATATCGCGCAAATGGTATAGAAGTAATTGCAGTGGGAATTGATGAAGTATGGGCATACAATGAAGCACACGGTACAGAATCGGATCGTAATTTATTCGCCAACGCTATCAGTACACAAAATCTATTTAGATACGCTTTGATAGATTTGATTGAAAATGGAGATCCCCAAGAAATATGCGACTTATTGGCAGGAAAGGGTATTCCTCAAATCAATCCGTAGCAATTTTAGTCACTTCGCCCCACCTCTGGCACATACAAAAAAGCCGTCCAACCCTCCTTGGCATTTTCGGCCCGCTGCTTCGCAATATAATCCGGCGGAGCACCATGAAGCTTCAGATAGTTATCAAAGCCAATTTCCCTCCAACCATCCTCGCGATTAAGCTTCTTCACACCTTCGTTTTTTGTCCCGGTCAGGATAGCAACATCCCCATATTTCGTTCTAAGATGGTCAATTGCCTGCTGGCGAACCCGCCTATAAATACCCTTCCCCCTTTCCTCCGGCACCGTCAGCGCCTTACCAATTTCATAGAGCTCACCACTATACAAATCACTCTTTACCGCGCCCGAAAGCTTCGTCACCCGAACCATCGAAACCGGCCTCCCATCCCTACAAGCAACCACAACATCGCCATTTGCAATCATTTCCTCCAAATATGAACTGTATTGCTCGATATATGTAAACCTCTGATAATCATTAGAATTTTTTTGTGAACTCAACCCCGGAAAACGCTCAGAAACCTTATCACGCGTGGCCTTAACCAACGACAAAACTTTACCTCCCTGCGGCAACTCACCCACAAAATCAAGAAACTTTTGCAATCTAGGTGAAACAGCTTTCTCCATCGGCACAAAAGTCTCATGCACCCACAGCACCACAAAACGCCGCAAATCCTCAGAAGACAACCGCCTTTTCACATCCTCACCCTCCAATATTTCCAACCCATCAAGGCTCATATAATGCTATTATTTCCCGCTATTATAACAAAAAACGGGGTCTTTGCATAGACACTGCCCCCCCCTTTGCCTGAGCAGTAATTTTCTGCTATAATACGCTTTAAGTCGTATTACCAAACAAGTAATGAAAAATCCAAACCAAATACCTCAAGTCGACCACTCTCCAGAAGACCAACCGCAAGGAGAGAATGAGCAGCTTGAAACAGCTCCTACGCAAGAGGTTGGTGAGCTTACCGACGGGTTTAATGGGAGAATTCTATATGCTTCACATACAGAACATGATTTAGCGCGTCTCAAAATCCGTAAAGAAATAACGGAAGACGCAGTGGACAACACCCGTTTTGACGATTTTTACAAGGCTGGAATTGGAACAGTCGAAATGGCTGATGGACGCTCTGTTAATATTATCGATGTTTCCCCTGAAGACTACTCTAAGAACCTAGGACATAGTCCAGAAAAAATCGCCACCTACGCCCAAAAGGGAACTATATTTTTCTCACCCGGATGGCTAGACACCTTAGAAAGCAACAAATACTTCATTCGTTCTTTACTGGAAAAGGGATACCGAGTGGTCTCTCTCGAATACCCAAGAAAACAGACCAAAGGCAAATCCTTAGAACAAGAAAGGCTGGAATATATGAGAGCAGCCGTAGACAGCGTGAATTTTGATAAGAACAGTGCTTTTGGATTAGGATTTTCTCTCGGCGCTATTGATCTAGCGCAATTCCTCGACCCAAAATCCGGCGACATGCACACACTATTTAAAGATCTAGTATTGATCAACCCCGCCGGACTAAACAAAAAGAAAGAAGGCTTCATTCATCTAATCAAAAATTATCTGAAACACGGGAAACAAAAGAAAACAGGGGATTCTGATCATCGGCACCTAGAGAGCTCTTTTAGTCCTCCGGAAGAATATTCCAAAGAAGGCGTCCCCGTCACTCACACCTCTGTCGAAATTCGCAAACGAGTAACACAAGAAGGAAAAGAAAATTTTGGGAAAAGTCTCACATTCGCTGGCCGAGAAGCCCTCCGCGTTGGTAAAACTAAAATCCAAGACCCCTTAACACGATTAAAACAAGCCGGACACTCCGTCACGATTCTATCTTCGGAAAACGACAGTTTACTACCAAGTGAGGAATTAGATATTGATGACACCGGCATCACAACTCTTCCGCTCACACTGGCCGGCTACCACAACACCCCCCGCGAAATATCAAAATGGGACCCCGATTCTGAACAGTGGCAAGCATGGTTTGGCGCTTTAGACGCCGCCTTTATGCATAGAAGCCAAAAGGAGGCAAATCAACGCACCGAATTGTAACTTAAAACATTCAGCATAGCGATTGTACTCAAAACAAAATTGGGCGTACAATCAAAGCGGAAAAACATTTCCATCTATTCTCCACCTCACCACAAAGACGGCATCGTGCGTGCCACCAAAAAAGAAGCCGAAGCCAACGACGCTGAATTTGACGGTAAAACAACCCTATGACCCTCGAGCAACCCAACCCCACCAACACTCCGCCAAAACCAATCCCCACCTTCCCGCGTATCGATAACTTCATCAAAGACATCGGGGAAAAATTATTGCAATCATGCGAAGCAACTTTCTCCGAAGATGAAATCCGAAAAAATTATATCAATTTGCCGGCCGAAAAAATCACTCTTCTCTGCTCTTACACAACAAGACTAGAAGGATTTTTAGACATCCTCTTATCCAGAAATGTCATTTCTTCCCGCGAAGCCACCAAATTATTAGGGACTGTTCATACCCATCGTGGCAATTCCATGGGAGATGGCCGAAAAAGTGCTAGCTATTCGGCTCAAAATGATTACATCAGCCTTTCCACCGGCTTTGTCTCGTTTAAATATTCCGATCCCTCCATCGCCAAAAGAGAGGACTACATCGGAGGCTATGGTTTCTTCACCCCTCTGCAATCAGTTCTTGACGAAGAAAGACTGAGTTTTTCCCACTGCAGCAGTAAAGGTGGCATAAAAAATTATGATCTCAATCGCTCAAACATCACTTCCGCCGTCCATCAATCACGAAGTGCCGGAGACCTCTTTGACGATGGTTTTGGTAACACCTTCGAGGTCCAATTAATGCCAACACCCAAAGATGGGAGCTATACAGCAGTATTAGAATACCCCAAAATCCCTCTTTCTGATGGGGTACTGGCTATCCCACTCGACGAAAGAAGTCGTATTGAAGAATTACTGCACAAAAGGCAAGAAATGTATCAAAAGTTAGCCGATGACATTAGCGCCATTCGCCCTGAAAGAGCTACAGAATGGCAATATCTTGATGGTAGAGATTTGCTCAACCCTCAAATCACCAAAGAGTATCTATCAACAATGCTACACCCCATCAGCCTAAGTGAATTACCAATCTTTTGGTATCCACAAAGAAATCTCGATCTCGCATTGCAATATTTATCGCAAAAATAACGCCACACCATCCGAAATGTTCCCAAAACCTTTTTGGTGTATAATCAAAACATGAAAAAGCAACTCGCCCTAGCATTGAGCAAAATCTTTATTGCCTACTACAAAGTACGATATGTAAAAAAAATACACTTTGGCAAAAGTGTAATCATCAATCACAAGTTCAAGGTCAGTGGCCCAGGACAACTTTTTATCGGCGACAATGTCAATCTCTGGGCCCATGAGGAGCCCAACAGTTTCAATTTCTATCACAAAAGTGCCGTTATCAAAGTGGGGGCCAATAGCAGATTAAACGGCCTCACTTGCCATTGTGCGGAATCCATTGAGATAGGGGACAACTGCCTCATTGGCAGCAGCAGCATAATGGACACCGACTTTCATACCTTTGATGACCCAGACCACATTCTTTATGGAAATCCAAAAGTAAAATCTGTAAAAATTGGCAACCAAGTATGGCTATGCGGACAATCCGCTATCCTGAAAGGCTGCCTCATTGGTAATCATTCGGTTGTGGGATTCCGAGCCGTAGTAACAAAAAGTTTTCCTGAAAATGTTGTCATTGCCGGTAATCCTGCTAAAGTAGTCAAAAGTAAGGGAAATGCTTTAATAATTTAACTCAAAAGTTTATGGAAAACTCAAAAGGAAACTCTACCGCCGGCGTCATCCTCGCCGTTGTCCTCACAGCCTTGATCGTAGGGGGTGGTAGCTACTACATGTTCAGCCAACAAATACAGCAACTCGAGCAGCAAGCAGCAACAACATCTGAAGAAACCGTCACCGAAGAAGTAATCGTAGATGAAGAATGCTACGAAACCTACACCGAAGATAATGTCAGCTTTGCCTACCCTTGTGACTGGGAAACAAATGTAACCGGTCAAAACACCATGAGCGCTGTCGGCACAGTCGTTGCCCCAGACGGTAAGGCCTCCTTCCACTATCCCGCCCCAGATTTTGGCTTGCAAGGAATGGAGTTAACGGATGAAGGCAATGTATCAATCAACGGCAACGAATACCCGACCAAAACCTATTCAGGCAATGGCCAAACACTAATTTTAGTAGAAATGGGCACAGCATTGAGCCAATACGAATACAATCTCATGCTTGCCTATGAAACATCCGAGTACCAGGACGAGCTTGATCGTATCCTCGAAACCTTTGAGTTTTAAGGAGCAAGCTTCTGAAACAACTAAATATTCAATCAAAAAATATGGTTAACAAATTAGGGTCCAATTTCGAAGAAGAAAATAGACCAGAAATTAAAATAAATCTTCAAGCACCAAAAACGGCAGAGAAATGGTGTGAATTATATCGGGTACTCTCAGGAAGAGATGTCTATGTTTATCTCAACTGGGGAAGTGAAGCAGAATTGCACAAGCTTCTCAGCTATGAAGAGTTCAAGGCAAAAGTATTTGGAGTTAGTTTAGATATTAATAACATTCCATTTATTGATGCCGTAGATAGATTCATACAAAATAATTCCTAGGAATAAAACTCTCTTACACACGCCTGTCTTTTACGCATAGCCATGGATGTTGGCTGTTAGACTTACAACAATATTAAAATCCCTTTGCCTACTGCCCTGAAGTTCGAGATGTTGTCAGTGGCTTGTTGAATCCCAAATTAGTCAAAAAAGAACAGTAATAGCCTCAAGGCAAACGCAAAAATTTTCCTTCGGCACTCATAACAACTATTATGTGATCCGGCCTGCCCTAGCACTTTGAAGAATTATAATTAACAAACACATGGACAAAAAAAATCATGCTCACTCCTTTCTGTTGATCGCGCTCACGGCCTCAATGGTACTCGTGTATTTCATCGCCAAGCCATTTTTTGGACCACTTATTTTGGCTGCCGTCTTTGCCTTTCTTTTCCAACCCGTTTATCAAAAACTTTCACATTATTTTAAAAACCGAAAAAGTCTCGCCGCATTTGCAACAACACTTCTCGCAACCATTTTCATTCTCATTCCGATAGCTCTTTTGGTAACTCAAATTTTCAAGGAATCAAGTCAGTTATATCAATCTTTGGTAAACGGTGGTGGTGGTTTTGAAGCATCAATCAGAGATCTTCTCGACAAAGCGCGAGCCGCCTTCCCAATCCTCGGAGATTTCGAACTCGATTTTGGCCAATATGCCAAACAAATACTTGAGGTAATGGTCCAAAATCTCGGTGCAGTCTTTTCAAGTTTTGCCAAAATTCTGCTTAATACCTTTATATTCCTCATTGCTTTCTACTTTTTCCTCAAAGACGGCAGCAGACTCAAAAACTACCTAGTCGACTTAAGCCCCCTCAATGATACTGATGACGAACTGATCGTATCTCGACTAAAAGATGGTGTCTCCGCAACAGTAAAAGGCAATTTAACAATTGGGCTCATACAGGGAGTTTTGACGGGTATCGGTTTCGCAATCTTTGGAGTGCCGAATGCCGCCCTTTGGGGAGGTGTTGCCGCTATCGCAGCTTTTATCCCGGGTCTTGGAACCGCCTTGGTTATCACACCTGCCGTAGTATTCTTATTCCTTACAGGTAACACCTTTGGGGGTGTCGGGATGCTAGCGTGGGGCGTAACCGCTGTAGGGATGGTTGATAATTTCCTTGGCCCCAAACTTGTTGGCCGTGGTATGCACTTACACTCCCTTGCAGTATTTATCGCCGTTTTGGGAGGTATGGCCTTTTTCGGTCCCCTCGGATTCATTTTAGGACCGCTCGCCGTGAGCGTATGTCTAGCCTTGATCGACATCTATTTTGCTTTGAAAAATAAGACGCACGAACAATCTATAGCTTCAGGCAAATAACCATCCACGGAAATTTCCATTAACCAATAAACACAATGTTTACCATAGAACAGATCAACGCTGCCCACAGCAAAGTTAAGTCCGGGGCCGACTTTCCCGCATATATTCAAGATATTAAAAAATTAGGGGTCACATATTACGAAACATTTGTCACCGACGGACATACCGATTATCTTGGTGAAAAGAACTACAAGACTTCCAGTCCTGCAAAATATGATTCCTTAGAGATTGCTGACGATTCAAACATTGAACAGTTTAAAACCGCCATCAAAGCCCACCAAGAAGGAAAGACCGACTATCCAACTTTTTGTAATGACTGCGCCAAATACGGCATTGAAAAATGGGCTGTTGATATCAAGGAAATGACTTGCACTTATTATGATAAATCAGAAAACGAAGTAATGATTGAGCAAATCCCGAACTAAAAACTTTGCATACAGCCATAACTCGTCCCGAAATTATCAAATAAGCTACAGCACCGCGCCCTTCTTGACATACCACGGGATTGCACTAATATTATTTATGATCATTAACTAAACTAAATTCATATGAAACTGGGAGAATTATTAGAAAAAATCGAGGGTGATGAGTTGGCTTTGATCGAAGCGGCTTTTGGTACTTTGGATCCTGAGGCAGAAATTTCACAAGATTTAATTAACGAGTTGGCCAGCATTAGAGACGAACTGAAAGCCTACAGTACAGAAGTCGCACCACCACTCCAAGAAATCGAAAGAAAATATTTAGTCACAGCACTTCCGAAAAATCTTAAGCAATACCCACACAAAGATATCGTGCAAGGATATTTGGCCATCACCGAAGATGGGACCGAAGTCCGACTCCGTCAAAAAGGTCAAAAATATTACCAGACAGTTAAAAGCGGCGGCGGGAAAACAAGATTTGAAGCAGAAATTGAGATCAGCGAAGAGCAATTCAAAGCTCTTTGGGATGCAACAAGAGGAAAAAGAGTAGAAAAAACACGCTACGAAATACCGCACGGGACTGGGGCGATCGAGCTTGATGTCTACCATGGGGACCACGAAGGTTTATTTTCAGCAGAAATGGAATTCGCGAGTGAAGAAGACAGCAATAAATTTGTTGCCCCCGAATGGCTCGGTGAAGAAGTCACCGATGATAAGAGATACAAGAATCAAAATCTCGCCCTTCATGGAATCCCGACACAAAAATAATTATGAGCACCTCCAAAACACACGATCAGCGTATGGCCAACATGACATTTGCCTCAGTATACCCGCACTATTTAACGAAAGTGGAGAAGAAGGGGAGAACCAAGGAAGAATTGCATCAAATCATCACATGGCTGACCGGATTCGATGACAAACAGATTCAAAATCAAATCGAGAAAAATATAACCTTTGAAAACTTCTTTCAGAATGCGACCCTTCACCCCAACGCACACCTTATCACCGGAGTAATATGCGGTTACCGTATCGAAGACATCGAAAATCCTCTGACACAGAAAGTCCGATACTTGGATAAGTTGGTGGATGAATTAGCAAAGGGCCGAAAAACGGACAAGATTTTGCGGAATGCCCCCTCCGAAGGCAACCACCTCACCTTCTTCACAAAACACTAAAACAACACCTAACCTCAAACATCATGGAATGCTACGCCTGCAAATCAATTTCCGGAGAAAAAAGAATCTCGCCGGGCCCAATAATTCATGAGGGTAAATATTGGCTGGTCGAACACGCCTACCCCACACAATTAAAAGGCTGGTTAGTAATTGTGACTAAACGACATGTTGAAACTTTACATGAATTAACCAAGCAAGAATTTGCAGAACTAGGAGAAATATGTGAAAGGACAACTAAAATTTTGCATGAAGCACTAAATTGTGAAAAGGAGTATTCCATGTGTCTTGCAGAAGTCGAACATTTCCAGCACATCCATTTTCATATTATTCCAAAGCCACACGATTTACCTGCGGAATTAAAAGGTTCAAAAATTTTCGCCATGCTAAAAGTCGAAGAAAGTGATGCCATTGCGCGTCACGACATTGAACAATTTTGCATAAATCTCAAAAATAGATATGCGATAGACCTTTAATTGCATAACATAATACAGAGTACAGGCTTCCGCTAAAGTTTGTCCTACTCATCTACAAACAAACTTCCCATAACCCCCTTTCATGCGATATGATCCCAGTAGATAAATCAGCTCACCCAAGCTTTTAAAACCCTCACCATGCAAAAATTCACAACATCAATTTTCATCAATGCACCCAAAGAAAAAGTCTGGGACGCCATGCTAAATAAAGAAAGCTATCAAGAGTGGACAAAACCCTTTAACCCCACTTCACGATTTGAAGGGGACTGGAACGAAGGATCAAAAATGCTCTTTTTTGGTACCGATGAAAGTGGCAACAACGAAGGCGGCATGGTCAGCCGAATCGCAAAGAACATTCCACATCAATATCTTTCCATCGAACACCTTGGCATCATTGAAAACGGCATTGAAGACACCACCAGCGAGAAAGCCACATCCTGGGCTCCATCATTTGAAAACTACACTTTCACAGCAAAAGACGGCGGGACAGAAATCACCATCGACCAAGACCTCGATGAAAAATACATCCAAATGTTTGGCGAAATGTGGGCAAAAGCACTACAAAAATTAAAGGAATTGGCCGAAAAATAAAAACGCCAAGTCTCAGCTTAAAAAACTCACATAGAAATACTAATAAAACCTCACTATGACAAAAACCACCCTCACTCCTGAGCAACAAAAAGCACTACTTGAAACCCTGCAAAACCGCTTTGAAAAAAACACCAATCGCCACCCCGGTCTTCAATGGGCAAAAGTTCAATCCAAACTCGAAGC
Source organism: Candidatus Peregrinibacteria bacterium HGW-Peregrinibacteria-1 (assembly GCA_002839505.1). Lineage (GTDB taxonomy): Bacteria > Patescibacteriota > Gracilibacteria > UBA1369 > LOWO2-01-FULL-3 > PGYE01. The sequence continues at coordinate 552,133 of PGYE01000001.1, forward strand.
CAACCCAAAAAAACTATGGTCACTCCATGAAATGGAAAACACCGGCGGAGAACCCGATGTCATCGAACACAATCCCACAACCAACCAGTACACCTTTTTTGATTGTTCCTCCGAAAGCCCCAGTGGCCGCAGAAGCACTTGCTATGATCAAGAAGCTCTGGACTCCAGAAAACTGCACAAACCAAAAAACAGCGCGCTCGGCATGGCCGCCGACATCGGCATTGAAATCTTGACCGAAGCACAGTACCGCCGACTGCAAGAACTTGGAGACTTCGACACCAAAACCTCCAGCTGGATCGCAACTCCCCCTGACATCCGCAAACTCGGAGGCGCCCTCTTCGCCGACAAACGCTACAACAATGTCTTCGTCTATCACAACGGCGCCGAATCCTACTATGGCGCCCGAGGATTCCGCGGCGCACTGATAATCTAATAAACATGAACAAACCCGACATAATCGCCAAGACCATCGATTTCGTGAAAGAAACGCTATCTGATGCCGAAGGAGGTCACGACTGGTGGCACATCTATCGTGTTTGGAAATTATCAAAACACATTGCCGAAACAGAAAATGTGGATCATTTCATTGTCGAACTCGGCGCTCTGCTTCACGACATCGCCGACTCAAAATTTCACGATGGCGATGAAGAAATAGGCCCTCGCAAAGCAAGAGATTTCCTCAGTTCACTACATGTTCCGGAAGACATCATCATTCCCGTCGAAAACATTATCCAACACATCTCTTTCAAAGGAGGAAAACACAATCCCGACTTCAAATCTCCTGAACTCGATGTTGTCCAAGACGCCGATCGCCTCGATGCTCTCGGCGCCATCGGAATCGCGCGAACCTTCAATTATGGCGGACACAAAGGACGCGCCATCTACAATCCCGACATCCAGCCAAACCTCAAAATGACCAAAGAAGAATACCAAAGCAGCAATGCTCCCACCCTCAACCACTTCTACGAAAAACTTCTCCTACTCAAGGACAGAATGAATACCACTACCGGCAAATCCATCGCCGAACACAGGCACCAATTCATGGAGCAATTCCTTGCTGAATTTTATCAAGAATGGGACGGAGAGTTGTAAAGAACAGTTGACGAAATGGTAGGCTTTCAAGCAAAGTATAAGTCTTAGTCTTTATTGAAATATTTAGCTATGACAATTAACAAACACATTAGAATTCTCTTATACGGTGGCAACATTTGGTATCTCGGAGAGGGAATGTTCGGGCCGCTTTTTGCCGTATTTACCGAAAAAGTAGGAGGCGACATCCTTGATATTTCATGGGCGTGGGCCACCTATCTTGTTATCGCCGGGCTCTTGTACATCGTCGTCGGCAAAATCACTGATAAATATGATAACAAAGAGGAAATAATGGTAATGGGATACGGACTAAATGCCTTATTTACCTTTGGCTATTTACTGGTCTCCACCCCTTGGCATCTCTTCTTAGTACAAGCCGGACTGGGAATGGCAGCAGCGATGGCCACGCCCACCTGGGACGCCCTATATGCCAAGCATGAAGACAGACGCAACGGCGGCTTTCAGTGGGGACTAGCCGGAGGAGAAGCCCAAATAGTAACCGGAATCGGGATTGTCATCGGTGGATATATAGTCAGTTACACATCTTTCACCACATTGTTCTTAATAATGGGATGTGTACAAGTAATTGCCACCATCTATCAGGCCCGGATATTAAGGCACAAGTAAGAGAATTCCTTCTTCATGATTTTCTGGTAGAATGACCACAGAACAACCCCACATTTATGCTAAGCGCCATCTCTCTCAAAGCTATCTTCTTTATTTTAGTGATTCTTGCCGCCATTCTCGAAGCATCCGGTGATATAATTTTGAAAAAATGGGCCCTCGACGGGAAACAGATCTTTTTTATCTTAGGCCTGATAGTTTACTTCGCCGCCACCGTCATCTGGGCCTTTTCACTCAAATATGAATTTTTATCCAAAGCAATCTCAATCGTCACAATTATCAACCTAATCATCGTCGTACTCGTCGGCGTCCTCTACTTCAAAGAAGACCTCGCATTTATCAACAAAGTCGGCATCTTACTAGGAATATTCAGCGTCTATCTTATACAGCACTAAGCATTCAAACCACTTATGAAATACAAAAACTTCCTTATCATTTCCCTCATTGCCCTAATTCTCAATATCATCTGGGAATTTTCCCACCATCCTTTATATGTACATTTAGCGAGCATCCCCGAATACCTTCATTTGGTCACCGCCTCTTTTACCGACATGCTAATCATCCAGGGAATGATCGCGATTGTTTCACTAAAAAATCAAAACCTCAGTTGGCTCAAACACCCCCAAAAAAGTGATTACCTGATAGTTGTTTTACTTGGTCTTACTATAGCCATCTTAATTGAAGTGATAAACATAGATCTCGGCCGCTGGGCATACACTGACGCCATGCCCACCATCTTTAACATTGGAATAACACCTCTTATCCAGTTGGCATTAACAGGGGCTCTTTCTCTGGCAATTTCAGCCCATATTATCAAAAACAACACCAATAGACCATAACCGCACCCATAACATGAGAATAGGATTTGCAATACTACTAGACGATGAAAGCCACAACTTTGCCCGACAAGTCGAGCTCGAACTCTGTGAAAAATTTGGATTATGCTGGGGTTTAAGACAAAGCCCTCACATCACCATTAAAACCCCTTTCGACACACCAGACCTCCGACCAATTGTCAATTATTTGGAAGAACTATCAACAGAAATCAGCCCCTTTTCCATTGAACTCGAAGGCTTCAACTCGTTTGAACCCAAAGTCCTTTTTATTGATGTCAAAGACAACCCAGCACTCCAGAACTTGCACCTTCGTATTCTGAAAGACCTGCAGGAAAAATTCCAAATTACTCCCAGTCAATTCGAAGGTCCCAATATGAAATTTCATTCCAGCATTGCGCTCGAAGACACCACTGAGGACAAATTTCAAGAAGCTCAAGCATACTTATCCCAAAAGAAGCCTTACTTCAAATTTAAAGCCGACACCATCGGCATATTCTATCACCTTGGGGACGCCGGCTGGGCCATAATACGACGAATAAACCTTAACCAAACAACATGACCATAATCCCTCCCAAATTAAAGCCAGGCGACGAGATTAGAGTAATAGCTCCCTCAAGAAGTCTCTCAATATTGTCAGAAGAACAAATTAAAGAAGCCCAAGCAAATTTTGAAAAGCAAGGATTTAGGATAACATTTTCTCGAAATTGCCGTGAAAGTGATATATTCGATTCATCATCCATCCAGTCTAGGGTTCAAGATCTACATGAAGCATTTGCCGATCACAGGGTAAAGGCAATCTTTACCGCAATTGGCGGATTCAATGCCAACCAAATCTTGGAATATCTCGACTACCAACTCATAGCAGATAACCCTAAAATTCTCTGCGGTTATTCTGATATCACCGCACTTACAAATGCAATTACCGCCAAAACAGGGCTGATCACCTATTCGGGGCTACATTTCTCCACTTGGCAAATGAGGAAGGGGTTTGACTACAACCTTTCATACTTTCAAAAATGCCTGATTGATGACGCTGAGTTTGCAATACTTCCATCTGACACTTGGTCAGATGACGCCTGGTATATTGATCAAGAAAACAGAAATTTTATTGAAAACGAAGGATTCATCACCTTAAATCCAGGCGAAGCACAAGGCACCATATGGGGCGGAAACCTCTGCACCCTCAACTTACTTCAAGGGACGAAATTCATGCCCGATATTTCAGGTTCATTATTATTTATCGAAGACGACGATTTTGCTGGAGCATATTTTGATGTTGAATTTGATCGCAACCTGCAATCATTGATACACCAGCCGAATTTTGACAAAGTGCAGGGGATTGTCATCGGACGATTTCAGGAAAAATCCGCAATGAATACCAAAAAACTGAAGCACATTATCAAGACAAAATCAGCCCTATCCCACATCCCCATTATCGCCAATGTTGATTTTGGACACACCAACCCGCTAATCACCTTTCCCATCGGCGGAACAGCTCAACTAAAAGGCAACAACAAAGTTGAGCTCAAAATAATACAACACTAACAGATGATCAAAACCATGCTAACCTACCCACAAAAACAACGCAAAATTTGACTTAATGCAAAACATGGTTTATTAGAACAGTAACATGGTGAATATATATTTAAATAACCAATAATTATCATGAAAAAATTACTTTTATTGTCCATTTTAGCTTTCAGTATAGTTTTTGCAGCAGGTTGTGCACCACAAGCTACTGAGCAACCTTCAAGCACCGAGGAAACCTCGACTACTGAGGAAGAAGTTCAAGTGGAAGAGCAAACTGACGATCAGGCAGAATCCGATGATGCCGAAGTCATATCTTACACCAATGCCAACTATGGTTTTACTTTAGAACTGCCTCAATCATGGGCCGGTTACCAAGCTTCTGAGGTAGCAAACGATGGAACTATCTGTTTTAGCCTCCCTTCTGCTGGCGGGCAACCTTTCTGTATTTTTCAGCTATATGTAGTATCACTCGACACAAACCTTTCTAGCAGTTTGAAATTGGTGGGTGAAACAAGTACTTGGAAAATCGCAACTGACAACTCAACTTCATGTGAACAGTTCAACGATCTTCAATGCGACAGAACAGCAGATATAGCGGCAATTCTTGCAAGCTTTGAAGTAATCAACTAGTAAACCGACAGACGCCCCACACCCAAAAGAGCAAAATATTATTTTTGCTCTTTTTTCGCATTCACACTACAATGACGACAAGGCAACCAACTTTATATGGCATGGCGAATACTAACACCACTATCACTGGTGAAATTCAATCGAATTTCTCACAAAAAATCACAAAAGCATTATGTGAATACAAATGGCTGTTGTCTTTTTATTTGGCTATCAATTATTACAACGGCCTTATTCGTTTATTTCCCAATCACAGCGATCACAGTCTTTTTTCTTAGCATTGTAATTTTTTGGTATTGGGCCAAAACTCCAAAGCAGAGAGCCAATCGTAAGTTACAAAGAGCCAAAAAATCTTGTCGCAAGGGTAGCTTCAGCAAGGCCGTAAAAATTCTTACCGAAGCCCGAAGACTTGACCCTACTAATAGGGAGATCAGTGCATTACTGGGCCTAACACTCTACAATGCTGGCAAATTTGATGCTGCCATTCTTCATTTCAAGTACTTTCTTAGAAAGAGAGGCCCTGACCCTACGGCACAATTTATTATGGCAAAATGCTTTTATGAAACAAAAAAATACCAAGAAGCTATCAAAATCCTCCAGCACCTTCCGGAAAACCCCGACCGACAGCTTCAGATCATTCGATTATTAGGGGCCTGCTTTGCCGCCGAAGAACAGCATGAATTAGCCATTAATGTTTTCAAAACCGCACCTTTATCAGAGGAATACCTTGACGAGGAATTAATAGACATACACTATAATCTCGCACTAGCCTACAAGGCCACTAAGAATTATGAAAGCGCCCTAGAGCATCTGAAAATAATCTATGCCCACGACATTGCCTACAGAAATGTTTCCCAAGAAATCATCGAGCTCGAAAATGAAATCAATGAGGGCTAGCCCATCACAATCAAAATTTGCACAACACCTCCAATATGTTAAAATATCAAAGATCTTAGTTTCTTAATCCTACTCCTATGGAAGGAGAACAAGAGCGATCCGTATCGACTTCAAACAATGGAATCGTCAAAAAGCTTGCAAACTTGCAGGTCTATTTACCGGGACAACAAAGGCACATCTATGAATTTGCCAAGTTTTTAGCTCAACGCGCCTATGAAAACATGACCCCAAATGATTTCAAATTAATGGCCGACTTGGCAATCGAAGACCTTATCAGGGGGCACGATGCAAATACCGGCAACCCAATTAAAGGGCCCCTTTCTTATTACCCGAAAACCATTTGGACATCACTCTACTTTTTTGTCCCCAAAATATCCGATGCAATTTTCATCGATAACAACAAAATCTTATGAACCAAGAAATCGTTTTTTCGGAAACCCAGAAATTTAAGCAACCATGGATTTGGATCATCTTACTCGGATTGAATGGACTAATTATCTATTCGATAATCCAACAAGCCGTTTACGGCAATCCCATCGGGAATAACCCTATGAGCACCTCCGGTCTCTTCATCACTCTGGCCCTCATGCTATTGCTGACAGCACTCTTTGTCGCATTTAAGCTCGAAACTCGAGTCAGCAAAAATGGCCTCAGTGTAAGATTGTTTCCCATACACCTGACCCCACGCAAATACACATGGGATCAATTTTCCAAGGTCTATGTGCGACAATATCGTCCAATTATCGAATTTGGCGGCTGGGGACTTCGAGGATTGAGCAAGAACCGCGCGCTCAATGTGTCAGGCAACAAAGGCCTTCAGCTCGTCTTTACCAACGGAAAAAAATTATTGATCGGAACCCAGCGAGAACAGGAACTTCGCTCAGTTCTCAATGATATAGGACAAATAAAAGAATAGAACACCGATGAAACTACGACCAGCTAAGATCATCCCGATGACTTCGCAGGAATGGTCTTCAGCTAAAAGACTTTCTGTAACATACAGTTTCATTGAATCCAACATCGGAAAACTCATTGTTGCCTCTAGTCAAAAGGGGATTTGCTTCCTTGCCTTCTATGATTCACAAACGAACCCCACAAAAGAATTGCAACAAGCCTTCCCTCAAGCAAATTTGCTCCACAAGCAACAACCAATCCACCTAGCAGCTCAAGAGCTCTACCAGACCCATAGCAGCAATATTGCCACCAAGTCCGACATATCACACCTTCCTCTGCACATCAAAGGTACAGATTTCCAACACCAAGTATGGGAAACACTTCTAGACATACCATATGGGCAGACACGCACATATCAAGATATTGCCCGGAAAATCAATAATCCCAAAGCCACTCGTGCCGTAGGTACTGCAATCGGTCAAAATCCAATAGCCATCATCATTCCTTGTCACCGCGTAATCACAAAGTCCGGAAAACTCGGAGGATACAAATGGGGAGCCGACCTTAAAGCTTCCATACTAAGGCACGAAGTAGGCAATTCCCAAAAAGGGGAGATGTAGAATGTATATCGCTAGCGAATGCCTACCACACCAATCAATCGGCATAAGATAAGCTTTTAACGATTCCATTTTTTTACTTAAAAATGCTACGACCACAGAGTTGTGTTCAAAATTTTTATACAAAGTTTCTCCCAGAAACACTCCAACACCAATCACCGCAAACCATGGGAAAATAGGAAAGTAATCTAAAGCACCGCCTCCCCAACTTGCAAAACCCAATATATACAGCGGATAATTTGAAAACTCTTGCAATATCCCAGCATGGAAAAAGCCACCCACCATAAATATCATCGCCACAGCCAAAGCCCACCACCTCCTACCAACCAATCCGCTAAAAAACACAATTCCCAAGCCGATCGTATGCAATACGCCCCACTTCACAAAAAACTCTGGCGCAACAACCAGACTTCCCAGAGTCACCAAATATCCCAGCCCGATAATCAGCATCCCACGACGCAGCTGCTTTAGCACAAAAGTCCTATAAGACTTCCCAACTCCAGAATATTTTTGCCACACAACACTCAGCGAAACCCCCGCCAACCCCAAAAACAAAAACTGTATCACCCTCGCCATCACCAGAAAGCCACCACTGTACAACTCAACTGAAATCTTCCCAAAAAGATTCAGGGCAAACAAAAAATGAAATATCACCATCAAAATAACCGATATTCCCCTCAAAACATCAATTTCAATAAACCGCTTCGACATAAACCCTAATAAAAATTTAAGAAAAAAGTAAAACTCCTACCAATAATAGATATAAACGCTACAATAGCAAACGCAAGCTTCAAATTTCTTAGACTAGCCTCAAATGCTCGATTTCAATGAGACATTCCAGACCGCCCTCGACCACATGGAACAAACCACCGATCACATTTTTCTTACCGGACGAGCCGGCACTGGTAAATCCACACTTCTGACATACTTCACAAAAAACACCGCAAAGCCTCACGCCATTATCGCTCCCACCGGCGTCGCCGCCCTCAATGTCAAAGGCGAAACCATTCACTCATTTTTTGGTTTCCGCCCCAACATCACGCCGCAAGACGCCATCAGAGAGGCTCGCCAAACCGAAAAATCACAACTCTATCAAAAAATCACCACACTAATAATTGATGAAATCTCCATGGTCAGAGCCGACCTTGTAGACTGTATTGACCTCTTTCTCAAGACCGTCCGCAACAGCCCCGAGCCTTTTGGCGGCGTCCAGATGATCTTTATCGGCGACATTTATCAGCTTCCCCCTGTCGTCACCAAAGACGACGAAATCATCTTCACCAGCACCTACGCCAGTCCGTATTTCTTCGACTCCGACATCTTCCACTCCACTAACTTTCAATACAAATATATTGAACTTATGGAAGTTTATCGCCAACGCGACAAAAAATTCATCAACCTCCTAGACAAAGTCCGCACCAATACCATCACTCTCACCGAGCTCGAAAATCTCAACCAGCGCTACAATCCGGATTTTCACGATTATGACGACCAATATATCTACCTAACAACCACCAACAAAGCCGCCCAAGAAATCAACCACCACAAACTCCACGAACTTGGAACCAGAAGTTACACCTACACCGGAAGCCGCAACAAAGATTTCCCCGCCAACCAACTCCCAACCGATGAAAAACTAACTCTCAAAGAAAGCGCCCAAATAATGTTTCTCAACAATGACCCGGCCGGCCGCTGGGTAAACGGAACAATCGGCCACATCCTTGAGGTCAATCACGAAGGAATCATCGCAATTACCACCGAAGGCAAAGAAGTCGAAGTCAAACCCTTTACATGGCGCATGTATGGCTACACATACAACGCCACCAGTGACGCCCTCTCCCAAGAACCGCTTGGATCATTTACTCAATTACCAGTCAAACTTGCTTGGGCCATCACCATCCACAAAAGCCAGGGCAAAACATTTGATAATGTGATCATCGACCTAGGGTGGGGGAGCTTCGCCCACGGCCAAACCTATGTTGCTTTCAGCCGCTGCCGAAGTCTCAACGGTATCATACTGAAAAAACCCATAGAACCGCGCCACATCATCATGGATGATCGCGTAAAATCATTTGTCGAGTACCTTGAGAGATAAGATAGCGACAGTAATCTAAGCTCCATTACTACTTATCGCTCTCATCCATCTCATAAACATCCGGAAGATTGCGATACTTTTCGCCGTAATCAAACCCAAACCCGACGACAAAACGCTCACCACTATATTCAAAAGCCTTATATTTTGGATTAATATCATGAACCAATCGCTTGGAATCCTTATTAACAAAAACCGCAACCTCAACACTCCTCGCTCCACGCCCCAACAATAAATCCTTCACAAACGCCACCGTCTTACCAGTATCAATGATATCCTCCGCAATAATCACATCCTTACCTGCCACATCACAATCAAGCTCCTTAGTAATACGCAGATCACCACTTTCTGTCCCGTCTCCATAACTACTAATCCCGACAAATTCAATGCTTACATCGCCAACAATCTTCACCAACAAATGAGACATAAAAACCGTACACCCCTTCAAAACCCCCAATAAAACGACTTCACGCCCCTGATAATCATTAGATATCTCCTCACCAACTTCCGCAAAACGCCTCAAGATATCACTATTTGAGTATAAAATTTTCATAAGTAAAAATTATTTCCAAAACGATAGCACTATAAAAAAGTTTTGCAATCTTTATAGACTTCACACATTTGAATTTGAAAGAAGAACATCCTTGATGTATAGTGACAGATGTACAATAACCAAAACAAATTATGTTCAGAGGAATAAAATCATTACTTACAGGTCTTGCTGCCGGCATCGGACTTGGAGTACTTTTCGCGCCTAAAAAAGGTGACGAACTCCGCAAGGAAATTCAGAAAGAAGTTGAAAAAGGCGGCACCGGCATGAAAACGATCAGTAAAAACTTGAAGGAAATGGGCGGCGATCTTAGTGAAACAACCAAGCAAACATATGAAAAAATTGCCGAGAGTGAGCTTATGAAAAAAGCAAACTCCGAGGTCAAAAGCGCCTACAACAAACATGTACCTGCCAAAACCAAGAAAACAATCAATAAGGCCGTTAAAGAAGTTAAAGGAAAATTAAGCAAAAAGAACGCAAAGAAAAAATAGTCTTAAAAGGATATTCAATTACTTTAAAGGACTTTGTTACAGCTACTACAGCTGATCACCCAGAAAGAACTCCTAACCTTAGGAGTTCTTTCTAAATCCGTTCATAGATTGAATTTTTTCTTCTATCACCGCCGCTTTACCAATATCAGATCGATATCTTACCGCGCCTCTCACCATTTCCACTCCACTCTGCGCAATACGCTCGGCCTCTTCAAGCGTAGCTCCAATTCCCACAAATGCCACTGCCCGAGATCCCAACATTCGCAACTCCCCATCCACCTCTTCCACAGATCCCAAATAAACCTGAAGCTGCCTCTCATCCAAAACGCTATCAACAGGTAGCTCCAACCACAGACGGTTATCTGCATCTCCTCGGACACCATCTGGATACCACTGCGGAACGACATATTTACACACCGTCGCCATATTGCTAAACAGCACCTCTACCTCATCCAACTTGCCATCAATCATCGCCTCACATATCTCCACCAAATCTCCATCCAAAAGCGTCAAAACATTCATTGCCTCCGGATCCCCATACCTAGCATTATATTCAATCAGCCGCACCCCATCTGCCACCGCCATAAACCCACCATAAAGGACACCAACATACTTCACCCCAGTCTCCTCATGAACCGCTGCCACCACCTTTTCAGTAATCTCAACTGCACTCAATAAATCATCATCACTCAAAAAGGGGAGTGAGCCACCCTGAAAACTATAAGTGCCCATACCACCTGTATTTGGGCCCACATCCCCATCAAATGCTCGTTTATGATCTTGTACCACCGGCATTGGGATCACCGTCACACCATCACAAAAAAACAACACACTAAACTCCTGCCCCACAAGCTTCTCCTCCACCACGACTCTCCCAGAACCAGCCAAGCACTCCTTGGCATAATCGATTCCCTCATCCAAACCAATCAAATGCTCACCTCCGACCTTCACCCCCTTACCACCTCGCAAACCGTCATCCTTCACAACATACGCATCTCCCAATTCGGCAAACCACGCCTCCAGATCATCAACACTAGCAACATCATCAAAAACCTTAAACTTCGGATTCCCAGTTATCCCATATTTAGCCAGCAAGTCCCTTGTAAAGCCTTTTGAAGTTTCCAGTTTCGCCACCTCACTTCTCGGCGAGGCCGACTTTACACCTGCTCTTTCGAGGGCATCCACCACACCTTTTTCCAATGGTAACTCCGGTCCAATTACTGCAAAATCAACTTTGTGATTCAGCGCAAAATCTACAATTGCCTCCACATCATCGACACTCGCTAATAGATACTCCTCCGATAAAGACACAATCCCTGGATTTTCATTTGGCCCGACCACAAAAAGCTCCACATCCTCACTACTAGCCTTCAGTTTTTCCGCGATAATATGCTCCCTTGCCCCACAACCAATCAGTAAAATTTTCTTCATAAACAAAACGCTTATAATTATTTAGGCCTTTCTTGGCTCCTACAGCTGGACTGCTCCCTCAGAACCTCTTCCGTCACATCACCAGTCACATAACGCCCATCAAAACACGACATATCCATATCCTTGATGTTTGGGTTCCCTTCAAGACAAGCCTCCTTCATATCATCAATATCACCATAAAACAGTTCATCCGCACCTATCAACGCCCCGATATCTTCCACTTTGACATTTGCCGCAACCAACTCCTCCTGAGTTGCAATATCAATTCCATACAAATTAGGATAACGCACCGGAGGAGAATAAGAACAGAAATAAATCTTCTTTGCACCCGCACGACGCACCATCTCAATTATTTGTCGCGAAGTATTACCCCTCACGATACTATCATCCACCAAAAGGACATTCTTCCCATTAATCTCCAAAGGAATCGGATTCAATTTATAACGAATCGACTTTTTCCTCTTCTCCTGCCCCGGCATAATAAAAGTTCTCCCCACATACCTATTCTTGACCAGACCCTCACTATATTTCACCTCCAACTCACTTGCCAAAGCCAACGCCGCCGACCTCGAAGAATCCGGCACCGGCATCACAACATCTATATCAAGCCCAGCATCTTTAATCTGACCTGCAAGCTTCTGCCCCATTCTCATACGAGCCTTATAAACCGAAATCCCATCAATCATCGAATCCGGCCTCGCAAAATAGACATACTCAAACACACATGGTGCCTGCCCCTTCTTCACAACCGTCCTCCTGTGAACAGTTCGCGTCCTCTCATCAATAAACACCGCCTCCCCCGGCCCTACATCTCCGACCAAATCAAACCCCAATATATCGAGCGTCACCGACTCCGAAGCAAAAATATATTCCTTAGCAATTCCCTTATCCCTCACCCCCATAAGAAGCGGTCTAATACCGTAAGGATCCCGGAATGCCACAAACCCCTGCTTACCAATATATGCCACAATACTGTATGCACCCTTAGCCCTCGTCTGGACGCTTTCAACAGCCTTCCATACACTTTCCGGCGTAATCACATCATCATGAAAACGACTCAACGCATTGGTAAAAAGATTCAGAATCACCTCACCATCACTATCAGAATTCACCATCCTATGATCCTTCTCAAAAATTTCTTTTTTCAGCTCTCGAGAATTAAAAAGATTACCATTATGAGCCATCATCACACCAAATGGAGCCGAATCATAAAACGGCTGCAATTCACCGATATCACCGGTTCCTATCGTTGCATAACGGGTATGACCAATCCCAACATAACCCGTTAACCGCGGCACATGGCGATCCGTAAACACATCCGTCACCAATCCATAAGCCTTTCTAAAATGAAATTTACCATCAAAAGTTCCGATACCCGCGGCATCTTGCCCCCTATGCTGCAATGTCACCAAACCATCGTACAAATCTTGTGCGACCTGATCATAACCATAAATTCCAATAATTCCGCACATATCGATTATTGTTTAATAAATTTTTTTCACATGCTTACCCGCAACTATCGAATCATCATGAAACCTCTGCGCGGCAAATAAAGTGTTTTCCATCAGACAAGCCACCGTCATCGGCCCGACTCCACCAGGAACCGGAGTAATAAAACTAGCCTTCTTCGAAACATTCTCGAAATCAACATCGCCCACCAGCTTTCCAGATTCAGTCCTATTAATTCCAATATCCACAACTACGGCTCCCTCCTTCACCATCTCCTCCGTAATCAAATTCCGCTTACCTACCGCCACACATAAAATATCAGCATTCACAGTGTGCGACGTGAGATCTTTAGTCTCCTTATGACACACTGTCACCGTCGCCCCCCTATTCATCAACATCACCGCCAACGGCTTCCCCACTACATTACTATGCCCCACGACCACCACATCTTTGCCCGTCACATCAATATCATAATAATCCAGCAGTTTGATAACCCCCTTAGGCGTACAAGGCACCAAATGCTCAAACTCCTTACTCAAAAACATCTTTCCCAAATTATAAGCCTCAAAACCATCCACATCCTTTTTCGGAGTCACCGCCTTAATGACATCCGGAGTATAGACATGCGCCGGCAAAGGCAACTGCACCAAAATACCATGCACGCTCTCATCCTCATTCAGCCTCTCCACCGTCGCGATCAACTCTTCCGTAGTAACAGACTCCTCAAAATCATGTTGAATCCACTCAATCCCCGTAAAAGTACAAGCCTTTTGCTTTTGCTTGATGTATGACAAAGAAGCTGGATCCTGTCCCACCAATATCACCGCCAGCTTCGGCTGCACCCCCGCAACTTGTAATGCCCCGACGCCACTTTCCACATCGAAAAGCATCTCCTGTGAAACCTTTGATCCATCCAGAAGCTCCATAATAAATAGAAATTTAATAAAATAAACTCACCTTCATAATAAACATGAATTAAATACAATTAAAGTCTATATTATGAAATTAAAATCCCGATTACCCCGTGCTCCCAAATCCGCCTCTGTTTTTACTGCTCACCTCATCAACTTCATTCCATTCAAAGCGATCCACTCTCACAAAAACCCCCTGCGCAATTTTCTCGCCACGAGCCACCGTTTTATCTTCATTCGTAAAATTATACACCATCACCTTCACCTCATCTTCAGGCCCACAATAGTCTAAATCAACCACTCCAAAACCATGCGGGGGGGTCAGCCCCTTCTTAAAAGGAGTACTGCTTCTTGACGCAATCGCCAGCATATACCCTTGAGGAACCGCCACAATTAAATTCGAAGGTATCAAAACAATTTCACCCGGGGCCACCACCACATCCTCTCTCGCATAAATATCAAAACCCACCGACCCCTCCGTCTCATACACCGGCAACGGAAGTGACTTATCCAACCTCTTAATATCAACTAGCATAAAACTTTATTTATCAACAAACATAAGATAAAGTAAAACCTCCATAAACCCAAATCAAATAAAATGTTCAAAAAAATCAACCACCTAATCCTTCACCTCACCCTAACCCTCCTAAACGCCCTCACTCCTGAACCTGCCACCTCCACCAAAGTTTTACCTGACGAACCAAAAATTGACTTTGCCATCGGCGGACAAGCCGTTATCGAAGGTGTCATGATGCGCTCACCTTCAGCAGTAACCATCTCAGTACGATCACCAAAAGGGGACATAGTAACCCAAGAAAAAAAATACACCCCATTCGTCAAAAAGCACCCTGCATTCAACATCCCAATCCTCAGAGGAATTGTTGGACTTGTTGAAATGACCATCATTGGGACAAAAGCCATCAACTGGTCCGCCGCCCAATCCTTGGAAGAAGACAACGCCACAACCGGAAGCACTACGCCCGACAAAACTGCCAGCCGGCCATCAAAGCTCGCCGAAATCCTTACCTTTACTTTATCCATTATCATTGGTGCCGCATTTAGTTTATTCCTCTTCAAATTCCTCCCCCTCGGCACCACCACCTTCCTCCAAGACCACATCCCCCTCCTATCCGACAACTACCTCCTTTTCAACACAGTCGACGCCACCATCAAAGCCCTCATCTTCACAGGATATATCTATTTATTGAGCTTAATCCCCAGCTTTCGTCGCATCTTCGAATATCACGGCGCCGAACACAAATCCATCATGAACTACGAAAACAACCTACCTCTGACAGTTGAAAACGCCGACAAACAAACCCGTTTTCACCCGCGCTGCGGAACCAGCTTTATCATCATCGTATTCATCCTCGGAATCATTTTCTACACCGTAATACCGAAGCAAGACATCTTCCTCTTAAACTTCCTAAGGCGACTCCTCTTCCTGCCACTCTTAGCAGGAATCTCTTATGAATTACTCCGCCTAACAGCCAAATACAACACCTCAAAATGGGTGAAACCACTCACTAAACCCGGACTGGCCTTCCAACGCCTCACCACTCGAGAACCCGACAAAGCTCAACTCGAAGTAGGCCTCGAATCTCTCAAGGCCGCACTTCGCAACTGAAATAAACTTAAAATTTAGCTAAAAACTATTTAGCTATCTGCAAAGCACTTGCAGTCTCAACCTTCACTCCAGGCCCCATAGTCGTCGTCAATGTCACACTTCTTACATAAGAACCCTTTGAGCTTGAAGGCTTTACCTCCATCACCGCTTTCATAATAGTCACAAAGTTTTCACGCAACTTCTCAGCCCCAAAAGAAACCTTTCCAAACATCACATGGAGATTTCCTTGTTTATCAACTCTCAGCTCCACTTTACCTTTTTTAAGCTCTTGAATAGTCTTTGCAAAATCCACAGTAACCGTTCCAGCCTTAGGACTTGGCATCAATCTCTTCTGCCCCAAAGTCTTTGCTACCTTTGCCAAATTTTTCATCTGATCCGGTGTCGCCACCGCAACATCAAACTCTAACCAACCTTGATCAATTTTTTTGACCAACTCCTCAGTTCCAGCCTCAATAGCACCAGCATCCTTAGCCTCTTTTACCTTATCCTCTCCTACAAAAGCAACAACGCGAACCTCACGACCCGTACCATTTGGTAGGGAAGTAGTTGTTCTAATATTTTGATCAGCTTGTCTCGGATCCACACCTAGATTTAAGTGTGCCTCACAGCTGGAATCAAACTTGGTTGTTGCAGTCTTGACCATCAGCTCAACGGCCTCATCAAAACTGTAAAACTCTTTTTCTAACAAAGCCTTAGCTTCATTATATTTCTTTCCGTGTTTCATAATAACTTGGGTTATGTGGTTCAAACGACTGTCAAAAGCCTCCCACAAATAAAATAAAAAACTATCCTTCTACCTTCACTCCCATACTGCGAGCCGTACCTCCAATAATCTTCACCGCTGCCTCTAAATCATTAGCATTGATATCTTCCATCTTGATCTTTGCGATCTCCTCCAATTGAGCCTTTGTTATCGTTCCAACCTTATCCTTATGAGGAACTCCAGAACCCTTTTTCAAGTTCAAAGCCTTCTTGATCAAAACCGCTGCTGGTGGACTCTTCAACACAAATGTAAAGCTTCTATCTGAATAAATAGTAATCAATGCGGGAATAACCGTATCTCCCAAATCTTTTGTTTGCGCATTAAACTGCGTACAAAAATCCTGAATATTAAGACCATGAGGTCCTAACGCCGTACCTACCGGAGGTGCTGGGTTCGCTTTCCCCGCCGGAATTTGCAATTTTACAATCGCTGCTACTTCTTTAGCCATAATTTAATGAAATTTAAAAAACACTATGAGTGCGTAATGCCAGCATTTTACTTGTCAAAGGCAAAAAGTCAATTCCAACTCACACTTTTGGACTAGAATTCGTAATCAATCAATCTTATCAAGTTTTTAATCTGCTGATGATACTGTTTTGGATAGGAGAAAGCGTATATTAACTGGTCGAACCTTACAATTAGGAACGCTACAGTTTCGCGGTTACTGTCATTAACATAGAAAGAGGCACTCGCAAACTCGTTAGTCTGGTTAATGATGGTACCTAGATTCCTTTCCGACTGCGTTTTTATCGTCTCAAAAGTAGTGGTGGCATCGGCCAATGGACTCAACTCAAAAAAGTAAATCTTCAAAAAGGCCTGATCATTTTCAGAAACGGAAAACTTCTTCAGATTCACATTGCGCAGATCACCCACATAAATATTCTTAAACAAATACCCCTTAGCATCCTCTTCACTTAGCACCGCCTTAGGAAAACCAGCACTTCTTATCATCTCCTCGCGGACATAAACATTAACATCGGCAACACCAAAACCCACATCCTCAAAATCCGAAGCACCAATCGTTTCCGCCGTATTAATTGCATTGTTTGCCGTCGTTATCAGATCATCAAAAATATTAGTCCCTCCCAGATCCACGGGATTGCTTTCGACGATAATCTCCGGCCCCTGATCATCTACCACAGTAATAAGATCGATCTCTCCCGATCCGTTACTTTCCTCCCCCACAAATGTAACATCCTCTCCTTCAGCTTGCGCTTCACCGGTACCTCGTACTATTCCCTCAATAAAACCCATCTCCTCCCCCAAACTTCCCGGTAAATTATCAAGTGAGGTCCCAAATATATTAGCCCCCAATTGGTCCAATTGGTTCTTGTTAGCCGCAATTTCCATAGCAACTATGGAAACGATAACCAACGACAGGAATGTAAAAATAGTGATTTTCTTCAAGTGATTTTATTCATAGGAGGATAAGCAAAACCACCAAGATAATAGCAATAAAAAATTAAAAACCAAAGCAATTAATTACAAAAAGACCCCTGGCAAGGGGTCTGATACATTCTATGCTCTCTACTGAAACAAATTTATTTGTTTTTAATCTGTGTAAAGTCCAACTCTACTGGTGTCTCTCGTCCAAAGATCGTAATCAATACCTTCACCTTACCCTTCTCTTCATCAATATTGCTGATATTCCCCTCATAGTTTGCAAAAGGTCCGTCCAAGATAACGACATTATCATTTTCACTGAAATTAATTTTAAATTTAGGCTCAGCCTGACCCATGTGCTTCTTAATCACTTTCCATTCTTCTGGCTCAACCGGCACCGGTATATTTCCTGACCCCACAAATCCCGTAACATTCGGAGTATTTCTTACTGCATACCAACTATCATCCGTAACAATCATGTCCACCAAAACATATCCAGGGAAGATTCGTTTCTCCTCCGTAACCGGCTCACCTTTTTTTATCACTATTTGTGTTTCCTTCGGCACAACAACATCAAAAATAAGATCCTGCATCCCCAAAGATTCAATACGCTGCATCAACGCCT
The DNA here is from genome assembly GCA_002839505.1 of Candidatus Peregrinibacteria bacterium HGW-Peregrinibacteria-1. Lineage (GTDB taxonomy): Bacteria > Patescibacteriota > Gracilibacteria > UBA1369 > LOWO2-01-FULL-3 > PGYE01. The sequence goes on from PGYE01000001.1 coordinate 570,569, forward strand.
CTCTCACCGCATCCTCATATCCTGAATAAGTATGAATTACATACCAATGTCTACCTGTATCGGCTGCTTGTCTTCCCATGAAAGTCTAAAGTTATTTAATGAAATTAAAGAACAGATTAAAAAGATAATCTATCCCTGTCAGAGCCAAAACGGTTAATCCACAGAAGATTAAAACAATAATGGTCATTTTAACTGCCTGATTCTTAGTCGGCCAAGAAACTCTTCGTAGTTCCTCCAAACTTCCCTTAAGATAGCTCACCAACTGATTGCTCTTTGTTTCTTTCATAAGTAATTTAAAGATAAGTCTAAAAAGCGTCTTCGCTTCGATCAAATACAAATTTATACCTTAGACTGGCAGAAAGCAAGATAAAATGGTAAAATATACGGATCGAATTAATTTTTCGAACACTCATATGCTCAACAAAATCCTGTCCAACAATATTTTACAACCAATAATCGTTGTCCTAATCATGGCGATCGCTTTAGTATTCCAAAATGGAATCTTAGCTTTTGCCGCAAGCAGCATTCCACTCGACGGGCAGGTCTTTACCGAAAGCGGACTCCCTACTCCACCGGGCGAAGGAACCGATGGACAGGTAATAGCCGTCCAGCTCGCCTTTGGCGCATTAAAATATGCGAAGGCGCTCACCGTCGTACTTGGAATACTTTTTGTCACAATACTCGGCCTGCAAATGGTGATGGCCAACGGTAATGAAGAGGATATCACAAAATCCAAGAGGGGACTTATATACATGATCATCGCCTTCTTGTTGATCAGTATGTCTCAAGATCTCGCCAAAATATTTGATCAATCGGGATCGACAATTCTCGCTGGCGGTCAATCAATTCTCAACAGGGTCAACCTTTTCTCGAAACAGGTGGAAATATTAATGGTACTAATAAAGATACTGCTTGGAGGTATCGCCTCACTTATGCTGGTGCGATCTGGAGTTGGGTTTGTAGTATCGGGAGATAGTGAGGAGGACAATACCAATTACAAAAAGGGCATATTTTTTAGTTCAATAGGTCTTATCATGATTTTCATCGGAGATATCTTCATTAATAGAGTATTCTACAAAGTGGACCAAAACCTGTATTCCGGTATAAGCGGCGTGCAGCCTGGAGTCGATGTCAAGGAAGGAGTAGAGCAGCTTGCCGGTATTGCCAACTTCATCGTCACACTGATCGCTCCTCTTGCCTTTATCATGCTGATCGCCGGATCAATCATTTATGTTACATCCGGTGGAAACGAAGAAAACACCGAAAAAGGAAAAAGAATTATCATTGCGACAGTTATTGGTATTATAGTCGTATATGGGGCCTTTGCCTTTGTCAGCACCATTATTAACAGCAGACTTACCGAATTGGGAACAATTGTCACATGAAAAAACAACTCATAAAAATCGGCTCAACAATATTTCTATCACTCGTTATTACACTTTTTTCATCAACGAGTATTATTATTGCAGCCCAGCCGACAACCGACGCCCCGCTTGTCATCGAAAGCATCAATAAAGTCGGCGATGTAGTACCAAATTGGCCGGATTTTCAATTTGGACAACACCCGGATGCTCCGCCAAATTACGGACAGGACGGGATCGGTGTCGCAACCAGCCCGATATTTTTTGCCATCGATCTCCTAAAACTGGTACTGGGAACCATTGCCTTTATCATCGTAGTCATCGCTGCAATCTCACTCGTCGTAAGAAACAGTGAGGAGGAATACACCAAAGCCAAAAGATCTATGATTTGGGGGCTTGTTGGGCTCTTAGTTGTGCAGTTAGCCGACACATTCGTCCGAGATGTCTTTTTTGGCGACCAAGGTGAGATATTACAAAATCAAGCCACTGCCGAGCTATTTGGAAGAGAAGGGCTAGCTCAAATGAGAGGAATTATCGGATTCATTGAAGTCTTTATCGGAATTATTGCCGTGCTTGTCATTATCTATCGAGGTATTAGATTGATATCCAGCGTTGGGGATGAAAACGAGCTTACTACCACCAAGCGACACTTAGTCTTTGCGGTCGGAGGACTTATCCTGGTTATTCTCTCTGAGGTGATTATCCGCGGAGTTATTTTCCCAGATGCCGGAGCAGCACTTCCCGACACTCAGCGCTTCAGTTTTGTTGTAGTTGGCCTTGCCAACTTTATGGCTGGATTTATTGCGCTTTTTGCCTTTGTGATGCTTGTTTATGGCGGATATCGTTATGTCACCATGCCCTTCAACGAACAAGAAACTGAAAAGGTCAAAAAAATCGTTGTAGCCGCCATTATAGGAATTATTATTGCCATGGGAGCTTTCGCCTTTGTGAACACCGTAATCAGGCTGGATGACGCCCCCGACATCCCCGGAGAAGAAACACCAGTCTAACATACTCGATCTTTTGACTAAAATGGTGGATTCATGGTATAATTTCGGGATAAAATTAAATTCATGAACAAAAAAATAAAAATACTCATTGGGTTATTGGCAGCAATCATCGCCTTAATTGCCTTATTTGCAATGCCTTCAGGGGTTCACGCTGCAGACGGATGGGACTTTTTAAACTCTGTTTTCACCACAAGTGGCAATCAAGGACTTTCATTTACCGACTACCAACCAATTGAAAACCTCACTTTATCGGAAGACGGCATCAACCCAACCTTGACCCAAAATGACAGCATTCGCGGATTCGTCGTGCAGATTATGAATTTTGCGCTGACATTTCTAGGCTTATTTGCTGTCATCATGATCATTTACGGAGGATTCCTCTACCTTGGATCCGCCGGAGAAACCGATAAGGCCGAAAAAGGTCGTAAAGTAATTCAATACTCCGTAATCGGAATCATTATCATTCTTGGTGCTTACGCCTTTGTAAACACCATCATCAAAGGGGCCAGTACCGGAGAGGAAACCACGGGCACCAATACCGGACAGCTCGGAGCCAGCAGTAATGTCGGAGGTAGTTTCAATGCCTCGGCATCACAAGTTTACTCCAGTGCACAAGGCATACCTGGAAGATTTGTCTTCTTTGTCGAAAGTGTCGAAGAAGTTAAATCCATCGTTCTCGATGCCCAAAAGAGCACATTGAACACCCCCCCGACGGCAGGTTCCAGTGTTAATGACATGACTCGTGAAAACATATACCTACAAAACGTAAGCTCCTTCTTAAACACACTTCGCCAGAAACTTCTCAACATGCGATCCCGAATATCCTCGTTCTCTAGCGCCTACATCCGCATCAATGAAATAATCAATGAAATCGAGATTTTAAGTGACCAGTTGGCCAACTCCTTTCAAGCAAACAACGCCCCAGGGACCGACTATTTTGCTCCGTGGGTAGAATTCAAGAACAACCTTATCGACCCGAATGAAAACAACACCAAATCGCTGGCACATATCTTATCTGCCGTCAAAGACAACTATGTTGCGGAAGTCATCGGTAAAATAATTGAGGTCCAAGCCATCAACCAAGAACTATTTGGAATTCAAGCCGCCGAAGAAGGCCGCATATCCGACATGTACACAGGAATGGTAAACGCCTACGGAATCAATTTAAGCAATCTCAACTCTTCAGGAGCATCAGGACAATATTGCAGCATGACTAGCGGGGGATTTTTAGGAGCCGTTTGCGCACTCAACATCAACTCATCAGCCACTGAAATTGACCAGGCCGGCCGCCTTCTTCTTACCGCTTTGACCAGACAAGTAGAGTTATCAAAAGCCATTGCCACGCTGGAAGCCGTACAGGTAAGACTAAGGGCATCCACAGTGAATGGCAACGCACCACTCATCGTCAACTTCAATGTCCTTGAAACCGTTGATCCTGCCGGTGGAACGATACTTGGAAGCAACATAATTTGGGACTTGGAGGGACTGACCACAGTAGGCGGAACATCGGTTGCCACAAGAGACACCAATATAGTGAACTGCGAAATCCCGAGCGGCAACGAAGATGAAGACTTCTTTGGCACAGTATTCCGTAAATGTACCTTCAAACGACCAGGAGTATACACCGCCAAAGTCCTAGTGAAATCCAACGACCCCAACCGTTTTGTACCGGGGCAAAGCACCATCACCATTAAAGTCGACCCACCAAACACACAATTAAATCTAAATATAAACCTACCGGGACAAGAACCGATCAATGTCATGTCATACTACGAAGACATGGGGATTATCAAAACCGATCGCGACTATGTCGCTGTCACACTGGAAGAGGCCAAAAACATTGTTTTTGACGCCAGCCAGACACGAGACTCCGGCAACATAACATTCAACTGGGATTTCGGAGACACCACCACCTCCGGTAGCGGTGCAACTCAGCCACACCCCTATAATGCCGTCGGTCGCTACAATGTCACCGTCACCATGATTGATCGCATCGGCAACATTGACCGAAAAACCTTTGTCTTAGATGTGAGAAATGTCGCAGCACGCATCAATCTCACGCCGAGCGACGAAGGATTTATCAATCAAAATATCCAATTTGACGGTACCGCCTCCACCACGACAAGTGGAAGTATTAGGGCCTACCAATGGCAAATAAGCCGGCTTACCGGAAACCAAGAAGCAATTAATATTGGAGAAAAAGCCAGTCAGTCTCGATTTACTCATCAATTCACCGAAGGGGGACGCTATAGTGCAACCTTAACCGTAACGGACGCCACTGACAGCATCAGCACCACCCAAGAATTCACCGTTAGATCACAGCCTCCGACTGCCGTAATGGGCTTTGAGCCTCAGACACCAAGCACACCTTCGACCATAGTGTTTGACGGGACACGCAGCTTTGATCCCGACGGCACCGACGAATTATCATACCTCTGGACCATAACTCCTGACAGCCAAGGAGGACGACGCTGGGAATGGGTCAATGGAAGCATCTTTAGCGAAACAATCGACAGCGCCAAACCAATCATCAAATTCAAAGAACGAGGTGACTACCAAGTAACACTAAAAGTCACCGATCCATCAACAATCGGAGGCGACCTGAGTGAAGAATCTGGGCAAGTATCAGAAACCATAACAATCGATAATGTCTTAGACCTCCGCTGGGATGACACCCAAAATGTCACCTCCGTGATCGGCACCGACGGATTAGCCCAATTAAATTTTAGCTTCCATAGTGATAACGCCGTCGCCTATCGCGTTGATTTTGGAGACGGAGAACGCGAAGACGGTGAAATAAGAGGCAGCAAAACAGTCAGCCATACTTATGAAAAAGCCGGTAAATACATAGTCAGAATTACCGCTTATGATGCTCAAGACGACGATGTCACACTAGAACGACGCTTCTTTGTCGGAGATGGAAAAGTACCTATTGCTAAAGCAAAAATATTCCTCAACGACCAAGAACTCATTGGTGATGAAGAAATAATCACCGTAACCAGAAGAGATATTCTTTATTTCGATGCCAGTGATTCCCGTAATGTTGACGGAACCGGACGAAACCTTACCTATTCATGGAATTTCGGCAACACTGTCACCAGCTCAAGGAGGGAAACCACCCACAGCTATCAAGAACTAAGTCCTGCAGATCCAGGATATTATATCGTGACTTTGCGAGTTTCAGACACTGATGACCCAAGTAAATTCACCACTGACACACTATATATTAAGGTGGAAACCAAACCGCCGACCTTTGCTTCGATCCAAGCCACCCCAGCATCTGCCAACCTCACTACTCCTGTCAGCGTCGAAATGAGAGCCATGGACGCACGCGACCCCGACGGAACCATCACACAATACAAATGGTGGTACTACAGCCTGAGCAATCCGGAAGAACCGCTAGGCCTACAAATCACATCAACTCCAAGCACCACCCTAACGATCGGCACCAACGGCATCGAAGGGCAGAATGTCACTTACGGATTTGGTCTTGAAATCACCGACTCCGACGGCATCAAAGTCCTCAGTGAGGACATCTTAAGACCGGCCCAAATCCCTCAAATCACCGTTACCAATGGCCCCAACGCCCTTCCTACCTCCCAATTCACCGTCAGCTCCAACAATGTTTTTGTCGGAGATAAAGTAGTCTTCAGCAGTCGATCCACAGACCCTGATGGTAAAGTAATCAAATATATTTGGGATTTCGAAGGAGATGGATTCTTCAACAATGCCCCTACCAATAGCGCCACAGTCGAGCACATTTATGAGAAACGCAACATTAACGGATATAATGTCCGCTTAAAAGTAATCGACGACAAAGGAGGCGAAGCCACCTCTGACTTTGTAAAAATTTATGTTGATAGCCTCTCAAAAAAACCAACAGCCGCCTTTACATTTGAAGCCGTCGCCGGCAGTGAAGGCCGCAGAATTCAGTTCAACAACAACTCCACCTCCGATGTTGACTCTGGTGCTCAAATAATTCGTTACGAATGGGATTTTGATAACAACAGCAACCACCCCGGAGCCGACTCCGACGGGGATGGCATCAAAAACAACGATGTTGACTCGACAAGCAAAGACCCAAGTCGACTCTACACCAGAAACGGAACCTATGTTGTCAGCCTGAAAGTCACAGACAATCAAGGAAACTCCAGTGTTGTAACGACTCCAGTTTCCATTCCACTTACCGACGCCCCGGTATCAGATTTTACATACCGCGTAGTTGACGACAGAATCGCCTTTATCAACAGCTCAACCCCCAGCGCAACGTCCAAATCAGAAATAACAAGCTACATCTGGGACTTTGACATATATGCCGATAGTGACAATGACGGCATTCCCGACAATGATTACGACTCACTACTTAGAAATCCGACCCACACATATCCCGTCGCCGACACCTATCCGGTAAAACTCACCGTCTATGATGCCCAAGGATTTTCAAGCCAAATAGTAAAATCCGTCAATGCCGGTCCACCGGATTTTGACCCGACAGCTACCGAAAGCAATCCTCTCATACCGTACTTTACCTCCACACCTGCTGCCTCCAGTGATGGAATTATTTATCTCACCGGAACCAACACTCAGGTCACATTTGATTTCCGTGGCTCACAGGGCGAAATTGCCCGCTACATATTTGATAAAAACATCAATGCCGACACTGATGGCGATGGCGACCCCACAAATGATATCGACTATCAGACGATACTTCCGGGCACATACACCGCTCATTTTTCTCGCACGACATCACAAATAGAACTGAAATTCAAAGTCGTTGATACTCGTGGCCGAGAGGAGTTTATCCTTCAAAAAATAGTATTCAGATGATCAAACTTTCTTTTTTATCCGTTTGCTTTTAAAATAAAAAAGAATTTAAGTAACCTCACGCCTCATGACCAATGAAAACAACAATAATTATCAAGACTTTGAGCTGGGAGGAGAAGAACCCACTCCTAAAATAAATGATTACAGCCAAAATCAAGATTCTGCCGACAAAACCGGCGGAAAAATTGAAATTGATCCTACCGGAACACCACCAACCGATTCCACACTCTTAAATACCGTCAAAACCACCCCTGAACCCAAAAAAGATCTCAAGAAAAAAAAGCCCCGCAAAGCCCTACTCGGATGTCTTGGATTTATCGGCGCCTTGATCCTCGGATACCTTATTTTTGCCTTTGTGATGATCAACACCGGCTCTGTCGACAACCCTCCTGCCATCGCCAGAATATTAGATTTATCATACGCCTCGTTTATTAACGGACTCGTAGCATCGATCAGCATAATATTTCTACTTTTTGCCGCCGTTCCTCTCGTTTTGACTATTATTGCCTTGATCAAATTTGCGACTTCCAAAAAAGATGATAAGGCAGGTAAAAAAGGAGCTATCAAAAAGACGATAATTTTTGCATCAATCTTTCTCGCTTCAATGATAATTTGGCTCTTCTTATTTTTACACCTTGATGGCAAAAGAGTCTCCGAGACACCAGAAATACCCGATGCCATCGTCACAATACCTGAAGACACGCTAGGGCTCACAGCCCCAATCGAAGTCCGCTTCGAAGCATTAAACCTCCCAATAGATGAGCGCCAATACCAGAAAATATCCTACACCTGGGACTTTGGTGACGAATCCTTTGGTACCAGCCCGATCACAACCCATCTTTACACTAAGAAAGGTCGGTTTGATGTCATTTTGACCGTCACATATCGTGACCGGCAAACCGACGAAGAGCTAACCAGCCAATTCACTAAGACAGTTGTTGTCGAATATCAAGCCATTACCGCCGACTTCACATTTTCTCCCGAGGAAGGAGCCGCACCACTCGAAGTAACATTTGACGCCTCCGATTCGGTAAACCCCGATGGTAGAATTGGAAGATATGAATGGGACTTCACTAATAATGGCATCTTTGATGACGCCGAAGGCATCACCACCAAGCACACCTTTGATGCCACCGGAGTATATCCAATATCATTAAGAGTAATCTCTTCGGCCAGTGACGACCAATTTGATGTCATCACCAAGTCGATAGTTGTCGGAGAACAACAAGAATTCACCGCGGACATTGAAATTACCAACGAATCCTCCGATTTTTTCACTGGAGTAAGCTATATCTTCAAAGCTGAAAACGCCACCTCTCCCAACGGAGAAGTCATTGGCTACAGCTGGGACTTTCAAGACAAAACCACCCCGGTAAACTCTCGTACAACCTCCCATTCATTCAGCACTCCTGGGAACTATGAGGTTGCACTGACACTCAGAGATTCCACCGGAGAAGAGGCCATTGTTACAAAACAAATTGCAGTTAAGAGCCCTGCCGGAGCACCTACAGCAGTAATCAAAACCACACCCGCAAAAAGCGGAACCACACTTAGCGGAAAAACTCCTTTGCAGGTCTCATTTAGTGCCACCGACAGTACCGACACCAACAATGATATAGTTGATTACCAGTGGGATCTTGACGGTGATGGTGAGATCGACCATTTTGGCCAAAATGTCAGCTACACATACACCTCAACCGGCACCTACAACGCTCAATTGATCGTTACCGATGCTACCGGCAACGAGGATAGCGAAACAGTCACAATTACTGCCACATCACAGGGGATCACCGCCGATCTCAAAACAGATCGCGTAGATGGCAATGTTCCACTTACCGTCGCCTTTGATGCCAGTGGCTCTCGTTATCCCGAGGGCCAAATCACCAGCTATCACTGGAATTTTGGCGATGGGACATCTCCCAAGCTTGGAGCGTCCAAAATCAACCACCGATTTGATAGTATCGGCACCTACACGGTCACTCTCAGAGTTATTGGATCTGATAACACCACTGACACCATCACTCGCACCATCACTGTTCGCGAAGTACCTCTGACCGCCTGCTTCTCAGCTGTTTTTGCCTCAGGTAAAGCTCCTTTGACAAACACCTTCGACCCAAGCTGTAGTACCGGAACCGTCAAAAGCTATTTCTGGACCTTTGGCAATGGCAACAGCTCAACTGATGTCAAACCGACCCACACCTTTGTCAATCCCGGTCAATACACTGTCACTCTTGAAATTCAGGACAATGACAACACAGTTAGCACAACTACCAAAACTATAACCGTCACCAACTAATGAAGAAAAAAAACACACTCGTCAAAGCCATCGCAATATTTGCTATCCTCGGACTAATTTTAATCTCAATCGCTCCGGTAATACCGGCCCTATTTTCATAAAACAAAAAAATGTCTCAAGAAACAAACCAAAACACCACTATCAGGCGCCCTCAGATCAAACATGTTTACGGATTCAGTCGTGGCCTGGCAATTGCCCTTATTGCCCTAGCGGCAGGACTTTTCTTCATGCTAAAGGACTTTGAGTTCAATGGAAGTAATCGCTACAAAGGACAGCTGCAAAAAATTGAAGACATCAGCATGTACTCTCAGGTAAAACCCCAAACCCAAGCTCAAGCTAACGAAAAACCCGCGGCAGAAATTTCACCAACCGTACCTCAAGAAGAGCTCGAGCCTCAAGAGACCATTGTCCCCGAAGAATCAGAACCACAAGGAGTTCCCAGAGGTGTCACTCGTTAAGACTATTACTACTCGGACAAATATCTTTTAGCACGCAAGCACCGCAACGCGGTTTTCTCGCAACACAGGTTTTCCTTCCATGAAGAATCATCAGGTGGGGGACTTTGCCCCACTCGCTCTTAGGAATAATCTTCATCAGCTTTTTTTCAATCGCCACAGCTTTCTTCTTCACACTCATATCCTCGGAAACCCACTTAAGCCGTCCGCTTATTCGCGCTACATGAGTATCCACCACAATACCCTCCGATTTCCCAAAACCCGAAAACAACACTACATTCGCTGTCTTTCTCGCCACCCCCGGAATCGTCAACAGCTCCTCCATACTGTCTGGCACCTCTCCACCAAACTCTTCCATTACCCTTATCGCGGCCAATCTGATATTTTTCGCCTTGCTCCGATAAAAACCTGTTGAATAAATTATTTGTTCTAAATCTTCCACCTGACAGCTTGCTGTCGACTCCGCCGTTGGATACTTCCCAAAAAGAACCGGAGTAACCATATTAACTCGTTCATCAGTACACTGCGCCGACAAAATCACCGCCACCATAAGCTGCCAGACCCCATTATAATTCAACGCGATCCTAGCGTCGGGATACTCCCCGCGCAACCTCTCAATTGTTTCTCCCACTGGAGCCCTCTTCATACCCACAAATTAAAGATTTGCAGGTATCCTACCTTTGATTACTTATCGTGGCAATAACGCCAGATTTTCTTGAACCCAACGGTCATAATACTTAGCCGGCAAGCGCTCAGCATTTGCCGAAGACAGATCCTTCATTGGCATATAGTTCAACCCATCCACAAAGACCCCGTTAAGCTGCATCTCGAAATGTAAATGCGGACCGGTAGTCATATAGCCCGCCCCCTTGGTTCCAGGCATACCCCCACTTAGACCAATCACATCACCCTGATTGACTGCCTGCCCTTCCGCCACCAATATCTCACTTATGTGCCCATAAATTGTCGTAAACCCTCCGCCGTGAGCCACAATAATGTAACTATATCCATATCCGTTATCCTTCGCCTTATAGACAATTCCATTCGCTGCCGATTGTACCGGAGAGCCTTGCTCGATCGGAATATCGATCGCATTATGCTGCACTCCAAAAACCGAAACATAACTACTATCACGGAAGTAAGCACTAATTCCTCTCTTTGGTTTCACCGGCCATATAAATCCACCGGGATTTGCCTCATAGTCCATCTGGAGATCAATAATTCTCCGCGTTCTGCTATCCAACAGATCCAGATAATCATCAGGGTTGAAAGAACTGCCCTTCTTCGCAATTTCCTGTTTGATAAAGTAAACCGACTGATTCAAAGTCTGCACCTCCTCTAGCAAGCTGGCCTGCTCTTCCTCGGTTTGTGCCAGCAATTGATTGTATATCTGCTCCTGCCCCAAAGTTAACTCCAATAGCTTCTCTTTCGCCGCCTTTTGTATCTCAAGCTGCTCCCGCTGCATCTCCAGCTCCTCTTCCAACCCCAAATACTCCACCATCTTTCTCTCAAGAATCATCTTGCTTTCAGTCCAAACCGAAAACAGATCATCCATCTCCTCAATCAAGACCTGACCGCTCTTACTCAACACATCCATATACTCCATCTTCGCCAAATTCTCCCCAATGCTACCATCGGCCAACAACAGCTTAAAGCCATCAATATCACCGGTGCTACTCACATTCAAATACTTATTTTCCTGTTCATAAATAATCCTGAAATAATCCTCCAAAAACTTCTTCTGCTCCTCAATCGCCACCTCCACTACCTCAATATCATTTTCCAGCAATAACATCTCATTCTCAATCTTTGTTCTTGCCCTCACAATCGCCAAAAGCCTCTCGGTCGTCTGTGCCACATTAGCCCTAAAACTCGCCAATTGCTCCTCTAGGGTCACCTTAGCTTCCGCCACCTCCAAGAGATGTTGCTTAGTATCAGCAATCTCCGCCAACAACTGCTTATAATTCGCCTTACTCAAGTTAAATTCTCTTTCCAACGCTTTCAGAAAGGCATCTTGCTCGGAATTATCGACCTTCGCTGATTCAGATTCTTCAGGCACAGTTTCATCAATACCCTCCACCGCCCTCACATCAACAGAATAGGGGATTAGCATCGCCATCAGCAGGGACACAACCAGCAATTTGTTTAACAATCTTTTCATCAAATTAAATTAATCCCTCCATTATAACAAAAATAGCCAATTTAATCAACGGCATAGACCACAAAACACCACCGAATCACAGAAAACAACCCATAATGAAATATCCGCTAAATTTTTGCTTGCATACAGCCATAATTATCATTAAAATCACCCAGCAATTTAATATAAACTATGTCACATAAGAAAGCAGCAGGTTCTACCAAAAACGGTCGCGATTCGGTAGCGAAGAGACTGGGAGTAAAAGCATTCGGAGGCCAAAGCATACCGGCCGGAGGAATCATTGTTCGCCAAAGAGGTACTAAATTTTTTGCTGGAGAAAATGTTGGAATGGGTAAAGACCACACCCTTTTTGCTCTTAAACAAGGAAAAGTAAAATTCACCGAAAAAACGCTTGTAAAGTTTGACGGAAGAAAATTCAAAGACAAAATCATCAGCGTAGAAGTCTAGTTTCCGACTTGAAAACAACTACAAAAGGCTCGGGGCTTCCGAGCCTTTTCTGTATATGCTAAAATCAGGACCGTAGCATCTCACTGAGATGCAAATCCCTACAAATCAATAATATCAATAACAATGTCACTGGATAGTTTTAGCGGATTTAGCTCAGCCGAGCCCATGTCCGAAGCGGCATTTGAAGCATTCAAGGAGCGCATGCGGGCCGCAGCCGCCCAAATAGCCGCCCTAAGAAAACAGCAAGCTAAGCAAAAGAAACAAGAGGATCAACTCGTGAAAATCCTCCTGCAATTCATTCAATCCAGCACCAACACGCAATTGGTACTACTGATCAGCCGTTGCCTGGAAATAAACATTCCCGCCAATTTCATCCTTGCCATCATCCAGATCATCAGTCCTGAAATCGGCAAAATGCTAAATTCCAACCTGCTACCAGAATCTAAAAAGGATGCCTCCAACCAAGATATGATACTTTTCAACGAATTTGATGCAGCCATGCCCCTCCGCATTCGCCTGATCCTAGACAACTGGCTAAAAAACCTACTCTTACAGGCTGAAGAGTATCCCACGCGACTCCTCAAAGCCGCCTACATCGTAAACGAAGACACAAAGACCATTCATCCTCATCTATCTCAATTGACCGCCTATGTTATCAAAGCCTTTTTAACCGAACACAAAAGCGACAAGAACGCCAACGATATAGAAAAATTTACAGAATTCATCATTAAAGGAATCCTTGATGGGGTGAGTGATGGGGATCGAACCCACGGCCTTCGGAACCACAACCCGATGCTCTAACCAACTGAGCTACACTCACCATAATTTCAAAGCCAGCACATTCTATAAAAAAGAAAACATAAAGGAAAGAGCAATTTCAAAGAAATAAGAAAACCCCTTCCAACTTGGGAAGGGGTTTTTGTAAAACTAGCAACATCAACGCCCTAGAAAAGCCTTGAGAGCCCTAACCTTACAAAAGATCTTCTGCAACAAACGTTACATATACTTTTGTGATCCTATTCTTGCGAGACCGGATCCAAGTCACTGATCTATTTCAAACCAGTATTTTCACTATACTCGACTAGTCAAAAAAAGCAAGAGCTTTTTTTGACTAGTTAATAACTACCTAAGAACCCAGCATCATCACAAGCACGATAACCTTAGCTGTTTGCGCTCTACTAAGCGCATCAGACGGCCCAAAGTTTCCATTCTCATAGCCTTTCACAATCTCATTTTCAACCGCAAAAGAGATGTAGTCGGCATACCAAGCAGCTGATGATGTGTCAGGGAATGTGAAGCTCGCATCAAAGTTGATATCAACTCCAAACGCCTTCAATATCATTGATAGCGCCTCTACACGATTGATCGTATCGTTTGGTCTAAATGTACCGTTTTCGTAGCCCTCGATTATTCCAAGATCCTTTGCAGTTTTTACATAAGGAGCATACCACGCCCCCGCATCAACATCAGTAAACGGAGTAATTTCTGAATCATTGATAGTTGCCCCACTCGCAAGCAAAACCATCTTCAAAAACTCTGCTCTGGTAACGCTGTCTTCAGGAGCAAAAACTTTCTTTCCATCTACCATTTTTCCCTCGATAACCTCCATCTCATATAGATTGTCGACATAATCGGACGCCCAGTGTCCCACAGTATCGCTGAAACTTGTCGCTCCATCACCGGAAGTACTCGGAGATGATGTGTCTTCAGTCGATGGCGTATTTGAGCTAGGTGCCGAAGTTATAACGGGAAGCAGCAAAGGCACTCCACCGCCACTTGAGGCAACTACCGGAGGAGTAACATAAGACAGTGTGAAAGTTGCTGATGAATCGCCCACATTGTCCATCGTTACCATTGTATCGTCGACCCCATCACCATTAGTATCGATATTTTCACTTTCGCCTTGTTCAAGTGCTACCACCACCGGATCTGATTCAATTGTCATCGTAGCAAGGCCCGCAACTATCGAATCCAAAGTCACAGTATGGCTTGTCTCCGGAGCTACCGGGAAAGAGTATGATCCTGTGCCTCCCACTTCTAAAGTCATAACCACCTCATCGGATATCGCAGCCGTCGTCACCGAATTTGAGACATCTGAATATGGAGCAACATATTCCGGATCAATATTATGCACCGCCCTAACGCTGAACTCATAAGAGGTATCTGGCGTCAATCCAGTCACCGTAAATGAAGTGCTGTCAGTAGTACCGGCTTCCTCTTCAAGAGTATTGTTATAAACTACATATGACGCATCTTCCAAATTTCCATTAGCACTCCAAGAAAGAAGCACGCTCGTCTGACCATTTGCTGTTGCCGTCACATCTGCTGGCACCGGCTGCTCACCAGTAATCTCACCGAATATTCTGAAGAGCAAATCATAGGTGTTATCTACCACTGGTGGCCAAGCAAGCTGAAAAGCTCCATCGGCATAACCATTGTTTTCATCTAGTGCATATGACAATGTCCCGGCATCAAACGCTGCAGTTCCGTCATAAGGGGGCAGAAGACAGAAAAAATAAAATGTCACCTCATCGCCCACTGGTACAGTCGCTGGAGGATCAAAGACAAAGCTCTTCCATCCCACTAGTGGATCAGAATCAAGCTCCGCCAAGGTCACTGCTGTTGATGTGAATTCATTCCCCGGCTCATAAGTAGTCGGTGCATTCGGGAAAACCACCATGTGCAAATAACATAAGGCCGTTGGATCGGCCGGCACATAACCGAGCATCACATCAACTTGATCGATACTGGTAGTAGCCGGCATAGTAACATCCTGGTACCAGCTCTCTCCCTCCGCACCAAAAAAACCTGTTAACACACCAGTCATCACATCAGTTTGTGGCCCTTCATTGGACAGAACTACTCCATAATAAGCCGCCGGCGGTACTGCAAAAGCAATGTTATAATTACCAAACAGGCCAACCATAAACGAGAACATTATCGACAGCGCAAACATTTTTTTCTTAAAAATCATAAAAGTGAGGTTAATGTGATTAAATTAAAGTGCTTGTATAAGCAGAACACACTATATGGGATCTGGAAAGACTAGTACAGTAAACGAAGTAGACGCGTACTTTCATTGTTTAATGCCTCAAGAACCCCACATTACCGTTAAGTAATAATGGGGTTCTTGTAGAATTGATGACTATATGACTATCCGCACAACTATTGGCTTGAATGCTTATCAATAACCTCCTGAGTGTTTTTCACATGCATCGCAAACTCTTCCACCAATCGCACTGACTCCTCAATAGCTATATCTGAGAGCTTAATATTGCGATCTGTTAGATATTTATCTGCCGCATCACCTTCCATATCGGTAAACTCCGCGAACTCATCCTCCGACAGCATATCCGCCAGCCGTAGGATCACGGCCTCATCCACGCTATCGCTAAACTGGGCGGCAATTGACTCCTTTTCTTCAGCCGGCAAATCATCAATGCCCATCGCTTTAAAGAGTTCTTCAAGGTTCAAATTATCAGTATTGCTCATAGTATTTAAATTTTATTTTTGTATAAATTAACTTTTGATTGGTAAATATTATCTGTTGTTTATCTGACCATTTAACATCTTCCAAGAATACTCAGTGTCAAACAATCTCTTGGCAACCTCACCTGAATCCAGATTAGCACGGCTGGCAATACTTTCAACAGTAGCTTTATCAAACGTTATTTTGTCGTGATTCCAGAAGCGTTTCAAGGACTCCGTGTTTTCCGACATGTTCAAGAGATCCGACCTGATTGCTACACGATCCGATGCATCCATCTCAGGGAATAACCTGTTAAAGATATCATATAAACCAGGATCCTTATCCATCACTCCACCGGCTTTCAATACCGGCATATCATCATCTGGAATCTCAAAGGTCAATTTTTCACCCTTATTCAAGGCCTCTAGAAACTCAGAACCCGTCCCCGGCGGAGTAATCACATTATTGATCGCATTATTAGTATCACCAGCGATATCAGCGGGATTCAGAGGAACATTTAACCTTGGATCAATGGGTTTCAGCTGCTCATCAAGTAGACTGGTGCCCCCATTACCGACTTTTGTGAACCCTTCTGGCCCAGAATCAGGTACTGGTGGCGTAGTGCCAGGCACTGGCCCTGGAGGAGTGATGCCTGGGTCAACTGGGGGAGTGGTGCCAGGCCCTGGATCAGGTCCAGGAGGAGTGGTACCTGTATCACCTTGTTCCCACCAAAAACCTTCTTCTGTATCAACTCCAGGCCCCGGTGGCGTCGCAGCATCTCCGCCACCAAACACGGCATCCACAGCTTGCGAAGCCCCATATCCCAGTGCTAAAGATGCTCCAATTGCAGCACCGTATTCTCCTATGCGCCTCTTCCATAGGTTTTCTTGCTGTTTCTCCAGTTCTTTTAATTTAGTTTCAAACTCAGCATTAAGCCACTCACTCATTTTTGTAATCCTCTGAGCAGGACTGTCTTCATATAAAAATATTGCACCATCTTGTTCCAGTTTTCTATTAATGCTTGAAATCATACCAGCCTTAACATTGTCCATATCAAAATTCGCCAGACCCGGAGTTTCAAACAATTGTCCGTTAGCTGATTGACCAGCGTCTCTTACCATAGTTTGACGACCAGATTGTCTGACAGCCTTCTGGTGATAACCAGCATATGAATTCCCACCAACCATCTTATAGCCGGCTCTCTTCGCAGTATCATGAAGTAACATTGTGGAAGCACCTTTTAGACCCATAACCACTCCAAAACCTAATGGTCCACCCAAGGCTCCTCCCGCTACTGCGAGTGATACACCTAATGCCGTTCGATATTTCCACTTTATTCTTGACCATTTACCAAGCATCTCTCTCGAACCTTCCAAAGCCTTGCTCAACACTCCTGACTTATCTTTTTTATATTCAATACGCTTCTTGGTTATCTCTCGACTGGTCTTAAAGAAGGCATCAATTCTGTTAGACATAAACATCAACCTCTGAGTTTTATCAGTGAGGTCAACACCATTAGCCGCTGCTTCCGTTTCTTGTTTCAGTGTCCCAAGTAGCCCCTCTCTGGCTGGATCTAAAGTTAGCGCCTTCTCCTTCCCCTTTGACTCTATCGCTTTCGCATAATCGGAAACAGCCACCTCTGGCGTGAATTCTCGATATCTCACCTCTAGATTTTTGCCATTTTTTACAATCTGCGCTCGATTTCCGGACCGTGCCATCGCTAAGTTACGAAGGATTGCAATCTGTTCCACAGTCATAGAAGCACCCCCCTGAATATAGACGTATGTCTCTTCAGGAGTACCAGAAGGAACCATTTGATCTGGACTATCTATATTAATTTCATGAGCACTAAAATACCTAAGCATCTCTTCAGCAAAGTTTGCTTTAGTAATCTCGGGTAAGTTTTGTTCACGTTCTTCCTCACGTTCTTCCTCACGTTCTTCCTCACGTTCTTCCTCACGTTCTTCTTCACGCTCTTCCTCACGTTCTTCTTCTCGCTCTTCTTCGGCCAAGTCTAATATTCGCCTTATTCTCTCAGCAGAAGTGCCTAAGCAATTTGCCACATTAGCTATGTTTTGCTCTTCTGTATTTTGATCTTCTGTTTCATGATTTACTTCCATCTCTGCGGTCATAGCATGTTTCACAAACCCGATTGCATCAGAGTCGTCCGGTATGAGCTCATCTAAAGTAAGGTCAGGATTTTCATCAAAGAGGCTCAGTAGTTGGGGGTAATCACTATCCGCCAGTAGGCGGTTGGCTTCTCCTAGTACTTCTTCATCGATCGGATTTTTTAACGATTCACTCATCTTAGGTTTTGTTAAGGAAGGTTTAATTATACCACTATCAGTGCTGGAGTCAAGCTTCGTTGAAGCTTCCTCCTCAGTCTCTTTTTGCTTTGGTCTCCCACTTTCAGCCAGTTTTTGCATAACAAATTCTCTTCTTTTCTCATCAGTTATAGCCGTTATGTTATCCTCCAAATAATCCTCCGCCCCCTTCTCAATAAATACTGATACCGCCGTCTCAAACATTTCGTCCGAAAATGAATTAATACTACCAAAAATTTCATCCGCCAATTTAACAGTCAACTTATTTCTGCTTTTCCGTATAAAACCAAACATCTCCTCACCTTTACCGCCATCAAGCAGAGACTTCACCATCATAGGTGTCAACACCCTTACGCTCTCAAGATTTTCAGCCAATAAATCTACATGTCCTTCTCTAAATAACCTTTCAGCCCTCTTCTTACGCTCCGACCTATTGGCCGCCCTGTCAAGAAAAAGCTTGACAGCAGCACTATCCCATTTCATTGTTGATGGATCTAGCTTCGGCACACCTTTTATTGTATACACAACTTCACCAGCATCACCCCTATCTACATCTATTGATGTAACACCATCTAATTCAAGGACAACTCTTTCTACATCCAGCCGAACCTCACCTCTTATTTCATCTATCCGGTGCACCACCTCACGATCAACGCCATCCCCTTTCTCTTGTACGGTAAGCGTATCAACTGGCTCAGCTCCTTCTAAAGGCTTTCCATTATTTGTAGTTTTATTACCACTAGACATCGGTGTTTTTAAAAATAAATCTTGAAATTATACATCATAACCGGCCCAATGTCAAAACCACAACTTCCACAAAACCCCTCAGCCCAAGATCCATCCCAAAACGACCCCCCATTACAGCACTTTTATCTCAAAAGAATTTATGATATAATAAACGGATTAATTTAATTCAAACTTCTCAAATGCGAGATTATAGAAATCACAAATTCCTTTATGGGATCGAGTCCAGGCTCCTTCGGGAAACACCTGAGTTTAAACTCACACCACCCGATCTCATGTCCGAAAGAACCCCTCAGGATGGAGTTTTGGAGAATGCAAAAATTCAAGAAATGCATCAATCTCAGCGAGAACGCCTTAAAGTCGAAATACCTGAGCATCCTACAATTGATGCAACCTCTGAAATTCCTAAGATCATCGCCCCGGCACCTTCCGCGAAAGAAAATCCGGAAGCTGAAAAGACTGGAGTCACACTACCTGAATCCCGCATGTTGGATCGCGAAAAATATCAAGAATCCGTGAAAAAGCAGAATGTTGATGAACTGGTCAAGTATTTTGATGTTTCCAAAATTGTTACCGAAAGTATGAAAAGTCCGGTTATTCCCGAGACTTTTTCTGTCACCAACGAACACAATTTAAAAACCGCCTACGAGTACTTCATCAGCATCGGAATCAAGGAAGATGACATTTTTAAAGACACCTTTGCAATTCTTCTGCAGGCGATCAACAGCAACCCTTACGAAAAAGACCCTGCCCAAATGGCCTTGTTCAAAAATCCCGATGCCAACCTAAACGAAATAAGACTCCTCCAGCCCGGCGACTTCGGCAAAGACTTTGCCACCGCTTATCAAAATTTCAACCTCATGAGATCCCTCTCCGCGAAAGCCAATAATGGCCTCATCAGCGCCGTCACTCACGCTAAAGAACGCGCTAAAACCGACGGCACCGGAGCACTCGACGATGTCAAAGAGTTTGGCAAAGACATTGCTGGAGCATTCAGTAAAGCCTGGAGAGAAAAAGACTGGGTAAAACTCGCACTCTTCGGTGGGGGAATATTCGCCACCTACAAATTGATTCAGACCATCTTCCCAAAGGGGGAATCCGGTAAAGGAGGAAAATGGTTTAAAGGACTGGCGCTATTAGGTGTTGCCGGAGTCGGAGTCGGATACCTCCTCAAAGAATCCGGACACGACCTAATTGGAGACGCCTTTGGCAAAAACACCGACAAAGAGCTCTTCGGCCCCATGAAGGAAATAGTGGAAAAACACGACCTCTTAAAAAACCGCAACATTGACTTTGAAACCATGGCACGAATATCACAAGTCGATGCCGCCGGACTTGACGAGCTGAAAGAAAACGCCCAAGGAAGCCGCAAAATAGCCCCAAAAAAATACCCCAGCATCTTCAAACTCGACGAATTCGATCATCCCGGCAAATCAGAAAAACTTTATAATGTTGCCAGCGGTCTCGAACAAATATACTACAACATAATTCAAGAAGCCGACAAAGAACGCTACGGCAAATTAACCTACCAACAATTTTTAGGCAGACACCCTGGCATAACAGTTGCCGGAATAGTCTCAATCGCAACACTCCTCGAAAATATGCCAAGGCTCCAAGCCCAGGCCGAACAATATCAGTCCGCCAAAGAGACCCTCGTCAAAGTATTCGGCTCAGAAAATGTCAAATTCAGCCTCGAAAAAGATCTTGGCATCAACGAACAGGGCAATCTAAAAGTCCGCATCATGGAATTCCCGATTTTACTTGTTCCGACAGCCCGCGGCTACCAACTATCCTTCGGCACCGGCGAAACCCCTGAGCCTTATGAGGTAGGGGAAGTCATTAATTTAATTACTGAAGTTATTTTATCGCATCCCAATTATGACGGACAAGTACTCTCCCAAGACTCCATAGAAAAAGCCCACGACACCACCACGGAATTTTTGAAGGCGGTAGTCGAAGAAGCTTACAAGAAAAAATTTGAAATAACTGAAACATCCACCACACAAATAACATCTCAGTACAAATACGGAAAATGGCAAATCTACAAAGACGGCACCCTCGCCGACAAACTCGTCATAACAATTAACCCACGCGGAAGAGTCGAAATTGAAGACACATCCGAGGATGAAGAGCAGGAAGAGGAGGCTTCACCGGAAGCAACAGAAGAATAAACATTAATAATAAAAACAAAACCTAAAACAACAATCCATGAATAAAACAACCCTCGAAGAAGAAAAAAAACTGGACTACCTCATGGCTCTACTCAAGAAACAACAAATTTATAAAAGCCAAGTTGAAGCCAGCCACCTCCGTGAAATGATCAAAGCCAGCGGAAAAGGCGACCAACTTCTCGAATTTTATTCTCAATTTATTTAAATCTCACCTCAAACACTATGTCACAATCAAACATCAAACTAACACCGCAAGAGTTTACCGAGCTCCTTCACCAGACATCACTTGATGCCGAGCAAAAACAAATGGTAATTGACCTACTACCACTCCTAACTCCCGACCAGATCAATCAAGTCGCCGAAGAACTCCGCAAAAACGCTCGCGAATTTGACCGCATCCTCACCAACATGGAATCCGAGCAAAACAAAGCAATCCTAGATCACGAAATCAAACAAAAACAAAATAATCAATAACGATGACACCGGAGCCAACCCCAAACACACCACAGGAACAACTTTCTCCTCCAGGAACCGATGAAGTAATAACTCCCAATCCCGAAATTCAGGCAAACCCTGAGAAATTTGCCGATGCCGCTCAAGAGGAGCTCGACAAAGAGAAAAGCCCTGAAAAAAAACGCGCCCGCGAACGCGTCCGTGAACTGGCCAAAAAAACCAAAGACAAAGTCGACACAACACTCAAAGTCAGTAGTGGCATGAAAGCCGCTATGGGAGTTGGAGGAGTAATTCTCGGCGCAATCCTCATCAGCAAAATGTTCAGCAGCAAAAAAGAAACCGAAAGCAGCAACAACTCCACCCTCAAAACCATCCTCGGAATAGGGGCCCTCGGAGCCGGACTTTACGCCCTCGACAAATACACCGGCCTCCCATTCGGCAAAAAATACTCTCGCTACATCGACAATTTATTAAAAGGCGACGACAAAGAAAAAAAGGCAAAAGAAAAAGCCGAGAAAAAAGAAGCCGAAAAGCCCAAAGGGCCACCGGAGGGATATATAACATATGGGGCAGGAATCAACGAAACACTTGAAAGCACGGCTCCCGAACTACAAAAATCTATACGATCCAATAGAGAGGGGCTTGGTCTTGCCGCATGGTTCACCGGTGCATTTGGTGGACTAGTTGATGCTGTCAAAGGAACAGGCAAGATGGGAGGTGGAGCATTCTTGAGTCTAGCTCAAGGCACTGTTGACACAGTAACTGGACACCCAATTGCTTCAGTTTTTGCCGGAGCCGCAATTGTTAGCAATATGGACAAAATTAAATTCCCAGAAGACTCTGAGTTTCGATACATGCCGAAAGACCCAACAAAACGTGCAGATCACTTTAAGAGAATGTTCAAGACAGAAGAAGTACAAGCATGGTTGGACGAGCAAGACCTGCATCTCGACCACGCCCAAATTGACAAAATATCAGGGATTATAGGTAACCCCGATGAACTCAAAAAATTTCTCAATGAACATGTAAAAGTGGATAAGCTTGCTGATATGACCGTCGAAGCTATAGCTCTTTCCAATAGAAAAACATTGAATTCGCATAATATTGAATTTCTTACCAGGCTAAGGATCGATCTCAACAATCAATTTGCCCAAAACCACCAAGCTGAAGAATTAAAAACGCAATACAAGAACGCAATCAAAAACGCGCAATATCGACTCCGCCAAAATTCGATAGAGAAGTCAATGACCGAAGAGCAGCTCAATCAACACCGCAAAGAAATCCTAGAACAACTGCTTGCAAACTTAAAATCAATAGAAATATTAGACATACAGCTTGGAGAGGACAACATATATCGGTATGCCATCAGAAATGAAGAAGGATTTTTTGGTTGGGACCAATATACTCCTCTATTCGTAGACCCCAGCTTATCCTTAGCTGACCAATCGGAAAAAGCCAATGACGCCATGCTCGAAAGTGCCGGTTATCTTGCAGCATTTGGAGACAATGGCTTCATTGAAGGTATTCGGGAACGCCTCGGATCCGTTAAAGAACGAGTCGATCAAGGAGAATCGGTTATTACCATTGTTGGAGGAGAAGCTCTTGAGATGAAGCTTGATACTCTTGAAACATTATATATTGGTCCTTTCAAGATCGTTGGGAACCTAGTTGCAGGTGCATGGAATGGGGCGACAGGAGAAGATGGAACGCTGGAAGTTGCCACAGCTTTTCAAGAATACGGCAAGGGAATAGCTGCAATGGCGATGTTTGGAACATCAGTAGGAATTGCCAAAGCAGTTACTTCATTGGTGACCAAAGGTCCAAAAACAACATATCTCAACATTAAAAACCGAGGTCTTTTGGCTCCAGGGAAGGCAATACTTGGATGGGCCGCTTGGCCATATAAGGGTGCCGTTAAGATAAAAGACTTACTATATCCACCGATCCGAGAAATGGTGCACATGGGAGGGCCAATCAAAGGAATTTCAGAACATGCTGGAAATCTAAATAAACTTTATAGGGGACGAATGTCCGTACACCTAGAAGAATTGAAGAACAGTGCAATAGCACGGTTTCTCCGCAATCCGCTTAGCGGCAAAAACTATCGGGGGAGAATAGGGGATGCCCGTAGAGCGCTTGTTGAACGGCAAAAGGTATATAATGAACTACTTGAGCACAGAATAAAGCATGGCCTAAGTCCAACCGCAGTACCACTTAGTGATATTGATAGAACAAGATTAATTAAGGGACTGCACGAGAGAGGTCAAATGACAATGGCTGCGGCAGAAGCGATACTTAAACCTAGAGGAGCAAGCCGAATCGACATTATAATAAATAAATTTGAATCCCAAGCACTCATTCCACAGCAAGAACATGTGAAAAAATTTCATGCCTTCTTGGAGCTTGAGCATATAAGAAATGAAGTAGCCGTTGCACAGGAATCTAAAGGACCAGCACGTGCTGAAAAAATAAAATATGTAAACGAGAAACTGAAAAAAATAGGTATTACAGATTTTGAACTAAATGATAGCAATTTCGATGCCACCCAAAAACGCTTGTCTTCCATCATTGACAACCCCGAAGAATTTAAAAAAGTCACCGGAATTGATCATCCTTCGCAAGCCTCCCCCGAAACTCCCTCCCGCCCGCCTCTCGACGCCGAAGCTAGACTCAGAGACACCCGTACCGCCCTCAAGGCATCGCACGAGGCCGCCGTTCGCGGAGACCTCACCCCCGAGCAATATCGCCAAGCCCTTAAAGAAGCGCAATCAAACCTCCGCTCAGCTGGAATCGAAGTCGACCTTGGAAAAATTGATGACATCAAGACTCCACAAGATGTTGCTACCCACGCTACACAACGAAGTACTCAAGTTAACGGAATTATCGAGGCACTCGGCACCCCCGAGGGAACCGCAAGAATGCAGGCCGATACCATTAAAGCTGGAAGTGCAAAACCCGCCCCAACACCCGCTGATGTCCCCGGAGCGAAAAGAGTTGGTGGTGACATTGAAGCCGGCCGCCAACACCCCGGTGCGACCCCCGACAAACCGACCGGCTCCCCCGACGCACCGCATCGTAGACCCAAAGCACCAGGAAGACTTGGTAGATAATTATTGAAAGCCCAAAAACATGTCAGATCCCAATCCACAACCTGAGAAAACTCCCACTTTGGACAGCTCCGAAGAACTGCCTAGTATTCAAGAAAACCCCGAACAATTCCACAAGGCCGTCCAAGAGCAAAACGAACAAGACAACAAATCCCCCGAAGCCATCAAAGCTCGCGAACGAGCCGCCGAGCTCAGCAGCCAAACCAAAGAAAAAGTTGATTCCATCCTCAATCTCAGCAAAGGAGCTAAAATCGCCATCGGCGTAGGCGGTATTGCGTTAACCGCACTTTTAATTAGCAAATTCCTCGACAGCAAAGATGAAACTGACACCAGCAACAACACAACCCTAAAAGCCATTCTTGGCATCGGCACCGCCGGTGCCGGACTTTACGCCCTGGACAAATATACCGGAGCACCATTTGGCAAAAAATATGCCGGATTCATTGACAAACTTTTCAGCTCCGACGACAAAAAAACTACCGAAAAATTAAAAACACCAAAAAGTGACACCCCCCAACAAACCACTACACCCCCAGAAAACAAACCAGAAGCCCCAGCTCCAGCCCCAACCAGAAGCCCCGAACAACTAACCCTCACACCGGAAGAATGGGACAAAATCTGCGAAACATTCCCCGAATATCTTGCAGAATTCCCCACCCACATTGATGCTATAGATGACCTACAGCAAAAACTCCTATCCGGTACCCACACCATCGTCATTCGTGACAGCGAAGTCTTTCTCAGCGGAACAACCGAAGTATATCTCGGCCCAATCGAGCTCATCTCTCAAATATTTGCCGATGTCCTCTCCGACCCAATTCACACCGCCCAGTTTACCGAAGAATCCACCCCCGAGGGAGACATTCCCGTACTTAGAATCGGAACTGTCGCCGCGCTTGGTACCGCGCTAGTTACCAGTCACACCATCAATACATCATGGGAAGGCCTAAGAAATTGGCGCCAAAGGCAATCGACAGTCCAGCAAACCTCCCCGGCAGAATCCCTAAACGATGCCGAACTACAGGATGCACACGATAAAATCCGACAAAATCTACCAGAATACGACCTCTTTGACCCCACCGAAACCAAGTTTAAACGAGCCACCGCCCTACTAAAGGCCGAAGGCTTCAACACTATTGGCGCCCTCTCGATCCTCTACATGCTCGAAAGCAACAAGAACCCTGAGCAAAAGAAAGGAATGATTTCATATATCGTTGCGGGATACTCATTATATGAAGCTCAAAATCTCACCAGTAAGGGACTCGGAAAAATTAAAAGAGTCCAATCAGCCGTCAAAACCACCCCTTTTCTGCGAAGCCCTAAAGCTATGACCTATACAGCACTTGCCTTAGCGGTCTTCATTGGATTTCAATTTGAAGATGGTGTTGCCGCCTTTTTAAGCGAAGTAATGCCCGACTTTGGAAAATTCAACCACATCGTCTACGGCGAGATGGAAGATCTAATCAATTATTCCGGTGCCACCGAATTCATCAGAATTGCCGGCCGACAAGCAGAAAGAGTATTACAGCGACGAGCCCCTCAAGCCGTCGCCGAAGCTTTTGCCAAAAAAGTAGCCAAAGATTCACAGCGCCGCATCTCACGAAAACTTATAACCTGGGCCCCCACAAAAGTAGCCGAATGGATTGCCAGAAGATTTGGTACCCGCGGTGCCATATCAGCAATCTCCAAGGCCATAGCTGCTGGAGTACCTCCCGTCGGACCAAAAGGTGCTGCAATCAAAGGTGCACTAATGCTTGCGGATGTCGCTCTTACCGTTACTCTTGCGGCGGACATAGTCGAAATTATTGATGCTGTAATTACCGCCAGAAAACTCAATGAACTCATGGAAGAACGACAAAAAGCCCCCATCAAAAACTTCACCCCACTTGATAAACAGACCGAGCAATGGTTTGCCGACTTCATGGGGAGTATGGGCAAATCAACTGATGCCGTCACCCCTGAAGACCTCGAGGAAATACTTAACAGCTCACGAGTACCGCTCAAATTTAAAATCGAACGCGAAGGTATCGTCGGACACGAAGAGTATTCATATCAATCCGGCATCATTACCGCCGCAAAAATTGTTTACATGGATTCCGACGGCCAAATGGACAGCACTGAAATGACCGCCGATGACTTCCAGAACCTCCCCGTTCCAGCCCCCACTGCCCAAGAACTCCAAGAACAGCTTAAAGCATCGCCCTCTTGGCTCAATTCACCGCAAAAATTCTATGAATTCCAGATAACCCAGATGAGACTTCTTACTCAGTGGAGTGGCATGGCCTATGACATCGTTGACCCCGATACCGTACGGATATATCGATTAGACGCCGACGGCTATGTCCTCACCATCAAAAGAATCAGTGAAGACAAATGGCAAATACCAGAATTAAACGACATCCACTTTAAAACATTCCTCGAAGCCTCATCAATGGCCAACCTAACCAATAAATTCGTCCAAGACATCGTCAAAGACGGCTCCCGAGTCGGCCACTTCGAAACCGACGGTCTATCTATCGACTTCGACCGCACCCAGCACTGGGCGGCCCTCGACACCGAATTCATGTCCGACTACGACAAAGAAGACGCCCACCACGACCTCGAAGGCGAAAGGGAGCGCTGGTCCTATTTTTACAGCAATGTCCTCGGCATCCCACTGACACGCATGGTTGAAACCCTCAATAGGGGACTACACCTACATGGAAGACTCGACGACTGGGATTTTGGACAAGAAGCAACAGCCCCCACTCAAGAAGAATTTAACCGCCAACTAGAATACAACGCCCCTAGCCTCGACGAAGACCCCCAAGCCTTCTACAAACACCAACTCGACCACGCCAAAGGCAGCACCGTCTGGAAAGGAATGAAATACCAAATCCAAGACGACAACAAGGTAACAATCTATCGCGAAACTCCCGACAGCAAGCTCCCAAAACTCCAAGAAACCGACCCTTCTCGCTACGCCCTCACAGTCGTGAGAACCAACGACCACTGGATCATCCCCGAGCTCCAAAACTTCAAATTCGACAGCTTCATCGCCGCTGCCGCCCTCGCCAACCTCGCCAACGAAGCCATGACCAAAATCGACACCCGTCCTGTAAAACAAGGACATTTTGAATACGACAAAGGACACCGTGGCATCGACTTCGACCCACAAAGCGGCCGCGACACCACCTATTACAAAGGCTACGACCCCGTCATCGCCCAAACCGACCGCAACGAGCAAAACAACTGGCTATACTTCTACAACAATGTCCTCAGCATCGACCACCAAACCATCATCCAAGCCCTAAATCAAAATCTCGCCCGCTACCAACTACTAGCTGGAATCGACGAAAACTCCGACCCCCTGACCTCCGAAACCAAAGAACTCAACATTGACCACATGTATCGTTTCCTCGGAATCAGCTCAAAAGAAGAGCGCTACAGCAATCTCTTGAAAGAGACGCCATCTTGGGAAGATGATTTCAACCGCTTCTATACACACCAGCTCGACGGAACCAAAGAAATCACTGACTGGAAAGGACTCAAATACCAAGTAAAAGACAAAGACACCGTCATCATCTACCGCGACACAGACAACGGCCTGGAAAAAATCAACGCCGCCCATCCCGCCCGCTACAGCCTAACCGTCAAAAGAATCGCTGAAAACAAATGGGTCATCGAAGAACTCGACAACATCGAATTCGACAGCTTCATAAAAGCCGCCCTCGTATCAAACCTCGTCAACGACGCCCTCATATCTGTTGAAAACACGCCCAGCAACCGCACCGGACACTTTGAATACAGCGGCGGCGATATCGACTTTGACCAAAAAGGCCCAGGCTACCAGACCTACTACCAAGGGTACGACCCCGTCCTCGCCGCCGCCGGCCACCCCGAAGAAAGAATGCGCCCACTATACTTCTACAACCACGCCATCGGCGTCGACTCCGTCAAAATCATCGATGCCCTCAACCGCGGACTCAAATACATCAAGCGCGACCGCCAAAGCGAACCTAACGACCCCCGAATCCGCAGGATGTAAAACAAGATGGACAAGACTTCCACCAAGCAAATTTTGGAGCTGCTTATTTTTTGAGTGGACCACAATCCGCCCCTTGACAAAACCACTCAATCCCCTAAGATAACAAACCCTTAAACTTTCAATGAACCAACCAAACACGCCACACACCCCACCAAATCGCTGGCAATCATTCCAAGAACATACGAAGCAACTCGAACAAAAGCTCTACAGTGAAGACGGACTCAAACCCCTCATTACTCTCGAAGGACTCATCCGCGAGATTCCACACGCCCAAGAATGGACCAATCGCGACATCGACCATGTCCTTAAAACTGCCCTCATCGCCACCCTACAATCCGCCACACATCAAGAACTTCTCGATGCCCTCAAGCAAGACGACAACACCATCAACACAATCCTCGACTACATATCCCGAGAGATAGACAAACTCAAAAACACCAAAGCCACCGCCCAGGAAATTCTCGAAAAATTTCAGATTCAATTCCGTCAATATAAAAACCAGATAGTTGGCACAGACAAACAGGTCCCCATCAATGAAAAAGGAAACAAACAATTTGAGCAAACGGAAATTCCCGTTAGCAAACTCGGATTACTCATAGAATATCTTCGTAAACAACACATTTATTCTGACGACATTTTTGTCTGCATCGGTGAAAACAAGCCAAAAACACGGAGAGAGACCACATATTTTCTCATAGAAATACCACGACTGAACCGCGGAATTCTAATCTGTGAAGACTATGGCGAAGCCACATATATCATTGACCTCTCGGAGCATCGCGAAACCATTTTCGCCGCTACTAAAAGGCAACTCAAAGAATGTCATGGTGCCATCTCCATAGAACTCAATCTAGATGACCTTGAGAGCTGGTACAGCAATATCCATCAAGCAATATTTGGTGATAACATCGATAGTAAAGAAAAGCTCGACCTTCAGGATTTTGACGCACTCCGGGCCACAATAAGCCCAAAAATTATAACCGAGCATATTCTCAAAAGCGAAGACATCAATACCCCTGAAAAATGGATGAACCTCAAAGGAAATGGCTACAGAGGACAGGGCCTCTCCAAGCCAACACTAAAAGTGCTAGGAATGGGATTACATGCAATCGCCACTATCTTCGGAGTCCAAGGCAATCCCATCGGTAGTCGATACACTATGGCCCAACTTGGAATTAAAATATTTGGACCACACCCCGCCTTTAACTTATCACCACGAAAAAAACTACCACCTGTAAGCCAAGAGGACATCACCCTTGAAGTATCCCAAAATGAAGAGATTAACACCCCCGAAAAATGGATGGCACTAATAATTCCAAATGAAGAAATTGAAGCAATCATAGGCGAACGAACCACCTTCAAATCTACAATGAAAATCTGTGACAGGGGACTACATGGTGTTGCTAGGATATTTGGTATTCTCGGTAATCCTGAAAAATCCCCAAAGGTAATGGCCGAACTTGGGCGCAAAATGTTTGGAGAGCACCCAATATTTGAAATTCCCTCCGCCATAGAAAACATAAAAGCCCCCACAACCACAGAGATAATTGAAGCCATCATAACCAACAATAACATCAACACTCCCGAAAAATGGATGTCCATTTTACACAGATATAAATACCAGATGCGCCTCAAGGGCCTAACTTTATTCTCAGTTGCCAAATTATTTGGACTCACCGAGTCACCAAACCGATCCCAACACGCCATGGCAGAGCTCGGGAAAATAATTTTTAAAAACCCCGATCACCCCGCCTTTCAAGTTCCCGATAAGTCTAAAATAACCATCCAAGATATTGAAAGAGCCATTTCTACCTCTTCGGATATTAATACACCCGAAGGCTGGATGCAGTTAACTGCCACTGAACGCAGTACTCATAAGATTGGAGGACTGACCTTAAGAGACATAGCCAAGCTCTACAACCTACCTCTAAAACCAAACAGATCCCGCTCTGACATGGCAGAGCTCGGCAAAATAATACTTAAAAACCCCGATCACCCTGCTTTTCAGATAGAAGAAACACCAGAAGCTAATCAAGAGGAAATAGTCCAAGAAGTGCTGGCCACAGCATCAATCAACACCTTAGATAAATGGATAGCACTAACGCAGAAAGAAAAATTAAAACTCAAAATTTGCGGTCTCGGCCTCTATGCAATCGCCGGAAAATTTGGGATCAAAGGAAATCCCTCCACCTCTTCCGCTATAATGAAAGAGCTCGGCGAAATCATCTTCTCAAAAATCATCTTCAGAGAAGACACTCCGTCTTGAACTTTACCTTCCCAACAATTACAATCCAGCTACTTTGAATAAACCCATTAAATATGTCTGATAAAAAACACACCATCAAAAAACTCCCTAAATCCGAAATTGAAATAGTATTTGAAATAGCTGACACAGCCGTTGAAGATGCCATGAAGCAGGCCATCTCCGAATACGCTCAAGATGTAAAAATTAAAGGATTTAGGCCCGGTAAGGCTCCCAGCGACATGATCGAAAAAGTTGTTGGAAAAGAACTACTCGTAGCACGAGCCCAAGACCTTGCTATCCAAAAAACCTATGTCGAAATCGTAATTGCCGAAGATCTTCAAGTTGTTGGACGCCCTAAAGTTGAAATCGCCAAGGAAACCCCTCTGACAATCAAGGCAACCGTCCCAGTAAAGCCCGAAGTTGACATCAAAGACTATGACAAAATCAAAGTCCCTGCTGAAAAAGCTGAAGTTACCGACAAGGAACTGGAAGAAGTCTTCAATGATATGCGCAAAAGCGATACCACCTTCACCGATGTTGACCGCGCCGCCCAAAAAGGCGACCGCGTCGAAGTCGATTTTGAAGGTTTTGACGCTAAAACCAAAGAACCCGTTCCCAACACCAACAGCTCAAATCACCCCGTAGTTCTGGGTGAAGGCAGCCTAATACCAGGATTCGAGGAGCAACTCATCGGACTGAAAAAAGATCAAGAAAAAGAATTTGATATCACCTTCCCCGAAGATTATCACCAAAAAGACTTTCAAAAGAAAAAACTCACCTTCAAAGCGAAGATTAACCGCATCGAAGAACAAACCCTACCAGAATTAAATGATGAGTTTGTTAAAAAATTCAGCGGAAAAGACATGACAGTCGCGGAGTTCACAGCTCACATCAAAAAGAATCTCACAGAACGCAAAGAAGAGGAAAACAAACAGAAACGCGAGAACGCCTACATTGAAGCCCTGATCGAAAAAATGACCGTTGAAATTCCACACAGTCTAATCCATGACGAAGCCCACCACATCCTTGAGGACATGAAAGCCGAAATATCCCAAAAAGGAGCCAGCTTCGAAGATGTCCTCAAAAGGGCCGGCAACACCGAAGAAGAGCTCGCCACAAAATATGAAAAAGAGGCTGAGCGTCGTTTAAAGGTTCGCCTAGCAATCGAATTCCTTATTGAAAAGGAAAAAATTCAGGCCACCGAAGATGACATCAAAGCGGAACTCGACAATGTGAAATCCTTCTACCCCAAGGAACAGCATTCAAAAATCGACAAAGATTTCAAGAAGGGCAACCTCAAAAACAACATCGCCAACCGCGTCACCCTTCGAAAATTATTCGAAAAGGTCTTAGCATAGGCAAAAAAGCCCTGTACAAAAAAATATTGCAAAGAAATTTTAAAAGATGTACCTTGATACCGATGTATACATTTTGTGTACACGTGGGCACATAACAGGGCACAATGCTAAAAGAGCTTTTTACGTCTAACACGCGTATCAAGTTACTCACCGTATTTCTGATGAATCCTGGGGAGGAATATTTCATCAGAGAGCTTACGAGGTTACTTGATGAACAGATCAACTCTGTCCGTCGCGAATTGAATAATTTGCATAAAATGGGGCTTCTTAAAGCACGCGAAAAGAACCGCAAGAAGTACTACCATGCCAACGAAGGTTTCGTTATTTATGAAGAGCTAAAATCCATCATATCAAAAGCTCAGGCCTCCTCAGAAACACTTGTCAAAGACCTAAAGAAAATGGGGGATATCAAGCTCCTGCTCCTATCCGGACAATTCATCGGCAAACCCGAGTCCGACATTGACCTTCTGATTGTTGGAGACATCGACCGCACCAAATTTATGGACTACATCAAAGAAGAGGTAGCGACCGCCAAGCCCGTCCGTTTCACCATCATGCCAATATCAGACTATCAATACCGCCTTAGCATCCACGACAAATTCCTCATTGACCTCATCAACTCACCCGAAAGCCAAGTCCCCATCAAGACTATCTAAGGAAATAAGCCACTATTCACCCAGCGCCATCTTCCTTCTCAAAGCGCGATAGTAATTATTTCTGTTTTTTACCAGACAAAGACTTCTTTGGCTTTTTCTGACCTTAATTATATCTCCATATTTGAGATCAATCAGATCCTGGCCATCAATTGTCAGCCCCAAATATTCCGATTTTTCCGCACGATCTGTCTCAATTAATATCTTAAGTTCACGATTCCCCGGCATAACCATCGGCCTCATCGAAAGAGTGCTGGGACAAATCGGCGTAACAATAAGAGACTCAATCTCCGGATGCACAATCGGACCTCCCGCCGACAGCGAATGCGCCGTTGATCCCGTAGGAGTCGACAAAATCACTCCATCCGCCTTAAATCTCACCAACTTTCGACCATCAACCTCCACTTGCAGTTCAATCAACCTAGCAAACGCTCCTTGATTTATCACCGCATCATTCAAGGCCAAATGAGTCGAAAACTTTTTCCCATCTCGATAAATCGTAACGCGCAAAAGCATACGCTTATCCAACATATAACTTCCACTCAAGACGCTATCCAAAGACTCCAACATCCTGTCACGATTAGTTGCTGTTAAAAAACCGACACTCCCAAAATTGACCGCAAACACCGGCACCCTCCTGCGCCCCAACCTTCTCGCCGTCTTCAAAAGGGTCCCATCGCCCCCCATCACAATTGCCAGATCTACCTTACTCAAAATCTCACTCTTGCTCAAACCGCCTTCCACTCCTCTCGCCGCCGCCACATTTCTATCCAGCACAATTTCCATGCCCCTATCCTCCAGAAACTCCACTAAAGACTCTAGCGACTCAACATATCCAGAAACCGCCTTTTTGGTTATAATGCCCACTTTTTTAATATTCTTCATCACTATAATTCAAAGATTTAACTTGTAATTTAAATATACAGCAAAAAACCATCTCGCAAAACGGAACCCATCACAGGTATTTTTATCACAAGAACAGTAAATTCTCTTGATTTAAAGACATCAAATCTATATATTTCCCAAGCATTAATTCAGTATTATGACAAATTTACTTCAAGACATTCAAAAACTAGCAATAACAAAGGCAGTTCCCGATGTCAAATCAGGTCTCACAGTTCGTGTTCACCAACGAATTAAAGAAGGTGAAAAAGAAAGAGTCCAAATTTTTGAAGGCCTTGTGATCCGAGTTAACAGTGGACACGGAGCTGACAAAACATTTACCGTTAGAAAAATAGTTGATGGAATCGGTGTTGAAAAAATATTTCCACTATACTCAACAAACATCGAAAAAATTGAGATTCAAAGAAAATCCAAGATCCGCCGCGCAAAACTCTACTACATGAGAGACCGTTCTGGAAAATCTGCGCGTCTTAAAGATCGTTTCCTAACTCAGAAAGAGCTTGATGCCGAGATGGATAAATCTGCAGAAGAACTTGCCAACCTACAAGCTGAACAAGCAAAAAATAATGAGAATGCCTCCGAGCAAGTAACAGACACTCCAGAACTAGAAACTGTCGAAGCAACTTCAACCACTGAAGAAACAGCTGCCGTTGAACAACCTGAAGAACAGAAAGCAGAAGAACCAAAGAGCGAATAACCCATTTTCAGAACCCAAAATCCACCTTATACTAAGGTGGATTTTTTTAAATCCCACAAACTTGCGTGCAACCATAGAAAACAAACTGCGAAAAGCTGGCTATCTGACAATCGCTGGCGTCGATGAAGCCGGGCGCGGCCCCTTGGCGGGGCCAGTCGTATCTGCTGCAGTGATCCTCGCGCCCGGCACCAAACTCCCCGGACTCAACGACAGTAAAAAGCTCACCGAAAAAGCAAGAGACCGCCTGTTTAAACTAATAATTGACCAAGCACTGGACTTCAGCATCACCTTTATTCCACCTGCAATAATCGACCAAATCAACATCCTCCAAGCTACCCTCCACGCCAACCAGCTTTGCATCCAAAACCTTACCATTCAGCCCGACATCATCCTTCTCGACGGCCGCGACAAACAAGAATTTCCCATTCCTCATCAAATGATCGTCAAAGGCGACACTAAAGTCCGCTCCATCGCCGCCGCCTCTATCCTGGCAAAGGTCACTCGCGACCACCTAATGACACACTACTCTGACCACTACCCCGCCTATAACTTCCGCCAACACAAAGGCTACGGCACCTATTTCCATCGCCAAGCCATCGCCGAACACGGCCCCAGCGAGCTCCACAGAGAATCATTTTTAAAAAACATCCTAAGCTGATAAACTTCCCACAGCCTAGAAATCAGACACTAAAAGGAACAATGAAGTACACAATCTCCGGAAACTATGGCGCAGGCAACCTTGGCGACGAGCTGATTCTTAGCGGACTGATCACTGATCTTCGAAGGCGCGACTCCCAAGCCGACATCACAGTTTTAAGCGCAAACCCTGAGAGCACAACCGCTCAACATCAGGTAAAAGCCACACCTCCATTCCCCTCCGGCCCCAGATCTCTCTTAAAGAACTTTAGAAACAACGCCACAACTAATGCCGTCAGACAAAGCGATTATTTCATCCTCGGTGGCGGGGGACTATTCAACAACCTCTCATTTAAAGCAACCATCATTTGGAGCATTCAAGCCTTTTTTGCCATCAGATTAAAAACACCGCTACTTTGCTTAGGACAAAGCGTCAGCTACATCAAAAACCCCATCGCCCGTTTCTTGGTCCACAAAACATTCAAAAAAGCTCAACAAATAACTGTTCGCGACCAAAATTCCATTAAAGCTCTTCAAAAAATGGGAATCAAATCCAATATAGAACTTGTCGAAGACTTTGCCTTCAAATCTCCGCTGCACGATTCCAATGAAAATGACCAGAACAACGATAATAAACTCAACACACCCCCACAAATCCTCATCTGCCTCAGACAAATGCCCAACCTTCCAAAAAATTTACTTCCCGAAATCGCTAAATTCATCAACAGCCAGCCCGCAGACACCTCAATAAAACTAGTCGACTTCCAACAGAGGGGCTCTGAATGTGATACAGTCATCCACCAAAAACTCAAAAAACTAATAACAAACCCCAACACCGTCCACCTACAAGACATCACCATCTCCGAACTCACCACACTTTACCGGCAATCCGCACTAATAATCGGCATGCGCCTGCACGCTATCATCACCGCCATCATCACCCAGCGACCATTCATCGCCCTCAGCTACGCGCCCAAAGTTCGAGATTTCCTCGAAACCCACAATTATAATGATCAAATCCTTGACCTTCAAGACACCACACATCAAGAAATTGAGAAACTTGCCAATAAACTCAAAACATAGTTAACTGATTGATGAATTAACCCATTGCCAACATGAAAGGAATTATTCTCTGCGGCGGCACCGGATCTCGCCTCTACCCGCTCACTAAAATTACCAACAAGCATCTGTTGCCGGTTTATAATAAGCCGATGATTTACTACCCTTTATTCACCATGAAGGAAATGGGCATCACCGACATCCTTATCGTGTCAGGCAAAGGACACTGCGGAGACTTTTTGGAACTCCTTGGCTCCGGAAAGCAATTTGGCTTAAAACTCAGCTACGAAATTCAAGAAAAAGCCGGAGGAATAGCTGAAGCACTAGGCCTCGCTGAGCGTTTCGCCAATGGAGAAAAAGTTGTTGCCATTCTCGGCGACAACATTTTTGAGCTTCCCCTAAAGAAAGCCTTTGAGGACTTCAAAAATCAAAAGGAAGGCGGCAAAATATTATTAAAACAAGTTGCTAACCCGCGAGCATATGGCGTTGCCACCCTAACCGGCGACAAAGTCACTAAAATCGTTGAAAAGCCCACAGAACCCGAATCCGATTACGCCGTTGTCGGATGCTACATGTACAACCCCGAGGTTTTTGATGTCGTCAAAAACCTAAAGCCCTCCGATCGTGGAGAACTTGAAATCACCGATGTCTCCAACTATTTCCTCAACAAAAACCAGCTCACCTACGAAATTCTTGATGGCTTTTGGGGAGACTGCGGAGAAAATTTTGACACCCTACTGACAGCTGCGCGTCTGGTTCGGGCCTCACGACTCGCCCACATCAATCACGCCCTTGATGCTGATGAATAAATCTTAAACGAGGATTTTTCCGGCCCAAATGTCTCAATCTATACCTAATGGAATCCACTAGATGTTGACGAATAGTCCATTTTTTAAAGAAATCTCGCACTCCTCCACCACTCACTCTCAAACCATCGGCATACACCGTAACCTCCGGATAAAAGACCACCCTTTTCCCCAACTCCCAAGACCGCCAACATATCTCCGGATCTGACATAAACAAAAAATACTTTTCATTCAAACCTCCAATAGTCCTCCACACATCTCCCCTCACAACTA
Organism: Candidatus Peregrinibacteria bacterium HGW-Peregrinibacteria-1; assembly: GCA_002839505.1. Taxonomy (GTDB): domain Bacteria; phylum Patescibacteriota; class Gracilibacteria; order UBA1369; family LOWO2-01-FULL-3; genus PGYE01. The sequence goes on from PGYE01000001.1 coordinate 608,048, forward strand.
TGAATGAAGACTGCAGCCAGTCCACATCTTGAGTCTTGTCATAATCCAGATGCCTCATCTCATCATACGCAACCTTCTGCTTTAAAAGCGGAACATTCCTCAAAAATGTTCTTCGCGCTATCTGCACATACAATTTTGGAAATGCCCTTACCGTCATTCCTACACTATCTACCAATTCATCAAACTGCTTTGGACCCATTATCCCGACATCCGGGTTCGCATCCATGAAATCCACCATTTTTTGAAAACAATCCTTATCCCTGACCACAATATCCGGATTAACAATAAAAATGTATTTACCAGTAGCCTGGGCCGCCCCTCTATTATTGGCCTTCGTATAACCAAGATTTTTCTCGTTAATAATCAGTTTTACATTATCGAACCTCCTCAAAGTCTCTAGCTTCTTCTTATTCTCTTCATTACAAGAATTATCAACAATAATAATCTCAATCTCAAAATCACATACCTGCTCCTGCAAGTTCGTCACATTTTCAACAACCCTCTTACTCTTCAGAAAGTCCAAAATAATCACCGAAATCTTATCTGTCTTCTCCATTTAATTCATAAAATTTAAAATCTTCTTATCCGCTCCAACTGACCTTGGCATCTGTGCTCGTTTTTGGGCTACAACAACAGCAATCTTCGCATAAGCTCTCCAATCTTTCCAAATTCCTGGGAATCTTAACAACAAAAAAGCCCGTTTGCAAACATGGTACATCCAAGTCAAAACCTTCACCTTCCAAGGAAAACTCTTGCTGAAATTTTTCTCAATCACCACCTTATCACCCCAGACACTTTTTCGGCGTATCGGCGATGACCAAGGAACCGTTTCATTCAGCTGACGATCATGCCACACTTTGGCATCCGACACAAAAAGACAACTAAACCCCGCCCACTGCAACCTGTATGACAAATCACAATCATTTTTATAATGAATCAACTCATCAAAATACTCATTTTCATAGCGAATCTGCTCAAGCGCCTCCTTCTTAAAAACGCATACCGCCCCACTTGCACCAAAAATCTCTGACACACTATCATATTGGCCATCATCAACCTCACCGTTCCCAATATCATAAAACTTATGCCATTTAGTGATTCCAATACCAACACTATCGATCACATTTGTCCGCTCCTGCTTCTCATAATTCCACTGCAAAGACTTACAAGTCGCAAAACCATACTCCGGATGCTGCATCAATCTGTCCATCATCTTACTGACAAAATCTTTTTCATAAAGCATGTCATTACTGAGACAAAAATAATACTCTCCCGTCATCTTGCTAATTATCTCGTTGTGACCGCCACTATGCCACTTATTAGCCCCCTTCTCCACCAAGGCCTTCTCAAAAATACCAGGCATATTGACCTTCAACCAATCATAAGCCGACCATGCTCCCTCCTCCTGATCCCGAAGTATATACTCAACATTTGGGTAATCCTGCTGTAGCAGACTCACCAACGAATCACCTATATACTTTGTGCCATAGAGCACAACACCGACCGTTACCTTTGGAAGACTATTCATGAATTTATATTAACTACTGACTATTTATTATTAAGTTTAACTGACCTCAATATTGAAACCCTCGGACGCTTTGCCTTAGCACCAAACTCCTCCGCACTTATATCCAAAACCGCTACATCTTTACCATGATTTTTGAAAATCTCTCTGGCAAACTCCGCCCAACTCATCGCCTTATCGCCCGCCACATGATAAACACCATATTCCAATACCACATCCCGCGACAGAACATGCTTTTCTACCCACTCCACCACCAGCTTCACATCTGTCGGACAGCCAACCTGATCCGCCACCACCCTCACCTCATTTCTTTCATCTGCCAACCTCAGCATCGTTTGCTTAAAGTTTTTACCATGATCAGCATAAAGCCACGAAGTACGAATAACATAAGCCGAAGAACAGTTTTGCAAAGCGGCAATCTCCCCATGTAACTTTGATTCTCCATAAACATTGATCGGAGAGGGGACATCAGTTTCATCGTAACCATCCTCCTTCTCACCATCAAAAACATAATCCGTACTGAAATGAATCAAAACAGCACCAACTTTTTCACAAGCATCAGCCAAATATCCTACCGCCTTCGCATTAATATCAAACGCCAACTGTGGCTGATCCTCCGAACCATCCACATCAGTATATGCCGCACAATTAATCACAAAATCCGGCGAAAGCTCTCCCACCTTACCTAAAACACTCTCACGCACCGTTAAATCCAACTCCTCTCTCCCAAGTGATGCAACATCATAACCACTTAATGCTGCCGCAAACTCCTGCCCCAGCATCCCACTACCCCCAGTTATCAATATTTTCTTCATAACACAAGGCGTTAGATTCCTCTCTCACTCAAAAACTCCTTAGTAACCTGCCAGACCAGCTTCTCTGTATCCTCTTTAAGAGCTTGTAGCTCAACGGGCTTCCAATTCCATTCCTCCGCCAGCTTCTCATGAACCACCCTGCAGCGCTCGATCAAATCATCGTTCTGCTCATGCACATGCACCTCTTCTTTTGCCGACAAAGCTCTCTGACCTCGCATGAAAATCGTAAAATCTTCTTTCCTCAAATACTTATTAATAGAAATCAACCAATCCTGATCGGCACCTTTGGCCGTACCCCAAGCAATACCCGTCCCGGAATAATCTTCCGCCACCACGATAACTCCATTATCAATCCATTCATTGACCTGTTTTTCATTTTGATAACGGTTCAGCACATACCACATCTGAAGCTCTTCCTCACTTATTTTCTGTGCGGCACCACCCCTCAAAACCTCATTGATAAACGGACCCGTAGGCACCAAATCATACACCGGATATTTCACATATTCCGCCTGATATCCCGCCGCTCTCAAATTTTTAACCAGCCGCTGGGCATGAGTTGTCTTCCCAATGTTATTAATCCCGTAAATTGCAATCAACACCCCTTTGTTCATAGTAAATCAGTTACAGTTGCCAGAAAATCATCCACCTTCATCATCTTGCTATCGGCCTCATCTCGCCCCTTAATCTCCACCTCATTGTTTTCCAAGGAACGACTACTCACCACAACCCTCAAAGGAATCCCAATCAGATCCGCATCACCGAACTTCTTACCAGGACTTTCATTTCGATCGTCATACAAAACCTCAATTCCCATCTCCTCAAGCTTCAAATAAATTTCCTCTCCCTTCTTAATCGACTCATCATCAGAATTCTTGCCGATACTGATCAAATAAACTTGGAACGGAGCCACAGATTTTGGCCACACAATACCCTTATCGTCATTGTGCTTTTCAACGATTGTCGCCAAAGTACGCCCGACACCAATTCCATAACACCCCATATAAAAATCCTCCGACTGCCCCTTATCACTCACATATTGAGCCCCCTTCATCATCTTGGAATAATGATAACCCAGCTGAAAAATATTCCCGACCTCCACACCCTTGCCTTCCTCTAAAATACCACCGCCAACAGCCTCAAAACCCGACTCCGCCATTGCAAAATCACCCTCCAACGCTGGAGTGAAATCACGATCTATGTTTACATTCACACGATCAACATTCAATTTTCCGCCACCAGTGTACATATTTCTCACCCCTCTCAAAGAATCATCCGCTACCAACAGCACCTCCTTCGGAAGACCAACCGGCGAAACAAAACCCGCCACCAAACCTTTCTCAACCAACTCTTCCTCACTAGCCGACCTTAACTCATGCACCTTCAAAAGATGTTTCAGCTTACACTCGTTAACCTCAAAATCACCTCGAAGCACAGCAACGATCATTCTATTATTTTCATCCATAAACACCACATTCTTAATCTGTTGCCACAAAGGCAGTCCGTGAAAACTCACACCATCCGCCATAGTCCGTCCCCGGACCGCCCCCACCTCCTTCATCTCCAACACATCTTCCTCAAGATTCATCGGCTTCTTCACAAACACCGCCACATCCTCATGCGCCGCATATTTCCCATCAGCAGTTTTCAAAAACCTACTTTCTCCGGCCTCCGACACCACCACAAACTCATGACAATACTCACCACCGATATATCCATTATCCGCCTCTACGACTAATGCCTCCAGCCCCAGACGCTCAAATATCCTCAAATATACCTCCCACATCTTATGATATTCTTCCTTGAAATCCTCCTCATCCTTATGGAAAGAATAAGCATCCTTCATCAAAAACTCCCTCACCCTGAAAAGACCGCCTCTCGCCCTCAACTCATCTCGAAACTTCAGCGAAAACTGATAGATATTAAAAGGCAAATCCTTATAACTGATCTGAAATTTCCTCACAACATCCACAAACATCTCTTCCGCCGTTCCTCCCAGCGCAAACTGCGCCCCTCTACGATCTTCAATCTTCATCAGCTCAAATCCCGCCGACTGCGTACGATTGGTCTCCTCCCATAGCGACAGGGGATGCAACACCGGCGACAGCATCTCTTGCGCTCCGGCCTTATCCATCTCCTCTCGAATCACATCCACCAACTTATTCTGCACCCTCTGGCCCAACGGTAAAAAAAAGTACCTCCCAGCCACCGATTCCCTAATAAACCCACCCTTGTGAAGCAACTGATGAGAAACAAACACCGCATCACTTGGGACATCCTTCTGCGTCTTACCAAAAAACTTTGAATATCTCATAAAATAAATACATTAAATCTTCGAAACAATATCTATTATAAGCAAAAAACACAACCACACATTCTACCTGCTGGCGCTTAAAGGCTCTTTACTAACCATCTTGTGCTTTCTCTCATCCAAATTTCCTTCCAACTTCTTAACCCACTCCGAATTTTGCTTATACCAATCAAATGTCTTTTGAATACCCTCCGCAAAAGTTACCGAAGGCTCCCACCCCAGCTCGCGCTTCATCTTCCCGGCATCTATCGCATAGCGGCGATCATGAGCCAGGCGATCATCCACATAAACAATCAAACTTTCATCACGCCCTAAGAAATTCAATAAGAATTTTGTGATTTCCAAATTGGTCTTCTCGTTATTTCCGCCAATATTATAGACTTCACCGTATTTACCATTTTTGACAATCGCATCTATCGCAATACAATGATCCTCAACATAAAGCCAGTCCCTCACATTCAAACCATCTCCATATACCGGTACCTCTCGACCCTCTGAAATCAACTTGAAGAAATATGGAATTAGCTTTTCCGGAAACTGATATGGCCCGTAGTTATTACTACACCTGCTTATTGTCACCGGCATCGCATAAGTCTCAAAATAACTCTTCACCAAGAGATCTGCGCTTGCCTTAGATGCCGCATATGGACAATTCGGTGCTAGGGGAGTGGTCTCCAAAAAGAAATCTATGGAATCAAGACCCAGATCACCATATACCTCATCGGTAGAAACTTGATGATAACGCTTAACAGCGCTATTACGGGCCACCTCCAAAAGATTATGAGTACCCACGATGTTTGTCTGCACAAATATTCCCGGGCCGGTAATACTTCGATCCACATGAGTTTCCGCCGCAAAGTTAATAACAGTATCAAATTTTTCCTCCTCAAAAAGAGCCTCCAAAAAAGCCTTATCAGCAATATCACCCTGCACAAATTTGAAGTTATTCCTCTCCATAACCGCAGCCAGATTGTCTAAATTTCCGGCATAAGTAAGCTTATCCAAAACCACCACCTCATCTTCAGGATATTTTTCCAAATGATAGTGCACATAATTACTCCCAATAAAACCCGCGCCACCTGTAACTAAAACTTTCATCTTTTAATATTAAATTGCCCAATCATTCTACTGAAAAAATACTTGCAAAACAACCACGAGAAACTATTGTGAATATGTTCATCGGATCGATTTTACCAATTAACGGTTTTCAATCATGAGTAAACTCCCACAAGCATTCCAAGGCCTAGAAAAAGATACTTGCCCAGATGTGGCCTCGCGGAGACTCCAGCAAGAAAAACCCGATAACGATGACCAAGAACTCACTTTCAACCCCGACCTGAAACGCTTCATGGACAAGGCCCCTCTTTCAATGAGAAAGCTTACGCCCGAACAAGTTGAATCAATTTTAACCCAGTTCAAAGCTAGATTTGACGAAATGCCTCACCTCCATGAGGGCTGTGACTGGGAAAGAGTAGAGACAGCACTGAGATCAAACCACGAAGCCCTGCGAAGCATTGAAGAAATGGCAAGAATGGGACACGAACCCAATGTCTATAATTTTGATGACGAAGGTTGTGATATTGGAACCTGTAGCCTGGAAGAACCGATGAGCACCCGAGATTTTGTCTACAACCATCAGGCCGCCAGAATATTACTCGAAGAAGACCCTGACGACACATTTCAAGGGACGGCCGTTGAAGCCGCCGAGGAAATGGGACTAGAGTTGATCCCCCCTGAAAAGTACAAGAATGTCTTACAAGCCAAGGGCATCTTTGACAAGGATTCATACGGCTGGCTAGGGCTGGACGACGATACTCCCAGCATGCAGGCCCCCTTTGGACTAAGAGCAGTAGCTGAAGTTCACTGCTTCGCACATCCAATTACCTGTCATGATGAAAAATGGGGATGGCGCGGCACACTAAGAGTGCCATGGAAATAAGATTCGTCCTCCGCGCCCCCTACCCCTTCGCCTCCTTCAAAAACGCCTCAAAATCATAAATATAATCAGCCGTAACGTACTTCTTGCTCGACAAGGCAAGAAGTACAGAGTTATCCGAAAAATCATAAAACTCCCGATAATAATCTCCCTCCATGACAATAGCCTCATCGGGACCTTTCAAAACAAACTCTTGCCACTCCTTCCCATCATGAAAACGCGCCTTAATTTCACCTGACAGACAAATATAAAACTTTTTCTCCCCCCTCACACTGTGTCCACCCCGCTCCAACTTCGTATTCGTACACCAATACGCCCTTTCAACTTTCCACTCCACCTGATCCTCGAGCTCAAAAACACTCAAATCTCCTCGAGCATCACTAAAGGTGTTAAACTTCAATTTTTCCAAGCGCCCAAAATTCAGCATAGAAGCCGTTATTAACAAACAATTAAGAGCAACACACAACATCGCTACACCACCTCTCTCCTAATCTCTTCTTCCTCGTATGCCTCCAAAATATCACCCTCTTCAAGAGTAACATCTCCAATAAATCTTATTCCACAATCATTACCCTCTCCTATTTCTTTTACAATATCATCCACCTTTCTTAGTGAATCCAAAATACCCTCACCAATCAACTCTTCTTCACGGTCCTTCATTCGGAACACATGCATCTTTGCCCCCATCTTCAATTTTCCGTTCGTCACCTTACACCCCACAATCAACATCTTTTTTTTATGCAAGAAAATTTGTCGTACCTCAGCACGACCAATCTTTACCTCGCGCTTTTCCGGCTCCAGTAAACCTGTCAGGACACGCTTAATGTCCTCCAAAAGGTCATAAATTATTGTGTATTGTCTAATCTCGACATTATCTCGTTCAGCCATCTTCTCAACATGTGGAGAATCAAACCCCGCATGAAAAGACATCACCATTCCATTACTGGCAGCAGCCATCAGAACATCCGACTTAGTCACCCCACCAACCGCACTATGAATTATCTTCACCGCAACCTCATCATCCTTGATCTTAGCAATTGACTGCTTCAAAGCTTCCAGAGAACCCTTGTTGTCAGCCTTCACTACAATCTTCAGCATCTTTTCGGACTTGATTGTCGACATGATGCTACTCATCGCATCGCCTTTGCTATCATTCTTTGCATATTCCAGCATCTTAATCTCAGCCGCCTTCTGCTTAGCCGTCTTCTCGTCTTTGACCACCTGCAAAATATCTCCACTCTTTGGAGTCTCGCTCAACCCAGCAATCAAAACCGGTGTTGATGGTCCGGCAACACGCAGAGCCTTACCGTTATGGTCTTTCATCAGCTTTATACGCCCATATGCGCCACCAACCACAACATTATTCATTATCTTCAGCGTCCCGGTATTAACAAGAACCGTCGCCACCGGTCCCAGGCTATGATCCAAATTCGCCTCAACAACCGTTGCGACCGCCTCACGATCCGGATTTGCTCTCCAGTTTTCCATTTCTGCTGTCAGCAGAATCATATCTAAAAGATCATCAATTCCAGCACCAGTAATTGCGGAAACCGGCACAACCACAGTAGTTCCTCCCCATTCCTCGGGCTGCAATCCATGTTCCGCCAACTCACCCTTCACTTTGTCAGGATTCACATTTGGTTTATCCATTTTATTCATTGCCACAATAATTGGCACCCCGGCATCTTTGGCATGATTGATTGCCTCAACCGTTTGCTGCTTAATTCCTTCATCAGCTGCCACAACAATAATCGCAATATCTGTAACTTTCGCACCTCTCGCACGCATAGCCGTAAAAGCCTCATGTCCAGGCGTATCCAAGAAAGTGATCATCTTCCCTTTCTTCTCAACCTGATAGGCTCCTATGTGCTGAGTGATGCCTCCAGATTCACCTGCAACCACATCGGCACTTCGAATCGTATCCAAAAGCTTTGTCTTACCATGATCTACATGACCCATCACACAAACAACCGGTGGTCTTTCCTCCAGTGTACTGCGATCGTCCTCCTCTAATAATTTTGAAATATCGCCCGCAATCATTTCCTCAGCCGCCGCCGCCTGGCGAATCCTCTTTACGGTGACGCCCATATCCTCGGCAATTATTTGCGCTGTTTCAAAATCAATTTCCTGATTAATATTTGCCAAAATACCATTCTTCATCAACTCACCAATTACTTTCGCAATCTTAATTCCAGTTTTTTCGGCAAACTCCTTTACGCTTATGCTATCTGCTATTTCCACAACATCACTCTTCACTGCAACATCCACGCTGGCTCCACTCTTTTTAACTCCTCCTACCTTACCGGCCATCTTCTTTCTCTGACTTTTTACAATTTCTCGTTCTCGCTCTTGTGCGATTATCTCATCATATAACTCCACGACATCTCCATCGTGATCATCTTTTGAATCACCATCAACACCGCCCCCTTCATCAGCTGACAACTCCCCACTTATTAACTCCGCTAACTCATCTTCCACAACTCTTGCCCTCGGTGAAATTTCAAAACCCATTTCCTGAATTTTTTCCCTAAGCTCCTTTGGAGTTAACCCTAGTTTTTCGGACAGGTCACTGATTTTTATCGACATAAATAGACTTTTTAAGCGCTGACAGTCTATTGAAAAAATTGGCTATTGTAAACAGAGAATTGTTATTTACCAACTGCTACCTCCACCTCCACCAAATCCACCACCGGAGAACCCGCCCCCACCGGAAAAACTTCCGCCTGAGCTTGACCACGCGCCCCCTGAGCTTGATCCGCCGCTACGGTATTGCACCGCCGGCTGATAAGCCCTCTCCGCCTTACTTGAAAATCGATCGAAGCTATTTGCAAAAACAACAAAATCCGCGCCTGAAAACCATTTTGGCGGCTCAATCATCAACCCCTTGAAAACCTTAACCCATCTCTTCTCAATCCCAAAAATTATTGCGTAAGGCAAAAAGTTCACAAAAACCTCTTCATACTGCTCTGGTCCGTACATTCTCTCAAGCCTCTTTTTTTCCACCCTTTGTAGAAACTTCTTAAAACCCATCGCCCTACTATATGCCTCTGCACCCCTTGATGTCTTCTTTGGCATCCACTTTGCAAACATCACATAAACCAACCCAACAGTGATCATCACCGGAAAATACCAGAAAAATCCGGAAATCATCGCAAGAAGAAACGATATGATCCCTCCAAATATTATGTAAATAGCGCCGTAAACATAATATTTCTCTCTCACCTTATCAGGATCAGTTTTGAAATAGCCATTATCTACCACCTGGCCGTAAAGTTTACTCTTAATGATCCGCAGCTTAGTCGAAAAGCTACCCTGTAAGTCTTTCATTTGAACCGTTTTCTTGCTCTGATCCTCACCAAAAATACCCTTAAACACCTCCCTCTGGTAATCAGCAACCTCATCATTTGCACCAATAGATTTAACCTTCTCAAAAACAAAATCTTTCGATTTTTCTGGTTTCACCAATTTCAAATAACCCCGATTAGCCAATTCGATAATTGTCGCAGTAATATCGTGCAAGTGAGCCACTTGATCAATCACCACCCCCAACTCACCGGCCGATAAATACTTTTTGTCGACTTTAGGAGCCACATATTCCGGAACAACAATTCGCCGTGCCACCGCATCCTTTCCGTTTCTAAGCCAATCCGTCAAGATACGACCCAATAGAAACACCAAAATAAACAGCGGAAGAACGCCATCAAAAAATTTATAGACCAAGCTCTCCTTCAACTCCACCACCAAATCCTTGGACTCCCCAGCGCCAATATCAACTAGCACCCTCTCATTCTTGTATCCATGTCTGAACGCGCTTAAAGCATGCTCACCGGCCAGCAACCTAAAACTGTGAGGAGGCACAAAATTCTCACTCTCACCGTCAATAGAAACTAAACCACCAATATACCCCCCGTCATCTTCACCAGTTGGCAACTTCAGTGCGACATTCAATATTCCGGCCGCCTTTGCCAGAGCTTCATCAAAGCCCACCGCCACAGTCAGTCCCTGCGCCGAAGTAAGCTCCTTGGCCGAAAACAAAAATGCATCACCCTCCTTAGAGGCCTCACAATAACTAGTCTCTAAGCCATAATAGCCCGAATAACACACATAGCTTTCATATGACGACGGCACCATCGACTCAAAAAAGACCCTCGCACTAGCACTATCAATAGGCACTTCCCATTCATTCCCTGTCACATTCCACGCCAACTCATTAAAATCTTCGAAAGTATTTATTGCCCCCTTCACACTATATTTAAGAACATAGTGGTGCTCACCATCAATATAGTAACCTGGAGTACCGATTCTTAAGCCGATTGACCGCAAATTTTCATAGTCATTTTTCAGAATTTCATAATCATAAGAAACTCCGTTTTCATCAACCACATCAATAATATCAATCGATAAACTGACACTTTCACCGTTATCTATATATGAATAAGGTATTTCCCTGATTATCCCCTGTCTTTCAAAAGACCCGAAATCATATAGTATCTCCTCAGACACCACAATTTCCCCCGATTCCAATATCTCGATATCGGAATGAAAACTCGAAATTTTCTCAGAACGATACTCCTCAGAAGCCGCCACCCCAGAACCGCCAACCACCAGAAAGGTCATTGCAACGAACAAGCCAATAAACCCGCTCCACAACCGAAAATTAGCATTATTCATAATCCAAAATAATTAAATTAAGAGACGCCCTCAGAATATCATTAAAAAATAGTCGTTTGCCATAACAATTATTAGAAACTATATTGTTAGTACATAAAACCTCAATCATCACTCATGCGCATTCATCGTTCGCTTCGTAAACAAATCAATAAAATCGATCCATCGCAAATCGCCGACATCGGAGACGATCACCTCGATGAATTAAAAGAAGTCCCGCTATACATCAAAAAGGCCCCCGGAATTGTAAAAGCCCAAGCAATCAGAAAATCCATTTCAAAAATTGATCAGCTGGAAAAAGAAATTGTCAGACTCGAAACCCGTATTAAGAAATTAGAAGAGCGACGCGCCATCGAAGCTATCAAACTCGAAGAAAAAATTGCCAACAACGAAGATATTATTTCCGCGCATTTAGACATATAACAAACAATATTAAATGGTTCCAACTTATTTTTACCTGCTCGCAACCGCCCTAGTCATATTAGTCACAGCGGGCTTCTTCATGCTCTTCAAAAAACTCAAAGCCCTTCAGGCCCCGCAGGACGACAAGGTTCTTCTCGAGCACTTGGAATCCTTAAGGCGAGAACTTCGCGACACGACCTCTCAAGCTCGCCAGGAAACACAACTCAATATCAACAAAATTGACGAACGGATCGCTAGGGGATTGCAACACTCCTCAGAAACCATTCAAAAACAGTTTTCCGAAAGCTCAAAACTAATTCAGGCCGTAACCGGACAACTCACCAAACTCGACGAAACCAACAAGCAAGTCCTCAACTTTTCGGAAAAAATGCAAAGTCTGGAAAACATCTTAAAAAACCCGAAACAAAGAGGAATACTTGGCGAATATTTCCTCGAAACACTCCTTTCTCAAGTCCTCCAACCCAATCAATACCAGATGCAATATAAGTTCTCCAACGGTGAAATTGTCGATGCCATCGTTCATTTTCAAGGCAAAGTTATCCCCATCGATGCCAAATTTTCACTGGAAAAATACAATAAAATCATGGAAGCGCAGGAACAAACCGAACGCGACCGCCTCGAAAAAAGCTTTAAAATGGATATCAAAAACCGAATTGATGAAACCGCCAAGTATATCAGACCCAATGAAGACACGACCGATTTTGCCTTCATGTTTATTCCAGCGGAGGGAATCTACTACAACTTGCTGATATACAAAGTCGGATCACTCGATATCAACAGCAATGACTTAATCGAATATGCCTTCAAGAAGCATGTCATAATAGTTTCCCCGACATCATTTTTTGCCTACTTACAGACAGTCCTTCAAGGGCTAAAGGCTCTCAAGATGGAAGAATCGATTCGCGACATCGTCAAGAATGTCACCATCCTTCACCAGCATCTTGGCAGTTACGACAGCTACATGCAAAAGCTTGGAAACAATCTCGGCACCACCGTAAACATGTATAATTCAGCATACAAAGAGTTCAAAAAAATAGACAAGGATGTCCATAGAATAACCGAAGGAGCCTCCGGGGGAGACATCGAGGCCGCCTATATTGACAAGCCAACCGCCCAGCAACAGGACTAAACATTGGACAATACCTTCATCATTAACTACAATCACAAAAACTAACCATACAATATGTCAAAAGCAACAACAGTCTTAGCTACGGTCTTGATAATCGGCGCAATATCAGGTGGAATCTATTTTTTGCAAGATAGCTTTGGTGGCAACCTGCAGGGGCAGCTCAGTACTACCAATCTAGAGACCACCAATGCTAGCGACGAACCCACCACTACTCCAAATGAGACAGCCACTGAAACAGACAACACATCAACCCCAGATATAACAGGAGAGGTAAAAGTAGAAACCCCTCAGCTTCCAAATGGCGACCTCAAAGTTGAGATTGTCATCAGAAACAACGGAGAAGGTTATCTTCCTGCGGAAACACCGTTGCAATACGCTATTTTCCTTAACGACCAAGAAGTCTTTTCGAACAGCAGCGCCTACACCAGCCTTGCACCAGGAGAATCCTTTAGTTTCACATATCCCATAGCGCGAACAATCTACCAATATCCCGATAGCGGAATTGTCAGGCTTGAAATTGACTCCGACAATCTTCTACAAGAGAGCGACAAAACAAATAACAGCATTGAAATAAACTACTCCTTCTAGACTCTCACTAAATATTTGTTTAGCGAAGAAAGCCCCGAGAATATTCTCGGGGCTTTCCTGTTTCAACACAATTAAATTTCGGAGAGGTCATCATTACTATTCAGAAGCCTCTTCCTCTACGGCCTCAGCATCTGAATCAGCCTCAGCAGCAGCAGCTGCCTTTTTAGCTTTCTTCTCTGCGGCATCTGCCTTCGACGCCTGAGAGGTTCCATCCTTCATGGTCAAACCAACTCTGTGGTCATCAGGATCGATTGTAATAACCTTCGCTTTAATTGGGTCACCAATCTTAAGAACAGTTGATGGATTCTCACCTTCCGGTAGATCCATTTCACTCACATGAATCAAGCCATTGATTTCATCTGCCAGTTTGATAAACGCGCCAAATTGAGTAACTTTGCTTACCTTACCTTCCACCTCGGTTCCAACTGTGAAGTTCTTCGCAGCTTCAACCCAAGGATCTGGAGTCAATCTCTTCATTGAAAGGCTAATCTTTTGTCCCTCTTTTCCAATAACCAACACATTTACCTTATCACCAAGTTTTCCGTAATCACTCGGATTCTTCACATGGCCCCATGCGATTTCAGAGATATGAACAAGTCCTTCCAAACCATCAAAGGTAACGAAAATACCAAACTTAACGATACCACTGATCTTACCTTCAAGCTCCTGTCCGATCGCAAGCTCATTGATTGCCTCCTCACGCATCTCTTTTTCTGCCTCTTTCTCGGAAAGAATAAGTTTTCCTCCCTCAAGATCCAAGTTCAAAATTCTTACACGCAGATCAATACCGACTAATTTTTTCAATCTATTCAAGATCTCGTTTGCATCAGCACCATTTACACGAGGATAGTGCAACGGAGCCAATTGAGAAACCGGAATGAACCCCTTAATACCATCGATATTAAGTAGAAGACCTCCCTTGTTGGCCTCACTTGCCTTAACAATAATGGATTTTTCGTTTTCATGGGCATCCACGAATTTTTGCCATGTTTTCTGCTGACTTGCTTTACGCAATGACAACACAACCAATCCATCTTCATTTTCTTCTTCAAGTACATAACTCGTAACATTATCGCCAACCTGAACCTCATCCAGCGTATTAAAGCTATCGCGAGCCTCTTGACCCGTAATAACCCCTGTGTAAATACCACCAAGGTCAACCAGCAACTTGTTCTTAAACATCGAAATCACACGCCCCTCCACTAATGTTCCCGGAGTCGGAGGACTAAAATCTTGAGCATCTTTTAAAAGCTCCTCAATGGCTTTATTATCAACATAAGTCTGCATAGACTTTACTGTAAGGGGGATCTTATAAATATAATTTTGCCAAGGTAAATTGGAAACCCCATTACTAAAAATAGCCAAACCAAGGCCCGTCGATTCTAAGTTTATTAGTGCATTATGTCAAATCTAAAAATGAGCCGCCACACAACCAAGTGGGCAGCCCATTTACATTCTAAAGACGCTATCTATTTCGACTTCATAAAATCAACCTCTTTACCCTTCTTAACCAGCTTTATTACATCACCCTCCGTAAATTCTCCCTCCAAATACCTTGTTGTCAACGGATCCTCAACATACTGCTGAATTGCACGACGCAGAGGACGAGCACCATAAGCGGCATCATATCCCAACAGAACCAAAGCATCCAATGCCCCACTAGTGGCATCCAGCTTGATACTCTTTTGCGTCAAACGATCTTGCAGATAGTTTAGATTCAATTTCACAATTTCTCGAAGATTTGCATGAGTAAGAGCATGGAAAACCACTACCTTATCAACGCGATTTAAAAATTCCGGCCTAAAATGTTTTTTCAAATCTTCCAAAATCGCTTCCTTGCTGCGCTCAAAATCCTTTTCAGCCTGTTGCTGTTCATCAAAACTCTCCGCAAAACCGATCGGTGCCGCCTTATCAGTAAGGCGTTTTGCCCCGATATTAGATGTCATAATAATCACCGTGTTACTAAAGTCCACTTTGCGCCCCTTAGCATCGGTAAGTTCACCATCCTCAAGAATCTGTAGCAACAAATTGAATACATCTGGATGTGCCTTTTCAATCTCATCAAAAAGGATGACACTATATGGCTTCCTGCGCACCGCCTCCGTAAGCTGACCGCCATCTTCATACCCCACATAACCGGCAGTCGCACCAACCAGACGAGAAGTATTGTGACGCTCCATAAATTCACTCATATCGATCTTAATTAGGGCATCTTTGTCATCAAAGACCTCTTCTGCAATTGCTCTTACCAACTCTGTTTTACCGACACCCGTAGGCCCCATAAAGATAAAAGAACCAATTGGCCTTCTCTCATCTGCAAAACCAGCCCGTGAACGACGAATAGCATTGGCCACAGAGACAATTGCCTCCTCCTGACCAATAATCCTTTTCTTGAGAGTCAACTCAAGATTCTTAAGTTTAGTTATGTCATTTTTCAATAATTTGGACACCGGAACTCCTGTCATCTTTGAAACCAAATCAGCAATATCATCTGCACCAACATGCTCTCGCTTTTCTCGCGGAATTTTTGTTGTCTTGGCCGCATCAATATCCTTCATTACCAAAAGCTCCTCATTTCTATACTCTGCCGCTCTCTCATAATCTTGGCGTGATACACAGTCTTCCTTTCTTTTGATAATTGACGCCAACTTTTTTTGAAGTTTCTTCACCTTATCACTGGTTCCTGTGCTGGTTCTTATTCGTTTATTTGCAGCGGCCTCATCGATCAGATCAATTGCCTTATCTGGCAAGAAGCGGTCATTCACATATCGGCTCGCAAGAGTCACGGCTGCATCTAATGCCGCATCGGAAAACAGAAGATTATGGTGGTCCTCAAATGACTCACGGATTCCATGAAGAATCTCCAAAGTCTGAGCCTGCGTAGGCTCTTTTACAAGAACGGACTGGAATCTTCTCTCCAAAGCTGAATCTTTCTCTATATTTTTGCGATATTCGGCAATAGTCGTAGCACCAATTACCTGTACCTTCCCGCGCGATAGCGCCGGTTTTAATATATTCGCAGCATCAAGACTTCCCTCGGCGCTCCCCGCACCCATAATGGTGTGAATCTCATCGATAAATAGAATTACATTATCCTGAGATGTGGCCTCTTCAATTATCTGCTTAATTCTCTCCTCAAACTCACCTCGATACTTTGTTCCTGCCACGACACTTGCCATCGACAATGACAAAATCTTCTTATCTAGCATATTTTCCGGCACCATATCGTTAGCAATTGCCAGAGCAAGCCCCTCACAAACAGCCGTTTTACCGACTCCGGACTCACCGATCAATACTGGATTATTTTTTGTCTTACGCGACAAAATACTGATTAATCTATCTATTTCCAAATCTCTACCTATTACTCTATCAATTTTTCCCTGTTTAGCCTCATCCACCAAATTTGTTGTAAAGTAGTCCAAAGCTGGAGTAGCACTACCACCACCATTGCCACTCTCGCCCTTCTTTTTGTAAGATTTTTCATTTTGAGGCTGAGAACCCATTACGCCTTGCAGGCCATTCAAGAAAAACTCCAGAGGATTAACCATCTGCGGATTCTTTGGCAAGGTTGCTTCAGCGGTTGAGCCTTTTGTACTAATATCTTTTGCCCGCTCGAAAATTTCTAAAATTTGCTCTTTAACATCGTAAGGTGACACCTTCATATTCTCCAATATGACCGTCGCCGCAGTGTTCTCTTGAGAAACCAACGAAAACAATAAGTGCTCCGTCCCGACAAATGCATGCCCAAACTCATGAGCTACCTTTACGGCATCCTCAATCACAGACTTGGCAAAACCACTTAGTCCGCTTGAGCTCTGACCGTCTGTCGCCCCAGGATTAACATGGCCTACAGTCTTGAGGACCAAGTTCACATTATCTATTGAAACGCCAAAATTAAGAAGAATAGAAGCACCAAGTGAATTTTCCTGTGCCAAAATACCCATCAGAAGGTGTTCTGTGCCGACATAACTCAGCTTGGAATTCTTAGCCTTCTCTTGTGCAATTATTAATGCCCTCTTTGCCTCCTTGGTAAACTTATTAAATTCAGTCATGCGTGTGTATTTTTATTTAGTTTTAAATCATAGAATTCTACCATAAATCCACCCTAAAATTAACCGACAAAGCAGAAATGGACTTTACTTAGTGCCAAAAACTCTTTTAAGTAGGTTTTACACCAGTAAGTGTTAGCACTCGGAATTATAGAGTGCTAACATATGTCCGTCAATATTATTCTTCTTCAACCCTTTTTTCAATACTTGAAGCCATTTTCAGGATAACATCCTTGTTCCCAATACTGCCACTCACTTCGTATCTCTGTCCACCCACCTCAGTATAAACGGTTAACGACGCACTATTCTCTACGACTTTTGCCGGTCCATTCTTCAAGGTAACCGACTGTCCGGCAGAAGCAGGCTCCCTGGTAACAATCTTAAGCTCAACCAAGATACTTCCTTCATCAACAGGCTTATCGCTAAATTGATAAACATGCATTACACCACTTTCACTGCTCAAACTGCCTGAATAATACCAACTCGCTGGCAGGTCAGCCTTAAAGTGATAGGGGAGACTCTGAAAAGTTGTAAACTTTAAACCCGATTCAATCAAAGACATATCCACAGCGCCATCGTTGTCATCTATTTCAGCATCTTCAGGCGCTATCGGATCAGAATTAAGATCATTTATACCAATAAACTGGAAACTTCTCAGCATTTCCGCAAATATTGCATTACTGGTTTCATTGAAGTTTTCAACAGAGGGGATAAAAGAGACTTTATAAACTAGCCCATTTCGATAAAAGAAATAGGTGTCATTATCAAGTTTCAGGGCCGGCATAGCATCTACGCCCACGATATTGATATTACTAGACGGATTCTGCAATTCCGGATAAAACTCACGGGCAAAAGCAACTAGGGCCTCCTCCTTAGGATCTCCATCTAAACTCTCCGAAGTGTAAAGAAATTGGATTTGCTCAGCCCTGATCTCATCTCGGCTCGCCGTCGCATCACCAAATTGTTTTACAGGAGCCAAAAAGGACACTTCATCCTCCTTTGCATTTACTTCCCAATCACTGTAGTAGCTCATCTTTAAGCCGAGAGTACTATCATAAAACTCCACTAACTCAGACTTTCCCGTACCATTCAAAAGCTCCAAAACGGTAATTCCAACGATCTCCATGCTGCCATCCTCTTGTTCAACTGCAATCACGCTGACCAAATTGCCTAAATAATCAGTACTTGAAAGATTAAATGCTACACTAGAGACCTCAACAGTTTCACCTGTGGCCGTAATTACCTCATGTTTTCCAGGGGAGGCGATCTCTAATACCCCTTGAAAAGTTGTTTTTTGTGGCTCGTCAACGACTCCACTCCCACACCCTACAAACAAAACAGCACTAGATAAAACAGCAAACGCAATCAACTTAATTCTATACATGGAACATTATTAAAAAAATAGTCGCCGCACCGATTATACTTAAAAGAAACTAACCGATCAACCCATGCCCAAGATGACGATAAGCCATCTTTGTAACTACGCGGCCTCGCGTCGTCCGCTCCAAAAACCCGGACTTGATTAAAAAAGGCTCATAAATATCCTCAAGTGTGCTCTTGTCCTCACCAATAGCCGCCGCCAGCGTGCTCAAACCCACCGGCCCGCCCTGAAACTTATTAATTATCAAAGAAATAATTTCTCTATCCACGCCATCCAGCCCCAACTCATCAACCCCTATTCTTTTGAATGTTTCCAGCAAGATATCCTCAGTAATAAACGACTCGTTATGAATATCTGCAAAATCACGAGCTCTCTTCAGGTAGCGGTTTGCAATACGAGGTGTTTGTCTTGCAGCCCTTGCCAATCTTAATGAAACAAACTCATCAATATGAGCATCTAAAATTTCAGCTGACCGTTTAACGATTTCCCCTAATTCGTCATCAGTATAAAACTGCAGCTTAAATATATTCCCAAAACGGCTCCTTAATGGCGACGACAACATACTCAGCTTCGTAGTCGCCCCGATCATCGTAAACTTCGGCAAAGCAATCCTCATACTTCTTGCGGCGGGTCCTTTGCCGATAACAATATCAATACCATAATCCTCCATGGCAGTATACAAAACCTCTTCCACAACCGGTTTTAGACGATGAATCTCATCAATAAACAAAATATCACCTTCGTCCAAATTTGAGATGATTGAAGCCACATCTCCAGGCTTCTCAATTGCCGGCCCGGAAGTAATCTTCAAATTGGCATCCATCTCAGTAGCAATCACATTGGCCAGAGTTGTTTTTCCCAGACCCGGTGGTCCATGCAATAGGATGTGATCCAGTGCGTCGCCTCGCTTTTTGGCCGCCTCTATAGATATTCTTAAATTGGCCTTCACCTCCTTCTGACCGATGTACTCATCAAAAGACCTGGGCCTCAATTTATTGTCGAAGGCATCATTATCTCTTCCTTTTATGACACTATCCGCCACCGTCAAACTATCCTTATTAAAATTACTCTCAATCATCTCTTTATTGTGGTTTTAAACTATATACGAAATTTCTAATTCCTTCCGGATCGGGAGCGTTATGAAATGTTATAGTTATCTTGGCCGAGGCAGTACTTAACTTAAAAGTACCATAATCAAATATGTAAAAATAAGCTAATAATCCCTTTTCACTGGTCACTATATCCTGAATATCATCCAATCTCGCCTCATACTCCTTCCTTAAAGTTAAATACTTCCAATAGACGAATATTATTCTCTGGTTTGTGACAACCAGCTTATCCAGCCAATAAACTAAAAACACATAAATGAAGGCAAAAAGTATTATCATAATCACCAAAACATTAACTAAGAAAAACACCATATCCGACATCAGCCCCCTAGCTATATAAAGCAAAAAGAAAGCTGGACCTACCACAAAAAACAGTGCGAACATACGATACAAAAAAGGTGTTGGATGATGGCGGAAAACTCTAAGAATGCGCTCTTTATGCCTTAAGTCCATAGAATTATTTACAAAATCTACATTAGAATAATGATTTAGCCGGATAATGCAACACCAACCACCAATAAGCTAGCCACTGATCATCTCACGCGCCCTTCTCTTGGCATGTTCTGAAATCCTCTCAATACTAGCTCGATCAAGGGCAAAAATAGGCTTAGTTATTTTTTCAGCGGCAACTTCAACCTCTCGTTTCAGAGCTTTACTATCTTGAGTTGGATGCCGCCCATCAACCGCCGGCGCCAAAATATAATGATCATGTATTTTATGGAACATATGATTTTTCCCATGCTTCAGCTTATCCTCAATACTATTGAATTCTTTCAGCATGGCCTCAACCATTTCATCATCTACTACTTTTTCGTCCAATAAAGCCTGCCACGCAATTATTTTTTGTTGCACAGAGTCTGAAGCCAGCCCCTTCTCAAGCGCCCCTCGTATCTTAAAAAGAACATAGTCATCAGTCCTCACAAAATCCTCATAAGTCAAAATATTATCATCAATCAAATCTCGGAATAGATCTGTAGTAACCATATCAATCATTATCGATCTAGGAGAAAAAATATTCTGCAGATTATCCACAATTGAAAGACGAGTCATCTTTTGCGCCATTGCCACACTGTTCTTTTCTTTACCAAAAGACACCAAGCCATCTCTTGAAATATAAATTCTTTGGAGCATCTCCCACGCCAACTCTCTTGTCATTAATCTTTTCGGACCAGGACCACCGAAATATAAATTCCCCATCAAATTCGAGACATGATCGACACTGATAAATCTCGCCGCTCTTGGCATAGAAAAGATATTTCCCTTAAATTTTTCTAAAGCAATATCCGCCACTACCTCAGGCTTTTCGCCCGCCTTCTTTATCAACTTAGAGATGGGGCTATCAACTATCAGTTCTCTACCTCGCTCCTTGTGATCAAACACATCACGATTTACCATCTCCGCCGTATGAGAAAACGCATAATGCCCTACATCATGAAGCAAGGCCGCCAGCTTCAATGCCTCTTGAGAATACCCCATGTCAGGGCTTTTCTGACTCAAAATGGACGCTACACATGCAGCATTCATCGAGTGTTCACCTCTGGAGTGACTAGGGTAACGCATCCCAAAATGAGCAATTCCATATAGTCTCTTGAACGCGCCGTTTTCAGTAATTTCTAAACCAACATCACCTAATACTTGGTGATAATTGGCCCTTGCTCCCAGTATTGTGTCATGAACTCGATTCCCGCGGGCCACAACTCCATCCTCCGCAGGAGTGAAATGCAAAGCATTTTCATTTAAAAAAAAACGACGCAAGCCGTCGTCAGAAACCAAAGGTGAGTCAGAAACTTTCAGGCGACCGGACCCAAGCCCATCTTCTAACATTCTTTCTTTTTCTGAGTACATATCAAGATTGATATATGATACTAATTTTCGTCACTATAGTAAAATAACGCCACTCTGTAAATAGCCATTTAGGTGTTTCACAAAAAGGTTGGTACAAAATATAGTATGCAGCTTTTAATAAACTTGAAATTAATTTAAAAAATCAGTAAGCTCCTGGCGTTACGAAAAACACCCGCCCGAGTAGCTCAGTTGGATAGAGCAGCGCCCTTCTAAGGCGAAGGTCATAGGTTCAAATCCTGTCTCGGGTACCACTTCAAAAACTCTTTATTCCAAGTTTTTCAAAAGATTGTAGATACCTTGTGCCACATCACCGCGCGTCATGCCAGTTCCGGGATAAACAAATCTCAACTCCCTATCTATGACATTATACTGCTTAGCCTTTTCAAAGTAAGAAGCAAACCAGTCTGTTGTCCGCACATCACTATAAGGTTTTTCAAGCGCTCCACTCGGCACTTCAACCCCCATGCCGTTGAAAAGCATTTTCAAAAATTCTGCTTTATTCACGGTATCACCAGGACGATAAGAACCATCAGGATGCCCACCAATTACTCCCTTTTGATATCCCGTATAAAGGTAATCCGCGTACCACGCACTATTGTCGGTATCGGTAAACGGTAGCCCCTCAGATTTAACCAAATCATCGGAACCAGCAAAAATAAATTTCAACGCCTCGGCTCGATTAACGGTTTCAGCAGGACGGAATGTTCCATCCGGATGACCAGAAACAATACCGCGCTCCGCCAAATAAACGATTGCCTCATAGTTTGGGTGCGATGATGAAATGTCACTAAACATCATATCATCCGATTTATTAGTCCCAACAACATCAAACCATTCTGAATAATATTGTGTGCCTTCATATTCTACCGTCAAACGATCCCGTCCCTCCCTTAGATTTTTCAGACCACTCTCAAGCTTCCCATCCCGAAACTGCATCGCATTGATGATTGAGTTTTGTGAAGTTGCCAATGACCTATCAGTTTTAATTATCAAATCACCCCTAAATCCATCATCGTATGTTCCACCATACTGATCTTTTAAATAGATAGTGAAAGGGGAGTCCTTACCAACATAATATTCTCTCCTTGTTTCAAATTTAAATCTTAACTCCTTAGGTTCATCAGGGATAACAACCGGCGCTTCAGTATAACCGCTATCTTCACTACCGTAGTCGTCTAACTCATCAGCATAGCTGCCGGAATCAGTTCCCGAATTGTCTTCCCCCGAGTTATTACTGTCATCATAAACCGGATCAACATAACTATCTGACGAACCATTCATATATTTTTGAACATAAAGCATCGGATTTACCGTTGATTTCATAGCAAGTTCCTTCCCAAGGCCTGCGTTGACCGCACTAAAGAAATCCAGACCTTGATTATAAGCCTCTTGAGTCGTGAATGGCCAAAACGGATGCCATGGGGCTTCCGCGTTATCAATCTGAAAATGCAAATGCGGAGTTGTTGCCGTACCAGAAGCTCCTGAAAGACCTATTTTAGCGCCTTTTTTCACTACAGTCCCTTCACTTACGAGAGTAGAGCTCAGGTGACTATAAGATGAATATAAAACTGTTTTAGCGTTGCTGTTTTCCAGAGTTGGAAAATTATTGTGTTGAATTACTATATGTTGTCCAAAACCACTTGTCTGATTAGACACCTTGATCACCGTACCATTTGCCATCGCATAGATTGGGGTGCCGGTTGGAATTTTGATATCAACCGCTAAATGTGACCCCGCATATTCCTGCCCGTCCAAACGATAATTACCCATATATGGTACCGAGTAGGTGATCTTCGCATTCCTGATTGCATCATGCGCCGAATTTCCCCAAGCCAACGAATCTGTCGACCTCGCCAATTCTGAAGGATTATAAGTCGGCAAGACCTCTAGCTTTGAACTCGAAAAGTAGTCATAAAGCTGCTTATACTCAGTGGAATTCAGTTTGGTCCATATCGGTGAATGCTTAACCGGATAAGTCGTTCCATCAAAAGGCTCATGAGCTGGAACCGAAACCAGACTTGTCATCGCCCACCTAAAATCTACATTGAAGGCCATCAAAGATAATCCAAACACAGCTACGGAAGCCAGTAATCTAATGGCCCATACTCTTTTAGTGGAAACTTTTTTGCTCATGATGTAGTTTTATTTTTGTTTTAACATCACATTATACCAAAAAACAGGACTTAAAACAAGTACGATGAACATAAATTCACTCCAAGACACCGAAAAATTAGCCGCCAAAATCGCACCAATGCTAAACGAGACGCCGATTTTATGCCTGTATGGAGAAATTGGCAGTGGAAAGACCACATTCACCAAGTTTTTAGCTGAAAACCTCGGACTACACGGCTTCAAAATCAAAAGCCCCACATACACATACATCAAAAAATACCCCCTAAACGAAAAACACTTCTACCACATCGACCTCTATCGCATTGAAAACATGGATCAACTCATGCGCGAAGAAATAACCGAAATAATTAATGATGACAATAATATTGTTGTCATTGAATGGCCCAACCGCTTAACCGAAATTCTCCCTAAAAAAAGAGTCGAATTGCATTTTAAATACCTGCAACCCGACTCCCGAAGTATTGACATTATTCTCACTCCAACCCAATCAGAGCATTAAGTTTGACTAGCGTAGCCGGACCAACTCTTCCCGCACCCAAATCACTGGCCAGGTTAATTATACCGTTGGCCAACTGAAATTTAATTACCGCTTCTCTGGTCTTCTCTCCATAGAAATCAGTTGTATAGGCATTGTCAAAGAATCCTTCCTCTCTTAGAAGCTCCTGCAAGTTTTTGATATCGTCACCAAATGTACCGGGATCCAACTCCCTTACAAAAGGAGCAAAGGCATATTTTTTATTCACCACCGGCCCACCAGTACTATCATCTGCTTGGGATCCTTCAGTGATAAGTTGGGATACCCTCATCCGACTTTTAATTATTTCATTAAGTCTTGTTCGCGTTTTTGGTCCAAAAACTCCAGCTCCAAGATCCTCTTTAGACCCAACTAGACCCTGTGATTGTTGAAATTTAAACACCGCATGCGTCGTAAGATCTCCATATACTGCGGTCGAATCTATCTTAAAATAGTGAAGTCGTCGCAGCTCATTTTGCAATCGACGCACATCATTGTTAACATCTCCAGTTCTTAAATCTCTATTAAAAAGATCTTCAATTAAAGGATCGACATTGTTTGCTGATCCGGATGCCGCGTTTGTAGGTGCTGGCTGAGCTGGGGGAGTAACTACCGTAGGACTCTTTGGTACAACCGGATTTGCAGCTACAGGGGTTGACCCCCCACAGCTTTTTGGTATTGCCTCCTCTGGTGAAAAGCCCTGGATCTGAAAGTCTTCACGAATACTAGGATCAACTCCGTATACCGTAATATCTAGAGTTCGCTTACCCCATGTTAGCGCGCGCTTAAGGCCAGGATCTCCATATCCCATCCAGATATCCAGACGGTCATAGGCCACCCTACCGGAATCCGCACTGACAATTGCCCCACCCCTATCATGCACCGCCACTACTCCTAATCCAGGAATGTGCATTTTAGTACCAAAGGCATAGGTCTTTGGAGCTGCAACCATTCCAGCATATACCGGAGTACCGTCCGCACCATTTGTCCCATTTCCATTCAGCCTCTTATCGCCTTCATAGCTTCCTGTCGCATAGCGATCCTGACAAGGAAGAGGGGAGTAATAGGCCGAAATAATAAAGGTCTTATTGAAGGATTCAGCATGCGCTTTTATCGCACCATGCGCACCCACTAAAGTCATAGCCAAAAGGCCAAGAGCTAAATATTTTTTTGTTTTCATTTTTGTTTTTTTTCTTATGAAATCCGAGCATTATACCACAAAATGACTGCCAACAATGAGACAAGGGGTTGCCGTAAGAAAGGAAACATTGTGAAATGAGCAAATAATATTTTTGCCTCTTCCTTTTTTAATATATGATGTCTATCTTGAAACTAACCTAATCATGCAACAAAAAAGCCTATCCTATGAAAAATAATGAACAATTTGAGAAAATAGTCTCCCTCTGCAAAAGAAGAGGTTTTATCTATCAGTCCAGTGAAATATATGGCGGCCTTGCCAATGTGTATGACTACGGCCCACTGGGAGCTGAAATGCTACGCAACATAAGAAATGCCTGGTGGAGCCATTTTGTAACCAAAAAGAGAGATGTAGTTGGAATAGAGAGCCAAATTTTCATGCATCCCACCACCTGGGTTGCCAGCGGACATGTCGCTGGATTTGCCGATCCGATGATTGAAGACCTCAAGAATAAAAAGCGTTACCGCGCCGACCACATCATAGAAGACTGGCAAAGCTCCAATGATATCAGCGATGTTGATCCTGATGCACTATCTCTCGAAGAACTCGACGCATACATTGAAAAAAACAAGATATTATCACCAGATGGCAACAAGTTGTCCAAAGCTCGCAACTTCAACCTACTTTTTGAAACCGAGGTAGGAGTACTGGAAGGCGAAAAAAGCAAACTCTATCTTCGAGGTGAGACCGCTCAAGGAATGTTCGTCCTATTTAAGAACATCATGGACTCTACTCGCGTCCAGATTCCTTTCGGAATCGCACAGCAAGGGAAGGCCTTTCGCAACGAAATAACCAAAGGAAAATTCATCTTCCGCACACTCGAATTTGAACAAATGGAACTACAGTTTTTCATTAAAGAATCCGACTGGGAAAAGACATTTCAAGAATGGGAGAAAGAAATTGATTATTGGTACGAAACAATTATGCAAATCCCGCCCGAAAAACTTCAGTGGAAGCCTCACCACCCCGATAAATTAGCTCACTATGCTAAAAAAGCCTCTGACCTTCAATATAAATTCAGCTGGGGCTTTGACGAAGTCAGCGGACTGCATTATCGCACCGACTTCGACCTTAAAACCCACGAAGAACACTCCGGGCAAAAAATTCGCACACGCGACCTGCAAACAAATGAAGAATTCACACCCCACGACATTGAAAGCACATGGGGCCTAAACCGTAACCTCTTCATGCTCCTGGACAACGCTTATACCGAAGAAGGGGACCGAACATACCTCAACCTCCCGACGCAATTTGCCCCCTATAAAGTCGCAATATTCCCTCTCGTAAAAAACAAACCTGAACTCGTCACCCTCGCACAAGACCTCTACGACCGCATCTCTGAAAAACATTCAACATACTGGGACGACCGTGGAAACATTGGTAAAAGATATGCCTACCAAGACGAAATCGGAACCCCTCTTTGCATTACCGTGGATTACGACACTCTCGACACCGGAAAAGTCACCGTCCGTGATCGCAACACCACGAAACAAGAAGATGTGAATATCGACCAGCTTGAAGACTACCTTGCTGAAAAGCTTAAATAGCGCCCACCCTTCTCAATATTTCTCTCTCCACAAACTCACGATCCTTACCATACTTCAATCGTGACAGCTGAATATAAGCTTCCGCCGCCTCCTTATCACCTTTATCCAGATATGGATTAAGCGGCGTGATACTAAAAGGCCGGCTTGGTTGTGTATCAATTGACAGCTTCATAACCGCCTTGTACTTATCAATGTTAATCAAATCTTGATCACTGAAAACCGGAGCCATTTCCCTAGCCATATCTTCAGCATCTTGCGCACCGATTTTATATGACATCATAGTTCCCACATTACCAAACACCGCATCTTTTAAGTTTACACCGCCCTTCTTTCCCTCTCCATCGATCTGCGCCAGGTACTGATGGGCAACATTTAATCCCAGACGATATTTTCTCGCCTCTGACAAAATGACCTCAATACTGTCGGTAACATAGTTTTGGAACTCATCTATATAAAGGAAGAAATCTTGACGATCCTCCTTCGCAACCTTCTGCCTCTTCAATGCCGCCATCTGAATCTTTTGGACGATTATCAGACCCAAAAGCTTGGAGTTAATTTCCCCGACATCACCCTTGGAAAGATTCATCAAAAGGATCTTTTTATTATTCATAACCTCAGCGAAATCAAATGCTGACTTCGCCTGACCAATAATATTCCTCATCATCGTATTAGTCACAAACTGACCAAACTTAGCGGCAAAATAGGGGATCATCTCCTGCTTTTCTCGTGCCCCCGTCTTTGCCATCTGATTATCCCAGAATGATGCCACAATCGGATTAGTAACATGCTTTCTCTTCAGCATTGCAAACTCATCATCCGTAAAGAGCCGCACTATATCGGTTAACGCCCCGCCCTCCGGATCAGACATCAAAGTCAAACAACCATTTCTGAAATAATCCTGAATACGAGGACCAAATATTTCCTCATCAAACAACTTAATCATAATATTCATCGCATCCAAAGCCACCAACTCCTTCTCCTCCCAAGTACCCCCCTCCAGCAAATTCAACCCTAAAGGACGATCCATATCAGCCGGATTAAAGTACACCACATCATCAGCTCTCTCTCTCGGGATAAACGGCAAAATATCTTCAATCAACGAACCATGCGGATCAATAACACATAGACCATCACCATTTTTTAAATCCTGCCTGATCATCACCTGCAAAATCGAAGATTTTCCGGTACCAGTCTGTCCAATAACATAAAAATGTCGAAAACGATCCTCTCTTTTTATTCTGATCTCCGTCTCCTGACCACGATATAAGTTGTGTCCGAGCAAAATACCATCCTTCGGAATATTTTTTGGTGGCGGAGATGTCTTATAGTTTTGCCACGCAATCGACGGATATTTGTTAAACCGTATATTAGGAACATGGAAAATGCTCGCTAGCTCCTCAGACGACAGAAGCATTGGCTTATGCTTCATAAATCTTCGCGAACCAGAATTGAAATTTCTAAAAATAAAATTCTTCACCAAGTTCCTCGTATTATCCCAATTTGTGTAATCCAGGCTATTCCCATTAGAGAGACCATATTGAGCAAATGCACTCTTCATGGCGTTCAGATTCGTCATCGCCGCCGGCCTATCATTGGCAACCGACACCAATCTCATCACCACATCAAACCCAACCTTGGAATTT
Source organism: Candidatus Peregrinibacteria bacterium HGW-Peregrinibacteria-1 (assembly GCA_002839505.1). Taxonomy (GTDB): domain Bacteria; phylum Patescibacteriota; class Gracilibacteria; order UBA1369; family LOWO2-01-FULL-3; genus PGYE01. The sequence continues at coordinate 636,862 of PGYE01000001.1, forward strand.
TTAGTCTCTATCGCCTTAACCTCCTCATCCGTAAGTGGCGTTGTTTTTTCCGGAGCACTTGCCGAATCGCTACTAACTGACTCTCCCTTCACCATTAACTCAAAAAATTTCCCCAACCAGCTGATCGGGTTATACCAAGACATTCCACTACTTTTCTTGTTCTGAAATATACGATTCGCCTCCTTTCTTCCCTTTTCTTGCCAACCATTCTCTCTCGGACGCACCATTAGCTGAATAGCGGCCCTCTCGTCTCCATCCACCTTAGACAACGAGTTCACAATCGTATTAATAGGATCGGCAGTCATCTGCTCATAAGTCTTAATTGGCAACCAGTTTTCCTTTTTCATTACAATGTGAGTGGCAACCACCTTTGAATTCGGCTTAAAGAGATTATAATCCACCATCTCCTCTATATGGACATCAGGATAAAACCCTGTTAACTGCTTTTCCACCAAAGCCACCAACTGTCGCGGGCAAACTATCAAAAAATGTACCTGCCCATCCAAAACAACATATTCAAACGACAAAAAGTCCTGACCGACAAAATGTCTCGAAAATTCACGATTATAAATACTGTGCAACGACTCAAAAAACTGCTTCATTACACCGCAAGCAGCCTCTTTAAACCCCCTGTTATCATATTGTTCCCCATCCGTTTCCCGATCCTCCTTCGATTCTTTCTTAGGCACCCTTACATCCAAAAACACCATGCTCATGGCACGACTAGCGTTTGCCTGACCCCTCAAGTATTTCAGCAACCTCTTGACTGCAAAAAATGCAACCAAACCGACACCAATAGCAATCAACAGTTTTTCCATAGCGACCAAAGAAAGTTATTTCCTGTTATTATACCACAAAACGCGCCCTAAAACCTAAACTAGGTTATTCCGCAACATCAACTTTAATATGAAGCTCTGCCACCTGTGAGTCCGGCATCTGAGATGGAGCCCCCAACATCAAGTCCTTTGCCTTCTGATCCTTAGGGAAAGCAATCACCTCTCTAATATTAGGTTCCCCCGCAAACAGCATCACCAGTCTATCCAGACCCCAAGCAATTCCACCATGAGGAGGAGCACCATATTTGAAAGCCTTCAATATATGCCCAAATCTCTTTTCCGCATCTTCATCAGTGATTCCCAACAGATCAAAAATTTTCTTTTGCATAACCGAATCATGTATTCTGATCGAACCACCGCCAATTTCACTTCCATTAAGCACAACATCATACGCCCTAGCCAGACACTTCATTGGATCCTTCTCCAGGTCTTCAAGCGATAGGGGAGAGGTGAACGGATGATGAACCGCTCCAACTTCACCAGTCTCAGGATCCTGCTCAAACATCGGAAACTTATCAACCCAACAGAATGCAAACAAATTAGCATCCATAAGATCTAATCTCCTGGCAACCTCCAAACGCACTTGCCCCAAAGATTCACAAGCAATCTCAAAACGATCCGCTGAGAAGAAAACAATATCTCCAACTTCAACTTCCAAATGCTTTAGCAAAGCCTTTTGTACATCATCAGATAAAAACTTCAAAATAGGGGATCGAGGACCATCTTGGTCCATAATAATATATGCCAAACCCTTAGCCTTATAAATTTTTGCCACCTCAGTCAGCTCATCGATATCCTTTCTCGTAAAACTTGCGCCACCAGGAACCCTCATCGCCTTCACCACCCCTCCAGCATTCAATGCCCCAGTAAACACCCCAAACTCCGAATGCTTCACAATATCTCCAACATCAGACAGCTCCAAACCAAAACGCAAATCCGGCTTATCACTACCATATTTGTTCATAGCATCATGATATGACAACACCGGGAACGGCTTGTTCATAATTTTTTTATCACTCGCAAACTTTTCAGTCAGTCCGATAAGAGCCTCTTCATTAAACTTCATCACATCAACCTCATCCACAAAAGACATCTCTATATCAAGCTGCGTAAACTCCGGCTGACGATCACCTCTCTGGTCCTCATCACGAAAACATCTGGCAATCTGAAAATAACGATCCATCCCCGCCACCATTAGCATCTGCTTCAGTTGCTGTGGCGACTGAGGCAAAACATAAAAACTACCGGCATGCAATCTCGAAGGCACCAAGTACTCTCTACTTCCCTCCGGCGTACCCTTCACCAAAATAGGCGTCTCAATTTCCAAAAACCCATTATCGGAAAAATAATCTCTCAAATGCTTAATAATCTTATGCCTCAAAATGATATTGTTCTTCATTCTCTCGCGCCTCAAATCCAGATATCTATGACTCAAACGAACTTCCTCGCCCACCGGCTTATCTTGATCTATCTCAAAAGGCGGAGTCAGCGATTCATTCAAAATATCAACCGCTGTCACGAGTACCTCAATATCACCTGTCTCCATACTATCGTTGGAGTTTCCCTCAGGCCGCTTTCTCACAAACCCCGTCACCTTAATAACATATTCACTACGAACACTATCCAACTTGGCATGAGCATCTGGGTAATTGTCCGGATCTGAAACCACCTGCGTCACACCATAGCGATCACGAAGATCTATGAATATCACACTCCCATGATCCCTTCGCCGATTAACCCATCCCGACAAAACTACCTCGCTCCCCTCATGTGCCCCCCTTAAATCATTACAGGTGTGTGATCTATACATATAGTTTAAATTGAATTAACAAGTATAATAATTTCCTTATCAGCTCACAATTTTTTGCGCCTCGATCATCACCGACTCATCATCGACAATACCAAGTGGCAAACGAATTTTTTTGTTAGCTGAAGACATCATCAATTCTACTGGTCTGTCACCTTTATTTTCAACCAAAAATTCTTTTAATCTTTGCATTTTATCCGGAGTCACCCCCACCGGCACATTAATCTCAAACACCTCACTATCCGACTCCTTGCTGGCAGGATCCTCCTTCGCATCAGGATCACCCAGGATATCATTAAGGTCCCTCACCACCAAAGCCCCCTTATCTTTGTCATCAAACAAACCCTCACTCTTCGCATTCTGAACCAGCGAACTCACCGACAGTACCTTTATCGACTCCACCATCAGTTGATACTGACCATTTCTGTAATCCAACTTACCAGAAACCGCTACGCCCTTATCCTCTACGAGATCGGCCCCAAACTTCGAATACTCTCTTGGAAACAACACAACCCCCACCTTACCCGTAGTGTCTTCCACCACAAATGACGCCATGTGCAAACCTCTTTTGGTCGTAATTCTTCGTAACTCCGTCACAAGCCCCGTAACCTTAATGGATTTACCGATCTGAGCCTTTGAAATATTCCCAATCAGCTTCCCCCTTTTCACCAGATAACCGGTCAGCCCTTTCAAAGGATGCCCCGAGATGTACATACCCAAAACTTCCTTCTCCCACTTCAAACACTGCATCTCAGTTGACCTAGGTATGTCTCCCAATTTCAACGAAACCGATGAAGTCCCATCCTCAATATCCAACATGCCAAAAATATCAGTCTGCCCTTTATCAGCTTGTTCCTGTGTATTTTTCGCAAAACTACTTATCTCCCCATAGCTCTCACTGATTTGATTACGATCCCCAAATTCATCGAGTGCCCCCGAGTACGCCAACGACTGTATAACTTTTTTATTCAACACTTTAAGTGGAACCCTCTTCGCAAAATCATCCAAGGACTTGAAAGGACCGTTAAGATTTCTCTCATTAACAATCTCTCCAACAGGACCATCACCAACTCCTTTAATTGAAGTCAGGCCAAACCTAATTACTTTATCTCCAACCATCGCAAAGTGCCCCTCAGACTCATTTACCGAAGGTGGCAAAACATCAATGCCCATCTCCGAACACTCCTTCATATCCAACACAATTCTATCGGTATTCCCCGAATCACTATACAAAAGAGCAGTCATAAACTCAGTAGGATAACGAGCCTTCAAATAAGCTGTCTGATAAGCAATTAAACCATAACACACCGCATGAGCCCTATTAAAACCATATCCCGCAAAAGGCTCTACCACCTTTTCAAAAACCTCACTGGCAAACTTTTTATCATGCCCCTTACCGATGGCGCCCTGCACAAATTTCTCCTTTTGCTCCACCAACAACGCTGGGATTTTTTTGCCCACCGCTTTTCTCAATAAATCGGCCTCCCCCAAAGAAAAACCGGCAAAATCACGAGCCAATTGTAATATTTGCTCTTGATACACCGCCACACCATATGTTCCCGCCAAGATCTCCTTAAAGGAATCATCTAAATACTCAACCCCCTCCGGATTGTGCTTCCCTTTTATGTATGTTGGAATCCATTCCATCGGCCCGGGACGATATAGCGCTCCCATCGCAACAATGTCCTCAAATTCTGTTGGTTTAAGCTCCTTTAGATACCTTTTCATTCCTGCCGATTCCAGCTGAAAAACACCAATCGTTTCTCCCCTCTGAAGTAACTCAAAGGTCTCAGTATCATCAAGCGGTAAATTCTCCAGAGCAATCTTTTCTCCGGTATTCTTCTCTACAAGCTCCAGCGTTTTTTCAATGATCGTCAAATTACGCAATCCCAAGAAATCCATTTTAAGTAAACCCAGCGACTCCAGCGGTCCCGCTGAATATTGCGTCACTATTTCACCGTCACCACTTGCCGAAAACTGCATTGCCGTATACTCGGTAAGCGGCTTTTCTGAAATAACAACCGCACAAGCGTGTGTCCCGACCTGACGGACAGTTCCCTCAAGCTTCCTGGCATAGTCCAATAATTTTTTTGCTCTCTCATTGCCATCATATATTTTTTTCAACTCTCGATCTTCGACAACAGACTTATTCAAAGGCGCATATTTACCTAAAACGGCCGGCGGCACAGCCTTTGCCAGCTCATCCACCTCCGCATAAGGATAACCCAAAGCCCTACCTACATCTCTAATTGCCGCCTTCGGCGCCATTGTCCCAAAAGTAATTATTTGCGACACCTTATCGCGACCATATTTATTAATCACATATTTAAGTACCTCATCACGACGGTGATCGGCAAAATCGATATCAATATCCGGCATACTCACTCTCTCCGGATTCAAAAACCGCTCGAAAAAAAGGCCGCGATATATCGGATCGACATCGGTAATCCCCAACGACCAAGCAATAATTGCCCCCGCCGCCGAACCACGCCCTGGTCCCACCGCAATTCCTTGATCCTTAGCAAACCTTACAAAGTCCGCCACAATCAAAAAATAGGTATCAAACCCCATCTTATTAACAAGATCCAACTCATAATTCAGCCTATCCCAGTACTTTTGCTCGATCGTCTCACCCTTAAACCGCCTCTTAAGTCCTTCCTCGCACAATTGCCTCAAATATTCCTTTGCACTCTTCCCCTTTGGGGTATCAAATGAGGGAATCAGATTAGTCCCAAAATCGAAATTGACATCACACATCTCAGCCACCAACAAAGTGTTATCCACCGCCTCCGGAGTATCAATAAACGACTTTCTAATAGCACCAATATCTCGTATCGAAAAATCTCCTCCATATCTCATCCTATTCTCATCGGTAACATTTGTCTGAGTCTGAATACAGAGCAAAATATCATGAACCTCTCGATCCTCAGGCCTTGGATAATGTGAATCATTAGTCCCAACCAACCGCAAATCATATTTTTTCGCCAACTCTTTAAGCCGCTCATTCACCAAAACCTGTTCCTCAAGCAAAGGGTGATCCTGAATCTCCAAAAAATAATTCTCCTTACCAAATATTTCTAAATACATCTTGATAACCGCATCCACCTCCTCTTCATCCCCCGACAAAATTGCCTGCGGTAGGTGAGCCGCAAGACACCCACTCAATACCACTAGACCCTCTGAATGTTTTTTCAGCAAGTCATAATCTACACGCGGCTTATAATAAAACCCCTCCAATTGAGACCTCGTAACCATCTCCAACAAATTTCGATAACCGATATTATTCTTCGCTAAAGTCGTCAAATGGTAAGACTTCCTATCAAGAGCAACATCCTTGTCAAACCTTGTACGCCGCGCCACATAGAGCTCACAGCCCATAATTGGCTTCACCCCATGCTTCTTCCCCGCATTATAAAACTCAACAAGCCCATAGGTCACCCCGTGATCGGTAAGAGCCGCCGCCGGATAACCCAACTCCTTGGACCTCAAAATCATTGCCTCCGGACTCCCAAACCCATCCAAAAGGCTATAGTGGGAATGCGCATGTAGATTTACGAAACACATAATTTATTTTGCCAACAAATGCATATGAACATGATAAACTTCCTGTCCGCCACCTTCTCCGACATTCACCTGAAGTCGATAACCATCAAGATCGATCAACTTAGCCACATTCCTCGCACACAACATCATCGCCCCCATCAGCATATCATCATCATCAGACAAATCATCGATCGTCCTGATATGCTTTTTTGGAACGACCAGTAAATGGGTTTTTTCCTTAGGATTAACATCTCTAAACACAATACAACTCTCATTCTCATAAACCACACTTGCCGGAATCTCCTTATCCACAATCTGACAAAAAATACATTTATCCATGCCTCTTAACATTATAAAATAAAAGCCCAGTCACTCTACCGTTGACTGGGCCTTGTGTCAAAAATGATATCCCTAAAATCTTCTTCAAGTTAACTATTCGCAACTAAGCCTGCAAGCCACCTTCCAGCTTATAAACAGCTCTACCAACTCTGACAAAACATTCATTTTTCTGAAGATTAAGGGAAATTGTTCCCTTCTTCACCTTTCTCTGCTTCAAAACTCCCTCAATAATCTCGCGCTTAGTCATCTCACCATTTTTCTTCAGTAGCGCCTCTATCACCTCCGCCACCGTACCAGCCACATAACCTTGTTCCTTCAAGGCATACAACCCTCTTCCGACAAGCACAAACTGCTCATAACGAATAAGCTCATTATGTACCGCCTGCGTCGTCACCACCTTTGAATCAAAGCCACTATTAGTAATTCTATTCGCTATCTCCACAAAATGTAATGGCTCCTTGGAATTCTTCAAAACAATATAGGCCTTATCCCTAATGCTTTTAGGATTAATATGTCTCCAGCTAACCAAACCAACTCCCTCCTCAATAATCTTTACTCTTCTATCAACCTCCAAAGCATTCACAAACATCTCATCCCGGAAATTTTCCACACGAACTGTCAACTCTTGCCTGATAAGATAAGCCAATTTGACATTTTTAATAACATCTCCCTTCTTCTTCAGTATCTTCACTCCATTGTTAATAATGGCATTTACTAGCTTACTATCAATATCCTTCTTCTTCCAAAAGGTGTAAAAATGACTACTTTTATCCGTTTTAACTAGCGCAGGATTGATATTTAAAGCCAATCTCACAATGTTCCCATCAATATCATCTTCAGACTTAATTCGATTAAGGATTCCGCTAACCATCTTTTTGTCAGTCGCAATACCACCAAATTCATCTATCAACTCGTTCGCAATCCCATTTAAATCATTAATCTTAGACGCTGAAGCGGTACGCTTTAACTTATTAAGCGCAATTTTCTCAATCTGACGAATACGCTCCCTTGTAACCGAAAAACTTCTTCCAATGCTCTCCAATGTTCTCTTCGGTTTACTGTCGAGGCTAAAGCGCTGAATGATCACATCCTTCTCCTTACCCGTTAAAACCAAAAACATTTCCTCCAGTATCTCTGTCAGATCTATATCTTGTTTGCTTCCTAGTACAGCCATACTAAATTATAGGTTATTAATGATAGTTCATACAGTGGCAAGAAAAATATTTCTTTCACCAATGTTTGTCAAGCAAGAAACTTGCTTTCAACGCAACGATATTTCATAAATTACAAATATGCAATTCAGAAGGAGTGAACAATAACGCTAAAACGCCATTAAGTCAAATTCAAAAAAAACTCAAAAATATTATTGCATTTTTACAACACCCCATTAAAATAGCCAAGCAAAAAACAAATGGGCGAGTGGTGAAATTGGTATACACGCTAGTCTTAGGAACTAGTGGCGCAAGTCGTGAGGGTTCAAGTCCCTCCTCGCCCACCATACAAAGCAAAAGAGACCCTTGACAGGTCTTTTTTTGCAAAGTTTAATTCTGCTTCTTAATGGAACAAGCGCCGCCTGGACACGCCGGCCTAAATTCCGCGCTCTTCAGCCATCCCTTGCGAAGCATAAATCCGTATATTTTAGACCCTACGCAAATACCACAAGCTGATTCCAACCACATGAAAAGCAAACAAGTTAAACAAATAATAAAGGGAGCTATACCCCTTATTCCAAATGATATTACGACTATCATCGCTGAAGCCATCAACAAACCCAAACCCCACGCAAATCGTTTTTGAATCGCACCTACATACTCTGGTCGCTGCTTTCTCACCAAAAATCTTCCTAGAATCCCAAATAAGCTCCAAGAAGGCTGAAAAACAGTTTTTAGAAAAAATTCTAACCAGAAAATCGACACCACCCACCACACGACAGTAAAGTCTTTGGTCAAAAAGACATACCAAAAAGTGCTCAACCCCACCATAAACATAAGTCCTGCCGTCGCCCTTATGGCGCGCTCATTCAGGACTGGATAGGGGGCCGGCTCACCGTTAATTTTGAGATCTGGAATGCATTTACCGTAGCTCATACAATTTAGAATTAAAAACTTTTAAAAAAACACAACCTAATTTACAATAATCTCAAAAATAAAACCACATGAGATTACTCTTCTTCAAAGCCGTCACACGCATGGGAAACTGGCAAATGATAACAGTGTTTGTTGCTTTCTTTACATATTATTTTTGGAAAAACCACAATACGCTTTTTTTCCTTTTACTAGCAGTTGGCGGATCAACCCTTTTAGCAAATATCATTAAAATAATCGTCAAAAAACCCCGACGCCCCGATGCCCTCCTCCAAGAAAGAACCTACGCTTTTCCCAGCGGACACGCAGCCACCTCGACAGCATTTTACGGGTTTTTGGCCCTACATGTCCTCAAAGGTCCAATCCACACAAACTCCATTATTCAAATTGCCATATTAGCATCACTAATAATCGCAATTTCATATAGCAGAATATACCTAAGGGTTCACGACTGGGCTGATGTAAAAGTAGGCTTCATCATTGGATTGCTGTTCCTCCTACCATACGCGACCGCTTAAAAAAGACGATTAGATTTGCTCGCCATGAACAATCTTAATCCACAGCTCACGGATCAATTTTATTGGAGCTCGCATAAGTCTCGCAAGCGTACCCTTAATTTGACGCATTCTCGCAACCAAATTGGTCATTTCAAAAAAGTTTCCGCCCTTTTGAGCCAACGCAACCTTTTTCTTAATATTTCTAAACTCTACATCAAGCGCCTTTTTGATTTCAGCCTTCATTACAGATGGCGCTGGAGCCTCCTCCAGGAGTTTTTTAATCCGTAGATCTCTACTCACGGGTGTCGCCGCCTTTGCCTTTCCCCCAGTAATGCTCGCTCCTTTGTCCTCACTAATACTCTCACCCAAAACCTCCGATACGCGTCCCGTCGTCTCAATTTCACCTTCAACTATGGCAACTTCCTCCGCCACAGCAGCGCCAACACTTTGTTTTCCACCTTCGAGTTCACGAGATTCGCGTTCATGCCTTTCTTCGCTTTTAGTGACATCAACTCCTCTCAAACCCCTATTTTTATTTAAATCTACAGAGCTCATAGGTACAATAAAAAATCATCTAATTTTAGCGCATATTACGGAAAATGTCAAAGTAAGCAAGACTTAAAAGTATTTGAATACTAAGCAATTGCACTGTAAAATTCCACACAAAAGTAACTTATAAATAAAATATGCCAATTGAATTAGAGAAAGCCTACGAACCGGGGAAGTACGAAGACCAAGTATATGCAAAATGGGAAAAATCCGGAAGTTTCTCACCGAAGCCATCAAGCGACAAAGAACCCTTCGTCATATCAATGCCCCCTCCAAACGCTACAGGAACGCTACACCTCGGTCACGCCGTAATGATCGCCCTACAAGACATTATGATTCGCTACAACCGCATGCTTGGCAAGCCCACCCTTTGGATCCCCGGTACCGACCATGCTGCCATAGCCACCCAAAGCGTGGTTGAAAAAAACCTCATGAAACAAGGCGTCAAGAAACCACGCCAAGAGCTCGGACGCGAAAAACTCCTCCAGGAGATTCGCGAATTTGTCGCAAACAGCCAAAGCACTATCAAGAACCAAGTCCGCAAAATGGGAGCCAGCTGCGACTGGACGCGCGAAAAATATACTCTCGACCCTCAAATGAACACCGCTGTAAACAGAATGTTTAAATACATGAACGAAGACGGACTCATTTATCGCGGTGGCCGAATCGTCAACTGGGACCCCAAAATGCAAACTACCGTTGCCGATGACGAAATGGAATATATCAGCGAAAAAACAAAGTTTTACTACTTCCAATTTGGACCAGTAGTAATTGGAACCGCCCGACCCGAGACCAAATTTCTCGACAAGGTCATAGTTGTACACCCCGAAGACAAGAGATACCAAGACCTCATCGGCAAAGAATTCGAAATAGAATGGATCAACGGTCCCACTAAAGCCCGCGTCATCGCCGACAGCTGCATCGACATGGAAATGGGTACCGGAGCAATGTCAATTACCCCGGCCCACAGCCTTGTTGATTTTGAATTGGCCGAGAAATATAACCTTGAATCACCACAGATCATCGACTTTGAAGGAAACATCATGACTGAAGTTTCAGAGGAGTTTGGGGGAATGCCAATTGAAGAAGCCAGAGAAAAAATTGTTGAAAAGCTTGAAGAAAGGGGACTACTCATCAAAATAGACCATGAATACGAACACAACATCGCAATCAACTATCGCGGAAAAGGGCTTATCGAACCACAAATCATGAAACAGTGGTTTATCGATGTTAATAAAAAAGTTATCGACTGGAAAGGCGCAAAACTAAGCATTAAGGAGGTGCTTCAGGATGCCGTCAACAGCAAAATGATCAACATAATCCCTAGTCGTTTTGAAAAAACATACTTCAACTGGATCGATAATCTTCGCGATTGGTGTATCTCACGACAAATCTGGTGGGGCCACCAGATTCCAATCTGGTATCAACTCACCGCAGAGCAATACAAGACATTCATCGAATCTGGAGAGCAATCCAGCACCCTTCTCAATGTCATGAAGGTCGAGTCCGAGCCGGTATTCAGCGAAAGCAAGCCCGATGGGGATCACTGGATACAAGACCCCGACACCCTGGACACCTGGTTTTCATCAGCCCTCTGGACATTTTCCACGCTAGGCTGGCCGGAGAATACCGAAGACTTCAAAAACTTCCACCCCACCTCCGTCCTCGAGACCGGATATGACATTATATTTTTCTGGGTAGCCAGAATGATCCTAGCCTCCACCTACACCCTCCGACGCGAAGGAATTTCCGAGGAAAAATCCATCCCCTTTAAAAACATTTACCTTCACGGACTCATTCGAGATCGACGAGGCAAAAAAATGAGCAAATCCCACCCTGAAACATGTATCGACCCGCTCGAAATGATTGAAAAATACGGTACCGATGCTGTGCGTCTAAGTCTGATAATCGGCAACACTCCGGGTAATGACATGCGGCTCTATGAAGAGAAAATTAGCGGCTACCGCAACTTTGCCAACAAGCTCTGGAACGCCTCCCGATTTGCCCTAAGCAATATCGACGAAGCCGACCTTCAAAAGGAATTCACCGCCGACCTCATAACAAGCGACGCCGATCGCTGGATAGTCTCAAAAACCCAGGAACTCATAACGGCAACCCAAGCCGACATCGAAAATTTCCGTTTCTCAGATGCCGGAAACCGCCTCTATGAATTCACTTGGAACATATTTTGCGACTGGTATTTAGAAATATCAAAAACCCAGTTCAACCCATATGTCCTTGGATATGTCCTCAAAGCATTACTAAAAATGTTGCACCCGTTCACTCCATTTGTCACCGAGACAATATGGTCACACCTACAGGAAAAAGAATTGTTGATCGCATCCCTTTGGCCAGAACAAAAAGAAGAATACACCTTCCCCGCATCCGAAGAACTCCTCGAGACCGTCATTAACATAATATCTCTAATCAGAAGCAAGCGCGCCGAACTAAAAGTCCCTCCAGCAAAACTCATCAAAGCAAACATTGTCGCCACCCCAGGAAGTAAACTTCAAGAACAGAGCGAAATAATCATAAAACTCGCCCGCCTTTCCGCATTAGAATTCATCGCCTCAGACTCTACCACCACTGACGGTAGTGTCGTAATAATTGAAAACGGCATTGAAATAAGACTGCCAATGGAAGATCTTATCGACAAAGAAACTGAAATAAAACGCTTAACCAAAGAAATAGCCAACAAAGAGCAGGCCATTAAAAGTCTTGAAGGAAAACTAGGCAACCCCGGATTCCTCGACAAAGCGCCACCAGAAGTAGTCGACGGCCAACGGGAAAAACTGAGAGAGGAACAAGAATCCTTAAGTGGACTAATACAAAACCTCGAAAAAATAAAAAACTAAAATGGACAAAAAGACCTACATCAAAGAAGCCTCCGAGCAGATCAAAGTGCTTATTGCCAACTCTGAATTCCAAAAAGCCAATATGCTTGCAATGAAAACACTTACATACTTTCCCGATAGCTCCAAAATCATCTCACTACGAAAGAGGATCATCAAAGAGGTCAAACAACGCAATAAAGATTTGGTTAAATTCAAAATCATCCAGTCCAAAAAGTTGAGCAAAGAAGAAAATTACCCAGAGGCCATCAAACTCCTCAAAGAAGCTCAGAAGCTCGATTTCACCAACAACAAAATATACCGTCTTCTCTTCAAGAACCAAGAAAAATACAAAAAATACCTAGAAGATTATTTTGAAACCCATTTTGCCCAGCAGGAACAGAGGCTTGCCCAATTAGCAAAAGAAAACCCCGAAACGATGATAGCAACCGTTAAAAAAATCGAGCTCAACTCACCTCCAAATAAAAAAATTCAAAAGCTAGTACAAGATTACCAGAATCAATATATCGATTACAAAATCAAACAAAACAAAGATCTTTTAGCATCTACCAAATACACTTCAATAGAAACATTGGTAAAAACCCTCAAAGGTAAAACCCGGGAAGACAACCTCAAAATCAGAGAACTCGAATCCAAAATCAAACTCCGACAACTCCAGGATCAGAAACATGAAAAATATGATTTTATCTATGAAAGCAAAAAAAATCTTAACACACTGATTCAGCTCAAAAAATACCCCAAAGCCCTTCAGTTTATTGATGAAATATTAACCATAGCTCCAGAAGACCCCGAACTATTGAAGAAAAAAAAGCACATCAAGAAAAAACTATTCAGCCTCAACCGAGACCAAATAGTTTTACAGATACTAGGAGAGAAAAAATCAAAATCTAAATAAGCTTATAGGCATTTCGTCCGATTCTCTCGATCCGCTCGCTTGATTTCAAAGCTAGCATGATCGTAATTTTTTTCACCTGTCGCTGGCTCAAAACCTCCTTCACGATATCATCCACCATCATCTCGCCATTTTCCTTTAAAAGCTTCTCAACAACATCAAGAACCGTACCACTTTCATAACCCCATTCATCAAGGGCATAAATACCACGACCTATCAGGACAAAACTCTCATTCCTAATCAGCTCGTTATGGACGGCCTGAATGTTCACCTTGCGTGCATTAAAACCATACTCCTCAATTTTCTTAGCAATATTTCTGAAGTACATTGGTTTTTTATTGTTTCTCAAAACATAAAGGATTTTATCGCGAAGAGTCTTTGGGTTCACATGTCTCCAAGACATCAGACCAACCATATCCTTGTTCACCAAAGTTAACCTCTTATCTATTCCAATCAACGACTCCAACTGCCTGGAATCAAACCCCACCTCCTTTAACTTAGGCTCCAAATCATTGTGCACCTTTGACAGAGGCTTGACATCACCGTATTGATTTAACTTATTGATAACCTGACCAGAGACAAGTTTGATCGCCTGATGAGGCAAGTTTTTGTTTTTAACATGCGGATAGAAATTTACCGTATTTCGCGTACAAGAAAATTCCTCATTGAGCACCAAAGCCAAATGAAGACCAGACTTCACACTCTTGCGGTCAGCACTAGCCAAAGAAACAAACTCATCAATCAAATACTGTTCCCTCATAAGACCTCCATTTTTCTTCAGCAAATCATTGGCATGTTGGTGAAGATGTTTCAACTCAGTGTTAAACACATTCCTTTTCATCTTACTCAGTGCATTTTTTTCAATCTGACGCACTCTCTCCCGCGTAACCTGGAACTCCTGCCCAATGCTTTCAAGTGTATGCTTCCCGTATCCATTGAGATTAAAACGCTTTTGAATCACATCTTTCTCTTTATCCGAGAGCAATAAAAGCAAATTATTAATAATCCCCCCCAACTCCCCGATAGTGTTCAACACTTCAACATTGGTTTCAGTTTTCATAGCAAATATATAAATGAGGTAATAATGAAATTCGTCAATAAAACAAAAGCAGTATATGAATTTTTGACAAATACGCCAAAGAAATAAGATTGAATCTATTGCCAAAATGATTCCTTGTGTATTAACTCACTGTGCTTTCAAGCCAAATCTAGTCGATTAACATATATCCAAAGCAATGGATTGTCTCAATGGGACACTTCATTGTCAGCATGCGAAGCTTTTTCCTCAGCGACCCGATATAGACATCAACTGTATTAGTTTTCACTAAATCATTCAGCCCCCAGACATTATTAAGAAGTTGCGAACGCGTCACTATACGCCCTTTGTTTTCGATCAGATACATCAGCAAATCATACTCTTTTCGTCTGAGACGGACACCTTTGCCGCCAGCTGAACTGATAGTCTTCAGATTACAATCCAGCTGTACCGACGAACTTGGTACCGTTAAAACTTTCTGAAGATACATAGAATAAATTAAAGGAAATTAGGATAAGTGCATTCTAACAACCAAGACATGCGACTCAAAAATTGAATCGTCCAGATCAACCACTTAGACTAGAAACAAAGCCAAAACTCCAGCTCCAAAGTGTTGTTGCTAATTAACCCACAGGACTTTAAAATTAAGCCAGTATTATTAACCCCCATAAACATGGCCGAATCGAATCAAAAACAATACCAAATCAAAATCAAAGAAGAAACAGAACAAGGCGTCTACGCCAATGCCGTCTCCGTACACATCAACAACAACGAGTGCGTCCTTGACATGGCATACCTCATACCAAACCCATCACCAGACGCCACTCCAACCCTAAAACTAGTCAGCCGTATCAACATGAACCACAAAACTGCAGAATCCTTCCTGAAAGCCCTTTCCAACGCCATCCTTGACTGGAAAAACAAGAACCAGGATCAACAGCAGTAAGACTATTGATAATCACTTTGTGTCATTCTGATTACGTCGAGCGATCATGTATTACGGGTGTACAATCTTATTTTGTTTGGGCGTATCGGAACCTTTGCGGGCCGGTGCCGAAAGCAGTGAGGCGAGCAAAGGCGATATCTGAGGTGCAATTTCCCGCTGGGGAAATTGACGCCGTCCCAAGAAGAATAAGATTTCCACCCGCCCTTAATCGCTGAAAGCAAAAAAATATAGTGAGGATTATTCCACCCCCTAAAACAGCCGACCAACAAAGTACCTAAAACCCCAATAGGTGCTTTATTTTGGCCTATAAATGTGCTATAATAAAAAGAAAACAAAATTAAACAAATCCATGACAGGATTCATCAACTCACCATTCATTCAGTTTCTGATCAACAACCCTATCAAGAGCCTACTGTACCTAGTTCTCATATTTGTCCTGCTCAAACTATCCCTGTGGCTTCTCAGGAACATATACAGATATAAAGACTCCAAGAATCTCGTATTCATGCAGATAACATTGCCTCGAGATGACTCCACCAAAGACCGCGAAAAAGAAAACGAAAAAGACTTTCGCGAGAAAATATCGGTCATGTCACAGCTATATCGAAGTTTAAATGAAACCAGGGAGTTAAATTTCGCCAACCTCCTAAAGGTTAAAATCCTAAAACACAACATATTTACTTTTGAGCTAGTTGCCGAAAAGGAGACAGTTAACTTCTATGTGACAACGCCAGCCTACTACCAAAGTATCGTAGAGAAGCAGATCACGACCTATTATTCGGGAGCCAATATCGACATTCTAAAGCAACCTTATGATTTTGCTCCAGACGGTAACAAATTCAAAGGCTTCTTTGGCTATCTGCAAAATGAAAACTTTTTCCCGATCAAGACCTACAAAATAGTGGAAAACGACCCGTTAAACAGTCTGACCAACATTTTTTCAAAACTCACCAAGGACGAAACCGCTGTCATTCAATTGGCAATAAGGCCCCAGAGTCCCAAATGGAGCAAAAAAGCCGAAAAATTTGGTGACACCTATTTCAAGGGTAAGAAGAACAGCCGCTTTAAAATCCCAGTACTGGGCCCTATTTTTAATGTTTTTAAAGGAGTGCTGCTGGGGTATGAAAAGATGGATAAACCCGAATCCTCGGAAGGAGGTGGCTTCGTCAGAATGCTCCAAGCTAAGGAAGAAGTTGCAAAGAGAATTGGTGAAAAGGCCTCTCAAGCCGGATTTGATACCGTCATCCGAATGGTGGCATCTGCCAAAACCGAACAGAGAGCAGAAGAAATTGTCAACAGCACCATCGTCTCCTTTGGGCTATTTAAGGACGAACTGTCAAATTGGATACAGACCAAGCGTGTACTCCTAATAGATGCAACAAATGATAAATGGATGAAATTCGCATTCAAGCACCGCCTAATGGACAACAGAATGCTATTTATTGGAGAAAAAAAATCACTAATGGCGGAAGATGAACTATCAAGCATTTTCCATTTTCCACATAGCCGCTACAACTCTGCTCCGACAATCACATGGCTCGACTACAAAGTACTGCCACCACCCGCCAACATGCCAAAAACCGGAATCTTATTAGGCAACAACACCTATCGCGGAGAAGAAACACAAGTACGCTTCATGAAACAAGATCGATCTCGCCACCATTACATAATAGGTAAATCCGGAAGTGGTAAGTCTGCCCTTCTTTCATTTATGGCGAGACAAGATATCATTAACGGTGAAGGAGTCTGTGTGATTGACCCCCACGGAGACCTGGTGGACGACATTCTAAAATACATCCCAGCCTCACGAGCTAAAGATGTCATCATATTTGATCCTGCTGATACCGAAAGACCAATGTCCATCAACATGCTGGAAGCCAAGACTTCCGCCCAACAAGACCTCGCATCCTCACAGGCAACTGAAATATTCATCAAGCTGTTTGGCGACGAAATCTTCGGGCCCCGAATTCAGCACTATTTTAGAAACGCCTGCTTAACCCTAATGGAAGACCAAGAAGAAGGAGCAACCTTGATCGATGTCCCTCGTATATTCACGGACGACGCCTTCCTTAAATACAAAGTCAAAAAAGTCAGAAACCCCGTCGTCAAATCATTCTGGGAACATGAATATGCCAACACCGGAGATCGCGAAAGACAAGAAATGATCCCATACTTCAGCTCGAAGTTTGGTCCGTTTATTACGAATTCAATCATGCGTAATACCATAGGACAGGCCAAATCATCATTCAACTTCCGTGAAATCATGGACGAAGGCAAAATACTTCTCGTCAAATTATCAAAAGGAGTCGTCGGAGATCTCAACACACAACTCCTCGGTCTGGTAATGGTCGCCCGTATTCAAATGGCCGCCATGTCCCGTGCCGATATCCCGGAAGAACAACGACGCGACTTCTTCTTATATGTAGATGAATTCCAGAACTTTGCCACCGACAGCTTCTCTTCAATCCTATCAGAAGCCCGAAAATACCGGTTGAACCTCATCATGGCCCACCAATACATCAACCAACTAGTTGTCAACAAATATGGCAACACCTCTACTCAAATCCGCGACGCCGTATTCGGTAACGTTGGTACGATGTCCTCATTTAAAGTCGGAGCCGAAGATGCCGAATACCTCAGCAAAGAATACGCTCCACTACTCACTGAGCAAGACATCATCGGAATATCAAACTACAAAATGTACATGAAACTCAATATTAACAACACCACATCAAGACCATTCTCCGTCAACACCATCTGGGATACCACTGGTAAAAACGAAGAGCTCGCTAAAAAGATCAAACAATTATCACGAATCAGAAATGCGCGTAAGTCCGAATTTGTCGAACAAGAAATCACCAATAGAATCGGAATCGACATGGAGGAAGAATCAAAGAAAGAAGCAAACAATAAAAACCCAGACCCCACCCCAAACCCTCCGCCCCAAACCTAACAAAACCATAAATAAAACATAAAACTTTAAACCTTAAAAAACTTTAAACCTTAAAAAACAAAAACCTAAAACAAAAAACTAAAACAAAAAACCATGAACAAAAGAACGATTAAAACACTCGCAGTCACAACTCTCTTGGCCACCCTCATCGGAGTCGGATATTGGACAATGACCAAAAATGAAACCGAAAGCCCGCCCATGCTGACTCCTGAAAAGTCCGCCGGAAACTTCCAAGGCATGCTTGATAAGGACATTGGCAGCTACTACTTCCTTGGCTTTGACGAAGACGATCGCGAAAAATTCACCGCCCTAAAAGGAAGCCGCAATGACCGACCAACCCCTCTCAACGGTGGGGGAGTAGTGCACTACGCCTACTCTGAGACCGACACCAACTTCGCCGAAATAGTATCCAAGATCAATCCCAGCGCCGAAGCCTTAGTCCTCGCCAAATACAACTCTGAGGATCGCAAATGGCACATAACAGATAATAATTATTACCCAGCATCGGCAACAACCAAATACGAAAACACCACGGAAGAATTGGCCAAAGTAGAGATAGATGCCGGCACAGCCTTTGCCATTATGACCCAAAGCAACACTGAAATCTATGACATCAGACTTGCCAATCAAAAACCGGAAAAACCAACATCCTCGAGAATCCAAGAGACATGTAGTACCAAGACCGGATGGCACCAAGTGCTCTTTTCATCACATCAAGAACTCGCCGACAGCCTTCAAGCATGCCAGACCCGGGTAATTAGCATCTGGCCAGAAACCGCCACCGGCAACAGCGCAAAATACACACAGCACTATAGCTTTGATGAGATCAATGAAGATAATTATCTTAGTGAACAACCTCTTTCAACGCACCTAGCATGGCTAAACCTCAGAGATGCCCCACAAGAAAACACCACCACCGACTCAGCATATCCAGACAGAAACCCTGCCATTCAGACATCAACACAACAACAAGAAATTGTCACCCCAGACAAATCAGCATTACAACCAAGCATCGAAGCACCGGAGGCCACGACTCCTGAACCTACCACACCAGAACCCAATGATCAGAATTCGACAATACCTCCAATAGACAAAAGCGCCACAAACCCTAGCAGCAGCCCAATAATCAACAAAATTAATCAAGGCACCACAACTAAATCAGAAACCATAAATACTAGAATCGTTGCACCTGAAGGTGCCGCTCCCACAGAAAGCACGATCAATCCTCAAACCAACACCAACTTCACAAATTCTCCCCTAGATACAGTCCAGCCCACCAGCATAAATATCGAAGCACCGGAAGCATCCACAGTATGGAATCTTAAGTTTTCATTCAGGGAAGGCTCCCAAGCCGACGCCGACCTCCAAGTCACATGGGATTACAAGCTCGCATCAAACCTAAATGATGCCGATATCGAATGGAGGCTTGAAGAATCTAGCTTCATGCCCGATAGGGCTTATAATCGGCGAGTACTACCAATGGGGGAATCCTGCTCTACAGCAGGCTCCAACAAGGAATGCCGCCTAGTATATCCACATACCGCATCAGAGTATGACATCATTACCAGCAGCACATATCACAACTTAGTGCTCATAATGACTAACACCGCTACAGGACATGAAACATATTTTACCATCAGCGAAAAGCCACAACTCAGCATAAGATACTTCACACCAATATGCCAATTAACTGATTTAACTGTGGGCGGGACGACATACGACAATGTTCTAAAAATAGAAACCATTCCTCCAACCTCTGGATCATCAATTCGTCAAATGAAAATCATAACCAAAACAGGAAGCGACCTATATGCAACACAAAACCTTAGTAATGCAATCGGATACCTCAATAGAATAGAAGACGGTAAACACTTCCTATACCTCAGCGGCCTATCTGACAAGCTCGACAACCTCGAGGCAATACAAACTAACATCTCAACCAGCTCTGGCGAGACCAACATCCGCATGATCAAGTGCCAGGAATAAGAAGTGCCGACTCAAACAAAATGTGGCCGCCTCATTGCGAGGCGGCCACATTTTCAAACCATAATTTAATTTGCAACTAATAACTTATTTGCAATCCACCGCAGTCACCATCCCAACTGAGCCATTCCCGATCGTAGCCCTAACAGTTTTTACATCTTCCGTAAGAGCATTTGGCGGCAGAATAACATCAGTAAAGTAATTCTCTGGCGAACCAAACAACGGATAATTCATATAACTTTCAATATATAGAGAACCAGTCATAAAAGGCTTCAAATCACGCAAAGTCGTCATCGATTCACTCCAAAACTGCTCATATGATAACCCTCTCTCAAATGCAGTTGACCAATCTATCCAATATGGAGCCGACACCGCTGTTCGAGGATCCTCACCGTCGTATATGAGGCTAATACCCGTGACAACACCCGTATTATTTGCAATACGAGGTATTTTCACATGAAGATATTCCATCCCATCAAATGACTTCACCTCACATGGCTTATACAGCAGTGCACTCAAAACATCAGGATTAATATTTGGCAGTGTGCTTTCCGGGAGCAGCACCTCCCCTTCAATAGGCAGCGTAAATATCGGCTCAATATCGGTCGGAATTAAAACTTCAACCTCAACTGGCGCCAGCTCTAAAATAAAATCTAATGCTGCACTGAAATCCAATTCCACATCCACAACTTCAGTTTGTACCACATCTCCACTCTGGCCATGCAATAATTCGAGCTTAAAAGAATAGTATTTGCCACTTTCCCATGAATCATTAGACCTGATACACCAGTGTTTATCCTCCCCACAGCCCCCACCTGGGCCAGAAAAATTAACCCAAGTAATATTTGCATCGCTAACCAAGGTATATGGACTTGAAGAGGTTTTTTTCACGCTGAATCTCCATGAAGGACTTCCTGAAAAATTAGTCACAACACCATCCTGTAAGAGCTTTTGCTGATCAACATTCCAAGACGCATATAGTTTGTTACTACTATCTTTCTCAACGGTGAAATCAAAGAAATAATCTTCCTCCACTGCTACCTCCTCTTCAGGCTCATCAATCGGCTGATGTTCACTGCCACCCGGACGAGCATCACTAAGCTCAATCCACGCTATATGATAATTCTCCGTACTGGAATCATCGGCCCAATCATCAAGCAAACTCAAACTTCTATCCGAACGATATTTAACAACATACGGCTTTTCAGAGTCCATTGTTGACTGCTCCCAAAAGCTCATCACTTTATGGTCGCACGCCTTGATCTGATTTACAATTCCCTCCTTACTCTTAAACCCAAACTGATGCCATCCCGCACCCGCCTCACAAATATCAAACTGACTGCCAGCACCATTCCATGACGGAACAACATTAGCCGCTTTGACATCGTAAGCCTCCGTATCCTTCATATGAATAATTACGAAAGCCTTACCCGCCGGCACAACAACCTTCGACAAATCATCTTCATTGTTGTAATACCGTCTGACCACTCTTACACCATCCACAAACTCCCTATAATAGGTATTATCCGACATCTTCCACAAATCCTCCGAAGCATCATAATATGCCAAGACTACCGCCTCCGCACTTGGATTCAATTTCTTTGCCACCTGTGCAAAGGAAGTTTCCGTCTCAACATAAACAAAATCCAGCCCTCTACTGCTTGGATTAAACGGCAGCGCCTGCAAATCACTATTACCCCTTTCAGCTTTCAATATATTCCAGGCTATAATATCAGGCCCATTAAAACCCAAAAAACTATAAGCCGAACTACCTCTCAAAATAACTTCACGATCCAGTAGCCCTTGAAAACTACTTCCAGACTCCGGCACCAACTCCGGCGGACTACTCTTGTCATTATCCGTCAGGAGCCAATAACCGAGCGCAAGTATTACAACCAAGCCCAGTAATGATATTCTCCACCCCCACGCCTTATCAGTCTTATTGCTTATTGTATCATTCATATACTTCTTCTTTTATTTTTATTTTTTTTGAAACGACTAAAGCGGCAGGTCTCGTCCAGCACCAAAATCATTGAGTTCAAGATTGACGCTGGGCATATCTAACGAGGTGAAAATCTCATTTAATTCTTCAGTTGCAAGACCCAACTCTCCAATTTCCATGTCCGATAGCGCTCCACCACTAGCATCAATCTGCCCTACGACACTATTGATACTCGATAGCGCCCCCATCAAACTTGAAATTTCATCTTGTGTAAGATCATCCATGCTATTGGTTATAACAGTCGACACCTGCTCATCAAGCTGTGTCAAACCATCAATTACCCCAAATCGACTCTCCGGATAATAGTTAAGCGGCGAAATCACCTCTACCCACTCTCGATGAATTTCACCCTTATAATCAACAATATCTCTTATTGTCACATCAGGCTTCAGTAAATCATTAATATCAATACCATCAACCGGCCTAACTGGATCAGTTAAACCTCCCGCGTCATTGTCAGGTCCCACAGAGTCTGTTCCACCATTGGCACCATCAGCTTCCGCCGCCACACACTTGACCAGCTTCACTACATAACTATTCCTGTCAAACATTGAAAACAAATTGTACTGCATCCCATCCATATCAAGCTTAATATCAGCTCGGGGATTAGCTAATGACACCTTGTCACCTCCATCCCGAGCATTACTCACATCGGCTATATAGTCACGCCCCTCTGAATCTACTACATAAACAGAACTACCTAGATATGGTGACTCCAAAGGGAAGAGACCACCCTCAATCAACTCCACCACACCATCAAATGTACTACAATAAGCCTCGTCTCTGATAATTTCTAACGAATTACCACTAGCAAGCATCTCATTAATATTCGCAAAAACTGTTTCCTCGCCATCAACCACAGCCTTCAACCTCAAATTATTATTGGCTTTTCCATATTTCACATCTTCACCCTCAAGGGCAAAATCCACGAAATAGCTTACAATACGAGGATCACTGTTGTTAGACCTTACGCCAAACGGTAGTGCCACCCAGCTGGTTCCAACTTTTTCTTCAAGTACCCATTCAACACTACTCAACTCCATTTCCTCAGGCGCCGTCAAGGTCCAAGTCGCATATGGATATTTGTTACCACTATATTCGAATTTGAAACTTGAAACACCAAATTCCTCCGGCTCCGGCAACACACCCCCGTCAACCGTTGACCCCAAATTAATCCACGCCACATAAAATCCGTCACCAACATCATCTTCAATTGCCTTCTGTAAATCAGTAAATCTATACCCTTTCAAGTAAGGATTTTCAGAATCAACAGTAGTCTGAGGCCATACACTACGCACCCTAGTACTACAATCACTCAAAGCATCATACAGTGAATCCAGACCAGAGTGACCTACCTGATACCACCCATCAACATTACTGGCATTACAAATATCAAACCGCAATGAGTCCTGTGACGGAGACATCTTGGCGCTCTTCATGTCAAAAACCTGGGTATCCTTTAAATGAATGATTGCATAGGCCTTACCAGCCGGGACCACCACCTCATCAAGATCATCATGCTGATATTTTTTTGCAACAACCTGATCTGTACCATTACTCAACCTCTTAGTTGTCGAATAATAATCGTTATCAGTCATTTTCCACAGCCCAAACTTAGCTCCATTCGTTGCTGTTCCACCGGCTGCATCCCAATATGCCACTACCACCGCTTCCGCACTTGGATTCATGTTCTTGACTATCTCCTCAAAAGTCGTATCTCGTTCAACATAAAGAAAATCTATGCCCCGACTATTGCCATTATATGGCAACGGAATAGGAGAGACATTTGCGTCTCCTTTATCCTCAACAAGTTCCCTCCATGCATCCTTATCATCATTATCAAAACCCAAAAACACCTTGGTGCTACCACCTTGAAGCAAGACCTCTCGATCAAGCAGCCCCTGATATCCAGCGCTGTCAGCATCCGGAGCCAGAGATGGCGGAGAGTCCAATTTGTCGGGCATAAACAAGTACACCCCTCCTGCAACCAGGAAGAATGAGCCCAAGACAGTCATTGCCCAGGCCGCCAAACGATCATGTTTCGATGGCTTTTTTATTGCGTTTTCATTCATTTTTGTTTTGATTAATGCATTAAATAATCATAGCATTGTAGCACAAAAAGAAGAAAAACGCTAGCCTCAAAGACACAAAAAGAGCGCCATCATCAGATGACGCTCACTAAAGATTCAATTCTCAAACCTACCTCTTTCTCATTGCACCAATCAAAACCGCACCACCTACCATCAAGGCCCACACGCCCGGTCCACTCACCGGCAAACTCGGAGGCGTTGTAGTTGTCGTGGTCGGAGTAGTTGTCGTGGTCGGAGTAGTTGTCGTGGTCGGAGTAGTTGTCGTAGTGGTAGTGGTTGTCGTCGGAGTCGTTGAAGGATCATCGTCCTCAGCACCGGTCAGACTTGGGGGGCTACTATCAAAAGGCGATTCAATGTCAGGATTAGAGTCAACAGCAAACGCCATCGAAGCAAACATCACAGACACAAGCAAACTAAGACTGAAAAGTTTTATAAGTTTCATAGGAAAGTTGAAAGATTACACAACAAATTTAACACATTCACCCCTGAATGCAAACGAAACTTGCACATTCACGGCATCGACAATCACAATAACACTGGCGTAAATTTCTCTTTATTGTCTTGCTCCAGGGGGAATACTTGACAATGACCGCAAGATTAATTACCTTAGCACAGCAATAATTTGACGCGGGGTAGAGCAGTGGCAGCTCGTCGGGCTCATAACCCGGAGGTCGAAGGTTCGAATCCTTCCCCCGCAACCAACAAACATCCTTCGTCAGGGTAGCTCAGTTGGTGAGAGCGCCGGATTCATAACCCGGAGGTCGGGAGTTCAAATCTCCCCCTTGACACCAACACATCGAGCAACTATTCACCAAAGATAAAATTCTTCCATTTTTTTGGGTTGCTATCATCTTGGTACCTAGCGACATTTACCTGTTCTTCAACGGGATCTATATAGTTTTGATCCGCCGCAACCACTATTACCTCCTCTCCGGGATTGATAAGCCCAAAATTTTGTTTAGCAATTTTATCGGCATACTCCGTAGAGATATAATAAAGAAAATCCTCATTCTTTTGCTGATTCGCTTTTTCTAACAGCTGATTCTCCGCCTCAAACAAAGCAATATGCTTATCCACCTGATATCCTCGATATGCATTTAAGGACAGAGAATAAATCAAATAAGCCACAACGAAAAGCTCCACAATCATCAACAGTTTAGTCCCACCCGATATTTTAGTATCACTACTATGCATACAATTCAAAATTTAAGCATTCAAAAAATAGCAAAAATCCTATAAACTCACCAGTATATTTATCAAATACATGTTTCCTCAAAATATACATTTCATCGGAATCGGCGGCATCGGCGTCTCAGCAATTGCCAAAATGCTTAAAGAACAGGGCGTCATTATATCCGGCTCCGACACCACCAAAAGCGCAATTACCGAAGAAATCGAACAACAAGGAGTACCGATCACTTATAGCCACAAATCCACAAACATACTTGATGCCCACGAGATGGTTATCTATTCCCCAGCCGTTCCTCCCGAAAACCCTGAGCTCCAAGAAGCCCAG
Source organism: Candidatus Peregrinibacteria bacterium HGW-Peregrinibacteria-1 (assembly GCA_002839505.1). GTDB lineage: Bacteria > Patescibacteriota > Gracilibacteria > UBA1369 > LOWO2-01-FULL-3 > PGYE01. Next base: position 662,787 of record PGYE01000001.1, read on the forward strand.
AAAAGAAATATTCCGACACTTTCATATCCCCAAGCCCTCGGAAAGCTGACCGAAAGCCATTTTACTGTCGCAATTGCCGGCACTCATGGGAAATCAACAACCACCGCAATGCTATCGCTGATCGCCATCCAAGCCCAATTGGAGCCCAACATCATCATCGGCACCAAAATCCGAGAAATCGGCAACCAAAACTATAAAACGGGAGAATCCAACCTCCTTATTATTGAAGCCTGCGAATACAAAGAATCATTTCAATATCTCCAACCTGACATCTTGGCAATCACCAACATCGAACCTGACCACCTCGACTACTACCAGACAGCAGAAAACTACTATCGTGCCTTCAAAAAAATCATGATCCGTACCGCTGAAACCGGAAAAATCTTCTTAAGCCCCAACCAAAAATTACCTAAAGAACTCAGCGACCTCGAAAAAATAATCCAACAGGCCCCAATAATTGACAATGAACTAGCCATCCCCGGAGAATTCAACCGCCACAACGCCTCACTTGCGGCCGCCGTTGCGCTAAAACTCGGAGCAACCACCGAAGACATCGCCACGACCCTCAAGCAGTACAACGGGAGCTGGCGCCGCATGGAGTACCACGACGAAATTTTTCCCGGTACAACCCTAATCGACGACTATGGTCACCACCCCACCGAAATTACTGCCACCATCAACGCCATCAGACAAAGGCATCCAGAAGGGGAGTTGTTATTGGTATTCCAACCCCACCAATACAGCAGAACCCACCACTTCCTCGAAGAGTTTGCAGAAGCCCTAAGTGCCGCCCCCGTCAGCAAAATCATCATCCCCAATATCTATGAAGTCCGAGACAGTCAAAGCTCCATCAACTCTGTATCCGCCCAAACATTAGTCGACAAAATCAATCAAAAAGGAGGCCAGGCCGAATACGGCGGACCACTCGAACAAACCGCTCAGCACCTCATCAATAACCACCAGAATTATCAAACCATCGTCACCATGGGAGCAGGGGACATCGAAAACATCTACCACCTCCTCAAAGATAGCTCAAAATAACACTAGGGATTGACTCTCCATATGGTACCATCCGGGCCGTCCTCGACCTCAACACCATGATTCCTCAATTCCTCTCTAAGCTCGTCTGCAAGACTAAAATCTCGGTTTTTTCTCGCCTCTTCGCGCTTTTCAATCATCGCCAGCACCTCGGGTGAAACCTCCGACACATCCGAAACAATAAAGCCCATAACACTGTCGATATTACCCAATAAATCCAAGACGGCACCCGCATCCTCAGCCGTCATTTCATTATCGGAAATCATCACATTAACCTTCTTAACCAGCTCAAACACCACCCCCAACGCCCCCGAACTATCGAAGTCATTATCCATACATTCCCTGAATTTCTCCTCAGCATTCCTCAAAAGATCATCCAGCTTTCCATTCATCACACCCTCACCCTTCACGCCTCGAAGTTTGGCCACAAAATTATCAATTCGCTCAATCGCCGACTTCGCCTGCTGCAACAAATCCTCAGAAAAATTCAGAGGATTCCGATAATGAGTCTGCAGGTACATCAATCTTATAACCCTCCCGCTATACAACTCCAACATATCCGACAATGTCTTAAAATTATTCAAACTCTTGCTCATCTTCTCATTGTCCACATTAAGGAAACCATTGTGTAGCCAGTACTTTGGCGCAGCACCCTCTCCAAAAGCCGATACCGACTGCGCCACCTCACATTCGTGATGAGGAAAAAGCAAATCATAACCGCCCGCATGAATATCAAAAGTGCTCCCAAGATGACAATAAGACATCGCGCTACACTCAATATGCCAACCAGGCCTTCCCGCTCCCCACGGACTCGGCCAGCTCGGCTCTCCCTCCTTCTCAAATTTCCACAACACAAAATCTTGGGGACTTCGTTTCGCATCCTTCACCTCAACTCGGCTTCCCATCTGCAAAGAGTCCAAATCCTGCCCCGAAATTTCACCGTAATAAGGATATTTGGCCACATCAAAATAAACGCCATCATCCAACACATAAGCAAAGCCTTTTTTATCAAGCTCCTTTATCATCATTATCATATCGTCAATATGCTCTGTCGCCTTCGGGCTAACATCAGGCGGCATAATGTTTAAAGCCTTATATTGTCTCTTATAATGAGGAATCACCTCATCCGCCAAAGCGGACACACTCACACCTTTTTCCTCAGCGCGTTTTATCATTTTATCATCAATATCAGTATAATTACTGACATATTTCACAACATAACCACTATAAACCAGATAACGGCGGATCATATCAAAAACAGTCGCGCTCCTGCCATGCCCCAAATGCGGCACATCATAAACAGTCGGACCACATAAATACATCCCCACTTTACCCTTCTTCAGCGCCTCAAAATCCACAACTTTTTTATACTGCGAACTGAAAATCCTAATACCCATTACAATATTTGTTTAATTAAATTGACAATAAGATCAATTACAATCAAAGCAATCAGCGGAGAAAGATCAAACATTCCTATTCTATGCGGAAACATCTGAAAAAACCTCAAAACCGGCCCAACCACTGAATCCAAAAATGCCTCAATATTTGCATTAACATTTCTACCTCCCATCCTCACCCAAGATAAAATTATCTTCGCTATGATCATCCAACTGACAATATTTGCCAAAGTGATCAAGAAAACCTTTAGATACTCCAAATACATAAGTAGTAAAATTAATACCCTCAAATGCTACCACACCTCCAACTTTAAACGATAGCTTTTCTCACAAAAATGCGTCCTAGCACCAAGCTGACAAACATTAGCGCCATAATACCTCCTGGCCCCGTATTGCTGACATCGCTCTCCAAATCTTTCAAGGCATCGCGCCCAGCTTCACCATTATCAACCTCCGGCACAACTTCTTGCTCATCAACAGTCACTGTCGTCACGCCCCCACTGGAAGGAGTTGAAGACACCACCTCGCCCAATTGCGAACTAGTATTTCCACGATCATCAACCGCAACCACTGCAAAATAATAGGTTTGCCCGGCAGTAAGATTTGGGACATACCAAGTATTCGAAGAAGTAAAGGTTTCCACCGCATTTATCAACTCTGTCTGCGAAGTACCATAGTACACACGATAATGAGTTACCGGATTACTGGGGGTAACAACATCATCCCAGCTCAAAATCACTCTCCCAGTACCCGAAGTGGCCTTGAGATTTTGAACGGTCGGCACATCATTGCTCGTCACAACCGTCACCTTAAAATAATCATCATATTGCGAATCATTATTCAATTCATCTGTAAGCACTACATCAACACTATATTCTCCGACCTCAAGCGGGGCAGAAAACTTCCCCTCATAAATATCTTCACCAATACTAGTCATTTCAAAGAAATTTCCTTCAAAAACCATAACTGCCCTCGACAGAGGTTCAGAAGCCATCAGTCTGACAGTTATCAACTCACCAGGCTTAAGAGATTCCTTCGGCTCCACCGCAATATTACTTATTTTAGGTGCATCCGTATCGATAGTAACTCTCACCGTCGCACTGGACACTATCACCACACCACTTTCATTTACCTCGGCGACAGAAAATTCATGTACACCATCCACTAACTGATTGGTGGTATAGGAAAAATTACCGCTTGATCCGGCTATGACCATTCCCAGTTCCACGCTGTTGTCAAAAACCTTCAATCTTGCTCCGGGACCAGCAGTCCCAGTAACGGCCACAACATTATTACTGTATGTACCTGCCGTCGGGTTTGTAATAACAGGAGCACCCTCCGATGAAGAATTCACAGCTGCAGCACCCGTGACAACAAAAGTATGTCCACCAAAAACTGTTGGCGCCGCCAAATCTCGCACCTCAACTTCATAAACTCCCGGCGAGCTGAATGTAGTCCCTAAACTAAAAGTATGCTCACCCAAATTCTCAGTAGTAAATGTATAATCGCCGGGCAAATTAGCACTAAGCGGACTACCATCAACAACTGAAAAACGCACTGTACCATCATAATCTGCCACCAAATCACCATTTGGATCCAGGGCACTCACCTTAAAACTAATATCCTCACCAACTTTGACCGAAAGAGGAACATCTGAAAACTCAAAACTATCCAGCTCCCCAACGCCGGTACCCATCGCCGCAAGACTCTCAAAATCCAAAACTGACGCCTTAAATAAACTCGATTGTATTCTACTTCCCAACAATGCCACTCTGGCACGACTCTCCAATATTGAATCTGAAGTCGAATCATAAGCCGTCAATGTCACCGCTCCCTCCTTCAACATCGTCACCTCAAAGGCAACCTCACCATTACTGTTACTCAGATTACCACCGATCGCCTTAATGGTTGCCTCCCCATTTCCTGCGATCAGCCTGACATAGTGTCCCTCCACGGGATTACCCTTCGAGTCCACAAGTCCCACCTTCACAACTCCACGATCCCCAACACCGGTCAGAACTTGATTTGCTGGCAACAGCGTGGACTTCCCGACATCAACAGAACCCACTCCCACACTCACAGTTCCTTGCTTGACGGTCTTCAACGGAGAACCATATTTAACCTCATACAAATACTCTCCATTTTCGGACATCACCTCTGCCGGAATCTTAAAAATTGCCGATTTATCAACTTTAAAAACCTCCGAAAATTGATAACCTCCAGAATTATTTGCACCCATCGAAGGCGTCCAAAAATTCAATAAAACCGGCTTTCCATAAGCCCCACCATTAACCTTCAGATAATAGGGGACACCAGGAAGTGAATCTCCACCGGAAACCGAAATAGAACTACTGGCAAATACTTGAATATTTAAGAAAATACTGATAAAAAGTGCTGTCAGCATTTTTATAACAATCGATTTCGCAGATAATCTCGTCATCTCATAAGTTAATTTATCTCATTATTATAGCAATAAAAGCACAAAAATACAATTCCAAAAATGCCAAATATTTGCTACCATTAAACCATGAAAAGTTTTAAAACAATACTGCTTGGACTCATAATTCTAATTCAAGCAGCTCTACCGACATTTGCCGCGCAACTAATAGAAAGTGAATTAACAGCTCCACCGAACGAAAACGCCGAGCTGGAAACAAACTTTCTTGAGGCCGTGATCAATATGGAAGACACCGTTGAGCTTGATAAAAGTGTCATTCTTGACGCATCTCAGTCATTTATCCCAAACCAAGAGGAGGCCACATACACCTGGGATTTTGGCGATGGCAATAAAGACCAAGGAATAGAAGCTCTGCATGTCTATAAGGAACCGGGACACTACACAGTTTCACTCACAATCACCAACGGCGAAGCATCAGAAACAGTAAGCAAAGAAATATTTGTCTACACACAGCTTAAGGTGCTGCTATCCGATCAACCTCAGGCCCAAAAATTCATCCAAATTTACCAGAATCTAGCGCAAGAACAAGGAATTTACCTCAAGGTAATTGACAGTTTTGGAAGCAGCACCGAATTTATCTCGGAAGAAGTACTTTCCAAAAAACTGATAGTTGAATCTTCTACACTCAAAAAGGCCAACATCATTATCGTCTGGACAAAAGAAAACGCCGGGCTCAACGCTATATCTAGATACATCAGAAACGACGAAGGCAACAATTCACTTAGCGACAAAAACCTCATTGTCATTACCAATAATATATCAACCGCCACCACCAGAATTCAGCGACAATTCAGCCTCATACAGCCCCAAAGCATTGTAGTCACAAGAGAAGGAGCCGAACGCCCCCTCATACAGAGCCTCAATATCGATGATCTCATACAGGAGCTAGATGAAAATGGATATGTTTACGAGCTCATCACCGAAAAAACTGGACGACTACAGGTATGGAATTTCATGTCCTACCTTGTAAACCTCCTTGTTAGCAACGGTATCCCTGACAACACCATAGCGCTTTTAATCCTCTTACCAGTAATTGCTACAATCATCGCTTTCATGAAACAAGTTGTCGGCATTAACACCTATGGAATCTACACACCATCAATAATAACACTATCGTTCCTCGTGATCGGCGTGTACGCCGGACTTCTCACCCTCGCAATATCCATCCTTGTCGCCGCACTATCGCGCCCCCTACTCGAGCGAATCCATATGCTATTTATCCCTAAAATGGCCATCGTCATCACACTCGTCTCACTAACATTGACCTTCACCATTAGTGCCAGCATTTACCTTGGATTTTTTAGCGGCAGCTTCCTGTCAATCGCCATCTTCCCCATGCTTATCTTAAGCACACTGGTAGAAAAATTTGTCAGCACCAAAGGCAGCAAAGGACTACTGTCAGCGGCAACCTTGATGCTCTCAACAGTAGTCGTTGCCATCATTGCCTACCTACTTACCGGTGGAGAAATCAATTTTGGCCCACTTGGAATCATCAAATTTAACTTTATTAAAAACATATTCATTGCCTTCCCAGAAACAGTCTTTCTCTTAGTGTTTGTTAACCTACTCCTTGGTAAATGGACAGGCCTCAGAATAGTTGAACGCATGAGGTTCAAAGAAGTGTTGAGGCACATTGAAGAATAATAACAAATTATGTTTTTTAAATCCAAAGGGCTCCTCGGAATCAACGCTCGCAACCTCCTGTACATCCGACCATACAACGCGAATAAAGCCATAAAACTAGCCGACGATAAGATTAAAACCAAGCAGTTTCTCTCTGCTCGCGGAATACCAGTCCCAAAACTATACAAAACTATCAAGAAGAGCGAAGAGATCGAAACCTTTGATTTTGGCAAACTACCAACTAAATTTGTCATAAAACCAAATCACGGCTATGGCGGAGAAGGCATAATTCCAATCGTTGGAAGAAGCGCAGGCTCCTTCATCACCGCCAGTGGTAAAAAACTCGAAGAACACGACTTATTTGAACACCTCAACGACATTATTGACGGGCGATTTTCGATATCAAACATCAGAGATACCGCCTTCTTTGAACAGCTCATCATTAGCGATGAAAGAGTCGCAAAGTACTCCTACGCCGGGCTTCCAGACATTCGTGTCGTTGTCCACAATCTAATTCCGGTCATGGCCATGTTAAGGCTTCCCACCCAAGAATCGGGCGGAAAAGCCAATCTCCACATGGGCGCAGTTGGAGTTGGTATCGACATATCAAAAGGGGAGTGCACCTACATCACCCACCACAACAAAATAGTCGAAGAAATCCCTGACAATTTAGGAAGCATCAGAGGCTTCAAAATCCCATACTGGGACGACATCCTCCACATCTCCTCTGAGGTCCAACTTCTCACAAATCTTGGATATATGGCAGTCGACTTATCAATCGATAAAAATGTTGGACCCGTATTACTTGAGATCAATGCCCGCGCCGGTCTTGGCGTGCAAGTTGCCAACCTTGCCCCACTGAGAAAAAGACTGGAGCGTATTGAAGGAGTAAAAGTAACCAGCCCTAAAAAAGGCGTTCGAATCGCAAAAGACATGTTTGGAAACACCGTAGAAAAGGAAATCGCCCAGCTTTCAGGAAAGCAAGTCATCAGCACTGAAGAAGAAGTCGAAATCATTCAAGAAGAAGGACTCCTTAAACTAGCTGCCAAAGTAAACACTGCCCGTGATCGCAGCGTCATGGACTATGAAACCGCCGAGAAATCCGGAATCCTGCTCAAAAACAAAAACTACGATCCCGAAAAGCACACACTAAAACTCAAACTAGTAATCAAAAAGCAAAGAATAAAAACAATCGTCGACCTCAGAGATCGCAGCAACAAGAAGTTTAAATTTAGCATCGGGCGGCGAGACCTCAAAAACTTCCTTATCGACACCAGCGCAACTCGCATAGAACCCGAAGCACCTAAATCAACGAAAAAGAGTGAAATCCTTCAAATACGGAAAAAAATGAACGCCAATGATGTCGACCAAAAAATCATGGATGTCGATCGAGACACGAAACTACTGTATTACCTGCATCCAATTAATCTCAAAGAAGAAACCGACAAATTCTTTAAAAACACAGACTACAACCCCCAATTCACCTATCGTCCACTAAAATTTTCACCTGAGGAGGCCCTAGCCAAACTCGAAAAAATCGAAACAGACGAGACCCCACTTGGCAAACTCCTAGCCAAAAAGAAACAAGCCGTCATCAATAAAATCAACCTATTGACCTCAATAGATAAACCGGGGTTCACCAAAATTTCCCAAAAGATTTACGGACGACCATCCAAAGAAGAATATGAAAAAGTTGTCAGCATTCTCAACAAGGTGAATGTTAGAGAAGTCCAGCGCGCCAGAACAAAACTCATTTACGATGATAAGGCCGCGCAAAATATCTTCATGCAAGTCTTCAAAAAGTACAAACTCAAACACTGGAAAGTTGTCATAAAGGAAAACATGGTTGCGCGTTGTCTTGCCAACAAAAACAACATTCTATTTATCCGCCGAGGCAGCAAGTTCTCAGAAGAAAGTATAAAAAATTTGATCATCCACGAAATAGAAACCCACATACTCACATCAGAAAACGGAAAATTCCAGCCCTACGAGATCCTCAATCGAGGAACCGCCGACTATCTCACAACCCAAGAAGGACTGGCAATGTACAATGTCGAACAACAAAGCAATCAAATATTCAACGAAAACTATAATGCCCACGGCCTCGTCATGGCCATCTACGAAAGCATGAAACACCCCTTTGTCACCGCTTACAACAACCTGCGCGCCCTCGGCATTCCGCGACTCACAGCATATAAAATAGTACTAAAGGCCAAACGAGGATATTGTGACACATCAAAACCTGGGGCCTTCACCAAAGACTACATCTACTACAAAGGATATCACGAGATCAAAGAATTCGTAGCCCAAGGCGGAGAAATCAAAGACCTCTACATCGGAAAACTCAATCACCACGACCTAGACCTGATAAACCAAATTAGCAATATTCGCACCCCAAACATACTCCCGCACTGGCTTAAAAAATAAGCATCGCATCGCCAAAACTATAAAATCTATACCCCTCCTTCATCGCATCGCGATAGAGTGCCAACAATTCATCAACAGGATCGACAAAACCTTTGTTTTCCAGAAAAGATGCCACTAACATCAAAAGAGTACTTTTCGGCAAATGAAAATTTGTAATAAGAGCATCAACAGCCTTCCATCTATAATTTTGCGGGTAAATAAAAAGATTCGTTGAACCAGAGGACTCTGAAAACCTACCATCCACAAATGAGCTTTCCAGCACACGAACACTTGTCGTCCCTACTGCGACAATTTTACCACCATTTACCCTGGTGCCATTTAATTTTTCTGCTGAATCTGCCGACAAATAATAATCCTCACTATGCATAAAGTGGTCCTTTAAATCATCTGCATAAACCGGTAAAAAAGTTCCCCTTCCGACATGAAGTACAACATCAATCACATTGACTCCAGCGCCCCTAATCCTATCGAGCAGGTCCTCAGTAAAATGCAACCCCGCAGTTGGAGCCGCAACACTTCCCTCGCTTTTGGCATAAACCGTCTGATAATCATCTGGGGATGCACCGACCCCCTTTATGTAAGGAGGAAAGGGGATTTGACCCAGCTCAAAAAGAACATCTTCATTCTCAAAAACTATGTTGCGCGTACCGTCTTCCAGAACCTTCACCACCTCCCCGCAAACCCTTCCCATCTTAAATGAGCACCCCACTCTAAAAAAATTTCCTGGATAAACCATGCAATTCCATTCAGATTTACCTAAGCGCTTCAACAAGAAAATTTCCTTTCCCTCAACTAAAATACGAGATTTTATCACCTTTGATGAGTTGATCACAATTGAATCACCTGGCCTCAAATAATCCAGTACATCTCGAAAAATTCTATGCTCCACATTATCCTTCGAAACAACCATCATTCTCGATGAGTCCCTAGGAACAGCTGGAGACCTAGCAATCAACGCCTCATCTAGCAAATAATCGAAATCACTAGTTCTCATTTTAGTTTAAGCAAAATTATCAACCCACTTGGTGCTACTGAAGTTTATGTCCGACTTTTCTTCCGGCGTCGGCTCACCTTTCTGTATCACAATAAGAGTCATATCATCTTCTTGCGCAGTATTTCCCATAAAAACGGCAACATCTCTCGCCACCTGATGATTCAAACCGGCCGCCTGATAGTTTTGCGCATATTCCTTCACCGCCATTTTCAAACGGTCCAACCCATAAAGATCACCAGCAGTATTTTTCGCATCAACTATCCCATCAGAATAAAGAATAATAAAATCACCATCCTCCAAATCAACATTAATCTCCTTAATCAAATTGGAATTATCCGGCACCATCCCAAGCGCTATCCCCCCCGACATCATAACCTCGCACTCCCCATACTTTTTGCGGTAAATAATAATATTCTCATGACCTGCACCTGCATAACTAATCTTCCCCGTAGCATAATCATAACTAAGAAGAACCAGTGTCATAAACATCGCCCGCTTCACATAAGTCTTGATATACCTGTTTACATCCACCAAAACCTTATACGGAGAATCATTAATATCAACAAAGACACCGATCAATGTATTAACCATCGCCATTATCAACGCCGCCGCCGCCCCATGTCCCGTCACATCACCTATATAGACAAACACTCTCTCCTTAGTCCTAAACACATTAAAACTATCGCCCCCCAGCTCATTAAGAGGCTTACTTTTAGCCACAATCGTCAACCCCTCAACCTCCGGATTTTGCGCCGGCAAAATCTCTTTTTGCAACTGCGAAGCCACGGAAAGTTCATCAAGCATTCTGTCATGCTCCTTTAGATCCCCGCTAATCTTCCCAATACTCTTCGTAACCTGATTGAAAAAGTACGCCACCACCCCGATCTCATCCATCCGATAACTCATTACCTCCTTATAGGACTGTCCCAATAATAAAGCCTGCATTTGTTCAACCACCTTCCTAAGTGGCCTGATCACATTCAAATAATAGAACACAAGAACAGAAAACATGACCAGCCCAAAATAACCCACCAACCAATAAACTGCGTCAACCGATAACAACAAAGACAAATGATAAACCATCACACCGAGAACAACAGCAAATATCAAAAACAAAAATACAACCTTCCTAGCTAAACTTTTTCGTACTACACGCATTAGATTAAGTTGTTATAGACACCTTGAAAGCATCTAGTGAAGGATAAAACGCTATCAATTCAAATACACCAGTTGTCTGCAGGACATCCTTAACCAAACCGTCCGCCCCGACCAAAACCAGTTTTCTATTGGACTCCTGAAGAAAATTCATAGCTTCGATCAAAAAACCTACCGCACGACTATTTATAAAAGTTAATTTCCCAAAATCAAACACCAAATACTCACTGTCATGCTCCTCCAAAACCGCCTGCAGTAGAGTGAAATTATGCTTAAACCCAACACTATCAAAACTCCCCGTGAATTCAAAAGCCGCGAATCTCTCATCATCGATACCAAGCCTACTTATAGATAAATAATTTTTCATATGTATTTTATTACACGCTGAATTTTGCCACTAAAAGGATTAATTTTCAATCAAATGCCACCAAGTTTCACCGAAGCATGGATCAGCCTCAGATAATAACCATCCAGCTCATACATTTGCAAATGCAATTCCTTCAAATTCTTGTGCTTTATTAGTCTTTCCACTAACCAAATCAAACCTTCCTCGCATTCCATTTTTAATAATGCAATTGCCGCCGCCAAGCCCACCTCAACATCATCATCTCCCAACAGCTCCTTACACACACCCATGTATTCCCGCATTTTCAGATCACCAATCAGACCCAAAGCAGCAATCTTGTCAGACTTCGAACCAGCAATGCTCTCTTCCACAAAACTCACTCCCAAAAGCACATCACCCTTTAAGTTCACCAAACCAAATATTGCCGCCGCCCTCACCATCCTATCCTTAGACTTATAACTCTTCTCAAAAAGATTCACGAATGAAACATCCTTGAACTCCGCTAAAATTTTTAACACATACGGTCGCAAAGGATCCTTTGTATCCCCAGATAAATCCATCAACCAATCCAGCATCACAATCGAATTCATATTTCTTACAACCGTCAGAACCTTCTTTCTTTCCAAAATATCAGAATGTCTCTTATAATATTTTTTCAAAGTCAAAGCACTTGAGGCAATACCCGCAGTATTTTTTTTGAAGTAACCCCCCAGATTGCTAAATTTCGAAACAACATCCAAAGCCACACTTCCCAGCTTTCCAGGAGCAGATATCAATTCAAAAATCTGAGGAATAAAACGCTTACTATCTGAGATCAAAATTGCATTCAAAAGCTGTATCCTGAAGTCTGCATCGTCCGAATTCATCAACTCATCGATGACAACATCATCCCCACTAGCATGCCCCCTCTGAATAAGTATCTCCGCCGCATGCAGCTTATCCTCAAGACTCTTAGACGACTTCATCTCCTTAATTGCCAAGTTAGTATAATCAAATTGCTGATTGTAAAGCAGCACCACAAGAACAGTCGCAAAAGCTACTAATAGAGCATTGACCACAGCAACTTCAACTTCGCTATCTATGAATATTCGTTGAGCTAAAATAAGAATACAGGTACCTACCAGAGCACCAATCGGTTGCACCACACCCTCAAGAGTTTCCCGTAAATATTTATCTTTAAAAGCATAAAAAGCCGTATGATAAGCATTCTTATTCAAAACATTTGTCAGCACATAATTATTCATCACCAACACCGCTACGCCAAAAGTAAAATTAAAAGCTAATAAAACCACACTAAACAAAAACACTACGCCATGAACCAAAAAAGCCCCAAATGTCCCCAAATATCTTAGAAATCTACTTCCAAGTATCACCTGCATCATAATCGCCGATACACTAAACAACATAGTCAGCGATCCCAAGTCGTGGAAAAAAGCATGCTGAAAACCGCTTCCCGTATCAACCACAGAAGCCTCCGTATTAACAAAAACTGCCTTCGTATACTGAAACTCCAACAGACTATAACTAATCCACTGAACCATAAACATCACCGCAAAACTCTTGAAAAAAGTCGAAGCCCAATATCCACTCCAATAACTATGAAACACCGTCTTAATTGACCGCTTTGGCACCACCTTAACCCTTCTGGCTACAACGGCCTTACCCTGATGCTCATAGCGCAAAAGATGATAGATCAGAGGAGTCGACAGCACCACAGCAATTGCCAAAAATATAATCCAGACCCCAAAGCCCAGCCCCGAAGCCAAAACAATCAGTAAACCCGCAGCCAACATTCCCACAGTATCGGCACTTTCAATCAACGGGAAAACCCTTTGAGCCTCAAGTGGATTAAATATCCTCTCAACAAACGAATCGAAAATTATTTTAAACTGTCTCAACACAACCCCCACCGCAAAAGCACAAATTATCAGCAACCAAAACAAATTTTCAATAAAAGCAAAAGCAAAGAGCATCAACAGGGTATTCACCCCAATCCAGAAAAAGAGCAAAAATCGATCACTCCAATTTTTTGAGAGCAAATAATAAAAAACACTACCGCAAATCACAAAGAATGCATTCAACATAAACAAGTAGGGGAGCGCCATTATCCCAAATCTATCCACAAAATTACCCAGCACTAAAGTCCACCCCAAAACAAAGGCAAATCTATAAAAAAACACCACACCCCAACAATTAGCGACCCTCAGCCACTCTCCCTCCTGAATATTGAAGATTCTGTTTATTAATTTTATATCGCGAAGGCCGGCAAGCATAAATTATTTTTAAAACACACCATTATACCATTAAATCAAGCATAAAAACATAGCATTCCTACCAAATTTTCGTCCTCTGGTGTATTACACATACATGATTAGCAAAATATTTAAACCGGCAACAATAGGGAGGGCCACCTTCTTTATCTCGGCAACATCGCTAGTCAGCTACATACTTGGCTTTCTAAGGGACAGAACGATTGCCACCACCTTTGGCGCCAGCAACTTAAGCGACGCCTATTATTCAGCCTCAAAAATTCCCGAGTTTCTGGTAAATGTATTCATTGCCGGCGCACTTGCTGCAGCATTTCTACCGTTTTTCAGCCAACAAATAACAAAAGACAAGCAAAGAGCTCACGAACTCGCCAACACACTTCTTACAGTAGCCGGCATAACAATTGGGATAGTGGCAACCATGACCTTCATATTCGCCCCACAAATCACCAGCATAGCATTCAAAGACAGTAACCCCGAAACACGCCTCGCCATTATCGACATGATCAGAATAATGGCTCCATCAGCTCTATTGTTCGCCATCAGCAACACCCTTGGTAACATCTTAAACAGCTACCGACACTTTTATGCCTACTCACTATCCGCAATATTTTACTCACTGGGAATCATAGTCGGAGTAGTTCTCCTAAAAGAACACATTGGCATCTATTCAGCCGCAGTAGGAGCGTTGATCGGAGCCTTTGCCCACCTAACGATTCGCATTCTTGACCTGCACCATACCGGCTACAAATACAAACCCGCCTGGAAAATACGCAATCCGGACTTCATAAAGATATTAAAACTAATGGCCCCCAAGGCCTTAAGCCTCGCCAGCTGGCAGATCAACCTCATCCTCTTCGCCAACTATGGACAGAAAATAATCGAAGGTGGCACCACTGGCTTCGACCTGGCCAGAAATGTCCAAAGCGCACCAGTAACACTTTTTGCAATCGCCTTTGCAACAGCAACCTACCCGCTACTCAGTACTGCCGCAATGAATAAAGACAAAACTCATTTTACGCGCACCCTGCAAACCACCATCCAAAACATTTTGTTCTACACTATACCGGCAATGGTCGGATTAGCCATTTTGGCCACACCAATAACTTATCTCATATTTGCCGGCGGAGAATTTGACCAGCAAGCCGTCATCACCACCTCCCTGATATTAACATTTTTTGCGTTCAGCATTCCTCTCGAAGGCGTATCACACGTCCTATCCCGTGCCTACTATGCCTTCAACAACACCCTAACCCCAACCATATTCAATGTCATCGGCATGACCATCATCGCTGCCTGTACCATCTTCATTGCTCCCAAATACGGAATACAATGGTTTTCGATCGGCTTTACTATCGGTTTCCTCGTATATGTCACATTGCTCAGCATCGGACTTAAAAACAAGACCCACAACTTTCAATACGCCAACTTCATGACCAGCACAATGAAAACGCTGGCCGCCAGCATGTTCATGGCGGGAATTATCCTGCTAATTGGAAAGCTTACCATCCACATCGAAATGCAACCTCGCCTGATAACCATCATCCAAGTAACACTAGGTGGCATCGCCTACTTCACAATGGCAACCCTCTTAAAATCACCAGAAATAGCATCCCTCAGACTAATCACCAATAAGGTTTTCAAGAAACAATAAAAAAAGCGCCTTATAAAAAGGCGCTTTCAAACAAATACATTTATACCGACATACGAACAAAAGATCTTACAGATGCACCCGCAGATGACAACAATTGCTCAATTGTCTGATCAGGATTCTTAACAAAAGGCTGCTTAACCAATGCATTTTCCTCTCTGAACTTCTTCTCTTTCCCCACCATAATTTTATCAATCATCTCTGCCGGTTTCCCCTCATTTGCAAGCTGTTCCTTCCAGATAGCCTTCTCACTCTCCACCAACTCAGAGCTAATCTCATCTGGTGAAACTACAACCGGATTAGTTGCAGCAGCGTGCATAGCAATATCCTTGGCCAATTCCTCATTTCCTCCATCTAAAACTATAACCACGCCAATACGCTTATTGGAATGAACATAAGATCCGATCGTCGCACCTTCAAGTAAAGACATCTCACCAATTCTTACATTTTCACCAAGCCTCAACCCGGCATCATTCAAAAGCTCCAACTCTCTGTCTTCAGCACTAATTTCTCCTGCCAACAACTTCTTAGCAACATCTCTTGCCACATTCTCAAAATCATCCCCCATTGAAACGAAATCAGTCTCGCATTGCAATGAAACAATTGCCGCCTTGCCACCATCTGATTCAATCACGATAGCTCCATTACTAGTCTCACGCCCAGCTCTGTCTGCAGCTTTAGCCTCACCTTTCTTTCGCAGCAAAGATATAGCCTCCTCAAAATCACCATTCGCTTCCTCTAGTGAACTCTTACACGCCATCATTGAAACACCTGTTGCTTCACGCAATTTTTTGATCAACTCGATTGATATTGTCATAAATCTCAAAAATTATAAAATAATAAACCTTACTTACAAGCGCTGGAAACCTTCTCTGTCATATAAGACAAAGACTTCAACGCATCATCATTAGCCGGTATTGGATAAGCTATTCCAGAAGGATCAGCATTTGAATCCACCAATGCTACCACCGGAATTTTCATTTTAATAGACTCTTGAACGGCAATTTTATCACGCACCACATCAACAACAAATACCGCATCCGGAAGGTCTGATAAATTCTGCACACCCCCAAGAGAAGCCTTAAGCTTAACTATCTGCTTTTTCAAAGTATTAGCCTCCTTTTTTGTGAATTTTTCGAATTCACCGGACGCCTCTTGCTCTTCTAGATCTGTTAAATACTTAACACGAGCCTTGATAGTCTTAAAGTTAGTCAAAAGCCCAGGTATCCAGCGGGAAACCACATAAGGCATATTAGCGCTTTTAGCCGCTTCCTCAACTAGCTTCAAAGATTGAGGCTTAGTACTAATAAACAAAACTTTTTTTCCTTCCTTTGACAGTTTACTCAAAAACTGCAAAGCATCTTCAAGCATCGTCACGGTATGCTCTAGATTAATAACATGGACACCACTTTTTTCACCAAAAAGGTATTTTTTCATTCGTGGATTCCACTTCTGCGTACGATGCCCGACATGCACTGCATTCTCGAACATTTCTTTGATTGAGCTTTTTGTAGCCATAATCCTTGTGTTTTACATCCCTCCCATATTGATTTGCGTCATTCTTTAAACCATATAAATATAATTCAAAGCAGGATTCCGCAAGCTAAGGAAAGAACTGAAATATAAAGTGCGAAAAATCTATATCAAAAAAACACCTAAAGCAAGGGAAAAGTTATCCCGAAGCCATCACGATTAAGCCGAGCGATCATGTATTACGGGTGTGCAATCTTATTCTGCCTGGGCGTATCGGAGCCTTTGCGGGCCGGTGCCGAACAAAGTGAGGCGAGCAAAGGCGAGATCTGAGGTGCAATTTCCCGCTGGGGAAATTGACACCGTCCCAAATAGAATAAGATTGCACACCAAAGCCCACTTAATCGCTGAGAGCAAAATTAAGTATGGGGAAAATTACCTCAGGGCGAGAATTACCTTTAACATTAAAATGCTTGCTACAAACAGATAAAAACATTATAATACTATGAAATAAATAAAAACAAATGAGCCCTCAGGACGGGACCACAAAAATAACGATTACACTGCCCACAAACGCCTATTTTATATCGGGTATTCGTGATTTTACTATCAACATGATCAGACACTCTACCAATTTTCCGCCTAAATGGGCCTTTAGATTTCAATCCGTAGTTGATGAACTCTGCAACAACGCCATTGAACACGGTTCCAGCAACGGGAGTGAAATACGAATAATTTTTGCACATAAAAAAGATGAATACCTAGAGATATCCGTCGAGGATACCGGCACCGGGACCAGCAAAATCAGCGCTGAAGAACTAAAAGAGATCTACGAGAAGAAAAAATCAGTCACCCAACCCTTCGCCGGAATCCGCGGCAGAGGACTGTCCAAAATAGTAGGGGAGTGGACCGACGAGGTACACTTTGCCAACCGACCAGAAGGAGGATTAAAGGTCACTGTTCGGAAATACATTGGGAAAACCACCGAAAACAAATAAAAACAATTTAAACAACTAACAAAAAAATCATGACTGAAGCACTAATTTTAATTGAAAATATCAGCAACAACCTGAAAGTCATCCAAATTGATGGCCAACTTGATGAAAGTAATGTTGATGAAAAAATTACAACCATTTATCAAGACCTCGAAACTAGTCAACCAGGCACCAATTACATATTGGATTTCACAAACCTAAACTACATTAATAGTAAAACAATAGGTTACCTGACCGACATATATGGAAAAATAACTCAAAATGGCGGTAAAATTGTAATTGCCGGAGCAAAACCCAACATAACAGACATATTACAAGTTGTGGGACTGACTCAATTATTGGAAACCTATGCCACCTTTGAAGACGCCAAGACAGCCATGAGCGTCCTTACAAGCACCGCAGGCACTACGCCAACAGCCACACCAGCCACCCCAGAGCCAAGTCCTCAGCAAGCAAGCCCTGTGGCCTCACCCGAGCCAACCGTCCCTACTCCACCCCCTGAAGCTCCACAAGCAGTTGAACTTGCCACTCCACCCCTAGAGACTACGGTAGAACCAAAACCAGAAGCACAGCCAGCTCCAACTCCAGCCACCCCACCGACTTTTCCTGCCCCACAACCCGAGGTACAACCACCAGTCACACCCCCGACCCCGCAACCCACTCCTACCCCAGAAAACACTCCCCAAGAAGCTGAAGGGGAATTTGACATTCCCGAAATAAATTTTGCCTCACCCGAAGACACCACCACACAACAGTAGAGTTGTGAAACAAATTGACTCATAAACAACCAATAAATGCTTGATTGCGTAGCTCAATCCTTCTCTTTCCTATCCGGAGCACCAACTCGGCATTTATTGATTGCCGCATTATTAGCCATACCACCAATACTAGTATGGTTATATCTAATATTTTCAAAACAAGAGAAACACAAAGGATTCATCGTGGCGGTATTCTTCCTCGGATGTCTGACTGCCCCCTTTTTCCTTCTTCTGCAAGGAGCATGGGGGTGTGTATTTAGTCCCGATTCCGTTCTCTCCCAATTCAATCCGCTAAAATTTTTCTCGGAGCAGTTCAACAACACCCCAATCCTAATTGGCTTACAGCTACTACTTTTTGCCGCAATCGAAGAAATCTTAAAAATGGCGGTTATCGTCAAAATAGACAAGAAAAAAGCACTCATCAACACAGTCGGCCAAGCCATGAGATACAGCATTGCATCCGCACTCGGCTTTTCATTCATTGAAAACATAATATACCTCTATGTTTACATGGACATCAGCACAACCAAGGAAATTGCCACCCTCTTCATATTCCGAAGCATCTTCACAACCTGCGCCCACATTATCTATTCCGGAATATTCGGCTACTACTACGGACTAGGGAAATACTCAATGGTTATGCGCAAAACCGAAGAAGCAATTGGTAAACGCAAGCCTATCATCAGGACTCTCGCCAAAATATTTAGACTGCCCCCCAGCCATGTTTACCAACAGGAATTCATAATCACGGGACTATTTATTGCCATCGGCTTTCATACCGTCAACAACTACATACTTGGAGTCAACAACCTAGTTTTAAGCGTAATGATGGTAATCATTGGCTTCATTTACCTCAAATACCTGCTAAATCGAAAAACCGGACATCTGGTTTTAACAAGCGACATCACGCAAGTAACCAAAAGCAAATTCGCTGCCAATGACGAAGAAGTAGTACTTGAACTACTAGCAATGTGGTTCGAAGAATCAAAATATGTTGATGTTCTTCACATCTGCCAGCGCCTACTTAAACGCGATCCACACAACAAAGTTGTCCAAATGTTTCAAGCCAAAGCCATGGACAAGCTCGACAACAACAACGTCTATAAAAAAATCATCGGCACCGTACTCAATGCCAACCAAGAAGATCAAAGCGTTATCAGCGAATACATAAAAAACAAAAACGAAGAATCCCCAAAGAATATCGCTCCGCTACCAACTCAAAGCCCCCAGCAACCCGCTCCCAGAAAAGAGTACGAAAACCCAATCGACAAATATACCGACGGCAACAGTTTCCGAATTTAAAAATCAAATTAAATTGCCCCTAAAGGAAAAAACCAATAGGATAAACAAAAATATATCCTATGAGTACAAACAACCCCAAAATAGCATTAGTCTTCGACTGGATGACAACATATGGCGGAGCTGAAAAGGTCAATCTGCAACTCCACCGGATGTTTCCCGAAGCCCCCATATTCACATCAATCTACAATCCTAAAAAAATAAAAGGTTTTGAAAAAGCAAAAATCTACACCTCCTTCATCAACAAATTGCCACTAGCTAAAAACCGTCATCAAATATATCTGTCGCTAATGCCTCAGGCTTACGAGAATTTTGACCTAAGCAACTTTGACATAGTCATTTCAAGCTCGCACTCCTGCGCCAAAGGCATTATCACCAAACCTGAAACCCTACACATCTCCTACTGCCACGCACCAATGCGCTACGCCTGGGGCGAATGGACCAAATATATCACCGACTACAAAATGAACCCCCTCCTCAAATACTTTGGGAAAAAACAAATTCACAAAATACGCATCTGGGACAGGCTTTCAGCCGAAAGAGTTGACTCATTCATCTCCAACTCCACCACAACCCAAAGAAGAATCAATAAATACTACAAAAAGCAATCAACCGTCATTTTTCCATCAATCAATGCCAATGAATATGAAATAAACGAAGACATCGGAGATTATTACCTGGCAGTCGGCAGACTCATCCCCTATAAAAAGTTCGACCTACTGATAGAAAGTTTCAAAAAAAACAAACTTCCCCTAAAAATTGTTGGCACCGGAATCAGCGAAAACGATCTTAGGGAACAAGCCGCCGGTCACAAGAATATCGAATTTCTAGGACACACCAGCAACAGCCAACTAATAAAACTATACTCTCAGGCCAAAGCCCTAATATTTCCACAGCTGGAAGATTTTGGAATTACCCCTCTAGAATCCATGGCATCCGGACGCCCGGTCATTGCCTATGGAGCCGGTGGCGCCCTAGACACCATCATTGACGGCGAAACTGGCTACTACTTCAAGCAACAAACCCCAGGAGCGCTCAACGAGACGATCCAACTTTTTGAAAAAGACATCGAAAACTTTTCAGCAACTAAAATCCGCCAACACAGCCTCAAGTTTCACCACGACCAATTTGAAAAGAAATTTAGAGACCACCTTCACACTGAATGGGAAAAATGGAACGCCAATCGCTAGAATGAGCTGACCAACTGCACCACAACTGAAACAATTCCCCAAGCCAACAAACTGATAACCATACCAATCAGGCCATTTCTGATCGCCACCTTTCCCGCATCCTTATTCTCCGAAAGACCAGCAAATAAATATAGAAAGCCACCATACACAATGAACCCTACCGCCAATAATCCTGCCAATCCAATAACGAATTCCAGTATAAATCTGATAAAGAACGGCACCATCCAAAGCTTAATATCACCAGTCTTAATAGCACAAGCCAATAAATCACTATATTCGACCTGAGGGGCCGTAAAATTACCCACCTTCAAACTAAAAACACTCCTATCAGCAATTATCTGCCTAGCAGTCACTGGATTCATCCCTACCCACAACATATATTGCAGACACTCGTCTACAGTAGCTTCCGTTCCAGGAAGCAATGTACCAGAATTATCCCCAGTAATTGGCGCGCCCATCGTCGGATCATCCTCATCCGCAAGGGGATCCCTCAGCCCCGGATCCATCTGAAATTGAAACTCATCATCCAGCCCCGCATCCAACTGAACCCCAGCCGCCATTACACTGCCGCCCATGAACACCGCCAGACAAAGCGCTACGCCGATATAATTAACAAGTTTTTTTACAAATGACATCTAGGTTCTATTAATCTCCAGATTATAGCATAAAAAAAGAAAAACCTCAACTTTCTCTTTTCCCAAAACAAAAACTGCACTACAATAACTTACCAATAAATAAAACAAGCCAATGTCCACCCCAACGATTGCCATTGTCGGCCGTCCCAATGTCGGGAAATCCACACTATTCAACCGAATAACCCGTAAACGCAAAGCCATAACCAGCGACATCGCCGGAACCACTCGCGACCGAATCACCCAACTCACCGATATCGAAGGATACCGAGCCCTACTTGTCGACACCGGGGGACTTGAAGATGCCCAGGGACGAGACATCGAGGAAGACATTCAAACCCAGGCCAACATCGCAATTGCTGAAGCCGACTTGGTCATTTTCACACTCGATATCTCCAACGAACTCACCCCTGACGACTACGCCGCAACTGACATCCTCAGAAAATCAAAAAAACCAATCATCCTAGTCGCCAACAAATGCGACAACCCTCAGCTCGAGGAACGCGTCTATGGGCTCTATGAGCTCGGATTTGGTGAAGCCATCAAAGTCTCCGCCATCCATAAATTGGGGATAGAAACCCTCTTAACCGAAATAGCCGACAACCTCAAAAAACTTTCATTTAAAAAGGCCGACAACGAAGAAGAACACACCAGCACCCCGGAAATAGGACTCTGTATTCTTGGAAAACCCAACGCCGGCAAATCATCCCTCATCAACGGACTTCTCGGATCAGATAGATTAATAGTCTCAGATATAGCCGGAACCACTCGCGACAGCATCGACTCTCACATCAGCTACCAAGACAAAAACTTCAACTTAATCGACACCGCCGGCCTGAGACGCCGAGGCAAAATAGAAAGAGGCATTGAAAAATACAGCGCCCTCCGAGCAATGCAAGGAATCGAAAGATCCGACATCGTCATATTACTAATGGACGGTAATCTCGGAATCACCAGCCAAGACACCCACATTGTCTCCCACGCCCTTGAAGCTCAAAAAGGAATCATCCTTGCCGTCAACAAGCTCGATCTCTTCGAAGAAGGAGAAGAAGACCGAGAACGCGTCCTACGCCAACTACAAAAAAAATTCCCATTCATACCATGGGCACCAGTAGTCTTCATCTCAGCAAAGAACAAAAAAAACATCTTCAAAATTCTCGACCTCAGCATCGAAATCAAACAAGAACGCGAAAAACGCATCAAAACAGCTCAACTCAATACCTTCTTCCAAAAAATCACCTTCAAACACATGCCGGCAAGCTCAAAAGTGCGTAAACCCAAATTCATGTACGCCACACAAGTGGCAATCGACCCACCAACATTCACCCTATTCTTCAAAAACCCCGGTGACCTCCACTTCTCATACCCCCGATATCTGGAAAACCAAATCCGCAGTGAATATGGCTTCACCGGCACATCAATCAATCTTAAGTTCAAGAACAGAGCTCAACAGCCCTAGTGTTTACACACTACCCTGAAAATGGTATAATGCTGCAATGTAATCATTGCAATGGAAAGCCTCGGGCCAAAACCACCTCACAAAAAAATTTCAACACCCCATACGCAAAATTCCGCGGAATTGCAGCTCTTTAGTAGCGCCATCAATCACCAAGTCCAAGTATCCCTCACGCCCGATGACGCCATCATCACCGAAATCCACACCACCCTAGACCGCATCAGCGAAGCCATCACCTGGCTGCCACTCCTCAGCAAAGAGCTCCTAACCAACGACAAGGACAACAAAAAAATTGCCCATATCCATCACAAACTCCAAACCCTGGAAAAAATGGCTCTGGCTGTTGAGAAAATGATTAACAGCCACAGCAATCCATCCCAAAAATCCTCAATCTCCTTTCGCGACATCATCAGAAGCCAACATTGGAAAAACCTCACTCAGCTCTTCAACGAAGTCGAAGCCGCTATCCGCAACCAAGATCTCCAAAAACTTCTCATCCACCCAAACACTGAAATCTCATCCACCCCCAAAGCCCCCATGCCTCCCGCCGAATTCGACCCCACCCACTGCAAACTCCAAGAAATCAGACTCGCCAACCAGCTCGTCCTTGCAGACATACACGAAGAAATTGCCAAATGGGAAACCGATCCTACAATCCTAAAAGACCTCGACATCATCATGGACTTCCTCTTGGACGAACAAGCCCTCAAATACCTCGTTGACAGAAAAGGAAAAAGCAATCTTGTCGTCGACCTTCCTCCCAGCCTTCAATGGATCAAAACAAAACGCCCCGAAGTCTGGGAATCCCTCGCCAGACTCACATCTCACCCTGCCCACGGCGACCGCCTACTCAGAATTGTCACCGGACTCAACCAAACCCACGACAACGGCTTTGATCCCGACCAGCACTACCTCCAACAAGAAGAAATCTGCCTCAAACTCCCAAACAACCTCGCAATCGCCATCACCCTCTCAAGAGACCGCCTCAGCCACCCCAAAGACATCGTCCGCACCGAAGAAAAAGAAAATCTCGAAGCCCTATACGGCAACATCGATCACCAACTGAAATCCAGTGAAAACGACATGATCTTCGAAATCATGATGGAAAAAGTCGTCAAAACCCTCAACGGTCAACGCCCCAAAGAAATCATCACCCAGGGAACCCAACTCCTAAAAAATCCCACCAGAGAATCAACAATTTTCTGGGAAGACTGGCCGATGTTCTTCCACTACATGAAGGAAATCGCCGAAAGCCAAAAAGAGGAAAACAGAATAGATGGTGAACAATGGAACGATCTTTTCGCAAGGTTGCAACAACTAAGTGAGGGCGCAAGAAGTCTCCACGCAGCCCTGACAAAAGAAAGCGACAAAATAGCTCAAGAAAATCCTAAAATCCAAGCAAGACTCAACGGCTCCCCCTCTCTCCTATCTAAAATTCCTCTTCTTAAAAAATTTTCCCCGGAAAATAAACTCTCAACTAACGAAGAAAGATCGCAAGAAATCGCAACCAAACTCACCACCCTCAAGCAACGAATCAAAGAAATAAACCACGGGATATTACGGCTAGCGGCCTCCAATTCCACCTTTAGTATTCCTGAAATCATTAGATATACTAATCAAGAACTGCTTTCAAGCCCATGGTCAAGCCAATGGGTTGGGCGGTTAATTAGAGGACAACAAAAAATAGTTCCACAATGCCTATACACCCTCCTCAATCACACCTCCGGCGACAATCCCGACGACACCAAATTTCGCGACTTTTCTAACCTCGATTTCTATCGCTTTGTCTTTGTAGGCGTCGATTTATCTGGCCAAGATCTCAGAAATTGCAACTTTGCCAATAGTAATTTAAAGGACGCAAATTTCAATCAGGCTCAATTGGAAGGCTCCAACTTTGAAAATGCCAAATACCCAGGGCGCGAGCTATTACCAATAATGGAAGAACAATATCCCACCATGAAGTCCGTCCTGGAACACTACGAAATGCCAATGACCGGCTGCCCAAGCTGGGAACAAATTAAAAAAGGGCTAACACCAGAAGTTCTCGCCAAAGCCACAAAGCTCAAGGAACCAACCCTCCTACTAGTCCCTCCAAACAGTCGACAAGACAAATTCGCCGCCATAAACACTCCACTAACAGGAGACACCACTATCTACGACCCCGAAAACAATTACTTATGGAGCAATGGAGTACCGGAAACAAAAGACTGGGAAGTCCTGATAGTCGACGGGGCACAAAACATCGAACAAGATCCGGCAATTGATGTAGGCAAGAAAAAGCAATGTCAGATATTGAAAGAATGGGCCCAGAAACTAAGAAACGAAGGCCTCGAACCATTAACTGGTGCTAACTCCTACCTGACCCTACAGATGGCAAAACTTCAAACAAATGAAGTGGTTGATGACAACTCATACTCAGTACTTAACGTAGACGCATTGATAGAAAACTGGTTAGTTGCTTGCGGTAATTACCATCATCACATCCGCTTGTGGAGCTACTACGGCGACTTTTTGCTTCATTATGGCGATCTTGCGCGTTTGCGTGCCGCGGTCAGGGTAAAAATCTAAGCCCCATCCCGATACTCCCTCCGCCGATCCTTTTCATGAAACTTCAGCATCAACTCATTCACAATCACCCCATCCTTATTTTCCGCCGTCGGCACAAATTTTTTCTCAAATCTCCTAATCTGCCACCCTCTCATCCGTTTTTCCACCCAATTCCCAAGCCTCCCCCCCAAAATCCACTCCAACCCCGACCTCACCTTCGCTCCAATTCCGCCAACTTTTAGCAGCCTCCTGCGATTCAACCCCCTACGCCCCTTAACTAGCCCCTGATAAACCCACTCATTTTCACGCACAAAAACATCTCCATACCGCTCCTCTTCAATTACCGGCCACAAGCTCACCACCCACCTCGCCAGATAAATATCATCCTGAATCGCAATTTTTTCCAAATTCGCCGCTCTCTCATCCACAAAAAAACTCAGACAAAATCTACCCTTCACCTTCTCCCCATGCCGCCTCACACCCGACAAATGCATAATCATCGTAATCAAAAACCGCACCACAAAAAGCCGCCCGCGCCTCGCCACCACAAAAAGATCAATATCGCTATCTTCATCAAAATCTCCCATCGCCAAACTATTACAAACCGCCACCATTTTAACAAAAGGAACAACTCGAAGCCGCTTGCAGTACTTAGCAACTCTCTGCCAATAGACATCTTCCAACTCCGACATCATCAATATTTATAAAATTTCACCCAAAAATAATAACAGCAAACCCCAACATGACAAAAAAGTAAAATAAATATAAACTCAGCCCATGCTAGATAAAAAACAAATCAAGGAACTCGTCAGTAAGGCCCCACACGCCCCCGGAATCTACAAAATGATAGATCAAGAAAACCTCGTAATCTACATAGGAAAGGCCAAAGACCTCAAAAAAAGACTCACCCAATATTTCAAGCCGGGCTACGAACACTCCACTCGCACAAAAAAACTCCTCGAAAAAATGAAACGCGTCGACATCACCGAAGTCGACAGCGAGCTTGAATCAATCATCCTCGAAAGCAACCTCATCAAACAATTCCGCCCCAAATACAACATCCTCCTAAAAGACGATAAAAGTTTCGTTTACATCCGCATCAGCAAAGAACAATTTCCCCGCATCCATGTCGTCAGAAATCCCAAAAAAGACAAAGCAAAATACATCGGCCCCAAAACGCAAGCTGGCACCGTAAAAGACACCTTGAAATTTCTCAAAAAAATATTTCCGTATCGCCACTGCGCCCTCGGAATCGAGCTGATCGAAGACGCAACCCCCGGTAAAAACAAAGTCATAGTAACCAATAAAGTCATCAAATATCCCTGCTTAGACTACTACATCAAAAGATGCGTCGGCCCATGCACCGGCAACACCACCATCCAAGAATACCAAACAATCGTCGCCGGAGTCGAAAACTTCCTTCTCGGAAAACCAGGCGACATAATTGCCGTCCTAGAAAAACAAATGCTCGCCGAAGCCACCAACAAACAGTTTGAAAAAGCCGCTAAAACACGTGACAAAATCACAAAAATACGCGACATCACCGAAAAACAGAAAGTCGAAACCTTCAACGACGAAAATCAAGACATCATCAATTATTGCATCATCCAAAACAAAGCCTACTTCAACCTCTTTCAAATCCGCAGCGGCAAACTCATCGGCCAAGACAACTTTATACTCACCGCCGAAGAAATTGAGGAAAACACAGAAAGCCCCGAAGTCCTTGAAGCCTTTATCACTCAATACTACGAGCTTTCAGACAGCATTCCCTCAGAAATTATCATCCCGCACCCCCTTGAAAACCAGAAACAAATCATCGAGAAAATGACACTATCAGCAGATTATAAAGTCAGCATCACCGTCCCCCAAATGGGCAAGAAATCCAAACTTCTCGACATGAGCCTGAAAAATGCTCAAATATACGCCGACCGCAAAAAATTCAACTGGCAAGAAGAAAGCCAACTAACCGAAAAAGCCGCCGACAGCCTCCAAAAAATACTAAACATCAAAACCAAACTAAAACGCATCGAATGCTATGACATCTCACACCTCAGCGGCACCGACACCGTCGCCTCCATGGTCGTCTTCATAAATGGCGTCCCCGCCAAAGAACATTACCGCCAGTTCAAGCTACGCACAGTCAAAAACAAGCCTGACGACTTCAAATCCATGGAAGAAGTGTTATACCGGCGCCTCCTAAAGATCGCCTCAACCCAACACCTGAAAAACCTAAAACTCGGAAAAGCCCTGAAAAGAGATACCCCCACCTTAATCGAAAACGGCTTCAAAATAGACCAAGACGGCTACACCCAACTCACATACAAAGACACCACCGCCGAAAATAAAATTGTTGCCATTATCGAATTCAAAAACATCTCCGAAAAAAACTCGCAAATCACAAAGCTCTGGAGCACGCCCGAAAACGCCCTTCAACTCCAAGCAGACCTCATCAGAAACGCCACCAAAAAGAGCAAAAGCAACCGCTTCTACATCCAGTTCACCCCAAAAGAAAAAGAACACCTCCTCAAGATCGGCTTCGAAGAGATCAAAAAATTCTCACCACATATCTCTGACAAACTCGAAGACTCCGACAACACCGACCCAACAAATTATTTAGTTTACGACAAGGTCAAGCACAGGGAAGACGCCTCATTTTCTCAAAACCCCGACCTCATCGTCATTGACGGCGGTAAAGGACAACTCAAATCAGCCACAACAGTCCTCAACCAACTCAAACTTCACGACATACCTCACATATCTCTGGCCAAAAGACTCGAAGAAATCTTCATACCAAATGAATCCGCCTCGATCATCCTCCCAAAATCCGAAGAAGCCCTACAACTACTTCAAAGAGCCCGCGATGAAGCGCACCGATTTGCCATTACCTTCAACCGCAAACTTCGCAGCAAAAGAATAACCGAAGGATAATTCCAGGCTAAACCTTCTTCTCTGCCCTAATCCCTCTGATAAAAACCCATATTCTACTTTTGAAAACCCACAACACAACTACTGAAACCAACAACAACACCGCCCATATCCAATTGCTCTCAATCCACTCTCCTATAACATCTCCATACTTCCCCAAATACCATCCCTGAACCGCCAAAACCGTCACCCATAAACCGGCACCCAAAGCCGTAAAAAACACAAAACTACCAACCTTCATTTTAGCCAGCCCCGCCGGCAAAGATATCAACTGCCTAACCCCGGGAATAAGCCGCCCCACAAAAGTAGTCATTTCACCATTCTTGCGAAAATAA
The DNA here is from genome assembly GCA_002839505.1 of Candidatus Peregrinibacteria bacterium HGW-Peregrinibacteria-1. GTDB lineage: Bacteria > Patescibacteriota > Gracilibacteria > UBA1369 > LOWO2-01-FULL-3 > PGYE01. The sequence goes on from PGYE01000001.1 coordinate 691,750, forward strand.
GCTTCGGCCTTCTCCAATTTTTCACGATCCAAAAACATAAACCTCGCCATCCTACTATCTACAAATCGATAAAGCACCTTTCGCCCGACATAAAGAGAAAAATAATAGTTTACCAACGCCCCGACCACACTTCCCAATGTTCCAAGAAATATTACAACAAAAATATTCATCTCACCCCTGTAAGCTAGCACTCCCGCCGGAACAATCACCACCTCGGAAGGGAAAGGAACAAATGCACAACTCTCAATCACCATCAAAAAGAAAACCCCAAAATATCCCCAGGTCGCAGTAAGATCCAGAATAAAATTTACAAGCGATTCAAACATAAAAAAATAATACAACTTGGTGCCCAGGGAGGGAATCGAACCCTCACTCTATTGCTAGAACGAGATTTTGAGTCTCGCGTGTCTACCAATTCCACCACCTGGGCATAAACGCTTCGCCAATCTACCAAACTTAAAGCTCCAAATCCATAGAAATTTATTAAAACAATCACTAAATCTCTAGAAAAAAAATCAAAACCAGTCTACCCTGAGTTCAAACTTAAAAAATAATCACATGTTCTCAGACGAAGTACAGATCAAAGTAATTGCCGGCAAGGGTGGAAACGGATGCGCCAGTTTTCGTCGAGAAAAATTTGTGCCCAAAGGAGGGCCCGATGGGGGAGATGGCGGAAGGGGCGGAAGCGTTATCATCAAGGTCAATCCCCATATTAACACCCTCAGCTACTACACTAACAAAAAAGCCTACAATGCCGAAAATGGCACCCCCGGAAAGGGAAAAAAAATGCATGGACGCAATGGTGAACACCTCATCTTAGAAGTACCACCGGGAACCATGGTCTTCAATAAACAAAAAACTGAAATGTACGCCGACCTCAATCATGACGGCGATCAAGTAATAATCACCAAAGGCGGACTCGGAGGAAAAGGAAATGTCCACTTTGTCAGCTCCACCCATCAAGCTCCAAAGTTTGCCGAAAAAGGAGAACCGGGAGAAGAAAGAGACATCATCCTCGAACTTAAACTGGTTGCCGATGTTGGAATTATTGGACTGCCCTCAGCCGGAAAATCCACACTAATATCAGTAATCAGTAATGCAAAACCCAAAATAGCCGCCTATCATTTCACCACAATCGTACCGAATCTCGGAGTTGTTGACATGAAAAAATTTGGTGGCAGTAGCGAAGAATCATTTGTTGTCGCCGACATTCCAGGATTAATCGAAGGCGCCAGCGAAGGAAAAGGACTTGGACACCAATTCCTCAAACACATCTCACGAAACAACATTCTCGTACATCTCCTTGACGGCACATCTTCCGATATCAAAAAAGACCACCAAACAGTGAGGAAAGAACTCAAAAAATACGACGCCGACCTTTACAAAAAACCAGAAATCATCGCAATCAACAAATCCGACCTCCTAACTCCGGAGGAAATCACTGAAAAATCAAAACTCTTCAGCCCCAAAGCTCTTGTTGTATCAGCCGCCACAACCGACGGAATAAAACAACTCGTTTACAAAATACTTGAAAAACTACAGGTTGAACGCAGCAAGCCAAAACCTCAACCGATTATCAAAACTCCGGTACTAAGGCCACACCTTGAAAAAGGAAAATACCAGCTTAGCGAAATTCTCAAAGAAGGCGACCACAATGTCTTCATGATCACCGGACACCGCATTGAGCAAATAATGGTCATGACAGATCTCGGTAACCCCGAAGGACTCGAAAGAATGTATCACTACATATCAAGACTTGGAATCCAAGATGCCATTGAAAAAAAAGGCGCCAACTACGGCGACATCATTCGTATTAAAGGATTTAACATTCCCTATCGCAAATGAAAATATTAATTGGATTAGGCAACCCTGGGCCCGAATACCAACTTACGCGTCACAATGTTGGCTTTATGTTCCTAGATTTCATGCTCGAGAAACTGCAAATCACACCCGAATGGAAATTTGAAAAAAAATTTAAAGCTTGGATTCAAAACATAACACTAGGGGACACACCCCTACTTCTCGTAAAACCCAAGACCTACATGAACTTATCCGGACACGCCGCAAACAGCGTTGTCGCATTTTATAAAACCGAGCCAGCCGACACCATCATTGTATTTGACGACATCGACCTCCCACTAGGGACCATTAGAATTAAGAACTCCGGCACCGCCGGCACCCACAATGGCATGAAATCAATCATTCAGGAATTAGGAAGCACCGCTTTCCCTAGATTAAAAATAGGCATTGAAAGCCGAGGAATCCACGCCCCTGAAAAACAAGACCTATCCTCATTCGTACTCCACAATTTCACCCCCCCAGAACTACAAGAACTGGAAGCGATATTCAACGAAGCATTCACAAAACTTCAAGAACACATTACTTTAGCTTGACTAGCAATTCACCTTTCCATAAAATCACCAAGCCTATAACAACAACTAAACATGTTCGCAATCGTACAAACTGGAGGAAAACAGTATAAAGTACAGCCCGGAGATCACATCGAGATTGAAAGACTTGAAGCATCCGAAGGTGACACCGTAATCCTTGATAAAGTCCTGCTCGTCGGTGAAAAAACCGAAACCCACGTAGGTACACCTCTCTTAGATTATAAAGTGGAAGCCAAAGTTGTCGACAATTTCCGTGGTGAAAAAATCAGAGTTTTCAAAATGAAAGCCAAAAAGCGTTACCAGAAAACACAAGGACACCGTCAAGAGATCACCAAGCTAGAAATCACAGGAATCAAAGCAGTCAAATAAGGCGTCCTACAAAAAACACTCCACATAAAAAACCATCACGCAAAATGATGGTTTTTTCAAAAACAATTACGCCTCATCTACCATCACGCCTCGTTTACCTTTGATATAATCCCACTAAGGTCATCAGGAAGTGCGCTTTCAAAAAGCTGCTTCTTACCATCACAATCCGTAAAGGCCAACCTAAAAGCATGCAGAAATTGCCTCTCAAGTCCTAGCTCCTTTTTCACCTTTCTCACAAACCCAGCACTCCCATACACCCTATCACCAACAACAGCGTGACCAATTGCCGCCAGATGGACTCTTATTTGATGCGTCCGACCAGTTTCAATTTTAACCTCAAGCATAGTTAGTGAATTTTGTGCCCAGCTGTAAGACTCCAGAATTCGATATTTAGTTAAAGCATTTTTCCCATCCTCCTCGTTCACAACCGCCATCTTTTTCCTATCAGCACCACTTCTCCCGATCGGCGAATCAACCCATCCCTCCTTATAATTTGGCACCCCCTGCACCAGCGCCAAATAAAATTTATCAATTTTCCTCTTTTTAAAAACATCCACAAAAAACTTATACCCCTTCATTGTCTTAGCTATAATCAAAAGCCCTGAAGTGTCTTTGTCCAAGCGATGCACGATACCGGGCCTCAGCTGATTAAAAGCCTTAAGATCATCACCAATTTCATCCCAAAACAAATTCACCAGCGAATCCTCACCACCCCTTTCACTTGGATGCACAAGAATACCACTTGGCTTATCCACAACCATATAATCTTCGGCCTCATAAATTTTCCTCACCCCGCTGACGGTACTTTCCTCCATCCGACGACCACCCTCGTCACCTTCATCCTCCTTAGCAAAAAGAATCTCCGGCACCACCACCATATCCCCAGACCTTAAAATATAATTACTCTTCACCACCACTCCATTCACAAAAACCTCGGACTTCTTAATAACGCCCTGAATTTTATTCCGCGACACACCATCAAGCCGCTCCGTCAAAAACGAATCGATCCTCACCCCACTATCCAAATCACTGATAATAAAGTCCATTTGTTTCCAATATTAGTAATAATAATTCATCCCTCTCCCTTTAAAGCTACGCAAAACCGACAAAAAAGTAAAATATAATGGAGAAGTTTTTTCATTAATGTTAATTTAATGACAACCTAACCCCAGCCTATGATCAACCATGACATTATCAAAAGCCAACTTTCACACACGCTTCAGAGTACCGATTTTCCGGGCCTAGGAAAGGAATACAAAGGCAAAGTACGGGACAATTACAGCAAAGATGGACGACGAATAATCATCGTTACCGACAAACTCTCCGCATTTGACAAAAATATCACTACTATTCCTTTCAAAGGACAAGTTTTAAACCAACTTGCTAAATTTTGGTTTGAAAACACCTCTGACATCATCGGCAACCATGTCATAGAATATCCCGACCCCAATGTCGTTGTTGCCAAGGAATGCACTCCGCTACCCGTAGAGATGATAGTCCGCGGTTATATCACCGGAGTGACCAGCACTAGCGCCTGGACCCACTACCAAAAAGGAGTCCGCAACTTCTGCGGCAACATCCTTCCCGAAGGCCTCAAAAGAGATCAAAAATTTGAAAAACCAATAGTCACCCCCTCCACCAAAGCGGCACATGGCGACCATGATGAATCCGTTTCCGGTCAAGAATTAATAGAACGACAGCTGCTAACAGCCGATGAATTCAACCATCTATCAAACATATCACTAGCACTTTACCAACGCGGCGTCGAAATAACCGCGAAACAAGGAATAATTCTCGTTGACACAAAATATGAATTTGGGAAAACAAGCAGTGGCGAAATAGTCCTAATAGATGAAATCCACACACCGGACTCCTCACGCTTCTGGTTTGCCGATGAATACGCCGAGAGATTTCACAAGGAAGAACCCCAGAAAAAAATAGACAAAGAATATTTACGAGAATGGCTAGCCCAAAACAATTTTACCGGAGAAGGGGAAGTGCCGGAAATACCTGATGATATCAAAATTGAAACAGCAAGAAGATACATCGAAGCCTACGAATTAATCACCGGGCAAAATTTCAACGCCGAAAGCGGCAACATCCTTGAACGCATCACTAAAAACCTTAATAAATATCTGTAAACATGAAAATACAATTTCTTCTCGGCTCAAAAACAGACCTCGATTTTACAAAAAAAATCACCCAACACCTTGATGAGTGGGGGATTGATTATCAAATCAAAGTGGCCTCCGCACATAAAGTTCCCGAATTGGTCTACAACATAGTCACACAAAACAATAAAGACATTGAAAACCTCGTCTACATAACACTAGCTGGAAGATCCAACGGCCTATCTGGCGTAGTCGCCGCCAATAGCATTCATCCAGTCATAGCCTGCCCACCCCACAGCGACAAATCTGACTTCATGGTGAACATCAACAGCACCCTGCAAATGCCAAGCGACACCCCTGTATTAACAGTGATTGACCCTCAAAATGCTGCAATGGCAGCAATCCGAATCCTCGCACTTCGCGACCAAGACCTGCAACACAAAGTCACTGCTCATATTCAAAAAATAAAACAATCATTTAATTGATACCTTAATGCTATTCAACATATCGCCACTTGATGGGCGCTACAAAGAACGCCTCAACTCTTTATCCAACTATTTTTCAGAAGCCGCACTAATGAAATACCGAGTGCTGATCGAGATAGAATGGCTAATCTACTTATTCAACGACCTCCAACTCAAAGGTACAAAAAAGTTCATCCCTCAAGACCTCCGACTATTAAGACAAATATACGAAAAGTTCGACGAGAAATCAGCCACCGAAGTGAAAACAATTGAAGGTGAAACCAATCACGACGTTAAAGCCATCGAATATTTCATAAAAGAGAAAATCAAAGGAACCGAAATCGAAGAATATGACGAGTTTGTACATTTTGGTTGCACCTCCGAAGACATCAACAATCTTGCCTATGCTCTCATGGTCAAGGATTTTACCTCCATGGAGTACCTCCCCACACTAAAAACCATACTACAAGAACTCTTCGATCTGGCACAAAGCAACAAAGATGTTCCCATGATATCTCGTACCCACGGACAACCAGCCTCCCCGACGACACTTGGCAAAGAAGTAATCAATTTTGTCTCCCGTATTGAAAACCAGCTGAAAAATTTCGAAATGAAAAATGTTTTTATGGGCAAAATGAATGGAGCAGTAGGCAATTTCAACGCCCACCTCATAGCCTACCCCGAGATAGACTGGTCCAAGGCCACCAACATATTTGTCCAAGCAATGGGCCTAAAAGCCAATAGTTACACAACACAAATTGAACCACACGACTCCCAAGCCGAGCTCTACCACCTCTTCATCAGAATCAACAACATCCTTCTCGACCTATCGCGAGATTTTTGGACATACATCAGCCTCGGATACTTCAATCAAAAAACCAATAAAGGAGAAATCGGATCCTCCACCATGCCCCACAAAATAAACCCAATCGATTTCGAAAACGCCGAAGGAAATATTGGAATTTCCAATGCACTTTTTCAGCATTTAGCAAACAAACTCCCCATATCACGACTTCAGCGAGACCTGTCCGACTCTACTGCCCAACGAAATATTGGCAGCGCCTGTGCTCACACCATTCTCTCATTTAAGTCAATACTCAAAGGGATTAACAAGCTCGAAGTCAACCACGACAAAATCAGCCAAGACCTCCAAGACCACTGGGAATTATTAGCCGAACCGATCCAGACCGTCATGAGAAAAAACCACATTCCTAAAGCCTACGAAAAGCTAAAGGACCTGACCAGAGGAGAAAAGATTGACCAAGAAGCCGTACAAACATTCATTGAAACCCTCTCCATACCTAACGAAGACAAAGAGCAACTACTTAGCCTCACCCCCGAAAAGTACATCGGCATGGCCTCAAAACTAGTCTCTGACTATAAACTGAAATACTCATCCGGCGAGCAAGGCTGCGGACCAAAAGGCTGTGGCACCTGCAACGGATGCGGATAGGACTTCCCCAAAAAGCAAAACACCCTAGATATAAAGTGTTTTCAATTAGAGCTATAAATAGTAATATTCCAATCACAGAATTTAAGACAGTAAGAAAATCAAAAAAATGTTTAAACCAGTAGACCCAAAAACACCTCTTCCCTCCGTTGAAAAAAAACTCCTCGAATATTGGAAAAAGGAAAACATATTTCAGCAATCAATAGACAATCGCCCAGCCGACAAACGCTACACCTTCTATGATGGCCCGCCTTTTGCGACTGGATTACCACACTATGGACACATTCTTGCCGGCACAATTAAAGATGTCATCCCACGATACCAAACAATGCGAGGGTATCGAGTAGACCGACGCTTTGGATGGGACTGTCACGGACTTCCCGTTGAAAATGTTGTCGAAAAAAAATTCAACCTCACCAGTAAAAAAGAAATAGAAGAAAAATTTGGCATCGCTGCATTCAACGAACAATGCCGCGCCGATGTCCTGCAATATACCGCTGAGTGGGAAGCCACCGTTGAACGCATGGGACGCTGGGTAGATTTCAAAAACGACTACAAAACAATGGACCCCGAATACATGGAATCAATATGGTGGGTTTTCCGACAACTATGGGACAAAGACCTCATATATCGCGGACACAAAGTAATGTGGGTCTCTCCTCCCTTAGCAACTCCCTTATCAAACTTTGAGGTCAGCTTGGGTTACAAAGAAGTCAAGGACTCCGCCGTCACCTGGAAGTTTCAACTGAAAGACGAACCCGACACCTACCTTCTAGCCTGGACCACAACCCCATGGAGCACTCTCAGCACAATGGGATTAGCAATTGGCGACGACCACACCTACTTAAAAGTGCAAGTCGGAGATGAAAAAATAGTTTTCGTCAAAGAACAACTCGAAACAATCCTCAGCGGAATCGAAGAATACGAAATTCTCGAAGAATTCAAAGGCGAAAAACTGGTCAACAAAAGCTATCACCCCATCGTCGACTACTACAAAGACCTCCCTGAAGTTAAAAACAACCAAAATGCCTACAAAGTACACGCCACCGATTATGTAGAAACCAGCAGCGGTACCGGAATAGTAACCATTAATGGATCCTACGGTGAAGTTGATATGGAAGCCGTACAGAAAATTGGACTACCCTTCATTCTCGACCTGGAAATGAGCGGACACTTCAACGACTTGGCACAGAATTACTCAGGAATGCACTTCAAAGAAGCCGAACGCAAAATCATTGAATACGGCCAAGAAAACAATCAAATCTGGAAAGTCGAAAAATACAAACACTCATACCCTCACTGCTGGAGAACCGACGCGCCACTCATCAACTACGCCACCAGTTCATGGTTTGTAAATGTCGAAAAAATAAAGGAACAAATGCTTTTAGCCAATCAGGATACCCACTGGGTACCCGACGACATTAAAAATGGACGCTTTGGACAATGGCTCGAAAACGCTCGCGATTGGTGCATAAGCCGTAACCGCTTTTGGGGGGCACCACTCCCAGTTTGGATCGCCGAAGATGACGAAAACGACATGATCTGCATCGGAAGCATCAAAGAGCTTGAAGACTTTACAGAGCAAAAAGTTACCGACCTTCATAAGCACTTCGTCGACAACATCATCATCATTAAAAATGGCAAAAAATATCACCGGATCCCAGAAGTATTAGACTGCTGGTTTGAATCGGGGGCCATGCCATATGCCCAAAATCATTACCCCTTCGAAAATCAAGAAATGTTTGACGCCAATTTTCCGGCCGAATTTATTGCCGAAGGGCTTGATCAGACACGCGGCTGGTTCTACACACTTGTCGTCTTAGGTACGGCACTTTTCAACAAAGCACCATTTAAGAATGTAATAGTCAACGGATTGATACTGGCTGAAGATGGTAAAAAAATGAGTAAAAGACTCCAAAATTACCCTGATCCAAATAAGGTATTTGAAGATTACGGCGCTGACGCCCTCAGGCTCTACCTTATGAACTCACCTGTAGTCAGAGCGCAAGCCCTAAGGTTTTCAGAACGCGGCGTCGAAGAAGTTGTCCGCAAAATACTTCTCCCACTATGGAACTCCTATTCCTTCTTTGTAACCTACGCCAACATTGACAACTGGGAGCCAAAAGACAGCAACCGCACAAATCCTCCAGAAGTATCACACTCTCTCGACCGCTTTATCATTTCAGAATTGGAAGCTCTCACTCAGCACCTAACCACCGAGCTCGACCAATACCACCTTCAAAAAGCCGCCGAACCAATCGTCAACTTCATTGACTCACTGACAAACTGGTACATCCGAAGAAGCCGCCGCCGTTTCTGGAAATCTGAAAACGACACCGACAAAGACCAAGCCTACCAAACACTCTACTATGTTCTGACAAAACTATCTAAAATCATAGCGCCCTTCACACCATTTATTGCCGAAGAAATTTTCAGAAACCTCACCGACTCAAAATCTGTTCACCTCGAAGATTGGCCAGAGGCACACGCCAACTTCATCGACCATGAATTCAATCGAACGACCGCCATCGTCCGCAAAATAATCAACCTCGGACACAGCATAAGAGCACAGGAGAAAATAAAAGTCCGGCAACCTCTGTCCAACGCCGAAATAATACTCGAAGAAGATGACTTTCACCGCATCACTAAATCTGAAATTGAAGTTATCAAAGAAGAACTCAATATCAAAGAAGTAGAAATCACAACCAATGCTCACGACCTAATCTGTAAAACCATATCGATTAACGCATCGATCATTGGCCCCAAGCTTGGCAGTGAAGTACAAAAAATCATTCAAGATGCTCGAGACGGCAAATACGAGCTCACCCTAGACGGAAAAGTCCAAATCGGCGGACACCTATTGGAAGAAGGGGAGTTTGAACTAAAAATACAAGGTAAAGAAGGAGTGAACCTCGCACACGATGATGGAGTCGCCATAACACTCAATACGGTTATTACCCCGGATCTTGAAGCCGAAGGTTATGCTCGCGACATAATCAGGCACATACAGGACACCCGCAAGGAAGAAAATTTCAATGTTGATGATCGAATAATCATAATTGCTCATACCGACAACGACGACCTCAGAAGCATCATCAACTCTCACCAAGACTACATAAAAACTGAAACCCTTGCCAAGGAATTACACCTATCCGACATACAACAAGCCAAACCAATCAAATTATCACCATATTCCATGTCAGTAAGCATAGTAATTTCCAAATAAAAATAACCCACAAAAAAATGTCTATTATCCTTGCACCAATCATCTCCATAATGGCAAATGGAATTGCCCTATACTTCCTAACCAAGCTTGTCTCCGGCATCAGCTACACCGGCGGCCTCACATTTTTCATCATAGCAGCCATTATAGTAGGGATACTAAACTCCTTTGTTAAACCAGCACTAAAAATATTTTCATTACCCCTCATAGCCCTAAGTGGTGGACTTATGCTTATAGTGATCAACGCCTTCATCCTATGGCTTTTAAACTACATTATCACTATAATTCAATTCCAAGATGTCACTTTGAGCTTCCAAGATACCACAACCTATGTTATAGGTGCTCTAGTCTTCGGATTAATCAACTGGATAATAAATTTAGTAATCAAATAACAAAATGGAATCACTCTTAATTACAATTCAGGTCGTAGTAGCAATACTACTTACACTTGCAGTTCTTACCCAAAACAAAGGAGGCGGATTCTCGGCCGCGATCGGTGGGGGAGGAGCTAGCAATTTCGTCCCTAGCAAGCGTGGCGCAGAAAAAGTTTTATTCAATGCCACAATCGTCCTAGCAATAATCTTTGTTGCCAACTCTATTGCCTTTTTCTTTATTTAAAATGTTTTCAATCATTGCGAAAACAATTAAGTCTTACGACCAAAGAGACAAACTCATTAGTCTCTTTGGCATTGTCTTACTACTTCTAATGGTAGTAAAAATCACCGTATTCCCATATGGTCTGTTTAATTTTGGCCAACCAAACATCTACACCGAAGGAATTGTCAGCGAAGCCGGATTTCAAAACATCAATCCTCTTTTCATAGAATATAACGAGGCCGATCGCGAAGCATCAAGGCTCGTATTTTCTGGCTTAATGAAATACGACAAGGAAAAGCGCAACATCGTTGACGACCTCGCGACACTTAGTATCAACGAAGAAAAAACAGAATATACCTTCACCATAAGAGACGGCATCTTCTGGCATGATGACGCGCCATTTACCGTAGATGATGTCTATTTTACATACCAAGATGTTATCGGATCACCAGCCTTTCAGAACGAAATACTAAAGGCTAACTTATCCGAGGTAAAAATTGAAAAAACCGATAATAGAACGATTAAATTCATCCTCGAGAAACCAAACACCTTCTTTATCGCCAATTTCACAACCGGAATCCTTCCAAAACACATACTCGGCAACATACCAATAGAGGAAATTCTCGTTAACGAATTCAATAAAAAACCAATCGGCACCGGCCCCTATAGAATGGAAGAGCCAGTACAGAGCTATCCTGACGGAAGAATGCAGGTAGTCTTGCAACAAAACAAAAAATACTACGGACCAATATCTGAAATAGAAACAGTAAGACTCATATCCTACCCCACTAGCGCTCAACTCATCGCAGAAGACAATGTCGTCAACGGTATAGTTAAGGTAACCGAAGAGTTTATCGATCAAGTGAAAGAGAACGAACGATTTTCCCTTCAACAATACGAATTACCACAATACACCGCAGTATTTTTCAACCTCGAAAGTGAAGCACTCAAAGATAAGCAGAAAGTAAGGCTAGCACTGCAAAAAGCCATTGATAAGGAAGACCTCATGTCCAATCTACCCAATAAAATAGCCGTCGACACTCCCCTCATGCAACTCAACCAAGATGAATGGCTATATCAGCCCAACAAGACTGAAGCAGAAGGTGCCCTCAAGGACTCCGGATATTCATACAAGGCTGAAGATACCGACAACACCGGGTATCGCTACGACTCACAAGGCAACGCCCTCGAATTCACCTTAATTGCCCGTTCCTACCCTGACGGCACCCGCCAACTTCAAGAGTCAACTGAAGTAATAAAATACTTAAAAGAGTCATGGGAATCCATCGGCGTAAAAATCAACCTCGAATTTTTAGACCAAAACACCTTTAAAGAAAGAATTAAAAACAGAAGCTACGATATGCTTCTTGTAGGCCAAAGCCTCGGCTACAACCTCGACACATACTCATATTGGCACTCCAGCCAGGCAAGTCCACTAGGACAAAACCTCTCGAACTACAAAAGCTTCCGAGTTGACAGCCTGATTGAGGACATCCGGTCCACCCTCGACAGCGAAAGACAAAATGAAAAATTATTAGAACTTGCCGCTCAAATCCAGCAAGACATCCCAGCAATTTTCCTATACCGACCAGTATACTACTACGCCAGCGATAAGAAAGTCGGCAACCTCACCATGAATGGTGTTGTTTTCGCCAGCGATCGCTACTCTGATATCAGCAATTGGAAATTCACCAATAGATAAAAATTTTCTTTACAAGCAATATAAAAATCTGTATCAATATATGGCTTTAACCCTAAAATCAAATGCAAATAGAAGTAGTACTTAACAAGAATGTTGCTAACCTTGGACGAAGAGGAGAACTCGTAAGAGTCCGAAGAGGATATTTCCGAAACTATTTATATCCGCAAGGTGATGCCGTAATGGCCACCCCAAGCATCAAGAAAGTTGCGTTAAAAAGACAAGAAAACCAAGTAGAAAAAGTCCAAGCCACTAAGAAAAACGCTGATAAAATCGTCAAGCAGCTAGCTGGAATCACAATTAAATTCACAGAAAAAGCCTCAAAAAATGGCAAGCTATATGCTGGAATATCCGAAGATCAAATAATTGAGGCCGTAAAAAAAGAATCTGGAGTCGAGCTACATAGCGAATTCATCAAAATGGAAACAATTAAGGAAATTGGAGAACACAAGATTTCCGTTTCATTTGGAGGTGAAGCAAACACCGAAATCACCGTAACAGTAGACGCAAGCAAATGATTCTCGCCTTAGACTACGGAAGCAAGAGAATAGGACTAGCCACTGGAGAAGAAGAATTAAAAATAGCATTTCCCAGAAGCGTACTGACAAACACATCAACAAAAGAAGCCGCGCAATCAATTGCGGCTTTTTGTCTTGATCATCAAATCACAAAAATTGTCATTGGACTGCCTTTAAACAACCCCAACTATCCCGACAACCCAATTATGAATGACCTCAAAAAATTTCAACAAGAGCTTCTTCAAACCCTACCACAACTTGAGATCATTGAGGTAGATGAACGATACACCTCCTATCAGGCCGACACCCTAATACAAGACATCAGCATAAAATCAAAAAAACAAAAAACCAACCACTTAGGCCGAGACGCCTACGCCGCACAGGCAATACTTCAACACTACTTTGACCAAACCTAACGACACAAAACTTTAAGCCCCGGAAGTTCAAGGCCACTCAAATACTCCAAGCACGCTCCTCCACCCGTCGAAACATGCGTGAAATCGCTAGATTCAAATCCTGCAGCTTTCATACAGTCAATAGTATCTCCACCACCTAGAATACTGACACCCTCAAACTCAACTAATGAATTCAGCACAAAATCTGAACCTTTTCTGAAAATCTCATACTTATTTACACCAAGTGGCCCATTCCAAATCACTGTCTGTGAAGAACTCACAATCGACTTAAAGTTTTCCGCAGTATTTAGACCAATATCAAATATCTGCCTATCACCAACCTCCTCAACACCAACACAGTCAGTACCCACATCCTCACCCAAGGAATCAGCTACCACCACATCAACTGGCAAAATAATTTTAGTTTTTGACCCCTCGCACGCCTCCATAATTTTAATAGCAGTCGCGACCTCATTTGGCTCATACAGAGACCTGCCGACATTGACACCCTTCGCCGCCAAAAAAGTATTGGCCAAAGCACCACCTACCAAAAAAGTATCGGCCACACCAACAAAATTCTTCATCACACCAATTTTTGTATCCATCTTTGCTCCGCCAAAAATCATGGCAAGAGGAGATCTATATTTTCCTTCAACGATAGGGGACAACGCCCTAACCTCTTTATCGATAAGAAAGCCGGAATAAGCCGGAAGATACGATGCCACACCATGCACAGAAGAATGTTCCCTATGAACCACCCCAAAGCCATCACTCACAAAAATATCAGCTAATCGAGCCAACTCAGCACTGAAACTACTATCATTACTTTCTTCTCCCGAGTAAAATCTAATATTTTCCAGCAAGGCAACAGAACCAGGCTTAAGCCCACCAAGAGCGGCCTCAACCTCAACACCAATCGCCTCATCCAATTTTAAAACATCCCGTTTCAGCCTCGCCTCCAATACTTTTGCCACCGGCCCCAATCTTAGCTCCTCAACCACCTTACCCCCTGGCCTGCCCAAATGCGTCACAATAATTACAATAGCTCCTGCAGCAATCAAGTAATTGATAGTATCCAAAGATTCAACAATTCTAGTGTCATCCACCACCTCCAAACTATCTGACAAAGGAACATTCAAATCACATCTCAACAAGACCCTTTTTCCTTCTAAATCGTTTACATCACTAATAGATCGCAATTTTTTTTGATCAGCCATAATAATGATATTATTTCAAATTCGCCTGCAAAATTGCTGTCACAGCAAACTCCGCACCTTTATTTTGTCCTTCAGAGCTAACTCGATCCTCGACTTGCTCAAAATTTTCGCAAGTCAACACACCAAAGATCACTGGAATGTCACCATTCAACTGCACCTGCATCAAACCTTGATAAGTTATTTCACTGACCAAATCATAATGTGTCGTTTCACCTCTGACGACAACCCCCAAGGCAATTACAACATCCGGTTTAATTTCAGCAGCCACCACCTTTACCGCATAAGGAAGCTCAAGTGAACCACCAACATGTTTTATTACGACATCATCTTCAGACACGCCCTTAGCCAGCAACTCCGTGATACAATTGGTAACCATCGCATCCACATATTCACCGTTAAACCTCGATGCCAAAACAACCACCTTTAACCCCTTACCAGCAACATCTGACACCGCTGCCTTATCATCTACATTCATAATAATAATAAATTACTTAATAATTAAACGATCCAAGTATCTGGCAAGCATATCGACCTCCAAATTCACAAAATCTCCCACAGCTAGCTGCCCCAGATTTGTAATCTCCAGAGTATGGGGAATTAGCGAAACGCCAATTCTGTCACCCTCAATTCCAGCCACCGTTAAACTCACTCCATTCAAACAAACCGACCCCTTATATGCTATAAATCTCTCAATCTCGGTCGGCACCGACACCCACAACCAAGTCGCTCCCTCCACAACTGAAAATTTTTCCACCTTCGCCACACAATCCACATGCCCTTGCACCAAATGCCCATCAATCGTATCCGCCAACCTTAAGGAAGTCTCCATGTTAACCCTTCCTCCAACAGACAAATACTTCAAATTAGTTAGATCAATAGTCTCCTTTATCACATCAAAACTCAAACAACCATCAGCAATTTCAACAACCGTCAAACACACCCCATTAATAGCAACCGAATCACCAATTTTTCTTCCTTCCAATAATTTTTCACACTCCACAACAAATCGCAGAAGATTATCACTTCTGTTGATTTCTTTTACGACCCCCGTCTCAACAACAATTCCTGAAAACATAAAACTAGATCATTTATACTGCCCAATCCTACTATCTCAAACGGCATCAATCAAATGATAATTTTAATGAAAACTTAGATTTTGTTTAAAAGCGAGTGATAAAAATAAGACAATAACATTTAACCCAACAAAAAATGAAAAGTATCAACAGGGTAATTCTAATGGGACATCTCGCGGCAGATCCCACGAGTTACACTACCACTACAGGTAAAAACATTGTGACATTTCCAGTAGCAACAAATCGCTACAGTAAAGATAAAAAAGACTCCAAATACGAACTCGTCGATTTTCATCGTGTCGTAGCCTGGAACGGACTCGCTGAAATCTCAATGAAACATCTCGCAAAAGGATCGGCCGTATATCTCGAAGGAAGACTAAAAAACGACTCCTACAAAGATAAGGATGGTAACAATAGATACCGAACTGAAATCGTCTCAGATACACTCAATATCATCAGCTGGAAAAACAACACCCAAGGAAAAGAGGAAGCTCAACTTCAAGAACTAAACGCTTAAAAAATAGTCTTTACGATACACATTAAGGTTTTCCTCAAAAAAAAATATGATACAATCCCAAAGTCTCATATAAAAACACAGAATGAATAAAAAAGTTTTACTAGTCACCTTAATAATATCATCCCTACTTATCATACCGGCATGCCGGACAAAAGCTCCTGGCACCCCACTGCAAGACTACACCGGGGTCGAGTTAACCTACTATAAACTCCACGACAACAGTGAAGTAATCAGCCCCTACATTGATGAATTTATCAAAACTCACCCCGGCCTAAAAATAAACTATCGCAAATTCACCGATCAAGAAAACTACGAAACGACAATACTAAATGAAATGGCAGCCGGTAAAGGCCCTGACATCATATCAATGCCAAATACTTGGTTCGCCTCCAACTACCAAAAGACTACACCGCTACCACAAGAATTTGCCTCGATAGATCAATATGATCAAACATTTGTGTCCATCGCCTCAAAAGATCTCATATTTGAAGATTATGCCCCCTCCACCGACCAAGAAGAAACCAGAAGAATCTACGGAATCCCACTACACGTAAACACCTTGGCACTATTTTACAACAAGCAACACTTCGAAGAGAAATTACCTCAGCGCGGAAGGCCCGCCGGCAACTGGAACCAGATTCGAGAAGAAACACCACAACTAACCCTAAAAAACACATCATTCACCGGACTGCAAAGATCGGCAATAGCCCTGGGAACCGCCAACAATATATCCCTGGCTACCGATATAATATATCTACTACTGCTTCAAGGAGAAATTAGCTTCTACAATCAGTCCTTGACCGCAGCAATATTTTCAAGCGATGGCGCAGCCGCAGCTGACAATAAAGCATTCAATATCATTGATTTCTATACGAGCTTCGCCTCTGAAAGCAAACCAAACTACACCTGGAACAAATTTGTAACAAGCGACGCTCCCGGCCAAGAAATACAAGCGTTTGCAAAAGGTGAGGTGTCTATGATCATTGGCTACCCCGAAACATACCAACAAATACTAGGGCAGATTGAAGTATTAAAAAACCAAGGAGAA
This sequence comes from Candidatus Peregrinibacteria bacterium HGW-Peregrinibacteria-1, assembly GCA_002839505.1. Taxonomy (GTDB): domain Bacteria; phylum Patescibacteriota; class Gracilibacteria; order UBA1369; family LOWO2-01-FULL-3; genus PGYE01. The sequence goes on from PGYE01000001.1 coordinate 708,821, forward strand.
CAAACAATAGTCAAGGACAACATCAGAATCTCTCCAATTCCACAAATCACAACTGAAGAATCCGGCAGCAAAAAGTCAACATATGCCAAATATTACGCCGAGACCGTATCTAGGAATTCTCAACATTCCGAACTTGCATGGGAATTCATAGTATTTATGGCACAACAAGAAAACGCTAAAAAGTACTTCGAAGCCACAAAAAAACCAACCAGCCGTCGAGACCTTATTGAAGAACAGAGTAAACACCCTATATATGGAGTGTTTGTATCACAAATTGGCTATGCCGAAAGCATTCCAATGGTCAACGCCGAAAAATACCGCGAGATAATCACAACCTTAATCAACAAAATCAATACCAGTGGACTACAGCAGACAGACATCAAGTTGGCTCAATACCAAATCAACCAACTGATCCCTACGGAGGGAGTGATAAACAAATAACAGGCCCACACCTAGAGGTTTCTTGCAAATTCTTGCCCAGATATCTTTCCTTTACCCTCAATCTGAAGAAGATTCACCTTTATTGCCCCATCATTAAGCGACAAATATAAGTCGCCCACATCATCCTTGTGAAATCCTCGCTTCTCAAACGACAATTCTGAATCCTCCAAATCAAATAACTTCACACGCTTACCATCCAAGAAAAAATACACCCCTGGCCAAGAACTATACGCTCTATACATAGATAAAACCCTTTCCTTTTTATCTTTTTCTAGGTTCAATTCTCCATCTGTTCTTGAAATTTTTCTGCAATAGCTAGCAAGATTATCATTTTGAGCAATAGGGGATAGTAAGCCACCACTAACATCTTCCAACACATTAGGAAGTATTGCCCCGGCCAACATCGCCATCCTCACCATCAACGAATCGGCCGTCTCATTTGGCTCAATCAGCATCCTCTTCAGCAAATAAACTGGCCCGCTATCCAACCCCTCCTCCATTTTCATAATTGAAACCCCGGTCTCGCTATCATTATTCAAAATAGCCTCATGAATAGGGGACGCACCTCGATAACGAGGTAAAAGAGAACCATGTACATTAATACAATCTATCTTCGGTAACTTCAAAATTCTTTGCTCTAAAATCATTCCATATGCAACCACCACAAAAAAGTCCGCACTAACATCCTTTACCATATCATAAAGCTCCTGCCTCGACGCAGGCTGCAAAACCTTTAATCCTACACTTTCAGCCACCTCCTTGACTACCGGAGCGGTCAAAACCTGCTTTCTACCGACCTTTCTATCCGGCTGCGTAACAACAGCCACAATTTCAAACCTACTATCGTCAACCAAAGCCTCTAGGCATGTTGCGGCAAACTGCGGGGTTCCAAAGAAAACAACTTTCATATTAATATCTATAAACTTTAAGTCACCCTAAATGTAGAACTTTCCATACCACATATCAAATAGTTTATGCTAAAATCAGCCACGATCCTAAAACAAAACCCCTTGCAAACAATACTATCAAAAATATTAGCTGGAATTGCCATAACATTATCAATTCCCCTGATATTGATCATCACAATCACAGGTAAAAACAGTACCGATTTTTTTAACAATCAATTGCCTGATAAAATCAGAGAACATGTCATATCGATCGGTCCAAAATACATAATAGAATCACAGCAATTTCAGAATTTCCCACAATTCATAAGAGATAATCTCTCCCACGAAGAAATCATCGACATCCTAAACGCAATACTCACCCAAGAAGTTTTCACACAAATATCATCATCCACTAAAAGTCAGCTGCTTGAACTAATCGAAGGAGCTCCATCAGGGGGAAATATCTCGATACCCTTGGATTTCATAAAGCAAAATAGACAACAAGTCTCATCAATGATAACCCAGGCAATACTACCTGACCTTGACCAATGTGAACCCGACCAAGAGTACAGCCCTACAACAGGCTGCATAGGCAACGACACCACTGAAAGCCTAATCGCGGAAGGCATTGAAATACGACATATCAATACGCTACCAAATGACATAAAAATAGATCTCGAAATACCGGAAGCACAAAGACTAATAATAAAACAAGCCACCTCCATTAACGAGAAAGCAAATCAGCAGATAACAAAACTGATTATAGGGTACCTCTTGTTTATGATAGCTTCCATCCTTATTGAATACACATCGCTAAAAAAAGCTACCAGAAAGGGCCTAAGTATAATCTCAAAGAGTGCCATCACAAACGCAATTCTATACGGAACGCTCTTTGCTACCATCAATATGACCACTAGCGAAGGAGCAATGAAAGAGATCATCACAGCATTCCTCAATGCAGTATTAGCACCAATCATCGTAACACTAATAATAATTATTGTGGTAACTACCATTGCAACAATAATCTTACCTAAAACCCAAATAACACAAACTCTTGAATCCTAATAAATACATATACAGCATCGCAATCGCTGCAATAATTTCCTGGATTGGATGGACACTAATCCTAATAAAAATAAACCCCGAAAGCCACATCGCAATCGGACTCCCTCTCTTCCTTTTAACACTATTCATTGCATCCAGCTCAACCCTGACCCTAATAGGCTACTATTTACGCTCATGGCTATATAAAGACGAAGAGTTTCACATAAAAATCAACACTTCATTTAGACAGGGTATACTCCTATCCCTTGTCATAATATTTTGCACAATATTTGAAATACTAAAAGTACTTAACTGGCTATCAGCAATCATACTATTGTTCATCGCTCTCCTAATAGAATTCTATCTCGCATCCAAGGAGTAGTCCTCAATACCCCGGACTCGAGATGAACCTAAAATTACTTAGTGGCCAATAAATAAACCAAGCTTTGCCTCTCAATGCATCCTTGGGAATAAAAGCGCGCTCAGGATTAGCCGCACACCCCTCACTCATGGACAAAGCAAAACAACTCCTCGAATCCGTACTGTGGTTTCTATTGTCGCCCAACAAGAAATATTTTCCATCGGGCACCTCAAATCTAAACAAGTCCGAATAATAAATTGGTGTATTATCCTTATTTTCATCATTTAAATAATCCTCCTGCAGCTCCTTCTTCACGCCATCAACCCCGGTTACATAAACTTTACCATTAGCTATCTCTACTACCTCATTCGGCAGCCCAATAACACGCTTAATGTAATACTTATCGAAATCTTCAGTCGGCTTAAAAACAACAATATCACCACGCTTTGGATCACCAAACAGATACCCAGCCTCATTAATAATTAGCTTCTCGCCATAACCGGAAACACACTCCTCATTAACTATATTCAAAGTGTCACACATAGAGGCCCCCGAAACATCAAACGGAGCAATAATCCAAGTGCGAATCGCAAAAACTAAAGCCAACATCACTACTAAATTTACAACCAAATCAAGTAATCCGACCAGCACCCTGCGCCCTTTTTCTTTAAACATAAACAATGATTTTGATAAATTTATCTAACACCGTTATAATAAACAGCGTACCCGAAAAATAAAACCCCAAATTAAAGCACATGGCAATAAAAAACCACCTGTTTCACAGACATCTTGATGAAGGGGAAAAAATTCTAAAAATTGCACATAAAAGTCTAATCACATTAAAGCTTAAAGCAGTTAAGCCGGTCTTCCTTGGCCTCATCATACCGGTGATACTCTATCTCCTTATCCCTAAACTATTCCCCTTCCTGACAATATGGGTGATAATTGGCTTTTTCACATTAATATACCATGTAATCGACTGGTACTTTGATGTTTGGATATTGACCAATATTGGCGTCATTGACATAGAATACAACGGCCTATTCAACATGACCTCAACCCGTATCGACTACCACCAGATAGAAGGGATCGCCTACAGCATTAATGGATTTTTCCAAACTATATTCAACTTTGGAGATATCACCATCGACAAAATGGGATCCCAAACATCCCTAATACTAAAAGAGGCATCTCGCCCGAAAAGACTAGAAAGAACCTTAATGAAACTTCAAGAAGAATATGTCTTTGAACGCAGCGTCCAAGACCACAACGCACTGAAAAACATGTTGTCTGATATGATCGCATATCACATCAAAAATGAAAAAATAGACCACCCCAAAAACAATCGCCGCAAACAATAAATTTCACAAACAACCCCTAGGAAAAACCTTAATAAAATGCTACAAAATAGAAGTTATACAACAGTAAAAAACAGCAATAATATACAACAATGAAACTAGAAGCAGTCATCGGTCTTGAAATACATGTTCAAATATCCACCAAAACCAAAATGTTTTGCGGATGCAACAATGACTCGTTCGAAGCCGCCCCAAACGTCAACACCTGCCAAGTATGCATGGGATACCCCGGTCAACTTCCCGTCCTCAACAGCCTCGCAGTCAAAAAAGGAGTCACCGCAGCATTAGCCCTAAACTGCAAAATAAACAACATCTCAAAGTTCGATCGCAAGAATTACTTTTACCCCGACAACCCCAAAGGATTTCAAATATCCCAATATGATGAACCCCTCGCCGAACATGGATCACTTGAAATAGATGTTGAAGGAGAAAAAAAGGAAATAAAAATAACCAGATTACACCTAGAAGACGACGCCGGAAAGCTCACCCATACCACCACCGGATCACTATTGGACTTTAATCGTGCCGGCACCCCACTCATGGAAATTGTCTCCGAACCCGACATCAGAAGCGCCAAAGAAGCTTCAGCTTACGCAAAAACAGTCCAGCAGATCATGAGATATGTCGGAAGCAGCGAGGCAGACATGGAAAAAGGAATGCTGCGCTTTGATGCCAGTGTTTCCCTTCGCCCGGTAGGGGATGACAAACTTTATCCACGAACCGAGATTAAAAACTTAAATTCCTTCAGATTTTTAGAAGCTGCCATTGATTATGAAATAAAACGACAAACCGCAATGTGGGAAGAAAACAAAATCCCTGACTCACAAGCCACAGTTGGCTTTGATCCCGAAAAAGGAAAAACTTATTTCCTGCGAGAAAAAGAGGGGAGTGCAGACTACCGATACTTCCCCGAGCCAGATATCCCCCCTGTCGAAGTAACCGAAAATCAAATTAATGAATATCAAAAGGCAATCCCCACCCTCCCTCAAGAGCGCAAAAAAAACTACATCGAAGAACTAAAAATTGATGAAGATGATGCTCGAATACTATCGGAAAACCTAAAGCTAGCCCAATACTTCGAGGAAGTTGTCGCTATAAGCAACTCACCACAAAAATCCAGCGCCATCATCAAAACAGTTCTCCTAAAACACCTCAACGAAGAATTTATTGAAGTAGACCAGCAAAAGATAACATCAAAAATGCTCGGAGAATTAATGAAAATGGTCGAAGAAGGCGCAGTATCTTACAACCTTGCAAAAGGCGAGATCTTCAATGAAATGTACGAGACAGGCAAAACAGCTGAAACAATTATTGAGGAAAAGGGACTCAAGCAAGTTGACAACAAAGAAGAGCTAGAAGCCATCTGCCAAGAAGTAATTGATAAAAACCCCGACCCCGTCAATGATGTCAAAGCAGGAAAAGAAAAAGCTATAGGATTTCTTGTTGGCCAGGTCATGAAACTAACACAAGGAAAGGCAAACCCAGAAATAGTTAACGAAATTCTCAAAAATATGATAAAATAATAACATGACAGCATCAGATTTTCTAAAAATAGCGCTTGGATCCGGATTTATAGTCTTAGTTATATTTCTCTGTATCTTGATATATCAACTAATTGGCGTTCTTCGAGACACCCGAAAAATTACCTCCTCCGTAGCCAGCATAACCGAAAAAGTCCACACAGCCATTATTCAACCACTCAAGTTTATCGACATAGTCACCGACAAAGTAAAAGAATTCATCGAGCGACACCACAAAGAGTAATTAGCTCCTGCGAGCCCAAATCATTCCCAGATCATTGGAGTATTTTGATGGAACACAAGAAACCGTAAACCCTGCACTTTTAATCCTCGAAACAATCCAGTCCTTACCTCTACTATTAGGGGAATTCAGGTGATACTCCATAATTATCGCTTCAACATTAGCAAAAACCCCGGAATCAATGGCCTCAAGAACTTCGAATTCAACACCTTCGGCATCAAACTTCACAAGGTCAATTTTCCCATAAAGACCAATATATTTCGCCAAAACATCGTTAAAAGCATCAACCTCCACTTTTACGGAGCCGGCAGCTCCCTCAATTAAAAGAGAATGATTAATATTATCCGCCCCATAAAACAACTCCCGAACCCCTTGCACCGCCCCAACCGCCTTATTCTTAACCACAACTCCCTCCACCTTATTCAGCCTTAAATGGTTTTTAAAACTCTGAACATTCTCTAAAGAAGGTTCATAAGCACAAACCCTCAAACCACTATTTAGCCCCCAAGCCCACAAACTAAAAAGCCCAACATGACCTCCGATATCAAGCACAAAGCCATTGTTAACACCTTGAAGATACTGCTTGCACAAAGAATAATCCTCATCAATAAAAATCTCATCAAAAACTGACTCATCGGCATCATCCCGCAAAGAGAAATGAAAATCCTTGCCTCTTAACTTAAAAGTCTTTTTCAACATTTTCGTCTCTACGCATTAAAATAGTAAAAGGAAAAACAACAACAGCATTCCATATTCGCCCAAATCTACCAGGCTCTTTAAACAAACGATAAAGCCACTCTAGGCCAATAACCCTCATGAAATTTGGCGCTCTTCTTTTATATCCGGCTAAAAAATCAAAAGAGCCGCCCACCCCCATAGCCATCTTTACACTTGGCATTTTAGCAAGATTTCTCGCAATCCATGACTCTTGCCACGGAGCGCCAAATGCCACAAAAAGCACTTGTGGCTGCACAATATTAATAAGTGACACAATCTTATCCTCATCTTCGACTGCAGGCCCCCCGGAATATGTTCCGACAAAAAAACTACCAGGATATTTATTTTCAAGATTTTCAGCTGCTATCTCGGCTACCCCCTCAGCAGCACCCAACAAAAACACCGAAAATCGCTCCACTCCTGACAACGAACAAACCTTTTCCATTAAATCAACCCCCGTCACCCTCTCGGGAATAACAGTTTTTCTCCTCTTGGCATTCCAAGGGAAAAAAAACGCCGACCAAAAGAAATAAAATATTCTAAAAATCCATCCTTTGTTAGCAGTATCTACCAAATAACTCGACGCCCACATTTGACCAGCACCATCCGGAACCTTCAAGAAAGCTTTGTTTAAAATGTCTCGATATTCAGAGTCTTCTAAACTCTTCAATAAAATCTCAGAATTTGGAGTCACCGCGTAATGCTGATCATCACCCTTCAAAACACTCACAAACTTTGAAGCCGCCTCATCAATTCCAATATTATCAAGCTCAACACCCAGAATTCTTATTTTACTGTTTTCCGACATACAAAAACAAAATTATTTCCCACTTCCTCCTCAACAATATCAAAACCACTACCAATAAGTAAATCTCTAATCTCATTAAGCTCAAAAGCATAATAATATCTCATAATCCTCGACTGGCCCCATGGAATAAAAAGATCCCTACTTTTAAAACTCGACACCAGGCTCTTCAAAAAAGCCCGCCTAACATACTTTTTATACTTCACCTGGCCCATCAAATTCCAGACCGTCAAATACAACACCCCACCTCCTTTCAAAACTCTGGAAAATTCGGCCAAAGCCTCCCTTCTTGCCTCAACGGAGGGCAAATGATGAAAACTCGCCACCACCGCTAAAACATCAATTGAGGAATCCACACACGGAATATCCGTTAAGCTACCCTCCACAAAATCTCTGTCAGGATATTTCCTCCTTGCAATCTCCAAAAAAGATATAGCATTATCAACACCGACATAATTACCACCAAAACCATTCTTTGATAAAAAATCCAACAACCTACCATTCCCGCATCCCAAATCAGCCACATAACAATCCGTCCCGCCAATATACGGCCTCAGCAAATCAAATTCTTTCCAGGCATACCCCCGCGTCAAGTCAAACTCCCCGGAAATATCATTATAAACCTTCCGCAGATCCTCTGTTATTTTTTTCTCTCTATCTTCTTTCCTCATAATAACAAGCATAGTAAAAATACATAATATAATCAAAACTATCTTCACCAACTGATTTGCAACACATCAAAAAAACAACTAAACTCCCGACGCTATACACAAAAAACACATGGATTTTGCAAATTTAGACCTAGCCGACAATCAGGAAGTAGCCAGACTTATCATAAAGGAGGCTAGCAAAATTGAATTCAAAAGCCGAAAAGAGTTTGAAAAATTTCGCAATAAAATAATCAAAGAAAAAAAAGCGCGCATTTTCCACAACCTATATTTCATCAAAGCCTACGAAGACCTCCTAAAAGAGAATCAAATACCCGAAAACCAATCCCTGCTAAACTTAATCCAAAAACGTAGCGTTCGAACATTAAGTGGAGTAGCCCCGGTAACAGTTATGACAAAGCCATTTCCGTGTCCAGGTCGGTGTATATACTGCCCCACTGATGTCAGAATGCCAAAAAGCTACCTCCCATCACAACCCGCCGCGCAACGAGCCTTCCGCCAAGAATTCAACCCCTACACCCAAGTCTTTGTCCGCCTAAAAGCACTCCACATCACCGGTCACCAAGTATCCAAAGTAGAGCTTAGGGTCATCGGAGGCACATGGAGCTCCTACCCCAAAAAATACCAAAAGTGGTTTTTAAAACAATGCCTAATAGCAATGAATGAATTCCACCAACACATCTCACAAGGAAAAACCGACCGCATGCAAGACATCACCCAAAGCAAAGATATCAAAAGCATCTACGGAACAGACAGAATCAACACCGTCACCTTAAAACCGCTCGGCAATCAAAAAATAAGCTGGGAAGAAGTTGTTAAGATCAATGAAACCGCCCAAGTCCGCTGCATCGGAATCAACATTGAAACCAGACCCGACCACATAACAAAAAAAGAAGTGCGTCGTCTTCGACACCTCGGAGTCACCAAAACTGAAATTGGAGTACAAACCACCGACGACCGAGTACAGGAAATCACAAAAAGAGGTCACGACTTACAATCCGTCATCGACGCCACCAAACTACTAAAAGATGCTGGGTTTAAAATTGGCTACCACATGATGCCAAACCTTCCCGGCTCAACCCTCGAAATAGACAAAAAAATGATCCACGACATCTTCAAAGACGACAAATACCAACCCGACTACCTCAAGATTTACCCATGCGTTGTCGTCCCACAAAGCGAATTAGCCTTAATTCACAGAAAAGGCGGATTCAACACCTATGATGACAAAACCCTCGAAGACATTCTCTATCAACAAATGAAAGATGTCCCAGAATGGTGCCGAGTTGACAGGATAGCCCGCGATATCCCCTCCGACGACATCGAGGATGGCTTTAAAACCTCCAATATCCGACAAGTAATCGAAGCCCGTCTCGAAAAAGACAAGACCCCACCACGAGATATCCGCTACAGAGAGATAAAAAACACAATTGTAGAACCAGAAAACATTCGTTTTATTATCAGAACATACCAAGCCAGTGGGGGAGTAGAGCACTTCTTGAGCTACGAAGACATTGTAAACGACAAATTAATTGCCCTATTACGCCTAAGATTTCCTCAAAAAACATTTATCCCAGAACTTAAAAACACTGCGATAATAAGAGAAGTCCACGTCTACGGAAAGCAAATCTCAATCGGCAGCATCTTCCCAAATGAAAAACAACATGTCGGATGGGGGAGCAAGTTAATGGCCGACGCCGAAAACCTCAGCAAAGAAAACCAATACAAAAAAGTATCAGTCATCGCCGGAATCGGCACCAGAGAATACTACAAGAAAAAGGGTTATGTACTCGAGGGAACCTACATGACCAAAGACTTAGGCTAAAAAATAAAATAAAATAATGTCAAGTTTTGCGATATTAACAACAATCAAATCCTGATTTTTTTATTCCACCAGCATAACCACTGTTATAGGTAGCTATGGGATAGGGAATCAACGCATAAAAAAACTCAAATTACAGAAACAAAAGCACATCAAACTATTTTACTTTGCATAAGATACATTGTGCAAAGTAAGATACGCTGTCATATTAACAATCCCCTATATAACCAGATATAGCCACCATTAATCCTCCGTATAAACACCACCCCCCCCATTTAGCTTTACAGCCAATTTTCCAAACGAAGCTAGAGTTGCATCCATCTTAATTATTTTTTGGGCCCAAATATTAGCCTTCTCAATTAATCCAAGATCTCTCAGGTCGGCCACCTTCAAATCCGGCACCCCACTTTGTCGCACCCCATATACCTCTCCGGGCCCCCTTAGCTCTAAATCAATTTCCGACAATTTAAAACCACTAGAATACTTTTCCATTGCCTTAAGTCTACTCAGACCATCTTTTCCCGTCTTTCCAGTGAACAAGAAGCAATAGGATTGATTGCTACCGCGACCAACTCTACCTCTAAACTGATGCAATTGAGCCAAGCCAAACCTTTCGGCCCCTTCAATTAACATCATTGTTGCGTTCGGCACATCGATTCCAACCTCAATAACCGATGTCGAAACCAAAATATCAAATTTCTTCGCCTTAAAATCCTCCATAATTTGATCCTTTTCATCCTGCTTTAATTTTCCATGAAGAAAAACCAACCGCAAATTTGGAAAAATATTTTTTGACAAATACTCATATTCTTGCACTACCGACTTTACGCCCTCCAAGTTTTCCGAATCTTCAATCAATGGACAAATTATAAATGCCTGCCTTCCCATCTTAGTTTGCTCCTCGACCCATCTATATGCATCTAATCGTTTCTTCTCGGGAACTAGCCTAGTAATAACCTCCTGCCTCCCCTTTGGCATTTCATCTATCACCGAAATATCCTGATCTCCGTACATAGTGATCGCCAAGGTCCTCGGAATCGGTGTTGCCGTCATATTCAGAAAATGTGGAACACCAAAATTCCGCAAAATATCTCGTTGCTTGACCCCAAAACGGTGTTGTTCGTCGACAACAGCCAATCCCAGCTTTTTAAAACCGATCTTTTCTTGGATCAAAGCATGCGTCCCAATAACAATATCAACCAAACCATTCTTCATCTGCCTTAAAATATCATCCTTCTGAGACGCCTTAGTACTGCCAGCAATAAATTGTATATTAAAACCAAAAGGCCGCATCACCTTCATAAAACTTATAAAATGCTGCTTCGCCAAAATTTCCGTTGGAGCCATAATTGCAACTTGGAAACCGTTTTTAACTACATTTAGAGCCGCCAGTGCTGCCACAATAGTCTTTCCAGAGCCAACATCTCCCTGAATCAATCGACTCATCGGATAGCCTCTACCCATATCAACTAAAACCTCATCCAAAACCCGCACCTGCGCACCGGTAAGCTCAAAATCAAGATCTGCAATACATCCATTAATAATATCCTCCTTTCTGGACATCACCATTTCCGGTTTCGCATTACCCACCTGAAACAAGGCCTTTTTCTGAAGAATCTTTACCTGCATTAAGAAAATCTCGTCAAATGCCAATCGTCTCCTCGCCTCCCCTAGCGCCTCATCACTTTCTGGAAAGTGAATCTGAGTTAAAGCATCACCATAACCCATAAGGTTTTCCGCCTTCAATATTTCCTCAGGTAAATATTCTTTAAACAGTGATTTATATTCATCCAACAGCAACTTAATTTTCGATCTAAGCCACTTGGAACTGATCCCCGCAACCTCGTGATAAACAGGAACAATCCGACCACCATGAATCACCTCTCCCCCACTATCGCCGATTTCATAAAGCGGACTTTGCAACGAAAGCTTACCAAAAGAAAACCCCACCCTACCCGTCAAAACCAACTCCTTATTTCTAGGTAAAATTTTTAGCAAATGCGTCTGATTAAACCATACAACCTCTACCGAAGCCGTCGCATCAGTAACCACTCCCTTCAGCATCTTCATGCCATTTCGAGTCCTAATCACAACCAAATTAGATAATTTACCGCAAATTGTCGCATTTTCACCGGCAACCAAATCAATTATCGGCTTATAACCCGTAAGATCGTTATATGTACGCGGAAAATAGGAAACAAAATCCTTCACTGTCGTCACCCCCAGCCGTTCAAGCCTGTCTAAATAAGGCCTGGTTGTACGAATAGCTCTACTGACTCTTAGGTTTAACATAGCGATAAAATTTCACGACACAAAAATTAACCATTCGACCTCAACTTTCGGAAATGCCTCTTCCCCACCTGCAAGAGCACTTCTTCATCCCCAATTTCAGGCACAAAATCAACATCTTCCACCTTTTCACCACTGATTTTAACAGCACCACCAGAGACCAAACGCCTCGCCTCACTTTTCGACGCAGCCAAACTTAGGCTACAAATTAAATCCACAATATTGCAACCCCTCGTTTCTACAACAACAACCTCTATTTCATCAGGTAAAGACTTGTTTTTGAACACATTCACAAATTCTTCCTCCGCCTTAATGGCAGCATCGTCATTCCAATACAGCCCAACGATCTCCCTTGCCAAACGCATTTTTAAGTCTCGAGGATTGGCGCCACCTTTCAGCTCATCACTCATAGCTGCAATATCATCACCAGACACAGAAGTGAGAAGTTCAAAATAAGGAATTATCAGCTCATCCACTATTGACATCGTTTTACCATAAATTTCACTAGCCGATTCTCGCAAACCAATATAATTCCCGAGGCTTTTACTCATCTTTTTCCCACCACTTAACCCCTCCAACAAAGGTACCGTCACCACCGCTTGCCTCTTTTTTACCCCATACACTTTTTGCATATCGCGTCCCACCAGCATATTGAAAAGCTGATCAGTACCGCCGATCTCAACATCACAATTCAACTCAACTGAGTCATACCCCTGCATCAAAGGATACAAAAACTCCGTCAACGAGATATCTTGCCCTGAAGAATATCTGTTTTTAAAATCTTCCCGCTGCAACATTTGATTCACCGTCTTAAAACTAGCTAAATTTAAAACATCTCCCATTCCCATTTTATCAAACCACTCTGAATTATACCTCACCTCTAGCTTGTCAGCGTCTAATATCACCGAAGCCTGCTCAACATAACTCTTCATATTTCTTTCCACATCATCACCTGTCAAAACCACCCTAGTCTCAGATTTTCCAGTAGGATCACCTATCCTGGCAGTATAATCACCAATCAGCAAAATAACAGTATGCCCCAAATCCTGAAACTGTCTCAACTTTCGCAACACTACTGAATGCCCCAAATGCAACTCTGATCCCGTCGGATCAATCCCCAATTTTATCCGTAGTTTTGCGCCTTCCTCCAGCTTCTTACGCAATGCATCCTCCCCAATTACATCAACCACTCCCCTACTCAATAACTCCTCAATGTTCATATATTTGATTTTAAAGCCACAAAATTATAGAGGAACAGCTCAAAAAATCAAAATTAAAGGCAAAAAAATCTGTTGTACATTTTTTTACAACAGAAAAACAGCCCGAATCATTGACCAGCAAGCCATAAATTGATTCAATTGCACTCTCTTGCAAGAGGCTAATCCAAATATTTAACCAACCCCTAACATGCTCCAAGAACAACTCAAAGACCTAGGCTTCAAGTCCAATGAATCGAAAATTTACCTAAAGCTGCTCACCATCGGGCCCCAACCTGCCAGCATTTTAGCACACCAAAGCGGTATAAACCGAACTACGACCTACATGGTGCTAAAAAACTTACAACAAAAGGGAATAGTCGGATCACACCAAAAAGAGAAAACCCAAGTTTACAGCGCTAATGACCCAAACTATCTCATATCCTATATCGACGAGAAATATCAAACTTACAAATACCACAGAAAAAAACTTCTCTCGACGATCCCACAATTCAGATCATTGGAACAAAAATACGATCTAAAAAAACCAACTCTCACCTATCACGACGGAATTAACGGCATCAAAAACTTCATTAACGACTTAAAGGAGTCAAAAGGTCGCATATATGCATACCACAACTTTAGGAAATGGGAACAGGAACCAACCCTAAAAAAGCAAGTTGAAAAAATACTCGACACCTACAATCAGGCAGCTAAAGAAATATTCGTCATCTCACCAAAAAACAAATCTGAACCAACAAGCAATATCCTCAAAACAATCAAGCTCCAAAAGTACGACCCTGAAAAATATCCCAATCTCACAAATCAAGAGATCATAATTTATGACAATAAAGTACTAGCAATCAATATAGATCCACAGAAAACCTTCAGCATATCAATAGAAAACAACAATATGGCCAACTTACAAAGAACACTTTTTGAAATAACATGGGATAAACTAAAAAACTAAATTATAGTGACAGTACAAATAAAACTTATCGATACAACATGAATAAAACTGTTACATCAGTGATGGGCTGCCAGTGGGGAGACGAAGGGAAGGGCAAACTTATAGATATTCTTGCCGGCAAATACGACTTAATTGCTCGTGCAACCGGTGGCGCCAATGCCGGCCACACCGTCTACATACCAACAGCTGACGGAAAGACCAAAAAACACGTGTTTCACCTCCTCCCTTCCGGAATATTCCATGAAAACACTCAATGCGTAATCGGCAACGGTGTCGTTCTCCACCTAGAGACACTCTTGCAAGAGCTCGACGCCCTGAAGGAAGAAGGAATAACAGCACTAAGCCGCCTATACATTTCTGACAGAGCACATTTGGTTTTTAATTATCATAAAATTGTCGACGGCCTACAGGAAGACACTAAAGGACACAAAAAAATCGAAACCACAAAAAGAGGAATCGGCCCCGCCTATAGCAGTAAAATATCCCGCACCGGAATAAGAGTTAATGAACTAAAAAACTTCAGCAAATTCCAAGAACTCTACCTTGAAAACCTAAAATATTATCAAGACATATATAGATTTGAATACGACCCCGAACCTGAGCTATCAAATCATCAAAAGTATTTTGAAATACTTAAAGAACAAATAATAGACACCTCAGCATATCTCAACCAAAAACTGAAAAACAATAAAAGCATCCTTATAGAAGGGGCCAACGGCACTCTCCTTGATATTGATCACGGAACATACCCTTTTGTCACATCCTCCAACTCCTCGGTAGGAGGGCTTCTGACAGGACTAGGAATCGCCCCCCAATATTTTCAAGACAACATCGGCGTCTTCAAAGCCTACTGCACCAGAGTTGGCGCCGGTCCGTTCCCAACGGAAATTCATGATCAGACAGCAGAAGACATCCGAAGAATCGGCGGCGAATATGGTTCAACAACGGGCCGCCCCCGAAGATGTGGTTGGTTTGATGCTGTTGCTGCAAAATATGCTATCGACATTAACGGAATCACAAGCATTAACCTGACAAAATTGGATGTATTAAGCGGGCTAAAGGAGATTTTAATTGGAGTAAAGTACCAAATTGAAGACTCCGAATATACCGATACTGTTCTAGGCGATTGTGACATGCTCGCCAAAGCAAAAGTCGAATACATTAGTCTTCCTGGCTGGGACGAAGACATTTCGTCAGCCAGAAGCTATGGAGATCTCCCAAAAAACACCCAAGATTACATCGAAAAACTCCAAGAAATCATCGGAGTAAAGATAACCTCGATAGGGGTAGGAACCAAGCGATCCGACATCATTTTTATCTAGAAAAGAAAGCTATATTTTAAACTTGCATAAAAATTTTTTATGCTTAGAATATCGGCACAATAAAATTTTTAGATCAAACTTAATGACTGAGGCAAAAGAAAAAAAGAACACTGATCAACCAAAAAAAGAGAAACACGATCAGCTCATACAAAACTGGCAAGAAAACAAACTACAAGTACTCCTATCCTCTACAGCCTACACACTCATTATAATAGCAATACTCGGAGGGCTTGGATACATAGCAGACGAACACCTTGGAACCAAGCCAGCACTTTTTATAGCCGGACTGATAATGGGGTATCCCATCACGCAAGCTATAATCTACAAAAAAATGAGCAAGCTCAAAGTAAAGTAACACTCAATAATAAGATTTCTGAAAATGTCACTACCTGAAATAAAACTAGCACCAGACACTATATTTTCAATTGGTAATCTCCAAGTGACCAACAGCATATTAGCCACTGTTTTGACCAGTGTTTCCATAATAATCATCGCCCTCCTTATAAGGAGAAACGCAGGAATCAGACCATCAAAAGGACAGGTTGTCTTTGAGATGGTTAGACAATTCATTTTGGACAAAATGGTCATATCGTTTGGGTCCATGAAAGAAGCCAAAAGATACCTACCTTTGATACTGACGATCTTCATCTTTTTACTTCTGGCAAATCAATTTGCCCTAGTTCCCCTCCTAAGTAACATAATCCTTAGCAACCCCGAAGGAACTAAATATCTCTTCAATGCCCCCGCCGCACACTACAGCATGACAATCGGACTCACTATTCTCGTCTTACTCATAGCCCACATCTCCGCAATTTTGATTAGCCCCGGAAAGCACTTTGGTAGCTTCATTCGCCTAAAGCCATTCTTTAAAATGAAGTCCATCAAAGAGCTTCCAATGGCAATGATCAACTTCTTTCTCGGAATTCTTGACATAATTGGAGAAATAGCTAAAGTCGTCTCACTATCAACTCGTCTTTTCGGAAACATATTTGCCGGCGGAGTCGTCGTACTAATAATATCAAGCTTGAGTGTAGTTACAAATTTCCTAGCACCAATCCCCTTTCTGGCAATCAGCACCATCAGCGGACTGGTACAAGCATTTGTATTCGCAATGCTCTCAATCTTGTATATTAGCTCTGCAGTAAATACCGCAAAACAAGCAGATAGTTAAAAAATTAATTAAATAAATTCATAACCCATACAAAAATGGAAATCGAATCAGCAAAATTTCTAGCTGCCGGGATCGCATTAGGATTAGGAGGTCTTGGTTCAGCAATCGGTGAAGGTCTAGTAGCAGGTAGAGCAATGGACGGAATGGCAAGAAACCCAAAGATGGCGGACAAGTTGTTTACCAACATGATCGTCGCGATGGCACTTGTCGAATCATCAGTAATCTACACGCTTGTAATCGCCTTAATTTTAATATTCTCATAAGGAATTCCTACTTAAACTTAACTACCTAAATCATCATGGGTGAAAATCTATCAAGACTCGGAATAGATTTATGGAGTATGGCCTTCTATGTAGTCAACATAGGGCTAACAATGGCAATACTCATATGGATACTATATAAACCCGTCAACAAATTCATCGACCAAAGACAGCGTCAAATTGAAGATAGCATCGATGAAGCTAAGAAACTGCAGGAATCCTTTGAAGAAAAGTTAAATCTTGTACAAAAGGACAAAGAAGAAACAGAAGCTCAGTTAAAAGCGGAGCTTCTAAATCTCCAGAAGTTCACAGATCGCAAGCGCGCAGAGCTTACAGCCGAAATGGAGCAAGCTCGCAAAGAAATGATCGAAAAAGCCACACGAGAAATAGATGCACGAAAAACAAGTATTATTAAAGAAGCTGAGAAGGATGTTCAAATTCTCATGGCAAAAATTATATTAGACATCGTCGAAAACAAAGTTCCCGAAAATATTATACAAGAAAGCATCGAGTCATCCTGGTCAAAACTAAACAAATAATAAGTTTCACAAAAAGCAATGATAGAAAAAGTAATCACATCAACACTTAAAGAACTACTCAGCTTTCTAGAGAGCAATAGAGACTTTTTTGAATTAGCGCCCGCCTTGCAACAAAAAACGCTGGAAAACAGCAATCTCCCAGAATCAATAAGGGATTACATGGTGCAAACAAATGAACAAGATCTTCTAGCAAACCTTAAATCAATTTTTCGCCAAGGCAAGAACCTAAACGATATCTTTGATAATGAAATAATACTCGCAATATCAAAGTTTCTATCACAAGAAATCGGATCAATACTAGACCAAACGCCACTCTCCTACTTCATCGAGAAAAGAGAAGCCAAAGAGAAGAAAATCAATGAAAGAATAACCAAAAAAGGCATTGTCTACGAAACAATAAAAAAGGAATTTACTACAAGGACTTACCAGGAAATTATTCAT
Source organism: Candidatus Peregrinibacteria bacterium HGW-Peregrinibacteria-1 (assembly GCA_002839505.1). GTDB lineage: Bacteria > Patescibacteriota > Gracilibacteria > UBA1369 > LOWO2-01-FULL-3 > PGYE01. The sequence continues at coordinate 726,873 of PGYE01000001.1, forward strand.
GCAATTAACGACTTTGCAAAAGCAACAGGACACAAAAATTTCATGGTAGTACAGTCCCCTCGTGAAATATCGACATCAATGAAAGGAGAAATAAGAAGGCAACTTCAAGAGAAAAAACCATACAACTATCCACTATTTCAAGTAAACAAGAAAATTATTGGTGGGATCCGTATATCTGAAAACGGAACTCTTCAAGATCATTCTTGGCTAAGTAGAGTCCTGAAATTCACATCAATAACAAATTAACAAATTTTACCACTATGGCAGGAGCTGAATCATTAAAAACTTTCCTAGATAGTGTTGCCGAAGCACTAAAAAAGAGCGACAACTCATCTCTCGAACCAGCAAACAATCAAGGAGTAATAACTTCATATAAGGATGGAGTTATTAAAATCGAAGGATTGGCTGGTCTCAAAATGAACGAAATTGTCGAAATCGAAGGATTGGATACGCAAGCATTAATCATGAATCTTGAGGCCGATGCCGCTTTTGCACTTGTGATCCAAGCTAACAATAAGATACGCGAAGGAATATTTGTGTACTCCACCGGACAATTCCTCTCCATCCCCGTAAGCGATGATATTATTGGACGAGTCGTTGACCCTCTTGGAAAAGTATTAGATGGAAAAGGTGAAATCAAGGTTGATCGCATGATGCCACACGAAAGACCTGCCCCCGGGGTTATGGATCGTAAGTCAGTTCATGAACCACTCCAAACCGGAATAGTTGCAATTGATGCCTTAGTGCCAATTGGTAGAGGACAACGCGAATTAATAATCGGTGACCGCCAGACAGGTAAAACCGCCGTCGCAATTGATGCAATTATTAACCAAAAGGGAGAAAACATGATCTGTGTCTATGTTGCCATAGCACAACGTGAGGCAAAAACCGCACAGGTAATTAACACCTTGCAAGAGCGTGGAGCAATGGACTACACCATCGTAGTTTCTGCCCCCGCCGCAAGTTCTGCGGTTCTACAATATCTAGCTCCTTATGCCGGTGCTGCCATAGCAGAATACTTTATGGACAAAGGGAAACATGTCCTTGTAATCTATGACGATTTATCCAAGCATGCCGTATCATACAGAGAAATGTCCCTCCTACTTCGTCGCCCACCTGGTCGTGAAGCCTACCCTGGAGATGTCTTCTACCTTCACAGCCGATTGCTAGAAAGAGCCGCAAAACTAAACGAAAAAAACGGCAGCGGAAGCATTACCGCCCTACCAATTATTGAGACACAAGCCAATGATGTATCAGCCTACATCCCTACAAATGTCATCTCAATTACCGACGGACAAATATTCCTTGAATCAGACCTCTTCAACAAAGGAGTAAAACCGGCAATCAATGTCGGAATATCGGTATCGCGTGTTGGAGGTGCCGCCCAAACCAACATCGTCAAAAAAGTCTCAGGAACTGTAAAACTCGACCTAGCACAATACTATGAGCTCGAAGCGTTTTCTCAATTCTCATCAGAACTCGATGAATCAACAAAAGCAAAACTAACAAGAGGGCGCCGTGTAGTGGAAAGTCTTAAGCAGAAACAATACAACCCTTACAAGTTGTGGCAAGAATCAATATTACTCTATGCCGCAAGTAAAGGATATCTTGATTCGATAGAAGAAGATGCCGTGAAAGATAAGATCCTAGCACTCTTTGCACTAGTTGAATCAAGCCATGCCGATCTAATAGAAAGCATCCAAACAGAAAAGAAATTCACAGAAGAGATCGAGACAAAGATGCAATCAATCCTCAACGACTTCTTCAATGACAACGAAGAAGACTACGCTGATGATGATCTAGATCAAGATGACGAAGAAGATTCCCAGGAAGAATAACACTTCACCCACACACTAAAAACTAACAAACAAGAAATTGTCATTACTGGAAGTAAAAAAGAAAATAACAGGAGTACAAAACACAAGGAAAATAACCAAAGCCATGCAATTGGTTGCCGCTAGCAAGATGAAAAGTTTTCAAAAACTAGCAGTGTCTTCACGCGAATACGCATTTGACCTCCTTAGCATTCTCCAAAATAATATTAGTGAAGATTTTTCCGGTACCTACAGTGAAACCCGTGAAACAGGCAAGACACTATTTGTTCTCTATACATCAGACAAGGGACTTTGCGGGCCTCTCAACAACAAAATCACCCAAAGCCTTTTAAATTCCGAAAAATGGAAGTCCACCCCCATGAATTCACGACTTCTCATAACAATAGGTAAAAAAAGTGAACAGTTTGCACTAAACAACAAAATACCAACCGCCAAGGCATACAAAGGAATACCAGAAAAAATCACCGACTATGATTCTATCAAGATCATCAATGGCATCATTGAATATTGGACATCAAGAGAAGTAAAGGAAGTCGTATTAATCGCACCCCACTACAAAAATTCCTTCACCTTTTACCCTATCCTCAAAACATTTCTGCCCCTCTCCCCAGAATCAATTAAATCAACAATTGGGCCAACCGATTCTAATGAGAAAGTCACGAAGCAAAAAATATCCAACAGCTATATGATCTTCACCCCAAGCCGAGAAGTAGTTGGTGCCAACCTTGAGCTACAAGTTATTCAGGCTTCCTTCATACAAGCCTTCCTAGAGCTTAAAGCAGCCGAATACTCCAGTAGAATGATTGCCATGCAAAATGCCACCGACGCCGCCGACAAAATCACCGTAGAACTTAAAAAACAATACAACAAAGCAAGACAGCAAAATATCACTCAGGAAATAGCCGAACTAATCGGCGCCAGCCTAGCAATCAACGAATAATTTAACTTTAGATAAAATATGTCACAACCAAGCCCAAAAGGAAAAGTATCAAGAATAGTCGGAGTAGTTGTAGATGTTTACTTCCCCGATCACATACCAGAACAGTTCAACGCCCTTGAAATTGAAGGCCCAAGCGGCAAAGTAGTTCTCGAAGTACAAGCACACCTCGGAAACAATGTCGTCCGTACCATCGCCATGTCAACTACCGACGGACTATCCATAGATCAAGAAGTCATCGACACTCAAAGCTCTATTACCGTTCCGGTCGGCGAAATAACACTGGGTAGAGTATTCAATGTCACAGGTAACCCCATAGACAATGGAGCTGCTATCCCCGACGACACCGAAAGAAGATCAATCCATGCACCAGCACCAACACTGATCGAACAAAATCCCGCTGTCCAAGTATTTGAAACCGGTATCAAGGTTATTGACCTTCTGTGCCCATTCACCAAAGGTGGTAAAGTAGCACTATTTGGAGGAGCCGGCGTCGGTAAAACTGTCATCATGCAAGAATTGATTCACAACATCGCCATGGGACATGGAGGATACTCTGTATTCGCCGGTGTTGGAGAGCGTACCCGTGAAGGAAATGACCTTATCGAAGAAATGAAGGACAGTGGAGTAATATCAAAACTAGCTATGGTCTTTGGACAAATGAACGAACCGCCAGGAGCTCGTATGAGAATAGCCCTAACAGGACTCGCAATTGCCGAGAAATTCCGCGACGAAGGCAAAGATATCCTCATGTTTATCGACAACATATTCAGGTTTACACAAGCCGGATCTGAAGTCTCCGCCCTCCTTGGACGCATGCCCTCTGCCGTTGGTTACCAACCAACCCTCGCAACTGACATGGCCGCACTTCAAGAGCGTATAACTTCAACTAAAAAAGGATCAATCACCTCGGTTCAAGCCGTTTATGTTCCAGCAGATGACCTGACCGACCCGGCACCAGCCACCACATTTGGACACCTTGATGCCACCGTCACCCTATCAAGAAAATTGGCCTCAATGGCACTATTCCCAGCCGTCGACCCACTTGACTCAACCTCCACCGCACTCAAAGCTGACATCGTTGGAGAAGAACACTACCAAGTTGCGATTCAAGTCCGCCAAATCCTTCAAAGATACAAAGAACTTCAAGATGTCATTGCCATATTGGGAATGGATGAACTCTCAGACGAAGACAAAACAACCGTATACCGAGCTCGTAAAATTCAAAAATTCCTTTCTCAGAACTTCTTCGTAGCTGAACAGTTCACCGGAACACCAGGTACCTATGTGAAAATCACCGACACTGTCAGATCATTCAAAGAAATCCTAGAAGGAAAACACGACAACCTAAGCGAAGAACATTTCTATATGGCCGCTTCAATCGAGGAAGTAATCGAAAGACAAAACACTAAAAAATAATGGAAAACCAATTCAAACTCACAGTAAGAACACCGGCAAAAGAGTGCTTTAACGCAGAAATTAACGCACTAACCGTCAGCACAACCGATGGTGAGATTCAGATATTCGCCAATCACGCCTCACTAACCGGAACTATAAGCTTCTCTCCCTTAGTAATAGAAGAGTCAGATAAAACAACTCATAACTTTTTAGTGCGCAACGGTGTAATATTTTTCAACAACGAAACCAATGAAGCAATGATTCTTGCCCTCTACAGCGAGGCAAAATCTGAGATAAGCTACAAGACCGCACAAGAATACGCCGACTTCATTGAAAAGGAACTCAAGAAAGGAAAAGAACTATCCAGCTTTGAAACAGACTACCTGCAGGGACAAAAGATAGCCGTCACGGAGCAAATAGAAGACTTGGACAACAAGTAAAAACATCCTGGAAAACATAGAAATAAACTTGCACCCAACCACAAGCTATGATAAAAACCTAAAGCACATGGGTGCTTAGCTCAGTTGGCTAGAGCGTCTGGTTTACACCCAGAAGGTCGGGGGTTCGACCCCCTCAGCACCCACCATAAAAAAACAACAATCAACTTGTTGTTTTTTTATTTACCCCAATTTCCAACCTTCCTTTTTCAACCACATCTCCGCCTCCTTAAATTCCGGCATTGCCCCCCTTACCAAAGTCCAAAACTTTGCCGAATGATTAAATTCAAATAAATGAGCCAACTCATGCACACACACATATCTAAAAATATCCTTGGGAGCAAACAAGAGCTTATACGCAATCGTGATATCTCCTTTATTACTACAGCTCCCATAGCGCGACCGCGTATCCTTGAATTTACAAGAGACATAACTCCCCTGAAAGTAATTAGCATTAATTTCATTTAGTACATCTTCCAAGTAAAGCTGCTGATCCTTCATAATAATTCTCTTAACTCTCCTCTTCATATCATCAGTCCCAAAAATCTTTCCAACCGGCACCAAAAACTCAATGATATTTTCATTCAACTTCGAAGAGACCCTATTAATACTCCCCTCCTTCACCACAAGCTCATAAATCTTATTATGCGTAACCACAACTCCCCCATCTCGATAATCGGCCAACGACCAAGAAGACCCCTCACTCGTCGAGCCATGCAACTTTTTAATCAACCACTTCTTAAACTTAAGCAAAACAACCTCCCGATCCCTGCTCTTGACACGGGAGCTCAACCTAATGACCGCCTTATTTTCAAGTAATCGAATTGAAGACGTCTTTGCATTAGACTGCAACACCTCAACATCAATGCCCACATCACTAAATATGCTTTCCATCTTTTAAATATGTTACTGAATTGCAAATTCTTGCAAAACAAAGTCAATATACCATATAATGAAAACTCTCCATTCAAAAGCCTTAAGATGAACAAAACCTCGAAATACCAAGATTATTTTGACATTAGCGAAGTCGCTCAGAAAGCGCTTGAATACCAGCCCAACTTTAACACAGAAAAATTCATTGAGGCCTTTCACTTTGCCGACGAAGCCCACACCGGACAAATGCGAAAAGATGGCACAAGCCCCTACATCGTGCATCCCATCAAAGTTGTCGAAAATTTAATGAAGATACACGCCGACGAAGATGTTTTAATAGCAGCACTTCTACATGATGTCCCCGAGGACACCTCACGAACAATTGAAGAAATCGAAATCAAATTTGGCAAAACCATCGCCTTTTTAGTAGAAGGAATTACCAAGCTATCTAAAGTTCACTACCGGAACGCCATGCCGGCACGCCAAGTAGAATCACTCAAGAAACTTCTGCTTCATAGCGCCAAAGACCCTCGCATCATTCTAATAAAGCTGGCTGATCGTCTACACAACATGCAGACACTAACACACGTAAAAGACCCATCGAAGCGTCTTAGGATTGCTAGAGAAACCCTCGAAATATATGTGCCCATGGCAAATCTTCTTGGGATACAAGACATAAAAACAAAACTAGAAGACCTATGCTTCAAACACATATTTCCTACCGAGTATAGCCAGATAAACAGGAGAATAAAATTTCTAGAACGATCCCGCCAAAATAAGACAAAACGCACCATTCAATCCATAAAAGACCTCCTTGAAAAGGACAAAGTCCAAGCAGAAACCTATGAAAGAAAAAAAGTGCTGTACCGTATATACCTCAAAATGAGCATAAGCGGAATCACAATTGACCAGCTCGAAAACCGTATCCCCTTAAGAATAATCGTTGACACAATCCCCCAGTGCTACCAGGTGCTTGGAATAATCCACAGTCACTTTAACCCCAAAATAAACAAATTTAGAGACTACATTGCCAACCCAAAAGCAAATGGATACCAAAGCATCCATACCTCAATATTCGGTCCTGAAAAACTATTAACCGAGATTCAAATTCGCACGAAGCAAATGGATATCGAATCAGCATACGGCATTGCATCTAACTATTGGAACAATTCCCCGGACCAAAAATCCGTCATCAACGATAAGAGATCAAAATGGGTAGCACGCATAGTAGAAGTTGAGAAAGGCTTAAATAAAAATGAAGAGTTTTTAGAAAACATCAAAGACGATATTCTCAAAAACAGAATTTTTGTATATACCCCACAAGGAAGAGGTATTGACCTTCCCGAAGGAGCAACAATTATAGATTTTGCATACGCAATTCACACCGACATTGGTAATCACGCCCTCAGAGCATCAGTCAATGGCAACAACATGCCAATAACAACCGAACTAAAAACAAATGATATCGTAAAAATAATCACCTCCCCAACGACATCACCTGATATATTTTGGTTATCATTTGCCAAAACAAATTTTGCAAAAAAGAACATTAAACAACAGCTCAAAAAAGCAAATAGAAAAGAAAAAATCAACAAAGGAAAAGTCCGACTTCAAAAAGAACTAGACCTAAATGGACTGGGACTCCTAAAAGACATCAATATAAAAAAACTCCTCAGATCGATAGCCGAAAGCCACATCGCCAAGAAAAAGATCAGCTCACTCGAAGATATCCTTATTTGCATAAGTGAGGGAGAAATTAGGGCATCCGAAATCACATCGCTAATCAAAAAAACAAAGCAAGCCACAGATGAGAAAAAAAACCATGGAATCATGGTTAACATAAAAATAATTGGGCAAAATCGGCTTCAATTACTGCGTGAAATTGCCGATGTAATATATCGCCATTCCCTAGACATGGAATACCTTAAAGGATGGACAGATAAAAATAATTCCGCATTTTTTTCATCAAGAATCCGCATTCACGACACCCAAGCAACTCGACACCTCTTTGACGAACTAGAACAAATAAGAGGTGTAACAACAGTTTACCGAGCATCAAAAAAAGGACTTATCATAAGCGCACTTATCTCATCAGTGACTTTTATAGCCTGGATAGTACACCCCTTGATTATTCGCATGCTAATAGAGACCACCCTCGGTCAAAATCGACTAGCACTCAACATCATCATTAACGCTGGCATCATAGGCCTCCTACTATTAGTTATAGTAAGCACCAGCACCATACAAAAATACTTTCCTCTAATTAGAAACAAAAAAAGACTCTGGCTCATCGTGTTTAGCGTACCCGCACTTGCCATGCTAGTTTTAATCACCGAAATGCTCTACTTTGACCTCAATTTAAGCCTCATGACAATATTTATTGAGGCCACAATTATATATTCCTACCTAGTATTCAGCTTCATTAATTTCCGCCGACACACAAAATAAAGACTAAACATTGAATTTGAACAGCATCACATCACCATCTTCCACAATATAATCTTTACCCTCCATTCTCATAAATCCTTTTTCCTTCGCCTTAATCTCCCCTCCAGCATCAACCAGGTTCTTCCATTTTATGACCTCCGCCTTAATAAAGCCTTTCTCAAAATCCGTATGAATGACACCGGCAGCCTGAGGTGCACTAATTCCCTTTTTAATCGTCCAAGCTCGAGTCTCTGTTGGACCCGAAGTAAAATAAGTAATCAGCCCCAAAGTCTCATAAGCATTGCGAATTAAAGAATTTAGCCCCGTTTCTTTTAGGTTAAAATCATTCAGGATCTCTGCTACCTCCTCATCCGAAAAATCTACCAACTCTTGCTCCATTTTAGCTGAAATTGGAATAACTTTATTTACATCAATATTCCCCAGTTTTTTTGCATACTCTTCGCGATCAAATCCTCGCAGGCTCTCCTCAGGCATATTGACAACATAAATATGCGGCTTAATAGTAAGCAAATGAAGATCCCGAATCTCCACCCTATCATCATCGGAAATATCTAGAGTTGAAGCCAAATTCCCTTGCTCCATCCTATCCCTAATGCTAATTAACAGCCCAAGATACTTTTTTTTCTCCGCATTTCCGGACTTGGCATCAGCCGTCGCTTTGAGAATGCGCTTCTCCAAAGTCTGCAAATCTGCCAAAATCAATTCCGACTCAATCACCTCACGATCATTCAAAGGATTAATCTCACCATGTACATGAATGATATTAGGATCATCAAAATCTCTAACTACATGTGCAATGGCATCACACTCTCTTATATGGGCCAAAAACTTATTCCCTAATCCCTCCCCCGAATTGGCACCTTTCACCAATCCCGCAATATCGACAAACTCGATTGTCGCCGGTAATTTCTTCACTGAATTGTTAACAACCGCCAGCATATCCAACCTCTCATCCGGCACCTCCACCACTCCAACATTCGGATCAATAGTACAAAAAGGGTAATTTGCCGCCTGCGCAGCCTGTGTCTTCGTCAAAGCATTAAACAATGTCGATTTACCAACATTGGGCAGCCCAACTATTCCTATTTTTAAAGCCATATTCGCAATTTAAGTTAGCACTAATTTAGTGCAGTGCGTCAGATTTGCCAACACCAAATTAGTGCAACCTCAAAATTACCCAATTACATCACTACATTTGGTACTGAAGATTTCACCCCCAGCTCCTTGATTGAGCGATGATCACGATCTTTGCGAAGCTGCGCCAGATGCTTTTTAATTTGGACAACAAGGCGCCCCTTGGAATCATCAAGTGCCTTCTCAACACCATGGCTCACCTCTTGTGCAACCAAATTAGCTGAAGGTAAAGTTAATCTTAAGTCCACCTGAAAAGCGTCGTGTTTTTCAAATTTCTCCACCACAACATTCAACAATACTGCATCTTCATCATACTTTTTCAAAAGCACCTTAATCGCATCCACCTTACCCGCAAAATACTTCGCTACTCTTTTCTCATCTTTCGCCAAAAGACCCTTGTAAGAATATGTAATTCTCATAACAGAATGGGTTAAAAGATACCTATACCAGAATAATACCCGATATTACAAAAAAGTAAAAGGATCAAAAACAGTACCAATATTGAAGTGGTGCCGAGAGGCAGAATTGAACTGCCGACACAAGGATTTTCAGTCCTTTGCTCTACCACTGAGCTACCTCGGCTCACACGCACGCAGCAGTTTAATTGCAATTATCCACTTTGGCAAACTTTTTTAACAAAAACTTCACTGTAAATTCCGACAAATATTGACTACAATTAAACCACATATCCCTAAACGCAAATACTATGAACGAAATCAATAAAAAAATTAGCATTGTCAGCCATACCTATCTATATCTTTGGCTTGAAAGCCTCAAGGAAATAATGGATGTCACAAATATAGACAGTATCGAATTAAAGAAAATAGCCCAAGACTGTCTTGAAAAAGCACTTGAAAATCTCAACAATGGGAAACTCAAGGACTACAAAGAAAGCATCGTTCACAATGGAGCTCAATATAAAAACTCCATCAACCATCTCCTGCAAGCCAACCTTCAAGAAGCGATAATTCAGGCGATCAAAAAAGATTCCGCCGACAAAAACGACAGCACCTTCTGGAACTAGATCAATAAAACTAAAAGGCACCACCCGCTTTCAACTGGAAGCTACAACAGAAAAAGTGTAAGTTAAGAATAAATGTCACAAAATAACAAAAACCTATGAAACAAGAAAACAAAGCATCACTAATTGCTATCATATTATTAGGAATAGTAGTAGTGGCAACCGGGATTTATTTCCTCAACGAAACGATGTCTTCAAAAACAACCGCAAATAGCTCATCATCCCTCACACTATCAATGACCGACGCCGAGCTAGATGCTCGTATTCGCCAAGGTATCGAAGATTTTATTTATGAACAGCAATTTGGAGCTCAACCAGTAAGTATGACAGGAGTTGAGGATGATGACCCTGTTCTTGGAGATCCTAACGCACCGGTTACTATCGTCGAATTCTCCGATTATCAATGCCCCTATTGCCAACTATTTCACCAGGAAACCTACCCACAAATAAAAGAACAATACATTGAGACCGGAAAAGTTAAATTAGTATATCGTGATTTCCCACTCGAAAACCACCCACAAGCCATCGACGCCGCAATCGCCGCTCAATGCGTCCAGCTGATTGAAGGAGACAGCAAATACTTCGAGATGCATGACCAAATATTTATCGGCGGCCCTGCAAAATTATCGCGCGAAGATTTAATAGGTTATGCCACCACAATTGGTATCGATTCCACTACATTCGAAGGCTGCCTCAACGACAATGATTTTGAAGAAGAAGTCCTCAAAGATCTAGCTGACGGAAGAGCATTAGGCTTTCAAGGAACCCCCAGTTTTTTAATAAACGGTATCAGCCTAGAGGGCGCACAGCCATTCGAAGTGTTTGAACAGATCATCGAAAGAGAACTCGCCAAATAAATGGAAATACTAAAAACCCTAAAAAATAAAAACTACCTAGTATTATTTATAGTAGTCGCAATAATTCTATTCGACATTAACTATATAATAATGAAAAGCTTGCCCGGCAGCATCAACCTCATGTGTGTCGAAGGAGGCATCGTAACTTTAAACAATATTTTATTTAGCGTCTTATCCAGTCTGCTTATCGCACTCCTAATAATCAATTTCACCCGCAGCAACAAGGAACGAAAGATTGCTCAAATAGAAAAAGACGGCCTCGGCTTAGGCGCTGGGATTGGCGGCGGCATACTTTCCTTTCTGGGCATATACTGCGCCGCCTGCGCCTTGCCCGTATTGTCACTACTTGGCGTCACCATAAGTCTAAATTTCCTAATTGGCTTCGAAACAATATTCAAAATCGCAAGCCTTACCCTAATCACTCTTGCACTCTATCTAGTTGAGCAACAGCTCAAAAAAACATGCAAAATTTGTAAAATTTAAACAAAGAACCCAAAAAACTATGACAAAAGCAAAAGAATTCACACTTCTCGATCAAAATGGTAAATCACGAAATTTATCAGACTATAAAGGGAAAAAAGTTGTTCTGTACTTCTACCCTAAGGACATGACATCAGGCTGCACAATCGAAGCTCAGAATTTCAATGCAAATCTCGGTGAATTCAAAAAGCACAACACCGAAATAATTGGAGTCAGTCCTGACGACACCTCCTCACACCAAAAATTCTGCACAAAAGAAAACTTAAACTTCACCCTTTTGGCCGACACCGAAAAGGAAGTCTCAAAACAATATGGAGTCTGGGTCGAAAAATCCATGTATGGCAAAAAATACATGGGAGTAGAACGAGAAACCTTCCTAATTGATGAAGAAGGCAACATCACCAAGCACTACAAGAAAGTTAAACCCGCCACCCATGTTCAAGAAATACTGACAGATCTAACTAGATAATATCGTCAAGTACTTTCGTGTAAAAATAAAAACCATACTTCACCCCATCCTCCTCCTCTTCACCCAAAAATTCCGGCTTAGGTTCACAAAGTGTCTCATACTCAGGAAAAAAGGCATCACACCCGTAATCTTTCTGAATTCTTGTTATATAAAGCCCATCGACCACATCCAACGCCATCTCATAGACAGATGCCCCGCCAACAATATATATAGTCTCAACCGTCCCGTCTAAATCCGCCTTCTTCAAAGCCTCACCCAGCGAATAACACACAATCGCACCAGATGCCTGATAACTTCTATCTCTCGTCAGTACAACATTAATCCTATCTGGCAATGGTCGATACTTTTCCGGCAAAGACTCCCATGTTGATCGCCCCATAATCACCATATTTTGCTTCCCCTCTTCAAACACCTCCGTGGTTGTATCCTTAAAATACTGCATCTCCTTTTTAAAACTCCAAGGCAACGCACCATCCTTTCCCACCCCTCTTTTCTCATCAAGGGCCGCAATTGCGTAAATTTTTTTATCTGTAAATGAACTCATACCGCAACTGGAAATTTAATAAAATCATCATGATCATATCCCACCAATTCAAAGTCTTCAAACTCAAGATCCCAAAAAGGCTTGTCAGCAATCTTTAATGTTGGAAGCTTCTTTGGTGTCCGCGACAACTGCGTCTTCAGACCCTCAACATGATTAGAATATATGTGTGTATCGCCAGTAGTATGAACAAATACACCAGGGGTCAAACCACATTCCTTCGCCACCATCGACAACAACAAAGCATAACTTGCAATATTATACGGCACACCCAACGCAACATCGGCACTTCTCTGATAAAGCTGAAGGTCCAGACGCCCATCGGCGACATAGAATTGGAAAAAAGCATGACACGGCGGCAACGCCATCCTCGGAAGATCAGCAACATTCCAAGCATTCACTATGATCCTACGCGAATTCGGATTATTTTTTATTGTATCAATCGCCTCCTGTATCTGATCAACATGAGATTTGTCATATGCCTTAGTCTCCTCATTCCACACAAACCTCTCCCAGTGACGCCACTGATAACCATATATTGGGCCCAGCTCCCCTTTCTCATCCGCCCAAGCATCCCATATTGGCGTATACTGGGTTAATTCATCATTAATATTGGTTGCACCTCTCAAAAACCAAAGCAGCTCTCTCAAGACAGCATCAAATCTCACCTTCTTTGTCGTTACCATCGGGAAACCATCCCTCAAATCATATTTTCGCTGACTACCAAAAACCGAAATAGTCCCCGTTCCAGTACGATCACCCTTCTCAACGCCATTCTCAAAAACTTCTTGAACTAAAGACAAATACTGTTTCATATCGCATAAATCGTTAGAAAATACCTGAACGCAAAACAATTCCCGCAACCCTACAAGTTGACTTTTACCTTGTCCACATCTTTATGAATTCTGCTTCCAACCGTCTTTCCTTGCCCCTGATACTTCCCTTGATATGGATTCTCCGCACACTTATCCATTCTAGTGAAAACCAGCTGACAAATACGCTTCCCCGCCTCCAGCTTAATAGGAATCGAACTCGCATTGAAAAGCTCCAGCGTAATACGCCCCTTGAATCCAGCATCAATTAAACCAGCATTCTGAATAAAAAGCCCCATCCTACCAATCGAACTTCTTCCCTCGACAAAAGCCGTAATATCGTTTGGAATCTCCAGATATTCCTGTGTGGTTCCCAACAAAAATGAATGTGGAGGAATAATAATTGAATCCCCTATCACCTCACGGTAATGAACCTCTGAATCCAAGGTCAACACCTCCATTTGGTTTTCCTCTAATATCAAAAAATGATCAGCCAGACGACAGTCAATCGATGCCGGCTGAATTGATTGTTCATCAATTGGATCAACAACTAGCTCCCCGGTTCTAAGCATTTCACGCAGTGTACTATCTGAAATAGCCATACAATAAAAGTTATATTTTTCTATTACTTTTTATACTAAAACCGCATTTTATAAAAGCAAAAGAACAAATTTAAATTGACTTTCTTGCATAACAATACTCCGCTCAGAGCAGCACACCTCCCTCAACAATCTCTTTACCAACAAAACAAGCTTGAAAGCCAGCGCCAATCAACTATAATCCAATCCAACAATTTAACATCAAAAATTATGGCAACAGTTACATTCTCCAACAATGGTGAAAGTGAAGAGGTCGAAAATGGGGCTGACCTAAAAGAAGTAACCAAAGATGCTGGATGGCCAATAGCATACGGATGCGAAGACGGCATGTGTGGTACTTGCGTAATAGAAGTCGAAGAAGGACAAGAGAACCTCTCAGCTCCAACTGAAAACGAAGAACAAACCCTTAGCATAATGGGGCTCGAAGCCGGGAAAACACGCTTGAGCTGCCAATGCAAAGTCAACGGCAACTGTCAAATAAAATCCGTATAGTATGCCCGAATTACCGGAAGTTCACACTATAATAACTGACCTAAAACCCAAAATCTTAGGTCAGTATTTTCAGAAAATTACCACCACTCACAAGCCGGCCGTTCTAGCAACACCCAAAACCCTAAGCAAATCAAAAGGCGCAAAAATTACGGAAATCAGCAGAAGAGGAAAATTCATAAACATCTTCCTAAATACTGAGACAGTCATAACCATCCACCTCAGAATGAGCGGACGGCTTATAATCAAACCCAAAAACACCTCAGCACTTCCCTTTGAAAGAACTACTATCGAGCTCTCCGAAACCAGCATTAGATTTTGTGACAGTCGTAAATTCGGCAAGACTTGGATCAACAGCCTCGAAGATTACGAAAAAAACACCGGCATATACAAACTCGGCATAGAACCATTAACCCCTGATTTCACAGCTCAAAAACTAGCAGACCTTCTGTCGGGCAAAAAAGGAACAATAAAAAAGCACCTACTGGATCAAACAAAAATCGCTGGAATCGGCAATATATATGCTGACGAAGCATGTTTCTACAGTAACATAAAGCCGGACACTGAAGTCCAAAATCTATCCACAAAACAAATCACATTTCTACACTCAAGCATCATCAAAGCACTTCAGCAAGGCATCAATAACCGCGGCACTAGCATAGCCAATTACGCTGACGCCTACGGCAAAACCGGCAGAAACCAAGAACTACTATACGCCTACGGACGAGGTGGCCTTCCCTGTATCCGATGCAACACCACCATGATTAAATGTCGCGTCGCCTCAAGAGGAACAGTCTACTGCCCCTCTTGCCAACAATAAAGCTAACTCATCATTATAACTGGGGCCATATATGTCCAAATTAAAGTTGCAACCTCCATCCCGAAAAGCAGCCCAGCGCTTTGCCACAGAAAAGTAAAAAATTTCTGATCCCCTCTTAAAATCTCATTAATTCCAGTCATAGCCACAAAGCCGATCCAGATAACAAAAGTCAGTAATATATTACTCAAATACATTCCCCAGACAAAAGCCTCAGCATCAGCAAAGTCACCTTTCTTCAAAATTCCAAACATATCGCTATTAAATTGTAACAAAGAAACCAAAACCACAACCAAGACCAGTGCCAAGACAAATTCCATCAACATAGCCCTTACTATAGAAATCCAGTGCCTTGCCTTTCTCTTTTTTTTCCATAAATCCTTCGTCAACCCCATCGATTTTGCATGAAGCCCTCCAAACAAAAAAGGTGAATACCAAATAATTCCAAACAAAAACATTCCTAACGCGGATAAAAATACCGGCAAAGTATGTAGGCTAAGGTTAGCTAAAACATCAAAGAACATAAATAAATCATTAAATTTTACAAATCAATCAAGTCTGCTAAACTAACCAGCGACTTTCTTAAATTTTAACTCAAACCCTATGAAAGTACAAAAATATTTTGCCGAAGCACTCGGTACATTTTTACTTACGATGACAATATTCGCCGCCACACAATATGGAGGGCTTACCCCATTGTTTATCGGTATCGGACTACTCGTCCTGATGTATACACTGGGCCCGATCAGTGGTGGACACTTCAACCCAGCAGTAACAATTGCCCTACTCACCAGAAAAAAACTCAAACTACAAGACGGCTTGGCATATATACTGGCTCAATTTCTTGGTGCCATCTTAGGAATCTTCCTCTTTAGTTATAGTATAACAATCGACTTCTCAGAATTCACCAAACAAACATTCAATCTTTACGAATTTATTGGAGAAATCGTCGGAACATTTATCCTGCTTTATGGAGTAATAACCGTTGTCAGCAAAAAGGATTACAGCCACCTAAGTGGAGTAATAATCGGGTTTTCATTAATGATAGGAATCATGATTGCTCAAGGACTTGGATCAATGACAATCTTAAATCCTGCAATAGCAATAGCTTTTGGTAACGCCTCATGGATTTACCTTGTTGCACCAATAATAGGTGGAACAGCAGCAGTATGGACACACCGTCTTATCAATGAATAAACAACTCTCTTAAGAAACACCAACAGTCCACAAAAAGCCGAGGATACCCTCGGCTTTTCAAATATCAACCTTCCGCTATCACTCCCGCTCCCAGACAAGTATCCCCCTCATAAAAAACTGCAAATTGTCCACTAGCAATCCCCTGATCGCGAGCATCTATCAATTTAACCTCTGCCTTAGACTCCTCCGACGCCCTAATCTCACAATCATAAACCTCCGGCCCGTGCCTCAATTTGACCTGCAGCCCCTCACCCCGAGGTGCATCACCCGAAAACCAATTCAAATTCTCCACCACAAAAGTATCACGCAATTTATTAGCATCATGATAGTTTTTCGAAACATAGACCGTATTTGTCTTCCAGTCTTTTGACACCACATAAAATGGCCCGTCTGGTAGTTTAATTCCCTTTCTCTGCCCCACCGTAAAATACCAGTAGCCATCATGTTCGCCCACCTTTTCGCCACTATCGTAGTCAATCAAATCCCCCTGTTTCTTACCCAAATAGTGCTCTATAAAATCAGAATATTTAAACTTCCCCAAAAAACAAATCCCCTGACTATCACGCCGCCCCTTATTAGGAAGATCAAATTTCTCCGCCAACTCCCGAACCTCACTCTTTAAATAACCACCGATCGGAAAAATCAACTTTTCCAGCTG
Source organism: Candidatus Peregrinibacteria bacterium HGW-Peregrinibacteria-1 (assembly GCA_002839505.1). GTDB lineage: Bacteria > Patescibacteriota > Gracilibacteria > UBA1369 > LOWO2-01-FULL-3 > PGYE01. The sequence goes on from PGYE01000001.1 coordinate 743,875, forward strand.
AAACTGCCTCAAATTAGCCAAAAAATAAGTCTGATCCTTTACTTTATCCGGCGCCGTCTTCAAATAAAACCTCCCTTCACTCTCCTCAATTCTCGCATAGTGCCCAGTTGCCACCTTATCAAACTCCTCAATATTGACCTTCTGAAAAAACAAATCAAACTTGATCAAACTATTACACATCACATCCGGATTTGGTGTCCTACCAGCCTTAACCTCGGAAATCGTATAATCGACCACATTATCAAAATATTCTCGCTGCAACGGCACCACCTCCAGCGGTACATCCAAACGCTCACAAATTTCACGCACATAGCTCAAATCCTCCTCCCACGGACAACTACCCAAATATGACAGTTCGTCCTCCAGCCAAATTTTAAGATAAAAAGCCTTCACGGTATGCCCCTGCTCTTTCAGCAACCTTAAAGCTACCGAACTATCCACTCCTCCTGAAACCAATACCGCAACCTTCATAATTAATAATACAGAAAAATATAACCATCAAACACAGTAGTACCATTTTAGTATTTACATTTCCATACATACAACCTAAATTACTCAAGGTTACCCTGCCCAGATGGTGAAATTGGTAGACACGCTAGCTTGAGGGGCTAGTGGCCACTTTACGGCCGTGGAGGTTCAAGTCCTCTTCTGGGCACCACAAAAATCTTTAACCAGCAACTTCATGAGTACAATAAAAGAGCAAGATCCACGACTACATGAACTCATTGAAGCTGAAAAAGTACGACAAGCCGAAGGCCTGGAACTTATCCCCTCCGAAAACTACACCTCCGAAGCCGTCATGGAAGCAGCTGGCTCTATTCTTACAAACAAATATTCCGAAGGATATCCCGGTAAAAGATACTACGGCGGACAAGAAAACATCGACCAAATCGAGACCCTGGCCATCGAAAGAGCCAAAGAACTATTCGGCGCAGACCATGTCAATGTTCAACCCTACTCCGGATCCCCTGCCAACACAGCGGTATATTTTGCCACACTCAATTTCGGCGACACCGTTATGGGCCTAAAGCTCGATCACGGCGGACACATCACTCACGGACTACCAATCTCGTTTTCAGGCAAAGCCTACAACTTTATTCCTTATGAAGTTGATATCGAGACAGGAATAATCGACATGGACGAAGTTGAAAAATTGGCCCTCGAGCACAAACCAAAAATGATCGTTGCCGGAGCCACAGCATATCCCCGTAATATCGACTGGAAAAGATTCAAAGAAATTGCTGACAAAGTCGGAGCAATAACCTTTGCTGACATCTCACACACCGCCGGACTAATAGCCGGTAAAGTCCTCGAATCACCCGTCCCCTACTTTGACATTATAATGACAACCACCCACAAAACCCTTCGCGGACCTCGTGGCGCCATCATTATGTGCAAACAAGAATACGCCAAACAAATCGACCGCGCCGTATTCCCCGGGCTACAGGGCGGCCCACACGAACACATCATTGCCGGTAAAGCCATTGCCTTCAAAGAAGCCCTCAGCCCAGAATTCCACACTTACGCGCAACAAATCAAAAACAACGCCGCAAAACTCGCCGAAGAACTTAAAAAACATAACTTCAAACTCACCTCTGACGGAACCGACACACACCTGATTCTCATAGACCTAACAAATAAAAATGTCACCGGAAAACAAGCCCAAGAAGCCCTCGACTCCGTCGGAATTACCTTAAACAAAAACACCGTCCCCGGTGATCAAAGACCACCAATGGATCCTTCCGGAATTCGACTCGGCACCCCCGCCATCACTACCCGCGGAATGAAAGAACCGGAAATGGAAAAAGTAGCCGAATGGATCGATCGCACCGTTGCCAACATCGACTCACCCGAAGTACTTCAAACAATAAAAAACGAAGTCAAAGAACTATCCCTGAAATTCCCCGTACCAGGAATCAAACTCTAAACCCTCTTGGCCACAACAACAGTTATGTCATCCATCTGCTTGTGACCGCCGCCAAATTCTTGAACCTTCTTCAATAAATTGTTCATAATCGCCTCCGCCGACAATAATTGATCTTGAGACAACTCCTTCACCGCCTCCAATAATCGCTCCATCCCAAACAATTCGTCATTTGGGCCCCACGCCTCCGGAATTCCATCACTGTAAACCACCACGACATCCCCCACTTGAAAATCAATTTTTTGCAACTTCATTACAGTACTAATATCCGGCAACATTCCCAGCGCCACACCACCCATTGGCTCCAAAACAACATCTCCCTCCTTCGCCCGATAATGCACAATCTGCTCATGACCGGCACTGATATACTGGAGATTCGCATTTGCAAAATCCCAATACAACAAACACAAAGTCAAAAACATCGTTGGCATTGTCTTTTCCTTTAACACACGATTAACACTAACCATCATTCTTAGTAAATCCGGATCGTTTGAATACCCATAGAAAAGCGCACTCGCAATCGAACTCACAATCCCCGCCGGCACACCATGCCCCGTCACATCGCCCAAATAAAATAGCATGCGATTATCATCGACCTTCAAAAAATCATAGATATCACCACCAATCTCCTCTGCCGACTGAAGCGACGCCGCCAAATCCAGACCATTTACCTTCGGCAGATTCTTCACATCCGGCAAAATCTGCTCCTGAATTTGTCTCGCAAGCTCTAACTCTCTCGTCACCCTCTCCTTATAAACTCTCGCCTCAATGCTCGCCTCCAAATCCTTCGCCATCTGGTTAAACGACTCACCCAAATACTGAATCTCATCATGAGTCTTGATATCTACCCTAGCCGTAAAATCACCATCAGCCACCTTCTTCACCCCCGTAACCAACTTATTCACCGGCCGCGTCACCTGTTCTGACATCACAAAAGAAAGAATTAGCCCCAGCAAAATTCCAAACGCCGCCAAATAGCTAATTCGGCGAACCATCAAGGCCACCCGCTCGTTCAATTCCTCATAATCCAAATAAAACACCACTGAGAATTGCTCATTAACCGGAACCACAATAAACTCCAAAAGCTCACCGCGACCCAATGGGTCAACCGACTCCTCATTCGCATCCAAATACCAATATCCGCTCCCACCACTCTTCAAAAACAAAGTCCTTCCCTCTACCGTCTTAATTCCATAATTTTCTGAACGCAACACTCCCCTAATCTCTTCATTTGCTAAACGAGCCGCACCCTCAAAACGACGCTGCACGTCCTCCTGACTATCATAGACAACACTTCCATCATAGCTCACCAACTGAATCCTCCCAATACTGTCACTTTGATTAAACATATTGCCAATTTCACCACTAAAATTCACAAAACCATCCTCCGCCAAATATAAATCATAAGCATTCAAAACATCGGGCGCCACCAGCCTCGAAAACGACAACGAATTAAAATATATATCATCGGAAATCTCCAACTTTTTCTCCTGAACAAACAAGAACGCAATCACAGAAAACAAAATCACCACCAAAAATGATATCGCAAGAACTAGTTTTGAACGAATAGAAAATTGCATCATTTCAAAATTAGATCATCAAAATAAAACATACCATCAAGCCGGGGCACATAGCTAAAACGAGAACTATATGCATATAACTGCTCGTACTCAAACAGTGGCACTCCGACCACATCATCATTCACCACCAAATTCATTGCCTGCCTCAACAGCTCTCCGCGTCGATACGGATTCATTTCTCCAGAAGCCATCGCCACCAGATCATTCAAAGTATCACTCAAATAGTTAATAAAATTAAACTCTGAGTCAGCCAGTAAAATCGCCTCAAAAAACGCTGCACTATCGGCAAAATCCGACCTAAAAGCCAGGAAGTAAATATCAGCCCGCCCTTGATTCATACTTTTTAACAACTGCTCATTATCCAAATACGAAACCACCGCCAAAATATTATGCTCTTTCAAATTAGTTCGCAAAAAGTCCCCAAGAACATCCAGCCCCACAGGCAAGTGAACCTGAACTGTCTGTTTACTTAAACCGGCTTCACCTCCATCAGCTTCGACCTCCAACGAAATTTTATTATTAAAACCAAAAACTCCCCTACTCACAAATTGATTAACCGCACTGATATTTCCACCAATGCTATCTCGTAGCTCCCCCCTATCCAACACCCTCGAAACAAAACGCCTCATATCAATATCACCAAAAATCCCATCAAAATTGAAAAGCAAAAATTGCACCTCCAAACTCGGAATATTATCCACTACAAAATTCCACTCTCTCAATAATTCCTGCGCTTCCGGAGGAACAAAACTTATAAATTCAGCACCATTATCTCTCACCTCCAAAACTCGCTCCATCTTATCCTCCTTAACAGCAACTTCCACCCTATCAAATTTGGCCCTCGCACCCCAATACCCCTCACTTCGACCATACAATAGCCGCCCATCCTCAATTTCAACCACATTATAAGGCCCTGTACCCATCAGCTTTCCATCATCTTCAACAACGATAAAGATTTTTGAAAGTTTTTTCAGCAGTAACGGATCCGGCCTAGCCGTTCTAATCTCAACAACATACTCACCCTTCGCCTCAATACTCTCAATATTATCCACCAAACTAAACATCTCACCATCTGCATCAGCTAACAACCCATCAATTCTAGACACCACATCGCCAGAACTAAAAGCAGCACCATTGTGGAATTTCACCCCTTTTCTCAAAGTAAACTCCCATGTCAAATCATCCAATAGCCCCCAAGACACTGCTAAGCCCGTCTTCACCTGAAAGTTCTCATCCACACGCACCAAAGGCTCAAAACTATTCACCAACAAAGCAACATCAAAAGGATTCAGTGTATTCAAATTAAACTCGCCTGCCGGCACCACAACCCTCAAATCACCATAATCCACAAACTCATCTTCCATAAAATATTCCACCCTCGGCTGCTGTTGCTGCAAGCCAACAATCTTCCATCCAATGAACAAAAATGCCAACAAAACACCCCCATACCACAGATATTTTATTTTCAACAAGCTCCTGAAATTCATTTTTATTTTTACTAATCCCCGCATTATAGCACAAAACAGCTCTAAATACCACTTATTTAAGCTCCCTCACCAACTTACGAGCATCCTCATGTCGACCCATTTTTGACAGCAACTTCGACATCTTAAAAATCAAATCGCGCCTACTTTTTGGCCCCAACTTCCCTGACTTCACTCGAGTCAAAAAATAGTTATACTGAGCCCCATACACAGCATTGACCAACTCCGCCGTACCATTCCTCCTCGCAATCTTCAAAGCTGCATCAAATTGTCCTCGCCCAATTTTCCCCTTTATCTGCAGTCTCCCTATATGATCAATCCACTCCCCGTCCTGTAATGTTTTTGCAAACTCATAGGCCTTCGAATACGCTTTTTTATCAACAAAATAGCGCACCGCCTTCAAATAAATATTCCGCAAAAGTTCTCTGTCCTTGACCTTTTTTGCAAACAAAATCGCCTCCTTAAAATCATTATTTTTCGCGCGATACAAAGCAAAGTTATGATATGCAACCTTTAGATTTGCCGCAACCACCTCACGCAAACTTCCAAATTTATAGCAAAATTCCGCACTATCCAACAAATCTATCGCCCCGACATCCACCACCTCCTCTCTAAAATCATGCAGATCCAATATATTCAAAACCACAATCTCTTCTACCCCCAACATTGCCTTAAAATCGGCATAATCCACATATTCACCGCGTGTCGCCTCGATATCACGAGAATCAAAATGCAAGCACACATGCCCCTCCAACAACTTAATTTTCAAATCTTCAATCGAAAACCTCAAAGAATACAAATAAATATACAAAGTGACTATTTGATTACAATCACCCTCAAGCCCCTCCACCGCAGGATTCCGAATCAAATTACAAAATGTCGATGTCTCTAAATAATGATACCGACCGCCAACTCGCAAATATTCCATTATCTTTTCCATGTATTTCCTCTTTGACAGCTCAACATCCCCAACAAAACCTTCAAAATCCGCCACCAACACATCCCGCACCTTATACAACTTCCTCCTGCGCCTCTTACTCTTTAAATAACGATATCCCTTAAAATTTCGTTCAACCCAAAGCGTCAAAACAATCAAATCAGACTGCATCAACTCGAGTAAATGTCGCCTCAAAGTAAAAATCCCACTGCCCCGAGAAGCCTTCACAAAAAATTTAGCAACTTTTCTCTCCCTACCATCCACATACTGCGTAAACCAGTAAAAAACTTTTTTAACACCCATATCAAGATAAATTCATACAATTTATAACAAGAACAAAATATCAAAGATACAGCTGTAGTCACAGCAAAAAACTTCATCCAAAACAACACCTTGACAAAATATGAAAAATGGGTAAAACTCTCCCCTTGCTAACAAATATTGCAAGAGACATTAAAAAAACCATAACCATAATCAATATGTGGAAAAAACTATTAGCCTTAGCAATCATCGCTGGAGTATTCACCAGTCAAGTTGCCTTGGCATCAAACTTTGGTAGCGCCGGAAGTAGCGGGAGCACGACTCTTGTTGCAACTGCCCTACAACCCGCACTGGGAACTGTTACTGTCAACAAAGAAACCTTCAACCCACAGGGTGGAGATTCTATGACAATCAACTTCAATCTCAGTCGTAGCGTCAAGGTCAACGCCTATATTACGGCTCCCAGCAACCCTGCTACCGTCTATGCGATTTTTTCCGATGGACAAACTCTTGCATCCGGAAACAAGTCATATACTTGGTACGGAACTGTCAACAATCAGCCAAATGGAACTCCGTTGGCAAATGGACAGTACGAGATCAATGTATTCACCTATAATACCGACGGATCTGGTGCCGGATACAACGAAAGCCTCGTTTACATCCAAAACAGCACCACCAACAATGATGATGACAACGGAAATAATGATGATGACGATGATGACAACGACACTCAACCTCCCGTCTACAACGATGGCGTAATCGAAGACTTCTACCTTAACCCAAGCAATACCTGGGAACCTATCGAAGAATACCTTGAAATCGAATTCGAACTTACTGATGATGTTGACTCATTGACAGTCGAAGCTCGTAAAATCGGAAGCAACAAAAAATTCAAACTTATCGATGACGACCGCGCCTACGAAGGAACATATGAAGAACTTTGGGACGGAACCGACGACAACGGAGACTACATCCAATCTGGAACATGGGAAATAGTGGTCATGGCTGACGACAACACTGTTCGAAAAAGTCTTGAAGTCATTTACCAAGAACCAAGCCTTACTAGTACATTCGTGACAAAGGATGAATTCGATCCAGCCGAAGGGGAATTTACCAGTCTAGTTTTCAAAGCTGACATGGCCTCTGTGGTAACAGTGGAAGTATACAATGGAACCCGCCGCGAAGTTATCCTTGTTGACGAAATGACCGTAAGGAAAAATCGTTGGTACGCAGTAACATGGGACGGAACCGACCGTGATGGCGACGAAGTAAATTACGGAGGAGACTACAGATTCAAAATTATCGTTCAAAATGAAGGAACGGATGAAATTTACACCACCGAATATGTTGATGTTAAAGTAAGAGAAGACGAAGTTTCCTCAAATAGAACCAACATAATTGGCGACCATGTAACACCTGTCATCGTTGAAAAAGAAGGGAAAATCACCTTCAAATACAATCTTGACGATCAAGCCGATGTTTACCTTGCAGTATACGATGGCTTCTCAACCAGTGGATCTGCCAGCGCCGTACTCCTTGATTACCTACCGCACAATTCTGGTGACCACACTATTGAATGGAACGGCAAAGACTCTAAAGGAAAACAACTCGGTAAAGACACCTACACCTACAAACTTATCGCCCGTTCAAGCAGCAACAGCAAAGAAACTGAAATCGGAAGATTTGTAATCGGTGATGGCGACATCAGCGGACCAGAAACACCAGATGCTCAATACCCATGCCGCGCATTCTACTACTTTGACAGCAATGTCATCAATGCCGACAGCGAACTATGCCAGGCCATCACATGGGCCACTGACGCCGGAATATTCCGCGGATACTCTGATGGACAATTCAAACCATTTAACGCCATCAATAGAGCTGAAGTCCTAAAAACAGTACTGATTGGCTACAATGCACAAATATTCCCTGCTAACGGAACAAATCTAGGATACAGCGATGCTGATCCAAGCGCTTGGTACATGTCATATCTACGCAGCGCAATCTTCTACCGTATGTTCAACGGATACCCTGACGGAACTGCTCGTCTTGCCAACACCGTAAACCGCGCCGAACTACTAAAACTTGTACTTGAAGCCAGCCGATCATTCAAAGGAACCAACCTGGAATCAGTAAGTGCCTTCAACCAAATCTATGGAGATGTCGCACCGGGAACATGGTACTATGTCTATGCTAACAACGCCTACAACTACGACCTATACACCGATTACTTCCTAAATCCTGCCGACCTAGTATCTCGTGGAGAAATGGCAATACTTCTCTTCAGAATGCATAAGAAAGGACTATTATAAACAACAGGTAACAACATTAACCAAAACGACCATGAACCCAACAACTTTAGATCGCGACCATTCAGGCCTCAAAGAAAGAAAAAATATTACATCGCTTCCCTCACGCGCATTAACTTCAATGACAAATGCCATCAAGGGAGCACTTGTAGCCACCCTAATGTCCGCCGGATGTGGTGATAGCGGAAACCTAGTCAAACCATCTTGCGGAAAACAAGGAGATGCCATCGTTTGTGACACAATCGACACAACTGATGATGCAACTACATCAGACATCACCGTTCCCCAGGACACAGAACTTCCTCAGGACACCTACACCCCGCCACAAGATACTTATATCCCACCACAAGACACCTATGTCCCCCAGGATACAAGCATCCCACAAGACACTCTACTACCTACCGACACTCAACCCCCACAAGATACAATGCCTACCGACACCTTCACCCCACCGGGACCTGGTGAACCATGCGAAAATGACAGCGAATGCCCTCCCAATCATGTATGTGTCGGATGGCCAACCGAAAACTGTACACACAAAGATCAACAAATAGCCGAAATATCAGTTGTCGCTCCCGAAGGATTTACCAGAATCGAAGCTGGATGCGAAGGAAATGAAAGCGCATTGAAAACTCCAGTAGTGTTTAACCTAGGAGATACTATGACAACCGCCAATGGCGACACGCTTATAGTAGGAGAAAGCAACGCCTTCTTTACCTTTGGTGTTTTCGCCCGCGATAAGGTCTGCGAAGTCCAAGCAGACGCCCGTAAGGTAACATTTGGACGACTTACACCTGAAACCAGACTATTTAATGCTCAAGGAATTGAAGTCAACCAAGTAACTACCGACACTCCTGTATCACAGCCTGTACCAAGAACCAAAGCTTTTGTAACCGGTGACACCTCAAACAACTAGAACGCAACCCCATAAACCACAAAGCCAACCCTTAAAAACACCCCTCCATACGGAGAGGTGTTTTTTTTCATAGCAACCTCACACCCTCAGAGCAACACGCATACATCTCCTCCTTAAGCACACACCTCTTAGTATCTGCCTTCCCAGCAACCCCTTTCAATTACACCACCAAAAAAAGACCCCTAGTCACTCAGTGACTAAAGGTCTTTCCTCATTAACTCACATAAACTATATCAAAGCAGAAACATTAGTGGTACTAAAAACGATGGTTCCCACTAAACACGACAGTCAACTCAGACTGAGGTTCAAAGGTAATCATACCAAGATCTTCCCCAATTGAAACTGCCGCTCCCACTTCAAATGTAAATCCATCTACATAAACTCTCACACCACCTTGTGGCAAAACACTCCAAGATCCCTGCTCGGGTATATCAAAACCCTTAGGCTTCCAAGTATGTAGCACTTGCACACCTCCTACCACTGCAATCGCACCCTTTCTCCAACCTACATTAACTTCTCCTCCCAAAGCTGGAGCATTTCCACAACTTTCCAAAACTGCAACTCCTCCCAACACAGCCACTTCTCCAAACACTCCGTCCGTTCCGTCACCGGTAACAGCCACTCTCGCAAGCACATGTGTATAAGCTAAATCTGAAGGACCTGCCACCACAGATGTAACCTTTCCACCCACCGTAATATCCAAAGGCGCCTCCTGTGAAACCGGGCCATCTACAGCCGGTGCATCAACAATCTCTCTCAATTGTCTCTCAATCTCTTTCAAACCTCGCTTGCATTCCTCAAGCAATGCATTCAACTCAACTATCTCAGCTTTTAGTCTCAAAATCTCTGAATCACGAGCCATAAGAGTTTCCTCAAGACTTTTAATTCTCTCCTCTCTACTTTGCAACAATTCTTGCAACCTAGCTATCTCTTCCCTAAGTGCCGTCTTTTCTTCACGCAATCTCTTAGAAGCACCTTCCTTAACACAAAGCATCGTCACCTTATCACCTCGCATGTAAGAAGTTGGAACGGTTCCCTTAGGACAATCGGTAAAACAATTTTCCCCGAGCACCGAACATGTATCGGTAGCATCCTTAGTCTCAGCCGCCTGCGCGGTACCTCCAAGTGCCACTAACGCCGCTGTAGCAGCCACAGCATTGCGCAACCCGCGTACAGCAGCTCCAAGTCCGCCATGACGACTCAAAAGGCCTTCTCCATTATTAGCGAGACTCTCACTAGTAGTTTCTGTTCTCAGATTTAAATCATTCATAATATAGTAATTAAATTACAGGACGGAATGATACAGCAGGAAAGAAATTTGTCAACTGCAATCCGCTAACTTCTTTTTAAAACAGCCAAAAACGCCTCTTGCGGAAGCTCCACTTTACCCATCATCTTCATACGCTTCTTTCCCTTCTTCTGTTTTTCCAAAACTTTACGCTTACGACTAATATCACCACCATAAAGCCCCGCCGTAACATCCTTTCTATAAGCCGCAATCGTCTCACGCGCCACAATTTTTCCTCCAATCGCCGCCTGCACCGCAATCACAAAGTTTGAACGCGGAATAATATCCTTCAGCTTCTTCGTCAAATCCCTCCCCACATAAAAGGCATCATCACGATGAACAATCAACGACAAAGCATCCACACGATCTCCCGCCACCATAATATCCAGCTTAACCAAATCTCCTTCCCTATAATCCAAATACTCATAATTCATCGAAGCATAGCCACTCGTCACACTCTTTAACTGATCATAAAAATCCACCACAATCGACGCCAACGGAATCTCAAAAATCATCAAAACTCGATTTTCATCAAGATACTGCATATTCTTCGAAACGCCTCTCTTTTCACTGCACAAAGTCATCACCGCCCCCACATAATCCTTCGGCACCAACACCTCAATCTTCACCCACGGCTCTCTAATAGCCCTCCGTAAAGTTGGATCCCCTAAACTCGCAGGACTCGCAATCATTACCTCCTCACCATCATTCATCACCACAATATATGAAACCGAAGGAGCAGTCACAATCATATCTAAGCCATATTCCCGCTCCAGTCTTTCCTGCACAATCTCCATATGCAAAAGTCCCAAAAATCCACATCTGAATCCATGCCCCAAAGCTCCCGAATGCTCCGGCTCAAAAACCAAAGCACTATCATTAATTTGCAGCTTTTCAAGCGCATCCCGCAACAAGCCATAATCATCAGCATCCGTCGCAAAAATACCGGCAAAAACAAAAGGTCTCACCACATTATAACCCGGCAAAGCCACCGCCCCATTAATATCTCCACCATTACTCCCAGGTTTCCAAATAGTATCTCCGACACGCGCCTCCCTCACACTCTTCACCCCCGTCACAACATAACCGACCTCACCCGCCGCCAACTTCTCACAAACCTCATACTGCGGCCTAAAATACCCCACTTCAAGCACATCCAACTGCTTTCTGGTATTCAAAAAATTAACTCTATCACCTCTTTTAATATGCCCTGATTTCACTCTCACATAAGTCACAACCCCTTTATAGGGATCATAAGTCGAATCAAAAATTAACGCCTTACATTCATCCGTCGACTCTTCCTTTGGCGCCGGAATCCGATCAATCACCGCCTCCAACACCGCCTTAACATTCGTTCCCTCCTTAGCTGATACCGCAATAATCTCCTCTCGTGGAATCCCCAAAGCCTCCTCAATTTCCTTTCCTCGCCCCTCAACATCAGCCGAAGGCAGATCAATTTTATTCAGCACCGGCACAATCTCCAAATCATGCTCCAAAGCCATATAACAGTTCGCCAAAGTCTGAGCCTCAATTCCTTGAGTCGCATCAACCACCAAAATCGCCCCTTCACAAGCCGCCAAACTCCTAGACACCTCATAGCTAAAATCCACATGCCCCGGCGTATCAATCAAATTCAACACATACTTCTCTCCCTTATACTCAAAATCCATTCTTACCGGCTGTAGCTTAATCGTAATACCCCTTTCCTGCTCCAGCTCCATCACATCAAGCATCTGCCCGTGTTTCATATCGCGCGCCTCTAAAGTCTGTGTCACCTCCAAAAACCTATCTGCCAGAGTCGATTTTCCGTGATCAATATGCGCAATAATGCAGAAATTTCTAATTTTATTCAAACTCACGAGGGGTTATATTTAATAAGCCAAATGAGTTTAACAAAAATTCTTGAAATCACAAGGCACGCACCTAATTAAAACCCTTTTTGTAAAACAGAATATATGGTATAATGCAAAGATAAATTAAGTCATGCAACAACAAAAAGTACCACAAAATATCGAGAGAGAAGACCAGATTATTGGTCCGATCACCCTAAAACAGCTCATAATACTTGGCGCTGGTGGTGGCGTAGCCTATGCTATCTACATATCGTTAGCCGAAACCTACTTCATCGAAGTATGGCTTCCTCCCGTAGCAATCGTATCACTCCTGACCCTAGCCTTCGCCTTTCTGCGAATTCACAACCTATCCTTCTACACATTCCTCATCAACCTCTTTGAATACAAAATCCTCCCTAAAAAACGCTACTGGATCAAAGGCAGTGACACCCCCCTCCCAACCGGAAAAGAGAAACCAGAGCAAGAAAAGAAAATTCAACAAAACCAAGACAAGCCCAAACCCAACATCGAAGAAATCACCGAAATGCTCGATTCCTATGGAAAGGAAAAACAAGAGAAACACGAAAAGCTCAATCAAATTATCAATCAAGACCAACCAAATGGATAAGCTAAACTTCATCGCTCCCAATAAGAAGAGCAACACCTCGGCAAAAGCCGCAACGCAAATATACTTACGCATAGCCGAAATACGCGACAACACCCTAGTGCTGAAAAACGGTGGAATTCGTTCTGTCCTAAAAACATCAAGCATCAACTTCAACCTCAAATCCGAACAAGAACAAGATGCCATTATATATGGATATCGCGGTTTTCTTAACTCATTGGAATTTCCAATTCAAATACTAGTCAGATCAAAAAAACTCGACATTCATGAATACATCGAAGGAATAAAAAAGCTTGGAGACAGCCAAACAAATGCCCTCCTCAAAGAACAAACCTACGAATACGCGCAATACATCAACAAACTGATCGAATACGCCGACATCATGGAAAAAAACTTCTATGTCATCGTCCCCTACAACCCCGCCCGAGCCACAAAACCCGGCTTACTCGAAGGACTCATGAAGAAATTCTCACAAAAAGACACTTACGCCGACCTACAACGACGCAACAACGAATTCACCAAACTCAAAAAAGGCTTAACCCAAAGAGTTAATACCATCAAAAGCGGACTTGAAAACACCGGCCTTCAAGTCGAAGAACTAAATACCGGCGCCCTAATAGACCTCTTCTATACAAGCTACAATCCAATAACATCGAGAACCATTCGCATAAAAGATCTCGATAAAAGCGATCTTAGCGCTTAAAAATATCGGACAAAATAAAAACCATTACCTTGGCAGCGACCTACTTTCCCACAGCTAAACTGCAGTAACATCGGCGAAGATAGGCTTAACTTCTGTGTTCGGGATGGGAACAGGTGTACCCCTATCTCAATAACTACCAAGGTAATGGTGTCTATAATTTTACTATATATGATTTTTTTACTTATACTAGTTCAAGTTGGATCTCCATAAGACTTCACACGTAAATATGAAATCCTATGAAGATCGCTAGTTTATTTTAAAATAAGTCTATTGCCTATTAGTATCACTCGACTGAACACATCACTGTGCTTACATCTGTGACCTATCGACCCCGTAGTCTTCGGGGAGGCTAATGGGGATATCTAATCTTAGGAAAGGTTTCCCACTTAGATGCTTTCAGCGGTTATCCTTCCGAACATAGCTACTCTGCAATGCCGTTGACACGACAACAGATACACCAGAGGTTCGTCCATCCCGGTCCTCTCGTACTAGGGACAGATTCCTGCAAATATCCTACGACCATGGAAGATAAGGACCGAACTGTCTCACGACGTTCTGAACCCAGCTCGCGTACCCTTTTAATTGGCGAACAGCCAAACCCTTGGGACCTTCTCCAGCCCCAGGATAGGACGAGCCGACATCGAGGTGCCAAACAGATTCGTCGATATGAACTCTTGGAATCTATAAGCCTGTTATCCCCAGCGTAACTTTTATCCGTTGAGCGATAGCGCACCCACGTGCCACTATCGGATCACTAACACCTGCTTTCGCACCTGCTCGACTTGTAGGTCTTGCAGTTAAGCTCTCTTATGCGTTTACACTATCAGTCTGATTTCCATCCAGACCTAGAGAACCATTGCGCGCCTCCGTTACTCTTTAGGAGGCGACCGCCCCAGTCAAACTACCCACCAAGCACTGTCTTTGTCACCAGATTAATGGTGCAAGTTAGATTCTAAATATAATAAGGGTGGTATCTCAAGGACGACTCCACCCCGACTGACGTCGAGGCTTCAAAGTCTCCCACCTATCCTGCACATATTAGATCCAGAACCAATGCCAAGCTATAGTAAAGCTGCATGGGGTCTTTCCGTCTTTCCACGGTTAACTGGCATTTTTACCAGTTTTGCAATTTCACCGAGTCTACTGTTGAGACAGTTTCCACATCATTACGCCATTCGTGCGGGTCGGAACTTACCCGACAAGGAATTTCGCTACCTTAGGACCGTTATAGTTACGGCCGCCGTTCACCAGGGCTTAGATTCAGAGCGTTAACCCCTCCTCGTAACCTTCTGGCACTGGGCAGGCGTCAGCCCCTATACATAGTCTTACGACTTAGCAGAGACCTGTGTTTTTGATAAACAGTTGCGTGGAATCTTTTGCTGTGGCCTAACACTTTAATGAAAAAACAAAAAAGTGACAGGCAAGGTTTATCCCGAAGTTACACCTGCTGTTTTGCCGAGTTCCTTAACAGTAGTTATCTCGATCGCCTTGGTCTACTCGACCTATCCACCTGCGTTGGTTTGCGGTACGGAAACAAAGTGTTCTCGCTACCGAGGTTTTTCTTGTCAGCTGAAATCGCTGGAATCAACCGTCAAAGACGGTCCATTTTACATCATTGCTCGCGAACCCTAAGGGATTTACCTCAAAGGGCATAAACTTACAATTTGTACGTGAATTCATTAACACGCTCCAGTTATCCAACCGCGTTACCCCTGAGCTAACGCCACCTTCACTCGATCTCTCACTCACTATTGAAACAAAAGCTCCAACAGATCACAAGAAATGTCGCTCCGATATTGTTTTGGCGAACACAAAGTTGTACAGGAATATTAACCTGTTGTCCATCGACTACGCTTTTCAGCCTCGCCTTAGGCCCGACTAACCCCAAGCTGATTAACATTGCTTGGGAAACCTTGGATATTCGGCGGTTCAATTTCTCATTGAACTTACGTTACTTATGCCAACATTTTCACTTCCTGACGCTCCACCCATCTTTACAAATGAGCTTCAACGCAGACAGGAACGCTCCTCTACCGCGATGTTAATAAAATTAACACCACCCGTATCTTCGGTTAAAACTTTGAGCCCCGTTATATTTTCGGCGCAGGATCACATAGACCAGTGAGCTATTACGCACTCTTTAAAGGAATGGCTGCTTCTAAGCCAACCTCCTGGGTGTATAAGCAATCCTACATCCTTTACCACTTAAGTTTTATTTGGGACCTTAGATGACGGTCTGGGCTGTTTCCCTTTTGACTATGGCACTTAGCTGTCATAGTCTGACTCCCGTGAAATTCACGATGGTATTCGAAGTTTATCTAGGTTTGGTAGACTTATTTCGCCCCCTAGCCTAAACAGCGCTCTACCCCCATCGCTATTAACACGAGGCTAGCCCTAAAGCTATTTCGAGGAGAACCAGCTATCTCTGAGTTCGTTAGGCTTTTCACCGCTACCCACAGCTCATCCACTCCTTTTGCAGCAGAAGTTGGTTCGGTCCTCCACGTGATTTTACTCACGCTTCAACCTGGCCATGGGTGGCTCACTCAGTTTCGGGTCTAGTGCACGACACAAACGGATTATTCATCCTCGCTTTCACTTCGGCTTCGGGTAATACTCCCTTAACCAAGCGCCGTACAGCTAACTCGTTGGCCCGTTCTACAAAAAGTACGCCGTCATCCGTACAAGACGGACTCCGACTCTTTATAAGCATAAAGTTTCAGGAACTATTTCACTCCCCTTTCGGGGTACTTTTCACCTTTCCCTCGCGGTACTTGTACACTATTGATCTCTAAATCTATTTAGCCTTGGAAGGTGGTCCTCCCAGATTCAAGCCAGATTACACGTGTCTGACCCTACTCAGGAACATCCTAGAATTTTACCCTATTTTCGCTTACTGGACTATTACCTTCTATGGTCACCCTTTCCAGGGTGTTCAGCTAATAGGAGTAAATTTCATATTGGAGTCCTACAACCCCTAAAGCCGTAGCTCTAGGTTTGGGCTATTCCCTGTTCGCTCGCCACTACTGAGGGAATCTCTTTTGATTTCTTTTCCCTAGCTACTAAGATGTTTCAGTTCGCTAGGTTACCTTGATGCGCTTAATATTTTGGGCGCACCATTTCCAGACATAACTCTGGAAGGGTTTCCCCATTCGGACATCTCCGGGTCAAAGCCTGCTAGCGGCTCACCGAAGCTTATCGCAGCTAACCACGTCCTTCATCGGAATTTAGAGTCGAGGCATCCACTTTATGCTTTTAAGTAACTTATTTTAAAAATAAACTAATACTTGAACTAGTATCAGTAAAAAAATCTTTCAATACAATGCTTTGCAGAACATTATATTGCTGCCTGATTTTCAAAGATCTTCTTACCTCTTTAAATTAAAGAGAGTGTGCCTAGTGCACACTCTGAAAGTCACCATGGATAACCTTTAGAGTAAGCACTACTTTTTTACCTTTCTTATGCGCATAAATCAATTAACCTTGATCAAAGCCACATGATTATATTTATCCACACATTCAAAGTCAACACTATTTTCTAAAAAATCCTATTCCACACGTTATTCAAAAATGACTCAAAGGTACCCAGCGCATACATAAGCGAAAATATGAACACCAAAATACCCACTAAAACAATAAAAGTATAAGTTCCCCCACTCCCAAAAACCTTCTCCGCAAAGCCAATGTCGCCAGTGAAATTTTTAATGCGCTCTCTATACCTTAAAAGCAAATAGGCCACATATGAACCCAGTACAAGAATTAAGAATCTCATAACACCAAAACTTATAAATTATACGACACCAAATTGTACCACAAAAAACACCAAATGTTAATTTGGTGAAATCTGGTGGGCGATCGTGGACTCGAACCACGGACCTCGTCGTTATCAGCGACGCGCTCTAACCACCTGAGCTAACCGCCCCAACCGTGAATGGAATTTACTTAAAAAAAGGCTCTCAGTCAAACATAAATTTCACAGACAAAACATTCATCACCCATATCCCCCACCGGTCAATATAAATCGCCACCAATTATACAAATATTCATACAACAAAAAAACACCATGAAACAAAACATGGCAACTAAATTAAAAATGATATTTTGGTGGAGCTGAGGAGAGTCGAACTCCTTACCTCCGCGGTGCAAACGCGGCGCTCTAGCCAAATGAGCTACAGCCCCAAAAATCAATGTTTAACATTCAGATTGCAACAGAGAAGAGAAACTTACGTCCGAAGACATAAGCTCCCGACCTTAGGATTCCGGTTCGAAAACCGGACCTTAAGTTATCCTAATTAAAGGAGGTGATCCATCCGCAGGTTCTCCTACGGATACCTTGTTACGACTTAGTCCCAATCAGTGGTTTCGCCTTAGGACCCCGCTTAAAGCTAAGGGTACTTCGGGCGCCCCCACCTTTCATGACTTGACGGGCGGTGAGTACAAGACCCAGGAACATATTCACCGCGTCATTGCTGATACGCGGTTACTAGCGATTCCAGCTTCATAGGGGCGAGTTGCAGCCCCCAATCCGAACTTAGGATGGCTTTAAGGATTGGCTCCACCTTGCGGCTTTGCTACCCGTTGTACCACCCATTGTAGCACCTGTGCAGCCCTGGACATAAGGGCCATGCTGATTTGACGTCATCCATACCTTCCTCCGATTTTGAATCGGCAGTCTCGTGTGAAAAATACAACACACGACATGGGTTGCGCTCGTTTACGGACTTAACCGAACACCTCAAGGCACGAGCTGACGACAACCATGCAGCACCTGTCACCGAGTTCCAGAAGGCACTTCCCTATTTCTAGGGAATTCTCGGGATGTCAAGTCCAGGTAAGGTTCCTCGCTCAGTATCGAATTAAGCCAGGTGCTCCACCGCTTGTGTGGGTCCCCGTCTATTCCTTTGAGTTTTAATCTTGCGACCGTACTCCCCAGGCGGGATACTTAATGCGTTAGCGTCGTCACTGAAGGGGTCGAGTCCTCCAACAACTAGTATCCATCGTTTACGGCGTGGACTACCGGGGTATCTAATCCCGTTTGCTCCCCACGCTCTCGTCCATGAGCGTCAGTAATCACCCAGCATGCTGCCTTCGCTTTTGGTGTTCCTCTGTGTATCTACGGATTTTACCCCTACACACAGAATTCCACATGCCTCTGTGATACTCTAGCCACCCAGTTTCAAACACAGCCTCGAAGTTGGGCCTCGAGATTTAATATTTGACTTAAGTAGCCGCCTGCGGACGCTTTACGCCCAATGATTCCGGGTAACGCTTGCACCCTCCGTATTACCGCGGCTGCTGGCACGGAGTTAGCCGGTGCTTATTCCTGAGGTACCGTCAGAATTCTTCCCTCAGAAAAGGGCTTTACAATCTTTCGACCGTCATCACCCACGCGGTATTGCTCCATCAGACTTTCGTCCATTGTGGAAGATTCTTTACTGCTGCCTCCCGTAGGAGTATGGGCCGTATCTCAGTCCCATTGTGGCTGATCATCCTCTCAGACCAGCTACCCGTCATAGCCTTGGTGTGCCATTACCACACCAACAAGCTGATAGGCCGCAGGACCCTCTCAAACCGCAAAAGCTTTACTCTTACGAGACTATCCGGTATTAGTCCACCTTTCGGTGAATTATCCCTGAGTTTGAGGTAGGTTCCAACGTGTTACTCACCCGTTCGCCACTCTTGACCGAAGTCAAGCGTTCGACTTGCATGTATTAGACATACCGCCAGCGTTAACCCTGAGCCAGGATCAAACTCTTCGTTTATAGAAGTGATCCATAGCCTAAAATTAATCTAGCTATGTTTCATGGTTTTAAATAAAACCATAAGAAAATTTTTTTTGTTACCTTCTCTGTTGCAATCTAAATGTTAAAGAGCTGTCTTGGATTTTTCCTAACAACTAAGCCCCAGACCAGCGACTTAGCTTCGCAAGTTTATTTAAAATGAATTTCAAAGTCAACACTTTTTTAAGCTTATTTCACAAACAGGGTATTACCTTATAAATAAAGCTAAATACACCGCTGTCAACAGCAAGAAACTGACCTTTTCCAAAAAAAATGATATAATTATAATATTGAATTACCTAAAACATAACTAATTAAAATGATTCAAATATCATCTGGTCAACAAGGAGGACAATTTTCACCTCAAGGGAATCACGACCCAATAACCGGCAGCATACTTGTCCCAACGGTCATTGAGAAAACTCACCAAGGAGAACGCGCCTTCGACATTTATTCACGCCTGCTAAAAGAGAGAATCATCTTTGTCGGCACTCAAGTCGAGGCCAACATGGCAAACTTAATCATCGCACAGCTTCTATTCCTTGAAAGTGAAGACAGCAAAAAGGACATCACAATGTACATCAACAGTCCGGGCGGACATGTTACCGCTGGATTAGCCATATACGACACCATGCAATTTATTAAACCCGATGTCTCTACAGTATGTATGGGAATGGCGGCATCAATGGGCGCAGTACTACTCGCAGGTGGCGCGGCTGGAAAAAGATACTCCCTTCCAACCGCTGAAGTAATGATTCACCAGCCGCTCGGAGGAACCCAAGGACAGGCCAGCGATATTGAAATTCACGCCAGCCACATTCTTAAAACTCGCGACACCCTCAACAAAATCCTCGCTAAGCACACCGGCAAACCACTGAAATCAATTGAAAAAGACACCGACCGCGACAACTTCCTCAGTGCCGAACAAGCCAAAGAGTATGGATTGATCGACAAAATCATCAGCAAACGCCAATAGTCAGCAAGGAAATAACTAAACACCACAATAAAGAGCACGGAGAAATACCCGCGCTCTTTTTGTTATCTCAAAACAAAAGATCGCACCATCTCTCGCACCGTAGCCACCTTACTCACATTATCAGCAGGAATATAAGCCCCAAGCACCATATATGCCACACCGCCTGAAACCACCGTCAACTGCTCAAACTCCACCAGCGGATCTTTCACCTCTCTCTTCCCCTGAAACCTCACCAAATCGGCTTCCACCGTTGATTTCCCCTGATCTATTTCCAAAGCTGATACCGACAACTCCTGATACCCCAAAAGTGATTCCTTATTTTTTGCCCTCTGACTATTTGTATAATCCGCCTGAATAAATCCCTCACCAACCGCCTCCGCCAACACACTCACATTCGCCACAAAAAGCTCATGCCCCACATTATCCTTAAAGGAAACCAACGCCTGCAACGGCACATTTGAAGTGAAGTCACCACCTTCCAGCACATCCCATTCCAATGGCTTATCGATCGAAAATATCGAAGACACATAACTCTCAGTCGGCAAACTCACGACACCACCACCCGAACATCCCGTTAAAATAGTCAGCAAACCAACTCCCACGAACAATTTTTTAAACATAATCATACATAATTATTAACTGACATCTAGCACCCAACTATAATATCTCAATTAACTTCATCTACAAAATTATTAACAAATACGCTAACCTTGTCGACGCATCAGTAACCAAATCTAAAATGTTAAAAACAGCCACCTTAAAAGAAATCAAAAATCTAACTCGCGATGTCCTAGAAATCACTTTTGAGAACTCCGAAGACATCGAATTTGAAGCCGGTCAGTTCATCACAATCAAAATCGATGACAAAACCCCTCCGTGCTTCCGTGCCTATTCCCTGAACAACAGTAATTTTGACAAAAAAAAGCTCCAGTTATGCATAAAAGTAATCCCCAATGGCAGAGGCAGCAACTGGTTAACCAACCTTAAAACCGAAGACCAAATCAACTACCTCGGGCCTAACGGAAAATTCACCTTTAAGTCCCCTAGCGACAAAAATGTCCTTTTCATTGGAACAGGCACTGGCCTGGCCCCATTAAAATCTATGATTGAAAACCAACTTCAAAACGGATCACAACAAAACATTGAACTCCTCTTCGGTGTAAGACATGAAGAAGACATCTTCTATCTCGATTATTTCCGAGACCTCGAGAAAAAGCACCCAAATTTCAAATTTCACCTCACACTTTCCCAGCCAAAAGAAGACTCCGCCGAATACCACAAGGGGCGCGTCACTGACTATCTCGAACAGAATCACATCGACCCAAAGAACACGGATTTTTATATCTGCGGACTAAAAGCAATGATCGAAAGCGTACAAGAACTCCTGCAATCCAAGGGCGTCCCGTCCGAATCAATCCATTTTGAAAAATACGACTGACACAACATCGCGCACTTTCTCTGATCGCAACTAATTAAATAATTTGCCAATCAAAGGAAAACCCGATAAAAATATTAGCAATTGTTTTAAAAACAAGCCCGGGTGGTGGAATTGGTAGACACGCAGGACTTAAAATCCTGTTCTAGCAATAGAGTGCGGGTTCGATTCCCGCCCCGGGCACCAACAAAACAATCAAGTGAATTGAACCACAAACCGGTACATCCCCATTGAGCACAGCCCCTGAATCGACTGCCCAGCCTTTGGCGTATACAGATCAATTACCTCTTCACCCGTCGGATCCAGTATTTTTTGAAAACCAACATCTCTGACAACAAGAGCCGCCGAACAATCATAAGTCCCCTGGGTCTTAACAATCAATTTAGTTGGAATATTGGCCGCAGCCTCAGAAATCTTGGGAGAATAACCACCCCTAGCGGTTATTTCGATATATTGTATCCCATCGCGAATCTCAACATTATTTGAAATTCCTTCACCAGTCTCTGAACTATTAAATAAGCTACCGCCAAAGAAGACAATACCGATTCCGATAATTAAGGCAAAGGTGACAATAATTGAAAAGTTTTTATTCATTGGATGAATTATATATTAAATATTGGAGGAATAAATCCTAACCCCGCCAGTGCGGAAAGAATAGCAAAAATCGCAAAACCAATCACCACGACTCCTGCTGACTTGAAAAATAACGGCGCATGCTTGGAGTGCGCAAACGATGCCGAACCAAAAGAAAGCAACGCCAACACCGGCAATGTTCCCAATGCAAAAGCTAACATGATAACCCCACCCATCATAAACGACCCACTCGAAATGGCGGCTACCTGCATCGCCTGAGTGAACCCACATGGCAAGAAAAATGTCGCAAACCCAATAATTAAAGGCGTTAGAGCTCTATGCTCAATCCTTCTGAAAAAATCAAATAAACCAGATCCCAAAGTTATTTTGTTCTTAGCAAAAACCCCGACTAAATTAAGACCTAAAAACAACATTACTAATGACGCCAAAATTCCCAAGATCGCTGCAAAGGTCACGTTAATTCCAACCACACTTCCAATCCACCCCAAGACCCCACCCAACACCGCAAAACTTACCAATCTCCCCGCATGAAAGAGCAGAAATGTCTTCGTGTCACTAACATCATCCTGTGAAATTTTTGCCGACAACGAAAGCACCAACCCTCCGACTACCGCAAGACAACTGGAAAGAGACGCAACAATACCAATAATTAAACTAGTCGCCGGCGTCATCTCACCGCTTATCCCCAAATTCAATATCCCTGACTTTTGCAAAAGAAAAAACAAAAACAAGAGCAACAACCCCACGGGTATTGCCGTCCAAATAACATTATTTAAACTCTCACCCTTACCCTTCTCCATAGCTTTCTTTTCAAGTGAAAGAAAGTAACCATTAGCATTAATCTCATCACCTAACAATTTCAATAAATCTCCCTCTGAATAACTTCCTTCCACCTCAACCGTAACAACCTCGCCTTTTAAATCAACTTCAGTCTTTCTAACAAATTTCAGATCCGAGACAAGATCTTCAATCAAGATTTTACATGACGCGCAATGCATCCCCGAAACATGAAACTTAAATGTATTATTATTCATATAGTTATAATTTTTTTGCCTTAATACGAAGTGAATTTGACACTACCGATACGCTGGACATAGCCATCGCAAATCCCGCAAACACGGGCGGCAACAACCATCCAAATATTGGATAAAATGCCCCCGCTGCCAACGGAATACCAATTGAGTTATAAACAAAAGCAAAGAACAAGTTTTGTTTTATCCCGAGCATCGTCATTTTCGATAATTTAACCGCCTTAACAAGTTTCGAGATATCTCCACCCAAAAGCGTTATTCCCGCCGACTCAATCGCAACATCAGTCCCCGTACCCATCGCCACACCAACATCAGCCTGCGCAAGCGCCGGCGCATCATTCACCCCATCACCAGCCATCACAACAATATTCCCCTTAGCCTGCAAAGCCTTTATCGCACTTAGTTTATCATCAGGCATCACCTCGGCAATCACCTCGTCAATCCCCGCCAACTTAGCAATATAATTAGCCGTATTAACATTATCCCCCGTCAGCATAATAACCTTCTTCTTTAGCCTATGAAGCTCATTAATTGTCTCAATCGCATTCTCCTTGACCTGATCCGCCACGAACACAATACCCAACACGGCATCTTTTTTAGCCAAAAAGACTGGAGTTTTTCCTTGCCTTGTACCCCTATCAACCACAGCAGAATCATATGAAAGCCCTAAATCTGCAAGCACCTTAGAATTACCAGCAAAATACTCTACCCCATCAATACTACCTTTAAGCCCTTTCCCTTTGATCGCCTCAAACTCACTCACATTTTTAACCGCAATTTCATTGTCCTTCGCATGGCTGACAATCGCATGAGCAATTGGATGCTCCGACTTGCTTTCCAGCGCTGCCAAAATAGAGATAAATTCATCGTCTTTCATCTCCCCCATCATTTCAATGTCGGTAATTTCAGGTTTCCCCTTTGTAATCGTACCTGTTTTATCCATAACTATGACATCCGCTTTATGCAAAGTCTCAAGCGTAGCAGCATCCTTAACCAAAATCCCCTCTCTGGCACCCTTACCAACACCCACAATAATCGCCGTCGGCGTCGCCAGTCCAAGCGCACATGGACAGGCAATCACCAGTATAGCAACAAAAGAAGTCAACGCAGCCGACAAAGCAGACGAAGATCCCATCACCGGCGTTCCTAGATACATCCACAACCCAAAAGCCATCACTGCGATAAACAACACCACCGGAACAAAAACTGCAGAAATTTTATCAGCAAGAGCCTGTATGGGCGCCTTGCTTCCCTGTGCCTCTTCCACCATTTTAATTATCTGGAAAAGCAAAGTTTCAGAACCGATTTTAGTCGCCTTAAAATTAAAAGTACCCGTTGTGTTAATTGTCCCCGCTACAACCCCCTGACCAATATCTTTCTTAACCGGTATCGGCTCCCCTGTTATCATCGCCTCATCCACATACGACTCCCCCTCAACCACAACACCATCAACCGGAATTTTCTGACCGGGCTTTACCACCAAAACATCGCCATGCTTAACCTCCTCAATTTTAACCTCAACCTCCTTGCCATCCCTCACAACAATCGCCACCTTAGCCTGCAAACCTATAAGCTTTTCAATCGCATCACCCGTCTTAAGCTTTGATTTAGCTTCAAGATATTTACCAAGAGCCACAAAAGTAATCACCACAATCGTCACCTCATAAAAATTATACTGAATACTCAAGTACGGCGCCAACTCCTCCTCAAAAGCCGAAACCACAAAACTATAAAGAAAGGCTATCGAAGTACCCAAACCAATCAATGTGTCCATATTAGCCTTTCCATAACGGAAGAACCGATAAACTCCGAGCAAATAAGGCTTACCCAAAAGAACAAAAATATATGTTGCCAAAATTGGCAGCAAATGATGGAAAAACCCCATCACGCTATCTGAAATTGGCCCCACTAACGAATACTGTGCCAATACCTCCCATGTCATAATCAAAATACTTATCACCGCCACCGGAACAGCACCTCTCACACCAGCACGCATAGCCTTTATTTCTCTTAATTTTTCATCTTTCGACTGCTTTGCACCCGTATGCATAGAATGATCACTAGCGACTGACGCCACCTCATCATCTGTCTCCTCCTGTAACAAAGAGTACCCTAGTGGCTCCAGTTTTTTATTGAACTCACCGAGGTCGACCTTCTCTGAATCAAAGGAAATATCAGCCTTCTCCAGTACACTATTAATCGAGACTTTCTCAACCCCATCCACCTTTTTAACCGCTCTCTCCACAATCGAAGCACAAGAAGCACAATGCATCCCTTTAACCTTATATGTTTTATTTGTAGCCATAAATTTTACAGGTTATATATTTTTAGTAATTCTTTAACCGCACCCTCCTTGTCATTTTTCAAACGTTCCGCCAGACAAGAATCCAGATGACCACGCAACAACTCCGTTCTTGCACTCTTTAATAAACCAATAACACTATCAATTCTCTGAATAACATCCGGACAATATCGCCCGTTTTCCACCATCTCCGGGATTTTAACAAGACTACCACTAGCCATATTTAGCACCTTGCGCGCTTTCTCATTGGGCTCACCGTGTTTATGCATACAAATTGAATTACTATATACTATATGGTGCATAGTATTTTGGGTCACGGACAAAGTCAAATAAATAATCTTCAAAAAATAGCCCGAACGCGTTAATATCCTAAACGATCGACAAAACTAAATCCTAAAAACATCACTATGGAAAACACAAAACCATTCGGCATCGGCAGAATCGTAGCCCTGATCTCAGCCGCAGTAATAATAATCGGAGCACTTCTCCCCTGGGGATTAGTCCAAGAAATCAAGCACATCACATACGGATATGACGGCGATGGTGTAATAACCATACCGCTAGCAGTA
Source organism: Candidatus Peregrinibacteria bacterium HGW-Peregrinibacteria-1 (assembly GCA_002839505.1). Taxonomy (GTDB): domain Bacteria; phylum Patescibacteriota; class Gracilibacteria; order UBA1369; family LOWO2-01-FULL-3; genus PGYE01. Next base: position 770,418 of record PGYE01000001.1, read on the forward strand.
ATCGCCATAATACTACTCATAATCAAGAAAGTACCCTTTTGGATCAGCTTGATCATCGGCTTAATGGTTAGCGCCATCGGCTTCATCGACTACGCTGCAATAGCGGATGCTACAGCGGAAATAGGAAGTGTCGGTATTGGCATGTACCTAACAATTATCGGCGGAATTGGTCTAACAATTGGAGCCCTAATGATAAAGTTGATTAAAGGGCCCGTAGCGGAATAAATCTTCCCAAACCTCAAATATCTACAAAAGAGAATGGCAAAACACCATTCTCTTTTTTGCGTCATTGCGATTGCACACCGCAGCCCAGCTAATCGCTGAAAGCAAAAAAGTATAGCGAAGATTATCTATAATGAATGCCCCTCCTATTGGAAAAACCCAGCTTCTATGCTATAATAAACAGATAGATTAAAACTTTATGGCACCAGAAGAAACACCAAAATTAGACAATACCCTACCAAAACCTGAAGATATTTCCTCTAATGGTGTTGAATCGCGAGAAGCTCTAATGGAAGCCGAAAATCTCCCTGGCCAGCTACACCTAAAATATGAAGCCGAAGTCCAAAAAGCTCAAAGCACCACCGCCGAAGACCGACAAGCCTTTACCACTCTCGACTCCGAGAGTATCCGTCGCGGAAAACTCATTCTCATAAAAGAAAGTACCGACAAAGATCTCATCCCCAACATCAAAACCGAAACTGCGCGCCGGATCGGAGTATTCACCGAGGGGCAAGAAGACGAAAGTTACCAGAAAAACAAACTCTACACTCTCAATTATCAACGCGTAAAAGAAGAATTCGAAACCAGCATCGGCCTCGGAGAAATACTTCTAGACCCCGACATCAAAACAATCAAAGTTCTTCAAAACGGCGAAACAATCATCGCCACCCGCGGCAAAGTCCAACACGGAAGACACGCCGGCCGCATCGGATTCACCAAACCCGACGGAAGCTACCTAGCAACATTCACTGGTGACAAATTCGTGATCCTCGACAACAATGGAATCCTCCCCACATCCAGTGAAGAAGAAAAAAGGAATTACATTGAACGATTCAAAAAGGAGCAAAACGAACGAGAAGAGTTCAATAAAACATCAGAATTCTCCAATACTAAAAGTGACACATACTCTTCAATTGAAACACAAAACGCAAGCGCACTTGAAGGCAACGAAATCAATATCGACAACATCAAAGAACTCAATAATCGACAAAAAAACATCGCTAAAATCATTGAGTCACAATTCAAAAAACGCCTTTTAGACACCGCCAATCTTCCTCCCAAAGTACTTCAACTTACTGGGCCCAATGGATTTTCTGCCGATGTCATCAACAAAATAACACTCGCAGCCATCATCAATGCCAAGCACGAATCCGGTCTCAACCCTGAAATTGCCGGAGATGGCGGAAATAGCATCGGGCTATTTCAACTTCACAGCAAAGGTGCTGGAAGAAATCTAACGGTAGAATATAGACAAGACCCGATCAATAACATTAACACCATAATTGACCGCGAAGTGTTTAACATTGCCCGCCCCGGCGTCAACTTTGGTGGCCGTAACCTCATAGAACGCGCCCTCGCCGGTGCCTCCGTCAAAGAACTCACGCAGATCTTCGCCAGAGATATAGAACGCCCTCTCGACAAACCCAGAGCTATGAGATTGCGAGGTGCTACAGCTGATCGCTGGCTTCGACAAGAAATAAAAAGAAGCTATACCAATGAAACCATTAACACCCCTCAAGGCTTCAGGCTCAATTACCAAAATCAACCAACTCTTATCGCCGGAAGCTCTACCGTAGGACAAATCCCTGCCGAGACCAAATTTGGAACATTCTATAAAAACGGTATTAGTGCAAACAATTTACAAAATGCCCTACAAGGTTTATGGGAAAGTAAAAACCTCTCAGAAGTAAAAACAGTCGTCATTGTCGGAGCTGCATTTAACTCTCTCAATAGTGGCCAAAATCCAGAAACCGTCCTCAATCAATATCAACAGATTGCAACTTACCTAAAAAACAAAGGTATATCAGCAAAATTTACAACTATTCAAGAAACCGGTGGTGCCAACAACAATCAAAGATTGAAGAACAACGCCACCATCTTCAACAGACTATTACGCCAAGCTGCTAACTCCGAAAAACTCGAACTTATCGACACCTCCAAAGCCATCTATAATGACAAAGTTGCACTAGCTGGTGAAATCGCAAATGTGCATCAATCTGACGGAATTCACTTCTCCGCACCCGCCATGGGTGACTTTATCGATGTAGTAAATCAGAACATCTAAATAAACTCCATCTTTACAAAGAATCTCATGGTGATAAATTAATTCTAAGATGAATTCAGATAAAGAAACCATTATCATAGGCATCGCCGGCGCATCCGGTTCGGGCAAGACACTACTATCAAGTAATTTGGTTAAGGTACTAGGATCCGACCAGGTAGCACTTCTGAAAGAAGACAGCTACTATCGCGATCTTAGCGATCTATCCATCGAAGAACGCGCCACCGTCAACTTCGACCACCCCGACGCCCTAGAACACGCCCTTCTCAAAGAACAACTCGAAAAATTAAAAAACAAACAAGAAATCGAAATCCCCGTCTACAACTACACAACTCACACCCGAACCAAAGAGACCCAAAAACTAGCCCCACGCAAAATAATAATCCTCGAAGGAATTCTCCTATTTGCCGATCCTAAAATTCGCGAACTCCTCGACATCAAATTCTTCATCGACACACCGCTCGACATCTGCCTCGGCCGGCGTATACAGCGTGACATCATCGAAAGAGGCCGCGACATCGCCGGCATCCTCGACCAATATCACCAGACCGTCCGCCCCATGTACTTCGAATTCATCCTCCCCTCCATGATCCACGCCGACGTCATCATCCCCCGTGGCGGCGAAAACCACATCGCCATCGACATCATCAAAACAAAAATCACCGCCCTGCTTTCGGAGTAGGAAATCACCTGCGAACATCATCGCAAATAATAGAAAAAGCCTCAGCAAAAGAAACTTTTTCATCACCAAACTCATATCCACCCCACAGCCCATATTCACTATTGCTTTTTTTACTGTAGCCACCCAAATCCCTTAATCTTTCAATCACAGACATCTTCCCCGAAAAAAATAAATACCCACCATTCTCCTTAAAAGTATCACCCCGGATTAAAATATTTGAAAACTTCCCCTCATTTTCCATTACATGCAAATCACACAAATAAGTAACCCTTGGAGTACTAGATCTATACATAAATGTATTATCAGCTATCTCACTTTTTGTCTTTAAATCCAAAATCGCACTATCAAACTCCTCTTTCGTATATCCTTGGCACTCCAAATCAAACCGCCGAATATCATCTATCTCCTCCTTAGAATAATCATTTTCAAAGAGACCATAAATATACAACTGATCATTGATTGCTATCCCCCTTTCCTTCCTGCTCAACTCATAGCCAATCAACTCAGCAAATTGCTCCAATGAACTCCTATCATTATCTCTCTTCAAATGGAATGCCGGATAATCATGATGATCCACTATATATAAAACATGCCCCGCCAACTCAAGCTCCCGCTCCTTTTCAAGAGACGGCATCTCTATAATAATCACATTTTTCTTTAGATCACGAAAAGTCTCCTCAGGCTCCCGATCCAAAGGGGTAAACCAAATTTGCTGTTTAGAAACTCTGAAATCAAAACCCCGCGATAAAGCAATATCCCCTATTGTATAGCTCTCCCCATCGTTCTTCGGACAAATGATGCTGGTGTCTTTTTCAATTAAAATCATAGCTATTACGGTAAACTGGAATATTCAAAAACCCTACCTCCTATCCGTCCCCCTCTCCAGCACCGCATCCAAAATCTTCATATCATCTATCTCCGCCAGTGCAATCGTCACCGGAGTATCACCAAAGTCCACTCCCCCACCATGCTTTTTTTCAAGCGCCATAGCGACAGCACGATGATGACCATCAACGCAAACAACTTTATTGATATCCTTACGAACCAACCCAATTAATTGCGTAGTAAAGGGCAACCCTTCCATTATCGATATTACATCCTTGTGTCGTGAAAAATGCCTGTATTGTTCCGGAATTTCCAACAACTCTCCAAAAGTAGTCTCCTGCTTATCTTCCACCCTCGACTGCCACCCGGCAAAAGGTCCAATCAGCATCTCCGGAACCTCATTCAATGGATCAGTAAGCTGAAAAACCTTCCATTCACGCTTATCAAGCCCCATCTGCGAAGCACTAAATCGCCTCCAAGACTCCCAATCCGGCCATCCCTTCACTTTTGTCGCACACTCAATCCACCCCGGATTTTCGGACTCACGCTCTCGCCACCCCTCAAAAACATCTTCCCAAGATATATCTTTCTTAAATTCCATAATAAAATTTTTAAACCTGTGGTGGGCCAACTGGGATTCGAACCCAGGACCAGCGGATTAAGAGTCCGATGCTCTACCGACTGAGCTATTGACCCACATATTTAGCGAACGCAAAAGTACCATTTATCCTATCACCACGCAAGATATTTCTTCTTTTGCATCCCATATTCTGATAAAGTATCGCCATGAAAAAGAAAATACTACTATACACCGACACCACACTTGTCGGAGGAGCCGAACTGCAAATGTTTCTACTGGCAAAATTCCTCGACAAAAACTCCTTCACTCCCATTTTAGCCTGCTCACAAAGCAAAACTCTCGATAAATGGTGTGACAACTTCACCAAAGAAGACATCACAGTCATCAGAATCAACGCCACCTCCAAGCACCATCCCACCCATTATTTTCAACTGAAAAAAATCATTAAAGAGCACCAAATCGACCTCCTCCACATCCATGTCTGGAACCCCGCCTCCAACCGCTACGCCTTTTTACTACGCAACACTCCCGTCCTCATCACCGAACACGACCCCTTCAAACTCAGCAAAATAAAAACCATCTACAAAAAATACAGCCTCAAAAAAACCTCCTCCATCATCACCGTCTCCGAGCAAAACTCCAGTCTCATCAAAGAGCTCTACCCTCAGCACGCCGAAAAAACTCAGGTAATACTCAACGGCATTGATATCGACTGGTGGAAATCACAACTGCGCCCGATCAAGTCGACAGACATTCTCAAGACCCGAAGAAACATTTTCAAATGCCACGAAAACACCTTCATTATCACAACCATCGCCACCCTACATTCTCGTAAAGGAATTCATCATCTCATTCAAAGTCTCCCCACAGTCACCCAAGAATTCCCAAACACCAAACTCGTCATCATCGGCACGGGCCCCGAACTCCAACCTCTAATAAATCTCAGCAAAAAACTCTCACTTGAAAATCACATCATCTTCCTCGGAAAAAGAAAAGAAATTCCTTTGTTATTAAAAAGCTCCAACATCTTCGTCCTCCCCTCGGAACGTGAAGCCTTTGGCTTAGTACTACTGGAAGCCATGATCTCCGGACTTCCAATCATCGCCACCTCCGTCGGCGGAATTCCCGAAATTATCAAAAATGACTACAATGGAATTCTCGTACCGCCCAAATCTCCAGAAGCACTAACATCCGCGATCATCCGAACAATCAAAGACCCTGAGCTCTGCAGCCAACTCACCACCAACGGACTCACAACCATCACCCAACAATACAACGCCAACAAAATGGCACAACAATACCAAGAAGTTTACAATCAACTCCTAAAACCTAAATCCTAAATGAAAACACTCTACGCCTGTCAAGAATGCAACTTTGAAACCACCAACTGGAGTGGAAAATGCCCCAACTGCGAAGCATGGAACACGCTAGCCGAGGACACCGGGCCCCGCCCAATTTCCAAAACCCCACGCAAACTACAAGTAAAAGCTCAAACCCCGCAACAACTCAACAGTGTTTCTACCCAAGAACACACCCAGAAATTCTCCACCAACATCAGCGAATTTGACCGCGTCATCGGCGACGGAATCATTCCGGGAAGTCTCACCCTCCTATCCGGAGAACCGGGAATCGGAAAATCTACCCTGACACTGCAAGTCGCCAATGAAGTCGCCAAAAACCACAATGTCCTCTTAATTTCCGGCGAAGAAAGCGTCGCCCAAATCGCCAACCGCTCCAATCGACTCGGCCACACCACCGACAACCTCCACGCCATCAACGAATTCAACCTCGAAACAATTCTCGAAACCATCAAAACCACCAAGCCCAAACTCGCCATCATCGACTCCATACAAGTCATATCCAGCCTCAACATTACCTCCTCCTCCGGATCAATCTCCCAAGTCCGATACTGCACCGAACAACTCATGGAACTCGCCAAAACCTCCAACATCGCCCTAATCATCATCGGCCATGTCACCAAAGATGGCAACCTCGCCGGCCCCCGCACCCTCGAACATCTCGTCGACACCGTCATGCAATTCGAAGGCGACCGCTTCCAGCAATTCCGCATGCTCCGAGTTGTGAAAAACCGTTTCGGCTCCTGCAACGAAATCGGCATCTTCCAAATGGAAAACGAAGGCCTCAAAGAAGTCACAAACCCCTCCGCTCAATTCCTCGAAGAACGCAAACCCAACGCCATCGGATCCACCATCACCGTCACCATGGAAGGCACGCGCCCCCTCCTCATCGAAGTCCAAGCCCTCACCAACACCACCACCTTCGGCTACCCAAAAAGAACTGCCAACGGCTTCGACCTAAACCGCCTCCAAATCCTCATCGCCGTCCTTGAAAAATACGCCAAACTCAACCTCCAAAATCAAGATGTCTTCGTCAACATAGTTGGCGGCATGAAACTCAAAGAACCCTCCGCCGACTTCGCAGTACTCTCCGCCATCGCCTCATCATTCCTCAAAAAACCCATCTCCCCCGACACCATAATCTACGGCGAAGTCGGACTATCCGGCGAACTCCGCAAAGTCACCCACCACGAAAAACGCAAACAAGAAGCCACCAAACTCGGATTCACCAAAATCATCAGCCCCGAAACCGAAAAAGAAATCACCCAACTAATCACCCGATTAAAAAGCGCCTAGAGCCCAGCAGTAAAAACGATGTGTCACCCTAGCCATAAAAGGGGTTTTATGGTAAAATATAAGAGGAAACAAAAATATAAAACAAAACAACAATGAACAAACACCACAAGCTAGCTAAGGCAATACAAATACTCTCAATTGCAATCACAGCTATTGTACCGTTAAGTATGCTTAGCACTCCTTTAGCATCACCATACGGAATAATTGTAGGATTAGTTGTTATAGCGTCATATCTACTTGCAGCAAAACACCTTGAACAGAAAGCAAGCACAAGACACGCTGCACTAGCATTAATAACCAACATACCAGCAATAACTCTATGCGCTATTGCTACTGATAGATACCTCTCAAGATATGATTCCAGCAACTTAGGCTGGAAAGAGATATCATATTTTTCCATACCTTTGTCAATCATGATATTAAGCATTCTCTCAATTACTCTTTCATTCCTTGTATTTGCAGAATTAATGAGAAAAACAAACCAGAAAGTAAGCAAACACCACAAACTCGCCAAAACAGTACAAGTGCTATCGCTCACAACGTTAACAGTATATCTAGTAGGTATAACACTTGCCTATCTGAATATTGGCTACTTCATAGGATTTAGCATAATGGTCATCGTAATATTCGCGGCACCAGCACTAATAGCCCTACTTTCCTTCCACTTCTCAACAGGATATCTCAACAAAGCAAAAACAAAAGAGTCAGCCAAAGGGACATTCATCATAAACATCCTATACATGTTATTCCCCATTCTCCCATTCACGATACAAATATTTAAAACCTACGATGAAATAAGCTTTCGTATTGGCGACATGTTGGCACTCCTCATGTTCTTATTAATTACAACATTGAGCATTCTCTCAATAGTATTCTCAAGCCGAGTACTTTCAGAATTAAAACAAGCTAAGAAAGCCCAAAAAACCTCTTAGCATTATCCATCACTACCGCTGCCACATTCTCCTCACTTAGCCCCTTCAACTCCACAATCTTCTTCACCACCTCCACCACATAAGCCGGCTCATTTCTCTTGCCACGATACGGCCCCGGCGCCAAATAAGGGCAGTCCGTCTCCGTCATAATCAATCCCATTGGCGCCTCCCTCACCACCTCCTGCAACTCCACCGCATTCTTGAAAGTAATAATCCCTGTAAAAGAAGTATAATAACCCGCCTCCCACACCTTTTTCGCAAAACTCAAATCCGAGGCAAAACAATGAAACACCGCCTCCACTCGAGCCTCACCATCACTCCCATCAAACTCCCTCAAAATCTCCAAACAATCACTGTCCGCACCGCGATTATGAACAATCACCGGTAACCCCACCTTTCTCGCCAACTGCAAATGCCCACGAAAAGACTCTTTCTGCTTCTCTCGATCCACCTCCGACTTCACATAATCCAATCCCGTCTCACCAATCGCCACCACACCGACATTCTCACGACACACCTTTTCCCACTCGTCCATCAACTCCTCGCTAAAATCCTCGGCATCATAAGGATGCAAAGCCACCGTCGCATAAAAACCCTTCTCGACATCCACCATCTCCACCGCCTTCTGCGAAAAATCACAACCACACCCAACATTAATTACTATCGACACCCCGGCCTCTTTTGCACGCTCTTTCACCTGCTCCAAATCGCCTTCAAAAGATTCATCCATTAAATGAGCATGAGTATCAATAAACATAATTCCAAAAATTAAGAAGCCTTTTCCAGCAGCTCTTCCTGCTCACGAATCCGCAAATTCTCAATGATATCATCCAAATCGCCCTCCATAATCCCCGGCAAATTACTCCAGTTCTGATGAATTCTATGATCCGTCACACGATCCTGCGGAAAATTATAAGTACGAATTTTCTCACTTCGATCCCCACTTCCAATCTGACTAGCCCGCGCCTCTCCACGCTCCAATCTCTGCTTCTCCATCTCCATATCATACAAACGAGTACGCAAAATCTTCAGCGCCTTTGCCCTATTCTTCAATTGCGACTTCTCATCCTGACAACTAATGACTAGCCCCGTCGGTATATGAGTAAGCCTCACCGCCGAATCCGTCGTATTCACCGACTGCCCACCGGGCCCACTCGAACGAAACACATCAATCTTAATATCATTAGGCCCAATCTCCACATCGACCTCCTCCGCCTCCGGCAAAACTGCCACCGAAGCCGCCGAAGTATGCACCCGTCCCTGACTCTCTGTACTCGGTATCCGTTGCACTCGATGCACCCCACTCTCATACTTCATCAAAGCGTAAACATTCTCTCCCTTAACACTAAAAATCATCTCCTTCACCACCCCCGGCGAACCTTCATTTTTACTCAAAAGCTCCACCTTGAAATTTTTATTATCAGCATATCTCAAATACATCCTAGCCAACTCTCCGGCAAACAACCCGGCCTCATCTCCACCGGCCCCAGCTCTAATCTCCACAATACAATCCTTCGAATCATTCGGGTCCTTTGGAATCAATTCCACCTTCGCCAACTCATCAAGCCTCTCCAACTTCTCCTCCGCCTCACTCAGCTCCATTTTCGCCAACTCCCTCATATCAGCATCAACACCACTCTCATTCAAAATCCCCTCCGCCTCAGTCTTCGAACTCATCGTCTGTCGATACTCCTTCGCCAAATTCGAAGCCGCCTCCAACTGTTTATAACGGCGTGACAACCTCGTATACTCCACCTGATCACCAATAATTTCGGGATCAGCCAGCTTCCCCTGAATATCAAGATGCTCACGCTCTAATTTTTCTAATTTATCCAACATAATTCAAACTAAATTCCCGCAAAATATACTAGAAAACCACCACCCACACAATAGAGCGTTTTTTAAGCCCCGCCCCGCACCCGAAACACTCTCTCAATTCCTGCCAAATCATTCAAAATCTCAAAATCATCAAAATACTGACTCAAAACTTTCCTCATATCATCAGCCTGCGCAAACCCAAACTCCCCCAACATCTCCCCAAAAACAATCCCCTTTTCCTTAATCTGTTCAAACATTCTTCGATATAACTCCAATCCGTCTTCACCCCCAAACAACGCAATCCCTGGCTCAAAATCCTCTGTCTCCTTAGAAATATACCTATGCTTCACCTCACCGATATATGGCAAATTCGCCAAAATCAGATCAAACTTTTCCCCATCCTCTGCAAACGCCATCAAATCCGACTCCACAAAATGAATACTCTCATCACAGCCGTGAGACGCCGCATTCATCTTAGCCACCTCCAAAGCCTCGCTTGAAACATCCACCCCCCACGCGTTCACAACCATATCACCACCCTCAGACATTAACTGTCTAATCAACGCCACAATAATCGCTCCACTCCCCGTCCCCACATCCACCACATTAATCGCCCGCTTACTCAAAAGCCCCCTCAAATACTCCATCCCCATATCAACCAACAACTCCGACTCCGGACGCGGAATTAAAACTCTCTCATCCACAAAAAAATCCATACCATAAAACTCCTTAGCATTGATCAAATACTCCACCGGCATCCCCTCCGACAACTTCCTCACATAACTATAAAAAAGCTCCGCCTCCACCGCCCCAACCTCCTGATCACTATTCACAATCAAAGACTCCCTCTCCACACCAAGCGCATGCATCATCAAAAGTTCACAATCCAACAAAGCCGTAGCTCGCCCCGAAACCAGCTCCACCGCATCTGCCAATAATTTTCTAATAGACATCATGCCCTCAGAATACAAAACAATAACAACTTCATCAAGAACAAGAAGTTTTAAAAAAAGGCACTGACTGCTAGGCAAAGACGAGGAAACCAAGCAAGCCGTACTAGATTGCTACGGCGAGCTGTTTTCAAGTCTTTAACAACGCAGGCGGTGCCTTTTTAAAAACTTCTAATAGTACTGGTTCTTCTTTCGCAAAGCTCTATACTCCTCCCTCTTAACCGCTCCATCACGCACCTGTCTCCTAGTCGCATCTTTTTGGAAATATCTTGATTTACGAATTTTATAAACCTTTCTGCTTCCTTGAACTAGCTTATTAAAACGGGTAATCATCCGCTCATTTGACTCACCTTCTCTTTTTTGAACTACTACTTGCATATTATCTCACCTCCTTTTAATTGCATTACATAATAAAAATATAACCACCAGATTATATAGTCACATTCTTAAATTGCAACCCAAAAGCAAAAAACATCAGTATATCTCACGAAACTTCAATTCTTCCGGATGCATCAAAGCAGTAGATGTCTCATACACATCATCCGCTCCAACCACAACGCGCCCTCCCTGTATGCCACTTCTTCTTCGTGTCATTGAAATCGGCCAGTTCTCATGAGGCTCTATCGCCGCCCCCTCAACCGGACACGCCGCAAACATCTTCACGAAATCTGCCACCGCCAAAAGAGCACCAAAATGATCCTTCTCATCGGAAAACTTAAACGGCTCCCCAGTATAATCTCGATTCAAACCTGACACATAAACCTCATGCCCGGTAATTCTCAAATACCTACAAACATCCACGATCTTGCTACCAAAAAAATGCCCCTCATCAATTGCCACCACCTTCACATCCGCAGGAATCAAATTTTTCATCACAATATCCTCAATATTTTCCACCGCCACCGCCTCAATCGCCAACACCTTACCATGAGTTACAATTCTATCCTCAAGCCCCTCGAACCGATTATCAATTCTATGTTTAAAATGAATTGTCTTAACATTTTTATCGCGATACCGAAGCATCTTCTCAATCAACGCAGTCGTCTTTCCCGAGCGCATCGGCCCCGTGAAAACAGTTAAACTTGGAACAATCATAGACAAATTATATATCTAAGTTCTTAACCTCCTTGGCATAAGATTGAATAAACTTTTTTCTTGGCGCAACTTCAGCCCCCATCAAAGTATCAAAAACCTTGTCTGCTCTTTCAGCATCCTCAATGGTAACCTGCAAAAGAGATCTCGATTCCGGATCCATTGTTGTCTCCCATAGCTGATCCGGATTCATCTCTCCAAGACCCTTATACCTCTGTAAAGAATATTTATCATTAGGACCAAACTTCTGTAAAATCTTCTCCTTATCATCATCGGTATATGCATAATGAGCCTTACCGCTTTTCCCGATTTTATACAACGGCGGCTGTGCAATATAAATATAACCATCCTCAATCAACTCCTTGAAATACCTGTAGAATAAAGTCAAAATCAAAGTTCTAATATGGGCTCCATCGACATCCGCATCCGTCATAATCACAACCTTATGATATCGCAATCTCTCAATATCAAAAGTTTCACCAATTCCGACACCAAGGGCAATCACCAAATTCTTAACTTCATTGTTGCCCAATATCCTGTCCAATCTTGCCTGCTCAACATTCAGGATCTTTCCACGCAAAGGTAAAATTGCCTGAGTATGTCTATCACGCCCCTGCTTCGCACTACCACCCGCCGAATCTCCCTCTACTATAAACAGCTCCGAATCCTCCGGCTTACGACTAGAACAGTCCGCAAGTTTTCCAGGAAGAGTCATCCCCTCAAGCGCTCCTTTTCTGATTACTGTATCTCTCGCTGCTCTTGCCGCCATACGAGCCCTCGCAGCCAATAATGTCTTACCAATAATCGCTCGAGCATCACTAGGATTTTCCTCAAAATATGTCGATAAAGCCTCTCCAAAAACACGCTCCACCAAAGTACGAATATCAGCATTCCCCAGCTTACCTTTCGTCTGTCCTTCAAACTGAGGATCACCCAGTTTCACTGACACAACCGCGGTAAGACCTTCCTTGACATCATCAGAGGTCAAATTATCATCCTTCGCCTTCAATAATTCATTACTTCTCGCATAAGCATTGATCGTTTTTGTCAAAGCTGCCCTAAATCCTGTCAAATGAGTTCCACCCTCCACCGTATGGATATTGTTTGCAAATGTGTAAACAACATCCTTAAAAGTTTTATTATACTGCAACGCAATCTCCACAACTCCCTCTGCCTCTTCCTTTTCTACATAGAAAATTTTAGTTCCCAAATCCTCCTTACTCTTGTTCAAATGTTGCACATAAGAACGCACTCCACCCTCAAAATAAAAGCCATATTTTTTACCAACTTCTCTCTCGTCAACAACGGTAATATTTATACCCTTCGTTAAATATGCCTGTTGTCGAAGCCTCACCGCAATCGTATTAAAATCAAATATCACTGAATCAAAAATCTCATCATCCGGATAAAAAGTTATCTTTGTACCCTGTTTATCAGTATCCCCAATCACCTTTAATTCCGCTCCAGCATCACCACGACGATACTCTTGATAATAAATTTTTCCATCACGATAAACCTCGGCAATTGTCCGATCCGACAAAGCATTCACCACCGAGACACCTACTCCATGCAACCCTCCTGAAACCTTATAACCACCATCTCCAAACTTACCACCGGCATGCAACACCGTCATTACCGTTTCCAACGCTGACTTACCAGTCTTTTGATGCTTATCAACCGGAATACCACGCCCATTATCCTCTACCTCAAGACCTCCATCCGCTCGCACAACAACCTTTATTTCCGTACAATAACCCGCCATAGCCTCATCAATCGCATTATCAACAATTTCCCAAACCAAATGATGCAACCCCACCAAATCAGTGGAACCGATATACATACCTGGCCTTTTCCTTACAGCTGAAAGCCCCTCCAACACTTGGATCTGATCCGCTCCATACGCTTGTGAACCGTTCGACATATTAAGATATTATAATTAAAAATCAGAAACGACTCTAACACACCCGCATCCTGAAAATCAACACTACCTAACGAGCTAAGTTCAACGATAAAGCTGGCAAATCTTCCAAAGACATTTCCCCCTCAAACACCCGCGCTCCTCCACCACTTGGTGATTCAACTGTCACATTTGAAACCTTTTCACCTGCCACCACAAAATCAAAAGAATATGAAAATTCTGGTCTCTCAGCAAATACAACACTATCAACTCTATAAGTTAACGACATTCTATTTGATAGCGACACATTCTCAATAGTTGCCTCAAATCCTAACGCATTCAATCTATCAGTAATATAGATTCGTGCTGCCCTTTGAGCGAAAGTATCCTCTTGAACAGTAGGGTCAACAATCACCTCCGGCTCACCGCTAACAGCATCGGTAAATGTTGAAATCATCAAACTCAACAAACCATCAATTTTAACAACTCGCGTTCCCAAGCTCACCCCTTCACCCGAAATCACTAAATTATTATATATAATCACATCTCGCAGCACATCTTGATCCCTATCATACGAACTCCTAAAAGCATATCCCCCAATGACGCCATCAACAGCAACAAACCTTTGATCAACACTCTCAACCTCACCGACAGTCACCACACTCACCTGAGCTTCTCTCCTAAATCTTTCTTCAACCTCCTGCGCAATATCCTCAAGCTCCACCTCCTGCTGCGGCACCCCAGTAATGTCCTCTTTTATTCCAATAATACTAAGAATGGTATCGCGCTCACTAAGATACTCGATATACCTTTCATTATGTGTTTCTCCAAAACTACGCGAATGATACCTTGGACTATTTAGATACCCCCAAAAATCGTCAATATCCGCCATCTCCACCTCAAATAAATTCACGATCGCCTGATTCCCTCCAACAACCGACTCCGAAAGCAAATCATCAATCTCCAAAAATTGAATTCGGAAGACCTCTCTCGCATCACTGATCGAAATTTTTTCCTGAAAAAAGAAGTTCTTCAAAAGCTTCAATGTTCTGATTTTCATATCTATCATCGACTGTCTCAACTCATTACTTACAACCGGATCTACAAACAAAGCCAACAACCGTTCCTCAAAATCAGACTTGAGCTCGAAATATTTCAACCTATAAAAACTCGGAGCATTATCTTTGAAAAAAAGTGGATCCCTCAAAAACAGATTATCCAAAAGTTGATTTTGAAACAGTAAATATTGACGACCAAAAACTTCATCTTCAGCAACCACCCTCGCCATACTCGCCTTTAATCCAGTATAATAACGGTCCAATGCCGTCTTAACCACCTCGTCCCCAAGAACCGATGCTCGATAAATCTCCCTCCACAAGTACTCATTCATCTCAGAATCTGAAAGCCCCAACAGCCCACTCTCTAGCAATCTTAAAAACACTGCATGCCTTCCATCCTCCGGCCCAAATAAAATCAATGAATCAAAATACTCCATCAAAGTTTCCTTGAAATACGAATCATCCCTTGCCTCATCGTCCAACCCCTGAACTCCCGCCACAAAATTTTCAAAAGCAACATCCAGCACAAATGTATCCGCCTTATTTGCCGCCGCAATAGACCTCTCAAGATCTAAAAATATATTCTCATAATCCCTCATCACTCGCTTTCCTTCAATAAATGTCAGATTATCCGAAAACCATTTCCACACTCCACCCAACAAGCCATCGCCGTTCAAAAATCTTCCTGATATCGTAGTGCTCACTCTTTGTCTCAAAATTTCCGCCGCCCTATCATCCAGCAATAAATTGGTCACGACCCATGCACTGTTTCTAACCTCATTGCTGATCGCAGCATATCTAAATTCCTTTGCTAGCTTCGAATGAAACACACCCTTCAAACCCATATCAACCCTAGAAATCGGCACCACAACTTGACTGTCAACCGGCACCAAAAAAACATTAATAAATTCAGGCTCGTATGGAGTAACCGCTCTGTCCGTAACCATATCACCATCAACAAACCCCAAATACACATCTCCATCAAAAACCGAAAGTAACACTCTACCCCCATTAAAACTCAAACTAAACCTCGCCCGATCCGGAATCAAAACTACCCTCTCATCCATCCATAAATTAACCAAGGCATCACTATATTCAAAATTTCCCCAGAGATTTCCTCCTCTGAAATCAAAAACATATGCCTTTTCATCTTCATCAACCCAAGTCGTAACAATATCCGGACTATCCCCATCCTCAGAACTCGCAAACCTCAAGATTCCATTGCTAGGAACCAAAACCTCTTCCGACAAATCACCAAACCCTTCAAAAACCTGTTCCTGCAAAGCATTTCGCCTTGATTCAGTCTCTTCAAACCAAAAATTAACCGCCACCAGCACAAAACTCAACACAAAAAAGAAGATCAATTTCACATAATGCTCCACCACAACTCTCTTGATTACACCCTTATTTTTATCCGGCAAAACATTCATGATACTATACAATATTATTACGCTGATTCAACAAATCCTCCGGATTTGTTGTCACAATTCGATCTTCCGTATAAGACGCTATCACCTGAATTGCCACATGCTTCAATCCCGCAAAGAACAATCCCTGTCCAATACCACTGTTAAGCAAGACATACTTCTCGCCCTCCGTAAGATTAAATATCGTCCCCAAAGTTTCCACCGCCGACGGTGCCTGTTTCAGCAACAGCTGAATTGATGAATTCGTTATAATTGCTTTACCATAAGGACTGCGGATAAAGTCCTCAACATCTTGCGTAATTGTCGTAATCCCCAAATAATATTTACGCGCTCTCTTAACCAATCCAAACAAGAATCTTGCACTATCCTCATGCTGCATCAATGACCACGCCTCATCAACCACCAAAACCCTCCTCTTAAGCTCCCCACGCACCTCATTCCACACATAATTCAACAAAATCTGCATCGCTATCGGACGAAGCTCATCCTCCAAATCCCTAATAGAAAAGACCATCATTCCCGCAGCCATATCAACATTCGTTTGTTTGTTGAAAATACCGGAAAAAGAACCTGTCGTAAATTTAGACAGCCTTTGAACCAGTGCCCCGGCATCAGTAACAGAGCTCAAAACTTGTTGTAAATCCTCCATAGTGGGTGGCTCAAACTCCGATGGATCACTCACATCCATAGTTATTCCCTTTAATGCATACACATCCAGCAATGCCTTATCAACAATCGCCTCCTCCGCAGGAGTAAGCCCTCCCAGCATCAGACGCAACAATCCAATTAAATTAATAATACTTGACCTCAACAAATCACCCGGCATCATCTCACTCCCATCAACCGGCCTTGGCAAATCAAATGGATTTATTCTTCGATCACTATTAAGGCTCAACTTCAAATATGTTCCGCCGACCGTGTTTGCAATAGCCTCATACTCATTCTCCGGGTCAATCACAATTACATCAGTCCCAAGCATCATCAAGCGCAACAGCTCTAGCTTGACCGCATACGATTTACCGGCACCTGACTTCGCAAAAACCACACTATTGGCGTTCTCCATCTCAAATCTATCAAAGATAATAAGGCTGTCATTATGCCTATTGATTCCATATAAAATTCCCTTATCGGAAGTTAAATCCGATGAAGTAAATGGAAAAGAAGTCGCAAGCGGCCCCGTATTAATAGTCTTAACCACATATAGCTCATCCAGACACAAAGGCAGCCCAGCATTAAACCCGTGCTCAGCTTGCAGCTGTGCACGCTTGGCAATCACTAAACGCCCACCCAATAAGCTTTCCAGCTGCTTCGAAACTTGATCCAGCTTCTTACTATCCTCGGCATAAACCGTAAAGTACAAAGCAAAATGGAACATTTTTTCCTGCCCTCTCTGAATTTCCATTCTCAAAACTTCCGCATCCTCAAGCGCAGTATTTAGCGCAGGATCACTGACATTTCCTTTCTCCATGTTTATCCTCACTGAAGACTGCATCTGCGCAACCTTCTTTTTCAAAGTTCTCATCATCTTTTCCGAACTTATCGGATAAATAAACTGAGAAATATCCATCGTCACATCAAAATTCACCACCGGAGACAACCAGTTTGCATCCAGATAACGCGGATATGAAAAAACATAGAACGACCTCAAATACATACCATCAATTCTGATTTTGTCATACTCAATTTCCATTGAGGATGGCGCCACCAAGTCTTTAATCGAAGCGATCCCTTCTTGATAAATACGCTCCGCCTCCAAATAATCCGACTCATCCTGCGCTTTAGAGCTTCGAGGAGACTGTTTTGCACCTGCGGTTTTCGCCACATCTTCCTTCACCGTCTCCTTTTCCTTCTTTGATCCAAACACAAATAATCCTTTAAGTTTTTCTTTTAAGTTAATTTTCTCTGCCTTCCTATCCTCCTGCTTCTCAACCGGCATCTCAACTAAATCATCTGACAAAACCTTGACGCCTTTACTGGCCCCGCCTTCAGCAGACATCGGCAAAGGCCCTGCATTCAAATCACTATCAACAACCATCTTTTCCGCCTCAACTTTCGCATCAATAGCAAGCTTTCTGCCTGTGTCAGGATCATAGCCCGCCTCTCTCATTTTTCTGGCAGCATCATATCCCGCCTTCTCAACAACCTCCAATTCTGGCTTAACAGCGCGCAAACGACCTGCATCAAACTCACCTTGATTCACTTTGCTCCCCGCATTGTTTATATTTGGATCCATAATTTACTTAAAATTCCCCTTATTATAGCACAAAACCCCAACAAAGAGCAACACAAGACCGCAATAGAGTTTTACATAATCACACTTACATACTAATATACCCTGGCTAATAATTTAACAAAAATATCCGTGACCGACGAAAATCTCAACAACCAAGACCCCGAAAACATTGATGAAACAGAGACAAACGAAGAAGAAAGTGAGCAACAATCCGACATTTTTACCCACAACGGGGTAACACCAGCACCGATCGTAACCGAAATGGAAAACTCTTATTTGGAGTATGCCATGAGCGTTATCGTATCTCGTGCACTTCCCGATGTCCGGGACGGATTAAAACCCGTTCACCGCAGAATTTTATACGCCATGAACGACATGGGACTCAAATCCAGCGCATCATTCCGTAAATCTGCAGCTGTTGTCGGAGAAGTGTTAGCCAAGTATCACCCGCATGGAGATTCCGCGGTCTATGACTCAATGGTTCGTATGGCCCAAAGCTTTGCCATGCGTTACGAACTAGTCAGAGGACAAGGTAACTTTGGATCAATCGACGGAGATCGAGCTGCTGCTATGAGGTATACCGAGGCAAAACTTGAAAAAATTACCGATGAAATGCTTCATGACATCGACAAAGAAACCGTAAATTGGCGAGATAACTACGACGGAAGACACAAAGAACCCTCAGTGCTACCCACAAGACTCCCCCAGCTACTCTTAAACGGAACCACCGGTATCGCCGTTGGAATGGCCACCTCAATCCCACCACACAATCTTGGAGAACTTATCGACGGAATCATCCACCTTTCAAACACTCCTGAAGCCACAATTGAAGACCTGATGCAATTCATCAAAGGCCCAGACTTCCCCACCGGCGGAACTCTCTACAACATTGAAGACATCAAAAGATCATATGTCACAGGACGCGGAGGAATGGTGCTTAGAGCCAAAACAAACATCGTCGAAAACAAAGGAGGCAGATTCTCAATCATCGTCAACGAAATCCCTTACCAGGTCAACAAGGCCAACCTAATAACAAAAATCGCCGATCTCGTCAGAGACAAAAAAATTATCGGCATCCAAGACATTCGTGATGAATCCAATAAAGAGGGTATTAGAATTGTCGTAGATCTAAAAAAAGACGCCTTCCCTAAAAAAATACTCAATCAACTTTTCAAATACACTCAGCTCCAATCATCATTCAACATGAACATGATTGCCTTGGTTGATGAAATCCAGCCCCACCTCCTCGACCTTAAACGCGTTCTCAACTACTTCATCGCTCACCGTAAAGATGTCATCACCAAGCGAACAATATATGACCTAAAAATTGCCAGAGCCCGAGCCCATGTATTGGAAGGTCTCAAAATCGCAATGGATCATATCGATGCCGTCATCTCCACCATCCGCAAATCCGAAACCAAAGAAATCGCCCACGAACAACTAACCAAACAATATAATCTTTCCGACATCCAGGCCAAGGCCATCCTCGAAATGCGATTACAGACGCTCGCCGGTCTCGAAAGACAAAAAATTGAAGACGAACTCGCTGAAAAAATGGCTCTGATTATGGAACTGGAAGGCATCCTTGCCGATGTTCAAAAAATCCTAAAAATCATGCAAGACGAACTTGCCGAAATAAAAGAAAAATATGCCGATCCTCGCCGCACGGAAATCATTCCTTACGCTCTCGACAGTATTTCCAAAAAGGACACCATCCCAAACGAAAAAGTAATCGTCATGATCAGTCGTGAAAACTACATCAAACGCCTCCCTACTCAGGCCTTCAAGGCTCAACACCGTGGAGGAAAAGGTGTTGTCGGAGGAAAGACCAAAGAAGAAGATGAAATCAAAATCATCACCTTCGCCAACAACCACGACGACCTACTATACTTCACCAACACTGGGCGTGTCTTTGCCCTACCGGTACATGAAATCCCTCAAGCTGCACGACAATCAAAAGGTATGGCAATAGTCAATTTACTACAACTCCAAGAAAACGAAGTGGTTACTGCAATTTTAAACAGCGGAGAAGAACTCAAAGGAGATTATCTGCTCATGGCCACTAAAGCCGGTACAATCAAGAAAACACCTATTAGTGAGTTTAAAAATGTCCGGAAAAGCGGTCTTATAGCCATCAAATTGCGACCCGATGACTCTCTAGAATGGGTCAAGGAGGTATCCGACAAACAAGAAGCCATAATCGTCACCCATGAGGGTAAATCAATCCGATTCAACACCGAAGATGCCCGACCTATGGGACGAGCTTCTATTGGAGTACGAGGAATAAAACTCAAAAAAGGAGATCATGCGGTCGAAATGGAAGTAATCAAAGATCCCGAAACCGCCAAACTTTTGGTAGTAATGGGAAATGGGCTCGGTAAAATGACCCCCGTCAAGGATTACCGCCAACAAAATCGCGGAGGGACCGGTGTCAAAACTGCAAATGTCACCAGCAAAACAGGTAAAGTTATCGGAGCAAAAATCATTGAAGAAACTACCGACGCCGACCTAATCATAGGCTCAAAAGACGGACAAATCATTCGTCTACACAGCAAGGCAATACCTTCACAAGGCCGAGCAACACAAGGTGTTTACTTAATGAGACTACGCAATAACGATGCCGTAGCCACAATATCACTGGTTAATGTCATCAAAGAAGAAGCACTTGTCGATGACTCCCAAACATCACTAATCGAGGAAGTCCAAAACGCATAACAAAACATAAATAATGTTGAAAGCGGAAAAAATCCTCCTAAGCTTTATTTTAGCCCTTTTAATCCCCGGTGTCGCTATCGCAGCATCCGGGGATCTTTCGATCTCAGAATCCGATATTCGCTTTTCGAATCCCAATTTCATGGAGGGTGCCACTACAACTATTTATGCAACAGTAAAAAACAATAGTAACAAAGACCTCAAAGGAGTAGTCCGCTTTACTGTAAACGGCACAATACTGGGAGCCGATCAACCAATCTCCGTATTCGCAAATGGTAGCGGTGGTGTCTTCACCCCATGGACTCCCTCATTTGGATCACAAAAAATAAACATTAAGCTAATCCCATGGGACCCTTCCCTCGACGACTCCTCCAACAACAGCGTCACACTGAATGTTTTTTCGGTACAAGACACCGATCGTGACGGAATTCCAAACCACCTTGACCCGGATGACGACGGAGATGGCGTACCTGATGAGCTTGACGCCTTCCCATTAGACCCCAACGAACAATATGACACTGATGGTGACGGAATTGGCGACAATGCTGACCCCGATGATGACAACGACGGAGTACCTGATGAATTTGACGCCTTCCCTCTCGACCCCGACGAACAACAGGACACCGATGGTGATGGAATTGGCGACAACGCCGATCCTGACGACGACGGAGATGGATTAACCGACCTGGAAGAAATACTTTTAGGAACAGAACCCCTAAATCCCGACACCGATGGTGATGGCGTTCCCGACGGCGAAGATGCCTTCCCCTTAGACCCCACCGAACAATATGACACCGATGGCGATGGGATTGGCAACAACGCTGACCCCGATGATGACAACGACGGAATTCCCGACCACCTTGACCCCTTTCCTTTAGATAAAGCACCAGAAGTCATCCTCAATAAAATCCCCAAAACATTATCGCTCCACAAGGAAATATTGTTGGATGCCAGCAAATCAACTGATCACGACGGCCACATTACCAGCTACCTTTGGGAAATTAATGGAGAAATAAAAAAAGAAGCCAACCATCTCAGATATAAATTCACCGAAACCGGCATAAAAACAATTAAAATAACCATCACTGACAATGTCGGACAAAAAACTTCCAAGGAATTTCAAATCAAAATAGTCAACAGTACCTACACCCGACAAATAATCATGACAGTTTTATCAATTCTTCTTGCCACAATTATATATTTTAAGTATATTGCCGTGGCAAAAAAAGACTAATTATTAATAATTTCCCCTAATGAAAGCGCAAATTCACCCCGAAGTCTATAATGTAGTATTTCTCGACACCTCTAGTGGAGCACAATTTATGACCACTTCCACCATCAAAAGTGACGAGACCACCAAAATCAACGGCAAAGAATACTATGTAATAAAAGTTGAAATCAGTTCTGATTCACATCCTTTCTATACCGGAAAACAAAAACTCCTTGATACATCCGGTCGTCTTGAGAAGTTCCAAGCTAAGCGTAAACTTGCTGAAGATATGGCTGCCAAAGCTGCTGCAGAAGCAAAAGCGAAAGCTGGAGATGATGACAGTGACGAGGCAGAAACAGAGGCAGAAACAGAAACCGCAGAAGAAGAAGTCGCATCAACAGACAGCGAAGAATAAACAAGTAATTGACTTAGTTACTCAAAATATTTATCTTTAAAACCCTCAAACTTGAGGGTTTTTCCTATAACAAAACTAAGTGTTCATCAAAAAACACCAAGACCAAAACTCTTTAGCCCGTACTGGCGAGCTAACCACCGCCCATGGAACCATAAAAACGCCTACCTTCATGCCGGTCGGGACTAAAGCCACCGTCAAAACCCTCAGCAATCAGGAAATAAAGAACATCAAATCTGAGATAATTTTAGCAAACACCTATCACCTCTACCTTCGCCCGGGCGCAGACCTTGTTGAAAAAATGGGCGGACTCCACAAATGGATGAATCACAATATTCCAATGTTAACCGACTCCGGAGGCTTTCAAGTTTTTTCACTTGGAAGGCAGGGAAATGTCAAAATTGATGACAACGGAGTCACCTTCAAATCACATCTCGACGGCAGCTCTCATTACTTTACTCCGGAAAAAGCTATCCAAATCCAGCACCAACTTGGTGCCGACATTATTATGGCATTCGATGAATGCGCTCCCGCCGACAGCAGCAAAGAATATTTCAAAAAAGCCATGACCCGCACTCACAATTGGCTTATCCGCTCAATTAAAGAACACCAAAAATTATTAAAAGACAAGGAATCCCCCTTACTTTTTGGCATCGTACAAGGCGGCATGCATCAGGATTTAAGACAAGAATCCGCTAAGTTTATCAACAGCCTCGACCTGCCCGGAAACGCCATTGGAGGGCTATCTGTTGGGGAAAGCAAAAAAGACATGTATGAAATGATTTCTGCCGTCACCCCACATCTTTCCGAAAATAAACCCCGTTATTTAATGGGCGTCGGTACCCCTGAAGACCTTGTCGAAGCCATATCAAGAGGAATCGACATGTTTGATTGCGTAAATCCCACTAGAATAGCCCGCCACGGATCCTTTTGGAACCAAGATGGACAACACACCATTAGAAATAAACGCTTCGAATTCGACAGCGCCCCTTTGGATCAAGATTGTGACTGCGAAGCCTGTCAAAACCATTCCCGAAGCTACATAAGACATCTCTTAGTCGAAAAGGAAATCCTCGGCCTGCGGCTATTATCCATCCACAACCTCCACTTTCTTATAAACCTTGGCAGACAATCGCAAGAAGCCATCGAAAAAAACCAATTCCAGGCATTTAAAGATAATTTCCTATCCCAATACCTTCAAAGATAATCTAAACTTGTACTAACAATTTCTAAAAACCTCACATGCTCGCCTACATAGAAGGAACAATAATAAACAAAACCGAAAAAGGAGTAATCGTCAAAAACAATCAGCTCGGATACTTCATCCACCTCCCTTCTCCAATCCTTGAAAAAGTTCTTATCGAACAAGAAATCACCCTATATCTCCACCAACAACTCAAGGAGGACATCTCCGACCTTTATGGCTTTGAAACATTCGAAGCATTAAGCTTTTTCAAGACGCTACTTTCAGTAAACGGAATCGGCCCAAAAGTGGGGCTCGATATCCTCAGCCTACCCCCCGACAAAGTCAAAAGTGCCATCATCAGTGAAGACGAAAACTATATCTGTAAAATTCCTGGAATAGGCAAAAAAACTGCTAAACGCCTCATTTTAGAACTAAAAGAAAAAATCGCTACCGCCTTCGACTTAACGACGCATGCCAACACCAGCTACACCGCCGAAAATTCCATCGAAGAAGAAGCCCTCGATGCATTATTAAAACTTGGTTATCAGCGAACTCACATCATAGATCTCTTCAAAAAGACCCCATCTTCCATACAAAACACAGAAGATCTCATCACATATTTCATCAAAAATGCCTAAACCCTCAAACCTCCTCATCACCACCCCCAGCAACATCAAATACCTCTCCAATTTCAGTGGGTCAAATGGATTCATGTTAATTACCAAATCTAAAAAATATCTTTTCACCGACTCCCGATATATCCAAAGAGCCCAAAACACCATCTATAAAAACATCGAACTTATCGACATCACAAAAATATGGAGCAACCCTGTGGAACTCAAACAAAACTGGCAAAAAATACTCAAAAAACATCAAATAACCCGCCTCGGTGTCGAAGAAAACAACCTCACCATCGCCAGATTTAAAAAATTCAAAAAAATATCAAAACTCGCTGGCAAGGCCATAAAATTTGAAGACATATCGGAAACAATCGCAAAACAAAGAGAAATTAAAAGCCCAGAGGAAATTAAATTGATCACCAAAAGCCAACGAATAAATGAAAAAGTTTTTCTGGAGATAAAAAAAATAATTCTTACCAAATCCCGCATTACCGAAATCGAAATTGCCTGGCAAATTAAAGAATTAGGACAAAAATATGGCGCCAACGACATTTCATTTGAACCCATTGTTGCCTTTGGCAAAAACAGTAGCAGCCCACACCATATGCCAGGGACCACCAAGCTCCAAAAAAATGACATCATTCTCGTCGATATGGGAATGAAATATCAAGACTACTGCTCCGACATGACTCGCACCTTTTTCAAAGGCAAACCGAATCCAAAACAGCTCGAAATATACAACCTAGTTCTGCAAGCACAGACCGCCGGAATCAATAAGATAAAAGCCGGAATCACCGGCGCGAAAGCCGATCACCACATTCGTGAAGTCATTGATCGCGCCGGCCACGCCGCAAACTACAGCCACGCCGGAGGACACGGCATTGGCCTCGACATCCATGAGTCCCCATCGCTATCAAAAAACTATCACGAAAAAATATTAGCAAACACCATCATCACCGTCGAACCAGGAATATACATCCCCGGCAAATTTGGAGTTCGCATCGAAGACATGCTACTCGTGACCGGCACCGGCAATAAAAATCTCACCAAAATCACCAAGCAACCTCTTTAAAAAACCCACACTCTATAAAGACTCTAAATATTTATTAAAGCACTCAATAAACTTATACACATCCTTCATTGGAATATCCGCTCCCGTGACCTCTACTATTCTACCATCACTTCCAATATGAATACCCAACTTCTTTGGGTCTCTGCGTACATACTGCTTGCTCGAATGCTCTGAATAAAAATACTTCTCTCCCACTGGAAAATCTTGGATATTAATTCGATATTCATCACCCATCCGTCTTACCATTATCGGTTTTAACATAGTCCCCTCATATCGAAACTTCTCATAAAACCTAGTATCATCACCACAAATTCCCAAGGCATCCAAATTAACCCTCGCCGACACCGCCTCCCTCAAATTGCTATTAACTGCCCTAGTCGCCAACACAACACTTTCTTCATTCGCATTACCACTGCCACAATCCTCTTCATTAGAAAAATCTTCACCGCCAGAATACTCTAAGCCTCGCATTTCATTTGTATGGTGCATCATATGATTTCAATTAATATATACCTACAAAACCAAAGTTAAGTGTCAAAATATAATATGCACCCATTCTAAAATCAACATCTTTTAAAAACTTTACTTCAACATTGTCAACACAACCTCCTCCTCAAACAAAATAATTCCTCTATAATCAAACCCGTTTTTCTAAATACATATATGTGCGGAGTATTCACTTATTACGGACCAAAAACCAACGCTGGAGAAATAGTCATTCAAGGGCTTAAACGCCTTGAATACCGAGGCTACGATTCCTGGGGAATAGCCTACAAAAACAATGACAAAATCAACATCTACAAACAAGTCGGCAAAATCGGGGAAATAAACTCCGACGACCTCGACCTAAAGCCCTCTCAAGTCGCCATTGGGCATTCTCGCTGGGCTACTCACGGCGGAGTCACCCAAATCAACGCCCATCCCCATTCTACCGAAAACAATGAAATTGTACTGATTCACAACGGAATTTTCGAAAATTACCTTGAACTCAAAAAGCAACTCGAAGCCAAAGGACACATCATTAAATCCGAAACCGACACTGAAATCTTCGCCCACCTTGTCCAGGAACACAACCAAACACAGGACTTCGAAGACAGCGTCAAACTAGCCCTCAAAGAGGTAGAAGGTCGTTACGCCGTCGTGCTCATGCACGAAAAAGACAACAAAGTCATTGCTGCCCGCAAAGGATCTCCACTGATCGTAGGGGTTGGAGAAAACAATGAATACTTCATCGCATCTGATATCCCCGCATTTTTACCTTACACCAATAAAGTAATTTACCTCGACGACAACCAAATGGTCATCATCGACAACGGCGACCTCAAAGTCCTCAACACCGAGACCCATGAGGAGGTTGAAAAAAGAATCATAGAAATAGACTGGGATATTGAAAGCGCTGAAAAAGGAGACTTTCCCCACTTCATGATCAAAGAAATCATGGAGCAGAAGGACACCCTCAGCCGTGCTATCAACCAAGACCCAAAAACCATAGAAGCAGTCGCACACGAAATCAAAAACGCATTTGGCACCTACCTTGTCGCCTGCGGCACAGCTGGAAAGGTTTGTATGGTTGGTGAATATCTCTTTTCAAAAATTGCAAAAAAACATGTCAACTTTAGCTTTGGCTCTGAATTCCCCTACCATAAACACTTTTTGACCGACAAAACACTAATGATCTGCATCTCGCAATCCGGAGAAACCGCAGACACCCTTGAAGCAATTGATGTAGCTAAAAAGAAAAATGTTAAAGTCGTTGCCATTGTGAATGTCGAAAGCTCGACCATGGCCCGCACAGCAGACATCGTTATTCCAATCAAAGCCGGCCCCGAAAAAGCTGTCGCCTCCACTAAAGCAACCACTGCCCAAATGGCAATCCTCACACTGCTTGCCTACGCCTGTAACGGTGGCGTTAAACACGGACAACAACTCTTAATAGAAACCGCCGGAAAAATCAACGACATGCTCAATCCTCGATATGAAGAACACATCATGCAACTTGCTAAGAAGATAAAAGATGTTGAATCAATGTACATCATAGGTCGCGGAATGAATTACCCCATTGCCCTTGAATCAGCTATCAAACTCCAAGAAGTCTCCTACATCCATGCCGAAGGTTTTGCTGGAGGAGAGCTCAAGCACGGACCAATTGCCCTAATAACCGATGGCACCCCCGTAATCGCCTTTGTCCCTAATGATGACACGAAAAGTGACATGATATCCAACGCCACTGAAGTGAAAGCTCGCGGAGGGTACATAATTGGAGTCTCACCCGAAAACCATCCCGTATTCGACTATTGGATCAAAGTCCCGGACTGCAAAGATGCCTCCCCTATCGTCAACATCATCCCAATCCAAATCCTATCCTACCAACTCGCCGTTCTGCGACAAAACAACCCTGACATGCCCCGAAATCTCGCCAAAAGCGTTACCGTCAAATAGCCCCGATTAACTACACCGGATAACAAAATCTCACACAATGTCCAAACCCTCAATAATTTGTACAATTGGGCCATCCAGCAACACCGTCCCCACACTCCAAGAACTTGCTGAAGCCGGCATGACAATTGCCCGTCTCAACTTTTCACACGGTGATCACCGCGATCATCTAAATTTAATTAAAAACATCCGACTCGCCTCAAAAAAATCAGGGAAACAAATACTGATCATGCAAGACCTTCAAGGTCCAAAAATCCGTACTGGCATTCTCAAAACAAACATCACCCTAAAAAAGAATCAAAAACTAAAAATTTATCCTTCCTCAAAGACTGACAACTCACTTCCCCAAAATTCCCTATCAATCAATTATCCAAATCTCCTTAAAGACCTTTCTTCCGGAGAACGAATTCTCATCGATGACGGCTTAATCGAGCTCACCATAACCTCAATCAAAAAAGATCACATAGTCGCCACAAACAAATCACCTGGCATAATTTCAAGTAAAAGAGGCGTTAATTTTCCCGATTCAAATCTAACAATCGATCCAATAACCCAAAAGGACCGACAAGACCTTGAATTTGGGCTGAAAAACAATGTTGATATCGTCGCCATATCATTCATTACAAACCATTCCGACATTGAAAAACTACGAGTACTGATTGACAACCCAAAAGTAAAAATTTGCGCTAAGATTGAACGCAAAGCAGCACTCCCCCACCTTGAAAAAATAACTCAAAAAGCCGATATAATCATGGTTGCCCGCGGTGACCTCGGCACCGACATCCCCCTTGCGGAGGTTCCCTTCGTTCAAAAATCCATAATTTCCACCGCCAACAAATTGAAAAAACCAGTCATTCTTGCAACCCAAATACTACAGTCCATGATTGAAAACCCCATCCCAACACGCGCCGAAATTGCCGACGCCACCCAAGGAATTTTAGATGGCGCAAATTACCTCATGTTATCAAATGAAAGCGCCATCGGAAAACATCCCGTCAAATCCGCCAAAATTCTCGCATCAGTAATAAAAACCACACAGCAACATCTCCTTTGATTTATTGCCATAAAAGCATTATCCTAAACACGAAATAATGCAAAAACCTCATTCTAAAATATGCGAATTATTGGCATTGATCCTGGTACCGCAACCACCGGATTCAGCATCATAGAAATTTTAAATCGTAATATTCAACTTCTGGAATACGGCATAATATCAACAAAAGCTGGACTACCTCAAAGCACCCGCCTAGACCAAATTGCCAAAGACCTCCAAACAATCATAGAAAAATGGTCCCCCTCGGAAGCCTGCATCGAAAAACTTTATTTCGAAAAAAACATCAAGACCGCAATGACCGTATCTGAAGCACGCGGCGTTATCATCCAAACACTATATTCCCATGGAGTTAATTGCCATGAAATGACACCAACACAAATCAAATCTACAATATGTGGCTATGGTGCAGCCGACAAACAAATGGTACAAGAAATGGTCAAAAGAACACTAAATCTTAAAGAAATACCGACCCCCGACGACGCTGCCGACGCCATTGCAGCAGCACTCTGCCTTGCATATCAAACAAAAACACCAATTCCCCAAAAAACATCCGTCTAAATGAAAACAATTATCATATCAATTTGGCTGGTTATCCTTGGAGGAATAAGTTTTATAATATATCAAATATCAGCCCCCAGCAGCACCGAAAAAATCATCCCAGCAACAGAAAACACCGAAAGAGCAAACGAAGAAACTATTCAAAACAACACACCAGAACTCACCCCAGAAACCGAACCAAATCTTTCATATAATGAATACTTTCAACAAGGAAACACATATTTTCAGCAAGGCGACTACAATAATGCCATCAAAGCATACTCTCTAGCATCACAGCAAAATCCATCCGCCATCGACCCAATAATCAAACTCGGAGACAGCCACCTTCTAAACAATCAGCCAGTTGATGCCCTCACCCACTATCAAAGAATTTACAATTCATCACCTCAACTCGACCAAATAGCCATAAAGCTATCACGAGCCCACATCAACAGTGGCAATATTCAACAGGCCAAAGATATCATCTGGCAAATCACCGAAGAAGAGCCCGCCAACGAAAAAGCCCAATACTACAAAGCCTTAATACTAATTTTTGCCAACGAATATGCGAACGCCGAAAGCATTTTCAGAAATCTTCAATCCACAAGCCAAGACCCAAAAATAAAAGCCCAAATCAAACCCTACCTCGACAATTATGACCTCTTTTCATACTTCAATGAAGGCGACCCAACCTATCTCAAAGCCCTTCTCGCAAAGTCCATGATTGACAATGGTGAATACAATCTCGCAATACTAAACATGAAAGACATTCTAAAAACTGAAACCGGATACCAAGATGTCTGGGTAATGCTTGGCTACGCTTATCTCAAAACCGAACAGATCCAAGAAGCCATCGACACCCTCGCCCAAGCCCGAACACTCAACAACCAAAACCCGACCACCCACTTCTATCTTGGCATTGGGTATTATCTTAAAAATGAATTTGGCAACGCCAGTAAATCCTTTGAAACAGCCAAAAATCAAAAGTATCAACCCGCCAATCATCTCGATTTCATCATGGCCGAAACTTATTTCCTTCAAGAAAAATACCCAGACGCAGCCCCACTATATGAAAAACTCCTCAATGAAATCACCAACAACCTCGAGATATACGAACGCCTAATAACCATCTACACAGAACACACACCCAACCCGCAAAGAGCAACTGAACTAACAAAGCAACTAATAGAAAAATATCCAAACGAAGCTACCACCTTCACAATACTTGGAAATATCAATTATATGAATGACGAAATAGAAGACGCAAAAGACAACTATCTCCAAGCCATTGAAATAAATCCAAATCTTGATATTGCCCATCTCAATCTTGGAAAAATATATCAAACACAAAACCTCGAGACGCTAGCCAAAACACACTTAAAAACAGCATACAGCATCACTCAATCCTCAAAAATACGCAGTGAAGCCGGAAGACTATACAATCAATTAAACGACCAATAAAGATGCTTACCACAACCATTGTATTTTCCTTTTTAATTTTCATGACAGGCGCAGCAATTAGCAGTTTTTTGCTAGTCGTAACCCACCGCTTAAGGCATAACAAAAAAGGCATTCTAAAGGGACGCTCCTATTGCCCAAAATGTAAAAACACCCTTCGCCCAGCCCACCTAGTACCAGTATTCAGCTGGCTATTATTAAGAGGAAAATGTGGCTTCTGCAAAACAAAAATACCGGCACAATATCTTCTGGTAGAAGTACTCAGCGGCCTTAGCTTCTTAATTCTTTTCCTAAAATTCAACTTCCTAACCACCACACCTCAGCTTCCAATATTACTCAACTTGATGTTTTTCTTGATCATCACAGGCTTTTTTATCGCAATCTTTTTGTACGATTTTTTCTACCAAGAAATACCTGATCGCTTCTCACTTCCCGCCATTGCGATTGCCGTAATTGGCAATTTGGTTTTGGAGAAAATCACCCCCCTAGACATGCTCATCGGATCACTTACAATTTTCAGTTTTTTTCTACTGCAATTCATCCTTTCAAAAGGTCGCGCAATTGGTGGTGGAGACCTACGCCTTGGCCTCCTGATGGGCGCATTATTGGGATTGAAACTCGGTCTGCTAGCGTTATTTATAAGCTACATAATCGGCGGGATATTCGCCACCATATTACTACTCAACAAAACCGTAAAAGGCAAAAGTCAAATTGCCTTTGGGCCATTTTTAATAGTCGGCACATATCTCAGCATTCTATACGGTGAACAGCTGCTCAACTGGTATCTCAACATAATCAACTACTAGAGCCCCCCTGTGACAATTCGTCAAGCGCAAGAGAGAGAATTATTATCGAAAATCAGTACAATAAAGCCCTAAAAACTAAACCCAAACCAATGAAAGCTGTAATTCTCGCCGGAGGAGGAGGAACTAGACTTTGGCCACTATCAACGCTAAAAAAACCGAAGCAATTCCAAAAACTAGTATCCGAAAAAACCATGCTCCAAGAAACCATCGAACGGCTGGATTTTCTCGATATCACCGATATTTTTATCGCAGTAAACGAAGAACACCTTACCTACATTAATCAAATCTGCCCTCAAATTCCCAAGGAAAACATCCTACTGGAACCAGCTCTCCGAGACACCGCTTCATGTATTGGATATGCTGCTGCAGTTGTCGAACATCGCCATCCCGGCGAAGTAATGGCCGTAATCTACGCCGACCACCTCATTCAAGATAAACAAGAATTTCAAGAAAAACTCAAAATCGCCGAAGCCATAAGCCTACAAGACAATACGCTCAATATCATCGAAGTAACGGCTCAAACACCAAATACCAACTACGGGTATGTAAAACTCGGCCCACTTCAAAATACAATTAATGGATCCGAAGTCTACCAACTAGATTCGTTCAAGGAAAAACCCGACTTAGAAACCGCAAAAAGATTCGTCGCCGACGGCAACTATCTCTGGAACACCGGCATTTATGTCTGGCAAACCAAAACACTACTAAAGCACTACGAAAATCTCGCGCCAGAAACCTACCAAAAAATTCAAAAAATCATCTCCGCCCCCGAACTGCTCAATGAAATATATCCAACCCTAGAAAAAATATCACTCGACTACGCCATTATGGAAAAAATTGATCCATCTGAAGTCAGAATCATCAAAGCAACACTTGGCTGGTCTGATATTGGCAACTGGGAGGCCATCTGGCATGAGCTGCCAAAGCAAGATCATGACAATGTCACCCGTGGAGATATCGCCCTTTTGGATGTTAACTCTTCCATCATATACAACGACCAGCCAACCCCGGTAAAAATAATTGGCCTAGACAACATCGTCGTCATCAATACACCTGAAGGACTGTTTATAAGTGACAAAAAACAAAGCGCTCGAATTAAAGAACTTTTGTAGGTTAAGTCAAACAAAGTGTGCATAAATGCAAAATATCACTTCAATTGTCCTAAATAATCGCTTATATTAACGCACGCAAATTTATAACACTTTTATAAAATAAATCTAATGGACATAATCAATACCCCACCGGTCCAAATAAAACTAAAACCATGGGGGCGCGAAATATGGTTCGCCCACACCGATCAATACGCCGGTAAAATATTAGAGATAAAAGCCGGACACCGTTACAGCCTACAATATCACGAGAAAAAAAGAGAAACTCAATATCTCTATTCCGGACAAGCCAAACTCATTTTTGGAGAAAAAGAAGACAACCTACAGGAAAAAATATTAAATCCGGGAGACAAAGTCGAAGTAACTCCCTTTATGATACACCGTGTCGAAGCCATTCAGGACACGGAGATTTTTGAGGTTTCCACCGCCGAACTTGACGATGTCATTAAGCTACACGATGACTATGGCAGAAGCGGACAAGGCAACAACGAAGAGCTCGACAATCAACTACATCTTAACTCTTAAAATAAACCATGAAAAAAAATAACTCTATAAAACTTTTATTGATTGGTATCTTTGCCCTCGGAATATTCTACTTTGATCTTCCCGCATCAATACAAGCCAAAATCAATCCCTTCATCACCGTCGATGAAACCACTGAAACATCCAGCAAGAACCAAATCAAACTCGGCCTCGACCTTCAGGGCGGGTCCCAGCTGGACTACAAAATTGACCTGAGACTAGTCCCCGAAGAAGACCACGACAATATCATTCAAGGTGTACTTGAAGTCATTGAGCGACGCGTAAACAGCTTAGGAATAAACGAACCCAATATTTACACCTCTGAAGTCGGGGGTGAAACTCACATAATCGTTGAACTCGTCGAATCAGGACAAGTAAGCAAAGCTGACATCAGTCAATACCTCAGA
This sequence comes from Candidatus Peregrinibacteria bacterium HGW-Peregrinibacteria-1, assembly GCA_002839505.1. GTDB lineage: Bacteria > Patescibacteriota > Gracilibacteria > UBA1369 > LOWO2-01-FULL-3 > PGYE01. The sequence goes on from PGYE01000001.1 coordinate 804,391, forward strand.
TCCGACAAAACAGTAAACGAACTCACCGAAGACGAAAGAAAAACAATTAGTCTAGAAAAAGCAAAAGCTACCGTAGGAAAAACCATCCAGCTCGAATTTAAAGAACAAAAATCTCCGGATGAACTAAATCAAGGAAATGAAGCCCAAGCCGCAGAAATCCGCACCGGACTGCAAGAATCTCTCCAGAAAATCCTCGACGGACAAACCTTCCAAACCATTGCCCAAGAAGAACAACAAGCCAATCCAGGCAAAGCCGTCTACCTTAAAGGCGACTTCGTTTACAAGGACGAAATTGGAAGCACCGGAATACAAGACACAATTGACGAGCTCGAGATTGGAAGCACCTATGGCGAAATTATCGATACAACACTGGGTATTAGCCAAGATGAAAGCGGACAGATGGTAGTAAACGAAGGTATTCAAATATACCGCCTGCTAGACAAAAAAGAAGAGGTTAGACACGAGAGAGCAGTAAGTGTCAGCCACATCTTAATATCATATCAAGGAGCTGAGCGCGCTACTGCCAGCGTCACCAGAACTCAAGAAGAAGCGCAAACACTTGCCAATGAAGTACTACAAAAAATTCAAAATCAAGAATCAAGCTTCGCCGACCTCGCTGAAGAATTTTCCGACGACGAATCAAACAGTGATCTTGGAGGAGTATTAGAACGCCCCGTCACAAACGATGGATCCTACACTTTTGATTTTGAAAGCGCTGCCATGTCATTGTCAGAGGTGGGTGACATAAGTGATGTCGTAGAAATTGGATTTGGATATCACATCATCAAGGCTGACAAAATAGAAACTGATGTCATCGAAAACAAATATCAAATTGAAACTCTTACCTTCTCTACCTCACCTGATCCATGGAAAGCCACCAGCCTCACAGGCAAGCACTTCAAAAACGCCCAAGTCCTACTCGACACCACAACATATCGCCCCGTCGTTGAAATCCAATTCAACAGCGAAGGAGCAGCTCTGTTTGAAGAACTTACAAAAAACAATGTCAACAAACCGATCGCGATATTTGTCGGAGGAGAGTTAATATCAGCACCAATAGTTAATCAAACCATCTCAGGGGGAATAGCAACAATCACCGGAAATTTCACTCAAACTGAAGCACAAAATCTTGCTCGTGACCTCAATACCGGAGCAATCCCCGCCCCAATTATTCTTACTGGAGAATACACAATCGGTGCCAGCATTGGACAAGCCGCCCTCCATCAAAGTGTCGTTGCGGGTGCCATCGGATTCGCACTGGTAATAATTTTCATGCTAGCTTATTACCGCATGGCCGGATTCATAGCAGCAATTTCATTATCTCTCTACACCGGAATCTTCATCTTCTTAATCAAATCTAGCCTTCCAACATACCTCGCCATAATAATTGCCGTTATTATCCTTGTAATGCTACTGGGAAGAATTTCCAAAAACGACGAATCAGGTGCAGATAGCATCATATCAATAATTTTCAGCATCGTTGCCTTCTTCCTCTTCACAAACCTCCTCACCAGCAACATCGTAATTACCCTAGCTGGAACCGCCGGTATCATCCTTTCAATCGGTATGGCCGTAGATGCTAACATATTAATTTTCGAACGCTTCAAAGAAGAACTACGCAATGGACGAAAATTTGAAGAAGCTGTCAACGAAGGATTCAACCGCGCTTGGAATGCCATTCGCGACTCAAACTTCTCCACACTAATCGTATGTGGAATACTCTATTACTTTGGTACATCCATCGTTCGAGGCTTCGCCTTCACACTTGCTGCCGGAATACTTATCTCAATGTTCACCGCAATTACCATCACGCGAGCACTCATGATGGGATTTGTCGGAAAGAAAATTGCAGAAAATCAAAGACTATTCGGTGTCAAGATCGAGAAAAAGCCAAAAAAAGAAATAAATTTTCTCAAACATTCTCGCAAATATGTCGCTGTATCAGGCGCATTAATCATCATCTCAATATTTGCCGGTATTATATTCAGATTTACCCCGGGAATAGATTTCACTGGAGGCAGTCTTATGGAAGTAACCATTAAACAAGAATCCGCAACCCGTGAAGACATTTACGCCAACCTCCTGAAAACACAAGAATTAATCAACACTAATGGTATCCCGCAAAGCACCCTTGAGGTGGAAGCTGAAACCAGCAACAACAATATCGACGAGAATGAAACCGAGACCACCATCGCCACGCCAAATGATGACCAAATAATAACGGACGAAAACATCGCAGTAGATTTCACAAACGCCCAAGTAGTTGAGTCCGGAGAAAACGGCTTTATTATCAAAACTGGTTACATTGATGAACAAACTCACGCATATGTCCTTCAAAACCTACGAGATCAATATCCAGAGCTGAAAGAAACACGATTTACCAGCATCGGACCAACCGTCGGTAAATCTCTACTCGGCAAAGCAGTAATCGCTGTCATTGTCGCTCTTGCCATGATGGCGATATACATTCGTTTTGCATTTAGGGCGCTCCCTAAAACGGTCAGTACCTGGAAATTTGGTGGATCCGCCATCATCGCACTGTTCCAAAACATCATCATCACACTCGGTGTATTCATCATTCTCGGAATATTTATCAACATCGAAATTAATGCACTATTTATCACCGCGATGCTGACCGTAATGGCCTACTCCATCAATGACACAATCGTCATCTTCGACAAAATTCGTGAAAACCTCTTGGAGAAACCCAGCGGAAACCTAGAAGAGATAGCCAATAAAGCAATCAATCAAACACTCGCTCGATCCCTCAATACTTCGATCTCTACCTTGATTGTACTTATAGCTATCTTGATCTTTGGTAGCCCTTCAATTTTCTTCTTCGTCCTTGCGATGACAATCGGTATTGCCGTAGGAACTTACTCTTCACTCTTCATCGCCCCACCGGTCCTTGTTTGGTGGCATAAAAAAAGCCGTCGTTAAAAATACGCAACCTACGTCAGCACAAATTCCCATGGCATAAATCACACTATCCCATGGGAATTTAATTTTTAACTTGAACAAAAAAAGAAAAATCAGTAACCTCAACACATCAAAACTACATGCCTCTGTAGTTCAACTGGATAGAGCACCGGTCTTCGGAACCGGGGGTTGCAGGTTCGAATCCTGCCGGAGGCACCAGAAAAAATCACCCAGAAATTAAAATTAAAACTAATAAAACACTAAAACATGGTTAACAAAAAAATTTCAGCCTATGTCCAAAAATCACTCGCAGGGGGATACAATCCAGAACAAATCAGTGCGGCACTTTCCGACCAAGGGTGGAGTTCCACAGAAATAAACGAAGCCTTACTGAAAGCTCAAGAAACCATACAACAAAAATCTCCAGAGTCCGTTGCGCCACCAGCTCCGCCTAAAACATCTGCATATAACATTGACATAAAAAGTTTATCCGCCTCACAGATTCTACTCTATCTAGGGGCCCTTATTGTTATCCTCGCAGGAATAATATACATTAGCATCAACTGGTCCCAATGGGGTTCTACAGCCCGCATACTAGCAATTGCTCTCCCATTATTGACTTGTTATGGAGCTGGTATCTCCATGTTTTTCGGTAGTCAACACAAGCAACAAGGTGGTGTGTTTTTGGTCGTTGGAGCACTTTTGTTCCCTCTATTTCTATCAGTTTTATTCAAAGAATTGGAAATTTTCGACAAATCATTTAACGATGACTTCAATTTAACCATTTCACTGTTATCATTTGCCCTATATTTTGCCTCCAGCTTCATATTCCGCCTTCCTATCTGGTCCTTTCTCTATCTCACTGTCGGCATGTTTGTCTACTACTTTACCCTTAAGGTAATTGGGATTCAAAGCATTACTGAAGACCCCCTGATGGCCTGGTTACTTCTTATTCCTTCTACGGCCTACCTACTTTCAAGTTGGCTTTACGATAAGGCCGATCACAAAGATGCTGGCTATCACTCTTACTTAGTTGGCGCACTATTTATTCTTATTCCTCTCGTCAAATTGTTCCTAGAAGCTATTACCTATAATAAAAGTCACTTTGCTTGGATTCTTCTGGTTTTAGGAATAGCATACTTTATTTTTGGAATTCTTTATGAAAAAAAGGAGTTCAAAAAATATTGTCGAGCCCCTTATTTAATCGGTGCAGTACTCATATTTCTGTCGCTTTTACGGCTAGCTATTGACGGGACTTTACTAGAAGGCTTCACAGATAGTAAATATGAAAAATATGATGATGGAGTTAACATCATCGGCTGGTCTAATGTTATAGTTGGCGTCATCTATCTTACAATCGGACATGTAGCGGAAAAAATGGGAAATTTTCAACTACATGAAGCCCGGAAATACAAAGGATTCTTCAATCTCGTTGGACCCCTTTGGACCCTGGGTGCAATTTATTTTCTCGGACTCTTTGGGCAAAAGCCTGCTTATGAAACCCTCTTATTAATTGCTAGCTTGGCATTCATATTTGGAAGTATTCCGAAAATGTCCCGACCATATCTTATTACTGGTACATTCTTCTTGATCGTTTATATCTTTTCTATTGGCGGAGAATATTTTCAAAATCAAGTTGGCTGGCCAATCACACTATTTCTGGCTGGTCTCGCCTCCATGGGAACCAGTATTGCTGTTGAAAAAATCAGACGAAAGTATTTTACTGTTACAAAAACTTAAATTAGCGGTCAGTTGAACTGACACCCAACTCTCCTATTGACAAAATCAATTTTTGGCTGCATATTTACACCTTTCAAAAATTGCAACTATGTCAAACAGAGTACTATCGAAATCGCTAATCATCGCAACACTACTTGTGATAATAGCCATCTCCACGCTAACACTACTTAAAGAAGAACAAGGAACAGCTACGCCATTACTCCTACGCAACACTACCCCTATTAAAAGTGTCGAAATATTTACTCCTGAAACAGCACCTCTCCCCCTCAGATTAGAAAAAAGCGGCACCATACAGAGTCAAGAAATAATCACCATCTCGCCACAAATCAGTGGGCGCCTTATTAGCACTAATGTGAAAATAGGTGACCTGGTGCACGAAGGCACGCTTCTAGGCGAATTGGGCAATTCACTGAATACCGACATACTATTGGCTCAAAACCAGGCCGCCACAAAATCCTTAGAACTATCAAAAAAAACTAAGCAACTCACTCAGAAATCAGTAGAAATACAGACAAAAAGTGCCGAAATTGGATTAAGAACAGCTCAAATAGCCTATGAAACAGCAATGAAAAATCGTGCTCAAACCGAGCAGATATTTCTTACACAAGCTCAGTCTTCCTTGCTCGATCAAGATAACGCCTACAACAGCCTCAAAGCTGGCAAAAACACCTACTACGACTTCCTCGACTCAATTGATGATCTCGAAGACAACATTAAAGATCTCGACAAAGAAATCACCGACCTCAACAAACAACTCCAATCAGCACCCCCTGAAGAAATCACCATCATTGAATCAGTAATTAAGGAACTCAAACAACAGAAATCCACAATCAAAGAACAACTAAAGACATTAGAGCAGCAAGAAGATCAAATGCAGCTGAATCTTGATACCGCTCGCAATCTTGCCACAAAAAGCGACCTTGGCATCACCCTTCAATACCAGACCTTTCACAACCAAGTCCTCCAACTCGACACTGGTGTCGCAAATGCAAAAGCCCAGCTTGACCTTGCAAAAAATCAACTCGAATCCGCAAAACTAAACTCATCTCTTCAAATCACACAGATCGAAGGACAAATCATCCAATCCCAACTCAACAAAGAAACCGGCGACCTCACCATGCAGCAAACAAAACTAATTGCCCCAATTACAGGAACCATCAGCAATATATATTTCGAAAACGAGACCCTAATTAATCCCGGACAAGCCGTATTTGAAATAACAAAAACAGACCATGTCGCTGCCGAAATATTTATCAACATCGACGAGCTCAATTTGGTCAATATCGGAACCCCCGCCACAATAACAGTCAACAATCAGACATATGACGGTAAAATAATCGGGATATCCCCCACCCCCGACCCCCAAAGCAAAAAAATATCAGTGAAAATTGGCTTCAACGATACCCTCGCACAATCAGCCATCACACCCGGAAGCTTTGCCTCCGTCAACATAACCCCTGAAACAAACAATACAATTTGGATCCCTTTAAATGCCGTTTCTATCAAAAACAATGATCAATCAGTCAAAATACTAACACCAGCAAGCACCATCGCCATTCAATCTGTCACTACCGGCCGAATCATTAACGAATACATTGAAATTTTATCAGGAATTGATAAAAGCACCCCAGTTGTCATCAGTGTGAACCTATTCCTGGAAGAGGGAGAACGAGTAACCGCAAACAATGAATAAAATTTCTGAAAAATCTCCGGGAATCTCCGGATTCTTTATAGATCGCCCCGCCATAACATGGCTATTCTTACTCATCAGTATTGTTATGGGAGCCTTTTCCTTGTCCACAATCCCCCGAGAAATCCAACCCGAAATAAACATCCCATATAGTGCCATTGCCACAACCCTGCCCGGAGCCAGTCCCGAAGACATCGAAACCCTAATAACGATTCCTCTAGAAAAGCGTGTCGCTACAGTATCTGACATAAATTCCCTCTCATCAACATCAAGCATGGGAGTTTCTACTATCGTAATTGAATTCAACCCCAGCGTTGATATCGACAAAAAAATTCAAGAACTACGGGAACAAGTCGACATTGCAAAATCAGAGCTCCCCAGTGACGCCAGCGACCCCAGCGTTGCCAAAGCCCAAGCCAACGATATACCTGTAATCAACTTTTCCCTCACCGGCAATAAAACCCTCACAGAATTAACCGCAATTGCCGAAGACATTCAAACAGACCTAGAACAAATCCCGGGAGTCTCCAAAGCCAACATCATCGGCGCCCAAAAAGAAGAAGTCCACATTGTCGTCAACGAAAACAAAGCCAAGGAGTACAACCTGACACTCTCCCAAATTTCACAGATTATTAACAGCAACAACTACAATTTTCCTATTGGTGTAATTACCAGCGACAAAATCAACTATTCCGTACGCATTGACAACAGATTCACCGACATCAAAACCCTCCAAAACCTACCCCTCACTACAATCAACAATGCCCCGATATTACTTTCAGACATAGCTACTATTTCCAAAATCCAGCTCGACCGCCCCGTCACCTCCAGAATATCGATTAACGGCCTCCCTCCAACCGAATCAATCTCTCTCCAAGTATACAAAAAAGAAGGCGGAGACATCATTGCAGTCGCCGACAACGCCAAACTAAAAGTCACCGAGCTCAAACAACAACTACCAACAGACATCGAAATCATCACCACCAGCGACAACTCCGATTACATTAGAAAGGATCTCGGGGTCCTAGTCGGTAGCGGAATTCAAACAACATTTCTTATTGTTATCATCCTCTTTCTAGCTATCGGTTTCAGACAAGGGCTTCTCGTCGGACTCAGCATTCCACTAACACTTCTCATTACAATATTCCTCCTCGATCTACAAGGACTAACGATAAACAGCCTCACCCTATTCTCAATGGTCATCGCGCTCGGTCTAATGGTCGACACCGCCATTGTCGTCATGGAAGGAATTCATGAAAATCTAAAAGAAGGACAATCCCCAAAAACCGCCGCCATCAACTCCATTCAAACCTTTAAATGGCCACTAATATCCGGAACCCTCACCACCGTTTTTGCCTTCTTCCCAATGCTTCTTGTCAGCGGCATAGTCGGCGAATTCCTCAAATCATTACCCCTCACTATTAGCGCCGCCCTCTTCAGCTCCACATTTTTATCTCTCACAATCATCCCCGCGATCAGCACTAGATTCTTGAAATCAAAAAACAACAAACCAGAAAAAGACAGTATTCTCGAACCAATCTTCAAATATTTATCGAAGAAAATTGAGATATTCATGACTTATCTTTTAGGACATCGCACGCCCAAAATAATAACCGTCTTAATAATCACCTTGCTATTTATCCTCAGTCTATCTCTTCCCGTAGTTGGCCTACTAAAGGTGGAAATGTTTCCGAAAACTGATGTCCGATACTTCACTATCAACATAGAAACACCCAGCGGCCTAATTCTCAGTGAAACCGAAAAAATAGTATCTGAAATCGAAAAAATACTCATCAACGAAAATCAAATCGCACTCCGCAATAACGAAACGCCATACATAGAAAGCTTCCTGACAATAATAGGCAGCAACCAAGGAGAAACCCTCACCGAATTAGTAAACTTCGGCGGTTCCCAGGACTCCAACCTAGCCAACATAAATGTCAATCTCGTCCCTGCAGATCAACGCCAACTAAGAAGCTTCGAACTGTCAGCCAACATGCGGGAAAAACTTAAAAACTTCCCTCAAGCCAAGATCACCATCAGCGAACTCAGCGAAGGACCACCAAGTGACGCCCCAATATCACTTTCCATAGTTGGAGACAACATCGACACCTTAAGAAAAATTTCAGGCGAGGTGCAGGCCCTGATTGCCGGAATACCAGAAACCGAAAACATTAGAGACACGACCAAAACCGGACTCAATGAATTCACCTTTCAACTCGACCCCGATCGTCTAACACAATTTGGACTGAGTAGCATCCAAGTCTCAGCACAAATTCGAAATATTATTCAAGGAATTCAAGATGGCACAGTCAAAATAGACGACGAAGACTTTGACCTCCGAATTAAGTATGACATTGAGCAACCCAAACAAATAACAAGACTCACTATCGACCAAATTCGCAACTTTGAAATTCCGACCCCATTCGGCACATCAGTAACCCTCGGCCAACTCGGCACCTACACGCTCGCCGAAAGCATTGCCACCATCAGCAGAGAAGACCAAGAACGATTAATAAGAGTCCGCAGCGATCTCGGCCCGATGGGCAACGCCATTCAAGCCGCTTCCGAAATAGAGCAAAAACTTCAAACCTACAACCTCCCAAGTGGATACCGAATTGAATTTGGCGGAGACAACGAAGCCGTAGCCGAATCATTCCGCGACCTATTTAGATCAATGATAATCGGAATCATGTTAATAGCCGCAACCCTTGTCCTCATTTTTAACTCCCTAAAACAACCATTTATCATTCTCTTGGCGATACCACTAGCTTTAATTGGAGTATTCCCCGGCCTCATGCTCATCGGCCTAAACTTATCCTTCCCAGCCTTCCTAGGAATTGTTGCTTTATCCGGAGTAGTAATCAACGATTCTATCATCATCATTGATCGTATAAACACCGTGAAAGCACAGGGCCTATCAACAAAAGCTGCCCTCATCGAATCATCAGCCGCTCGCCTGCAGCCCATCATGATCACAAGCATCACCACCATCGTCGGGATTCTTCCCCTAGCCCTCACCGACGAATTTTGGGCCGGCCTAGGATTCTCTCTCATATTTGGACTCACCATATCCACCCTACTGATTGTCATTGTAATTCCACTTCTCTACTACTTTTTCGACCGCAAAAACATCAAAAGAGAAGAAGCTCAGCAAAATTAAAACAACACACCAGTTTGAGATTTTACCAATCCGCGTGTTATTGTTATTTTCCATAAACAACAATAATGTTCGCTGAAATTCTTTTCAAAAATCACATTAACGGAACTCCCACCCTCACCTATTCTATCCCCAACCATTTACCTATAAAAGTTGGCGACGCTGTCAGTGCAAAAATCCGTAATCGCCTAACACCAGGCATAGTCATAAAAATTCATACCAACAAACCCGACTTTAAAACCCTCCCAATTGAAGAAAAAATTCACGAAACTCCAATCCTCTCGCAGCAACAAGTCGACCTTCTCAATTGGATCAGCACATATTATCTTGCTCCTCCCAGCAGCGTCCTAAAACTATTCATCCCCGACCGCATCTTAAAAAACAAACCATTTCGACAGAAAAAAACCACTGAAAAAGTTTATAAACCCCCTCACCTTAAAACCCTCACCTCCGAACAAAGCACCATAATATCAACCATCACTGACTCTCCTAAAAACACATTTTTAATTCAGGGAATCACTGGATCTGGAAAAACCGAAATATACAGCCACTTGGCAAAAAAAGAGGTTGAAAAAGGAAATCAAGTACTATTCCTCGTGCCGGAAATCTCACTCACCCACCAAATGATCGAATACTTTGAACAAGCCCTGCAAACCTCCGCAACCGTAATCAACAGCAAAATATCAGAAGGCCAACGATATAAGAATTGGATGAACATATACAACAATGAAAGTAAATTAATAATTGGATCCCGCTCCGCAATATTTTCACCATTCAATAAGCTCTCACTAATCATCATTGACGAAGAACATGACAAATCATACAAGCAAACCAACTCCCCCCAGTATCACACTCATCAAATAGCGGAGGAAATCATTGCACAAAACAAAAACACAAAATTAATTTATGGAAGTGCGACGCCCTCAATCGAGACAGCGGAAAAATACACAGACAGCACCCTCCTCCTCACCGAACGCATCGGTGGAAACCCGCTCCCATCGATAGAAATCGTTGATCTGCGAGACGAATTCCACAAACGCAATAAATCAATTTTCAGCGAAACCTTGCAACAAGAAATCACCGACACCCTCGCACAAAAAAAACAAATAATTCTCTTTCTAAATCGCCGCGGAAGCGCCTCCTCAATTGTATGTCGAGACTGTGGCTACATTCAGACCTGCAAGCACTGCCACACCCCACAAACCTATCACCAAAAAACGCTCTCCACACCACGCCTGATCTGCCACCATTGCGGAATCATTGAAAACCCACTTGATATCTGCCCAAACTGTACCGGGGTAAACATCCGCTACCTTGGAATCGGAACACAAAGAATTGAAGACGAGCTAAAAGCTCTATATCCAAGCGCCCGAATTCTACGAGCCGACAAAGACACCACCAGCAAGAAAGAAAGCTTCAAGGAAATATATCAAGCATTCAGAAACCAAGAAGCCGACATCCTCATCGGCACCCAGATGATTGCAAAAGGCCTTCACCTACCAAATGTTCACCTTGTTGGCGTTGTACTCGCCGACATTGGTTTAAACATTCCCGATTTCCGCACCCAAGAAACCAACTTCCAACTCCTCACTCAAGTCGCCGGACGCGCTGGAAGAGCCGACACCCCCGGGAAAGTCATCATCCAAACCTACAATCCCGACAACACCGCACTGCAACTCGCCAAAGCACAAGACTATCAAACATTTTTCAACTACGAACGCCAACAGCGATCTTTACATCAAAATCCTCCATTCAGCAAAATAGCTACCATCAAAATCAGCGGACAAACACTACCTCAAACCCAAAAACTAACCGCCGACCTTGAAAATGAGCTCAACAATATAGTTTCTCAAAACAATCTCACTGAACATTATCAAATACATAGCTACCCTGCCTACTTAATGAACTTCAAAAAACAATTCCACTACATTATCCTCATCAAAAACACCCTCCTAAAATCCCCCCGAGAAATTATTGAGCTCCTACCACCCACCTACACCAACGACAAGAACATCAAAATTAATATCGACCCCCTGTCTATAACATAAAATTCAAATCCACTTGAACTACCACCCTCATTAGACTAAATTGATCACAAGGTTAAGTACTTTTTAAGCAATATCTGTGACCAAATTCATCTTTGTCACCGGCGGAGTCTGCAGTTCCTTAGGGAAAGGAATAGCATCCGCGTCAATTGGTGCGCTTCTTAAGGCATCCGGCTTAAAAGTATTCACTCAAAAACTCGACCCCTACCTTAATGTCGATCCCGGCACCATGAGTCCCTTCCAACATGGAGAGGTTTTTGTCACAGAAGACGGCGGAGAAACCGATCTCGACCTCGGCCACTACGAAAGGTTCATTGACACCAACCTTTCAAAATTATCATCTCTGACAACTGGTAAAGTCTACAGCGAAGTCCTTCAAAAAGAACGCAAGGGACGATACCTTGGAAGAACAATTCAAATTATTCCGCACATCACAGATTGCATTCAAGATAAGATCCTCACCGCCGCCGAAAAAAGTGAATGCGATATAATGATGGTAGAAATCGGCGGCACCACCGGCGACATCGAAGGACTCCCCTACCTCGAAGCAATCCGACAACTACAATTCAAACTTGGAAAAGAAAATACCTTTTTCGTTCACCTCACACTCTTGCCTTACCTCGGCGCATCCAAAGAATTAAAAACAAAACCCACACAGGCATCAGTCCGAGAATTACGCTCAATCGGCCTACAACCCGACATGATTCTTGCACGAGCCGACGCTCCCATTAAAAAATCCCACCTGAAAAAAATCGCCCTCTTCTGTGATGTCGACGAATCCTATGTCATCCCTGCACCAACAGTAAGCTCAATCTATGAAGTCCCCTTGAGATTTGAAAAACACAACATCACCTCACTTATCGCCGACCGCCTCAAACTCGGAAAACTCACTCCTGACCTTGAAAACTGGGAAAAACTTGTCAAAAAAATAAAGACCAAAAAAGAAGAAATCAAAATCGCCCTAGTCGGGAAATATACCGGCTTAGACGACGCTTACCTCAGTGTAATTGAGGCCTTGAAAGCCGCATCATACAACAACAATCGCGACCTAGACTTGGTGTGGGTATCCTCAGAAAAACTTGAAAACAATGACCCTGAACACTGGGCAAAACTAAAATCAGCACACGGAATCGTAGTTCCTGGAGGCTTTGGAGTTCGCGGAACCGAGGGCAAAATAGCAACTGCCAAATACGCCCGAGAAAATAAAATCCCCTATCTTGGAATATGCCTCGGAATGCAGATTATGACCATTGAATATGCTCGCCATATACTAAACAACCCAAAAATCACCTCCGAAGAATTTGATGAAGACGGAAGTAAAGGTCCAGATAATCACATTATTCACTTCATGGAAGGACAAAATAATCAAAAGGATAAAGGCGGAACTCTCAGACTAGGATCCTATGATTGTCAAATTACCCCACGCACCAAAACCGCCAAACTGTATAAAGATGAATTAATCCACGAAAGACATCGCCACCGCTATGAATTCAACAACAAATTCCGCGAAAGCCTCGAGAAAAACCGTTTCACAATCTCCGGCATCAACCCAAAACAAAACCTGGTAGAAATCGTCGAACTAAAAGACCACCCCTACATGATCGGATGTCAATTCCACCCTGAGTTTAAATCCAGGCCCACAAACCCTCACCCCTTATTTGAAGGTTTAATCAAGGCCGCTAAAAATAGCACTAAGTAAAAAAACAAACTTCTGCTAAAATCAGCACATGGCTGTATTCAAATATATCGTAATAAACAAGGAGGGCAAAAAACTTAGTGGTACTGTAGAAGCTCCCGATCAAAACCGTGCCCGCGAAGAACTTAATCGCCTTGGATTTTCCATACTTACACTCCAAAGTGGGACAGAAATTGCACCCCCCACACAAAACACTCCACAATTCTTTTTTGAGGCAATCGAACAAAAAGGCAAAAACCTCACCGGAAGTATCTTTGCCGAAACCAAAGAACAGGCCATCGAAAAACTAAAAAGCGAATACTTTCTCAATGTAACTGGAATATGGAAAGAAGGTGCCACTGAAAGTGAAATAGCAGCATCCAGAGCCGAAATGCAACAATTTAGAAATGACGAACTCAATCAAATTACCGAGGGCTTAAGAGAGAAAAAGCAAATTGAGATCAAACAAGCTAAAGAAAAAGAATTCACCAACAAAAAAATTGATAACATTCTGCTGAAAGTCCGCCATCTTCTAACAGAATTTGACAGCACCTTTGATGAAGAACAGAAAGCCCTCATCAACAAAAAGATCGATAAAATCTTACGCATCAAACACAGTAAAAACATTCAATACATCTTGGCCACCGCCCAAGAACTCCTCCAACTTCTTGAAGACCAAGAAGAAATACTGAAAGAAAAAGGCTATAAAGAAGAACGCTTCAAGCTTAGAATTAAAACACAAAATCTTCTCAATGATCTCAAAAAAGACCAGCAACAGAAGACACTCAATGAAGACATCTTAAACCGCATCGAAAGCTGGCAAAAAAAGAATAAAAGCAAGACAAGGGGAACACTATCAACCAAGGTGAACAATTTTTTTGAGTCCATCAAAGAAAAGCTCGATGTTCCACCAGAAATCGAAACACAAAAGCAAAGAATCAAATATTACAACAAGCAAATATTTCAATTAATTAAATTATATTTCAAAGAACCCGCACCAGAATATAAAGAAAAAGTAAAAGTATCGATCAAGACCCTATTCAGGGCCAGAAAGAAAACGATACACGCCTATCGTCAAGCCAAGATGCTAAGAAATATTCAAGTAAAAAGCGAGGTCCAGGAAGCCCCACAAGGCTTTTTCCACAATACCATCACCGAACTCAACAACTTTTCCGGCTGGCTCCTCACCTTCTACATCGCCTACTATTTCCTTTCTATATATTTGACCACCAAGGATTTTTCGCTTGCCACCATACCACAAGGCTTTAAAATCTATGAAAGCAATGTGTTCAAATTTGCCTTACTAATAATATTCCTATTCCACAGTCTCACCGCAATAAAATTGAATTTCTTTTCCAGAAGCAAAATCGTCAACATAATATTCCCCGTCATTTTTATTTTCACAAGCACCATCGTCATCCTAAACTTTTAATATGCATCAAATCTTATTCCAAACAAAATATTTCAACCTCACTACACTAACTGTTTTCACAGCAATCGCCATCATCGTGGGCGCCATAACCATCGTAAAGCTTAGCTCCCTCAACAGCCTCAAAATACAATTCCTTAGTGACAATTTCCTGATGATTGCAGTTGTTGGAGTAATCTTCGGCCGCGTCGTTGGCATCATCTCGCACTGGTCATATTATTTTGCCGATCTCGATACTGGCAAACTGCTACAACTATTAAAACTATGGGACAACAATTTCTCTGGGATAGGCGCACTGATTGGCGGCCTCGCCTTTTTTGTTTACATCTGTAAAAAAAGACAACAGGACCTTTTTAGGTGGCTCGATGTCATCACCCCCTCACTTGTCGCTACCATGGCCATTATCCATGTTGGTAATTTCTTCCAGGGAAGCGCATACGGCAAGCCAACATCACTTCCATGGGGCGTGAATTTCGAAAATCCGATCATTAAATACACCGTCCCCATCCATCCCACTCAAATGTATGCCTTCCTTTACAGCGTGACCATACTGGCAATTCTATATTTCATCAACAAACACCCAAAAATATCAACCAGCCCCGCTGGGACAATAGCCTTAATAACAGTATGGTTATACAGCTTCTTCCGATTCCTAGAAGACTTCATCAGAGGCGATGACACAATTCTCATTCTTGGCATTCGTCTTTCGCACTACATTTCATTTATAATTCTAGCTATTACGACAGCCATTGTTGTCAAAACAATAAAACAGCTGAAAAATAATTCAACAAATTAGATTTCTATGCTAACCTCAGCACAATATTAAAAATAATTTTTATTCAATATGAACTTTCTACAATCAATTCTCAGCTATATATTTTCTCCCAACCCAGGAGCAAACTTCAACTACTACGGCCTGTTTTTTGGCCTCAGTATTGGCCTAATAGTTGTCGCGACAGTCTTTCACTTTTATTATCAAAGTCAGCGCAAGGAAAATTTAGCACTAAAAACCTCATTCAGAAGCCTTAGTCGCAACCTAGTTATCATCGCCATCGTTTTTCTTGTTCTTATCGGCGCACGCTACGAAAACATCTCCTTCTTTTCAATGAGATTATTCCTTGGACTAAACATCCTGGCACTAGTTTATCTGGTTTACAAATCCATCAAGAAATACCTAACCACCTATAAAGAAAATCTCGCTAAAAACATGAGTCAACACCACAACCAAAAAGAAAAGAAATCCACCCGCAAATACCTTCCCAACAAGCCTCGCAAGTAAAGTAAACACTGAAGCTTATTCACATCCACACCAAAAAGGCTCCAATTTCTACAATATGGAGCCTTTTTAAAATGTAATCATCTGAAAACCATCAATCTCTCAGCACTACCCTAGCTTAATAATTTCATATTCCACCACACCAGCCGGAACAATCACCTTACACTTATCACCTTTTTCCCTATCCAACAAAGCATTCCCTAGCGGAGATTCATTGGAGATTTTCCCCTCAAAAGGATTGGCCTCAGTCGATCCCACGATAGTGTAGGTCTCATCCAACGACTTTGTTAAATTCTTCAAATAAACTGTCGTACCCAGCTGCACCGAATTTCTACCAGTAGCCTTACCACTAATCACCTTAGAATTCTTAATCATTCTCTCAAGCTCCAAAATACGCCCCTCCACGAAAGCCTGCTCATTCTTTGCCTCCTCATACTCAGAGTTCTCCGAAAGATCACCATAAGAAATTGCCTCTTTCAACCTCGCCGCAACTTCCTTCTTTTTAGCCGTTGTCAAAAAGTTGTACTCCTCCTTAAGTTTATCCAGCCCCTCCTTAGTAACCAATACTACCTTTTCTCCATCCTCAGTAAAAATATCCTCACGAACATCCAAAATATCTTTTACTTTCGCATCCTTACTTGCTGTTTTTTTAGTAACCTTCTTTTTAACAGTAGCCATATTTCTTAATTATTTAATATTTTAAACTTAATTGGACTTTATCTTAGCACTAGTAGGGTGCTCCTTCAACTTTTGCAACACCTTAGCCTCAATTTGACGAATACGCTCACGAGTCACATGAAATTCCTGCCCCACTTCCTCCAGCGTATGTCCGACTCCATCCTTCAAACCAAATCTCATTTCAATAATCTTCCTTTCTCTTGGCGACAAATACTGCAACATCTCATGAATATTCTCCTTTAACAACTGACGGTTAGTGGCCTCCATCGGCGACAAAGCGTCATCATCCTCAATAAAATCTCCCAATTTACTATCTTCCTCCGTACCAACCGGAGCCTCCAATGAAACAATATCCTGAGATATCTTTTTAATATGTCGCACCTTCTTAATATCCATATCCATCTCCGCCGCTAACTCCTCAATAAGTGGCTCTCTTCCAAGCTCTTGCACCAATCTTCTCTGCGCATGTGTCAACTTATTAATCGTCTCCACCATATGAACCGGAATACGAATGGTACGCGCCTGATCGGCAATTGCTCTGGTAATAGCCTGGCGTATCCACCAAGTAGCATATGTCGAAAACTTAAACCCACGATTCGGATCAAATTTCTCAACCGCTCTAAACAAGCCGATATTTCCTTCCTGAATCAAATCCAAGAATGACAAACCCCTTCCAATATATTTTTTTGCGATACTAACAACCAACCGCAAATTAGCCTCAGCTAATTTTGCCTTAGCAGACTGATCGCCCTTGGCAATTCTACGAGCCAAATCTATCTCTTCCTTGGCATTCAAGAGATCAACACGACCAATCTCAGATAAATACAAGCGAATCGAATCATTAGCAATCTCCTTAAACTCGGCCGCCTTGCGCTTTTTCTCCTCCTTTTTATCGCTAACCGTCAACAAAGAAGGCCTATCCTCATCTTCTTCGTCGCCCTCCTCGTCTCCATCTTCCCCATCCTCAATAGCCGCAATTTCAACCACATCAGCATCATCCAATAAATTAGCATCAGAAATCAAAGAATCCTGGGTATCCATCACCTCAATACCAAGATCCATAAACAAAGTATAAAGATCATCCAGTAAAACCAGATCCGTCTCAATTTTTGGAATCGCCTTCAACAACTCTTGCTGCGTAATAAAACCTTGCTCCTTCCCCTTCTTAATAAGATCCTTAACCTGTGGTGGAAACTTCTCTAACTGCTCATCGGTCGGGTGCGCAATAAATTTTGTAGTTCTAGCCATAGATTACTTTAATAATAAATTTTGATATCGATCAAGTAAATCCAAAAGTTTTACCTTGTCTCCTTTTAATTCTGCCTCTCCTATCTCCTTCTTTAAACCATCAAGCACACTCCGTCTTCCCCTCACACGAACCTTCTCAGCCAAATACTTGACCTCCAACTTTAAATCCAACTCCCCAAACCCCTGATATTTATCAGCTATATAAACAGCAAGAATCAAAAACCTTTTCGCGATATCATCCCCAAACTCTGTAAAAAACTCCGTATAATCATTAGACAATCGGCCAGAATTATAGTTATCTAGCAACTTTTTGTAAATAGATTTCCTCTCATGAGTGAAATCCTCTTCGCTAAGATCATCCCCAATCTCTTCCAAAAGATCAGGCGAAGACATCAATAAGGACAATAACACCTCTTCACTATCAAATTTAATTCTATCCTCATCCTTTGCCTCACCCTTATTACGCCTTGCCGGATGCCGAGAATTCAATTTTAAAATAGAAATTTCATTTTTCAGTGCCTCCACACCAACACCAATTTTCAAAGACAAATCCTTTAAGTAATATTCTTGCAACACTGGGGACATTTTCGCATACAAAGGCAGCGCCATTCCAATCAACTTCGTTAAACCACTGGCCGTCTTGTAATCACAAGTCTTTAAAAGCCTATCAACATAGTGCAAAAGAAAATCCTTAGCACCCTCAACATCAGACGCAAACCCTTCAACCCCTCCATTCATAATTCTGTCAGCTGGATCCTTAGACCCCCCATTTAGATTGATTGTTTTCAACACGACACCTTCTCCAGCCAACACATCATAAGCCCTCTTGGAAGCCTCAAATCCCGCTTCATCACCATCAAAACACGAATACACATTTTCTGTTAATCTCTTAACCAGCTTCACCTGCTTCTCTGTCAGAGCCGTTCCACATGTTGCCACAACATTATCAAATCCAAACTGATGCGGGATCAAAACATCAAAATACCCCTCAACCAAAATAACTTTATCTTGCTTCTTTATCGCGTCCTTAGCCTTGAAAAAACCATACAATATCGAACTCTTATCATAAATAACATTCTCCGGAGAGTTTAAATACTTAGGCTGCTGGTCACTCTTAAGCGCCCTTCCTCCAAAACCACAAACCTGCCCTCGTGAATTCATAATAGGGAACATCAGCCTCAATCTAAACTTGTCGAAAATATCTCCACCCCCTATCTTTTTTGTTGAAGCCAATCCGGACTTCAAAAGACAGTCCTTGCCAACACCCTCTTTTAACAACATTGGATATAAAGCATCGTAAGCATCCGGAGCAAAACCAAGCTTCCACGCCTTAATCATTTCATCCTTCAATCCCCTTCGATACAAATACTGTAAAACTTTGCCTCCCTCTTCAGTATCCCACAACTGACTCTTATAGAAATCTGCCGCAAGCAAGTGCGCCTTAAAAAACTCATCCCTCTCATCTTTCGTCACCCTCACACCTGACATTTTTTTATCATCAAGCTTAACTCCCGCCCTGTCAGCCAAAGTTTTCAAGGCTTCAGTAAAAGTTGCCCCCTCAATCTCCTGAACAAAAGTAAAAATATCCCCACCCTTATTACAGCCAAAGCAATGACATATTTGCTTTTCCGTACTAACCACAAAACTTGGCGACTTTTCGCTGTGAAAAGGGCAAAGCCCCTTATAATTACGCCCCATCTTCTTCAATTGCACATATCCACCGACTACATCAACAATATCAAGCTTTCCCTTAATTTCTGACACTGGATCAATCATCACTCCTTGGTTTTACAAATTTATCATCCCTTTTACTACCATAGTGTACAAGCATAAAAGCAAGTAACAACATCAAAATCAATAATGCCAAAAGCATAAAAATCTTCTGCTTACTATCAATAAACATCACCGCCATGGCCCCCAAAATAAAAGTAACAAACAAATAAACAACAACCACCATGCGCTCAGAGAAACCAATCCTCAATAGTCGATGATGCAAATGATTTAAATCTCCCTTCCAAAACTTACCTCCGCTACGAATTCGCCTAAACACCACCCACACCATATCCAAAATTGGAATCCCTAAAACTAAAAACGCTGTCGCCACCTTCCCTCCCGAATATATCGCCAGTGTAGCAACCACAAATCCCAAAAATGTACTGCCAGTATCTCCCATCAATATTCTCGATTTTGGAAAATCAAAGATAAGAAACGCCAAACTAACCATCGCCAAAATAAGCGACAAAACAGCCACATAACTTTGTGAAATTAAATCCGTATGTAAAGCAGGATTAATACTTAGAAAAAACAAAGTCAAACCCGCCAAAAAAGCAACACCACTACTCAAACCACTAACGCCATCAACAAAATTCATCGTATTCACCAAAGTCATCACCCAAAGCACCGTAAATAGTGCCCCAAATACTGGTACCCCAAGCCATAACCAAGAATTGAGCTCAACCACGCCCCAAAAAGGAACATTAAAAGAAAGGATTCCAATTCCACTAAACACAAGGATCAACGCCGCCACCAACTGGACCGCCAATCGAATCCAAGGAGGCAGTCCCCTATAATCATCAATCAACCCAAGAACAACCAGTATAAATGCCGCCAATAAAAACATTCCCAACTGCAAACTCCAAGGAACGAATATCAAAGCGGAAAACACAAAAGCTAAAAAAATCGCAATTCCCCCGTAATAAGGGATTGGTTTCCTGTTCAATCCGTACCGATGAGGCCTATCCATCAACCCCAAAACAGGGAAGAGCTTCAATGCGATAAATATCAACAAACAGGAGATCAAAAAAACCACCCCTGCAATCAACCAATAATTAATAAAAACTTCACCAATCACCATATTATTTAATAATTTCAGAAGCACTATACTAACTAACATCTCCAAATTCAAACCATAACAACAGAAGCCTATGTTCTATTTTTTTGAACACTAACCTAAAAATACGCATATCTGACTATAAAGGGAAAAAACACACCACTGAACTATTTTTTTATTCATCAAACTCAGCTCACATTTATCACCTTCTTGAACTTAATTCCCTCCATAAATGGTTCGACCACACCAACCAACCTCCCCTCATGGAAAGCCATCGCCCATTCATAGTCTATTTTTTTCCCCATTAGTACTTTCCCATCAGCCAACCCTTGGATATCAACAGAATCCAGCTCCACGGAATACAGCCCAACTACAAACTCCTCCAAGGAAGACACCTCCGTGACATGACCCAAAGAATCTACTGCTTCATCTAAAGATACCGCATCGTCCAAATCAAAATCCGCCACCTTCAATCTCCTCAACTCCTTCACATATGCCCCCACCCCCATCAACTCGGATCCAAGATCATGGACCAAAGATCTAATATATGTCCCTGACCCACAACTGACCCGCATTCTCACCTCGGGCCAATCATATTCAGCAACCTCAACCCCATAGACACGAACCTCTCTCGACTTAATATCAAAATCCACTCCAGATCGGGCCAATTCATAAGCTCTCTTTCCTGCAATTTTTAATGCAGAATACTTCGGCGGGACCTGATCAATAAGCCCCAGAAACCGCTCTTGTATAATTTTATTGATCTCTTCTTGTTCAATTTTATTGCTCACTCCTGTCGACACTATTTCTCCATCAGCATCAAATGTGGTTGAAGTAGCACCAAACACAGCTAAAACCTCATAGACCTTATCGGCACCAATAAAATACTCCAAAAGTTTCGTTCCCTCCCCAAAAGCAATTAGCATCAGCCCACTGGCAAGAGGATCCAGCGTCCCTGCGTGTCCGACCTTCTTGACACCTAACACCGCCCTAACTCTCTTCACTACATCAAAAGAGGTCATGCCCGAAGGCTTATCCACCAATATAAACCCAGACTTCATATTAATTAGTGTCAAAATTTAAATCTCAACATTCTTTATAGCTGACAATAGCTCCTTAATAACCTTTTTATCATTCCACGGCAATGCCCTGCCTCCAATCATGATGACCTCCTCCGCACCCTTTCCGGCCACTAAAACACAATCTCCAGCCTTGGCTAAATACAACGCCAGCCGAATAGCCTCACGCCGATCAGGAATCTTCCAAAACAAATCTCCTTCATTTCGTTTAATGCCCTCACTCACCTGTTCAACAATCCCCCACTCATCCTCCGTATAAGGATCGTCATTAGTAACAATAACTACATCCGCATTCTCGTCAGCCACTCGTCCCATAACCATCCTCTTGGCCTTATCCCGCCCTCCACCAGTCGCCCCGAATACCACAAACACCCTGCCCGGCGTAAGGCTCTTATACAGCTTTATAAGACTCTCTAACGCCTCCGGAGTATGAGCATAGTCCACAACAACACTAAATTCCTCGTCGTTCTCAACATGTTCAAACCGGCCCGGAACATTCACGCTCTCCTTAAGTCCCCTCCGAATGTTTTCCAACGGCACCTGCAAGGCTAAAGCAACTGCACTCGCCGCCAAGGCATTATAAACACTAAACTCTCCTGGCATATTAATCTCCACCTTTACCGCATTGTTTGGAACATTAAGCATAAACTCAGCCCCCTCCGCACTTTTAACCAAATCTGTTGGATAAACAGTGGCGTTATTCAAACCATAAACCACCTTTTGATCCGCAAGAAATTTATCAAAATATGAATAATACTTGTCATCCGAATTTAAGATCAAAACTTTTGGCACTCCCAGCTTCTTCTTACCCCGGGAAACCTGCTCAAAAAGCTTCCCCTTAGTCCTTAGATAAGCATTAAAACTACCATGGTACTCGACATGATCCGGGGTAATATTTGTTATCAAAGCAACATCAAAATTAATACCTAAAGTGCGATATTGGTCGATCGCATGTGAAGTAACCTCAATAACAGCATATTTGCAGCCCTCCATTACCATCCTTCGCAGCATTCGTTGAAGGAAAAAAGGGCCTAAAGTGCTTTGCTTCGTCGTATTTACCCACTTCATCTCGCCAATTTGAAAGTTCACAGTTGATGTCATGCCGACCGAATATCCGGCATCACGCAAAATATTGTTCACTAAATTAACAGTTGTGGTTTTCCCATTTGTCCCCGTAATACCTACCACAATCAGCTTATTAGCAGGAAACCGATACCAAACAGCTGCCACAAAAGCCTTTAACTTATGATAAGCCAACCGCAAAGGGTGCCGCTCCGGAATTAGTTCTTTCAAAAATTTCATAACTAAAAATTACTATTACCACTGAAAACATCAAGCCAAAATACTGCGTATCAAATCCACATCAATTCCAATCTGATGCCTCAAATCTTCCAAAGTATCAAATTTCTTTACCTCTCTTATCTTCTCGATCAACCGCACCTCCACCTCTACCTCCTCGGGAATACTACCATCAAAATCCAATAAAAACGCCTCACAAATCTTGCGATCGTCATTAATAGTCGGCCTCGGCCCGACATGAACAGCCGCAGGAAAAAAAGCACCATTAAAAGCCACCATCCCAGCAAAAACCCCTTCATTCATGCCATTATAGTTAATGTTTATCGTCGGAAAGCCCATCTTACGCCCCAATTTTTGACCCGTAACAACCGCACCCCTGATAATCTCCATTAAATTTTAATTATGACTACCACACACATAACATTAAATATAAACTCAACACAAAGTAAACTTTTTAAAAAACCATGAAAAAAATCGTCTCATTCTCAATTCTCCTCACACTATTTTTCCTTCAATCATACCTTATTCGCTTCAACATTGGCGCCTACCCGACCAATCTTCTGGAAATACTAATTCTTATCTCCACCGCCTTCTTCATAATAGAAAGATTTAAAACAAAACAAATTCTCCAAACCCTCAAGAACACACTGCAATACCAGGTCATCATCGCAATCACCATCCTCATCCTTATCTCCATCGCCACAACAGGCACCAACATCAACATCGATCTTATCCGTTATGTAAAATTCTTCGTTTTTGCAGCAATCCTAACCTTCATAACGCTTGAAACCTTTAAGTCTAGCGAAACAAGAAAATCCATATTGAAAGCAGCCGGACTCGGAGCCTTAGCCTTCGGAATATTTTCAATTATATACAACCTCATCGGCTTCAATGTCACCCACGACTTAAGACTTCTTGGGCCACTGGATTCCGCTGTCTACCTCGCCTATTACTTAGCTCCATTCAGCATCTATTTCATCTTAGAATCCTTTAAGTCAAAAAGAAAATCCGAACTACTCTTTGGAATACTACTCTTCACTATAATCCTTTTAACTCGATCTATCGGCGCGATCGGCGGAGTATTAATCGTTACTGGCCTATTTCTATTAAAAGAAACGCCCCATAAGTTCCTTCGCACCAGATTATTCAAAACCATCGCCACCGCCATCGCCGTCATCTTCATAGTAATGACCGTAAAAACAAAGATCATCCCCGCAATAGAAACAAATTATTCCAGTTTAAACGAAAGAAACGAAATATGGCAGGTTGCAATCGAATCACTACAAACGCCAACAAACTTAATCTGGGGGCTTGGCTATGGACAATTCCAACCTTACTTCGAAGAAAACGCCGAAAGCATCCTGAATCGCCCACCTTTGGACACCAAAGTCCTTCAACCACACAACCTATTCTTACTATCCTGGGCCAATTTTGGACTACTTGGTTTGATCGGACTCATGTACTTAATTATTAGAACCGTCAAAACAACCAATACCTCACAGCTCAACAAAATTCTAAGCTTCATGTTGTTATACTTTTTCCTCCATGGACAAATTGACACTCCCTACTTCAAAAACGACATGCTCCTTATCATCATCCTTCTCCTAGAAATGGCCACCATAAACACCGCCAGCAAGAAATCAGCTCCAAAGTTAATCGATTCAGGACTGACCTAATATCGCTTAAGAGCTTCAGCTAAATCTCTCAATACCATCTCGGGATCATCAGCCCTCACAACCCCCGACGCCAACAAAACACCACTGGCACCAAGCGCCAAAGAAGTTCGCACATCGCTACCATTTCGAATTCCCGCACCAACAATCACATTCCCACGCCCTAGTTCAGACACCGCCTTTTCAATCATGGCTGGATCTGCCTCCGCCACAGAAAGATCTCCGCCTATCAAGCCCGGAGGCTCAACTGCAATCATATCGGGGTTATATTTTTTAACAACCTCTCCCTGCTCCGGACTATCCACACACACCACCGTAAAAAGTCCTGCATCCCGCGCCCGTGAAACACACTCCCCCAACATAACATACTCCAGCGGGCGCTCCGCATGATTCAAAAGCACCCCATATGCCCCCTTTTCAAAAAGCATATCCGCACTGATCGAGCCAGTATGGCTGCCATATCCGACCGGATCCATCCCCTGCGCAAAAACCGGGATCTTCACCCGCCTAGCAATTGCTTCCAGATCCAAAAAATTCACCACAATCGCGATCGACACCCCCATTTCCGCAGCAATTTTCTCGTGCAAGATTGCCATCTCTAAGGCCGCATCTCCCGTGCCCTGCTCATACAGCTTAAAATTTACAATTATTGTCGGTAATTCCATGAAACCTCCTGTTTGATAAAAATCACTTAATATGATAAAATGATCGGATACATTTATCACTTTAAACAAAAATGCGAAAAATAAAAACCTCACTTCTGAAAGAAAATCGTCTTCTCCACTTTGCCAACCCTGAAAAACCCGGCAGTAGCAGAAATGAATCTCCTCGCATCGAATCGGCAAGACCCGAAAGATTAAAAACACGAGAAATAGCCGAACAGCAACGAACAATCGAAGCCGAAGAACAAGCCAAACAGCTCCGTGAGCAACAAGAAGGTGAAAAATTACACTACGAAACCATTGCTGACCTGACCAAACGCGAGCACCAACTCGACGCTCGTATCGGCGCACTAGATCAAACTGAAATGATCGCCAAATTCAACGAATTCCAAGGCTCTAATGCCGTGCTCTCAATAATGTCACAACCCCCATTTTCCGCATCGGAAAACCTTGCCAAACGACATATCACTAAAATAATCTCCGGAGAAAATTTTCTCAACCGCAACGACCTCGTAGAATTCTCCGACATATTTGATTATTTTCAGCTGGTTAGCACCAATATACCATCCCAAATGAAATTGGAAGGTTCCACCTATGATGTATTGAGTGATGCCGAAGATTTCATGGAAGTTTTCAATAAGCTCGGCGCTTTAGAAAAGAGATCCGTAGGGCAAGACTTCCTATTCGCCACAATGTATAGCGAAATACTCCTACCCTGCTTGAACCTACTCGACGCCATCACCAAAATGACCTATCCTACCGAGAACGAACGAAAGGCCATCACTCTTAAAGAAGCCGGTAAGCGCGGCCTTGGAATAGAAGGTCAAGCCGAGAGAGACAACAGCAACCCTAGTGAGCAATACCAACTTTATCGAGGCCTTAATCACCTTTTCAACGGCAGTCCCGGAAAAGAAATTAGTGATTGGGATGAATTTCTCATAGCCATTACCGGAACCAAAGATGCCACCGAGATAACAATGACAGATATCGACGGCAAAGAATTTACCGTTGATCGCGGACAGTTCACCAGGCACTACAATCCCGACGCCGCTCTACTAATTTTCCTCAACACACCATCCCTATACGAAATCGATTCCGACGGCAAGAAAACTCTTCGCCAAGAGAAAGTCGCCGAAGTTGTCACCGAATACCTTCAGACAGGACGCATGCAGTTGATAATCCAAGCAATACAAGAAGGTTCAACACCTGAAGAAGCTGAACTCAAATATCCCAAAGAGGATTTCAATGTTACAAGTGGCTACAACATATTCTTTGGTATTGACTCTCCGCAATTCAAAGCCTTCCAACTCGGATTCTTGAACAAAAAACTTACTCAAAGACAAAGCGCTGTTGAATCAGCAAAACAAGCTGCCGAATCACAAGCAAAATCACACCCACTATATCAAGCCGTACTGGAAAAACTAAAGACCGCTGGCCAAGAACTTCCCGAAGAACAACTACAGAAACTCCAAAATATCTTCATGGACATGGGCACCGCCCAGCTCCACTTCACCAAGCGTGGCAATGAAGACTTGAAGTTTGACGCCGTCGGCTACGAACACGGCCGCACCATTGATCTTGGCTCAGGCTACAGCATCGACCTCGGCATTGGAGCAGAAATCGGCGCTGATGGAGTTAGTCCCCTCGGTCACATTGGCCTAACCTACGAAATATTTAAAGACGACAAGAACGTGATTGCCACCACCAGCTCAATCTCATTACGCTTTGGCGCCAGTGCTGGAGTATCAGCATCACAAGAAGTCGCTGATGGTGTCACACTGGGCACATCCTTCTATCTCAACTTCTCGCCTCAGCATCTTTCAGCTGGAGCCGGCGGAGTAATCAGTCTCGACTGGGAAAAAGCATTGGTAAAATCTCAAGTAGAAACCCTAACCGACGACGCCACAAAAAAAACCGGTCTCGAAAAAATATGGAAAGAATGGGAAACCGCAACCCCAGACCAAAAATTTCAACTCATTGAATCCCTTCCGACCTACGAACAAGTACGCCAATATGTTAGAGACGGCAGTCTCACACCTGAACAACTTGTAAACATCTATGACCTCTACCGTCAATCCATCGAAGGTACTGAAATATTCGACAAAATCAACACCGGCGGAATACCACTGGGAATTAGCTTCGGTACAATCCAAATTCCTATGCTCACAACAGTTGTCGGAGCCCCCCTTGCCATAATTGGCGGAATAAAATTCTCGCTCGGAGACTTTACCATTTTCACTCCAACCCCCTCCGAAGAATCACGATTCCTCAAAGAAATATCAAATGCCAACACCGAACAACAAGTTCGCCAATACCTGGACACCTTGAAGCAAGGAGTTAGAACCGACACCATGGAATTCACCGGCAACAGCGACCGCCTCTACTACAAACCGGGAAGCGCCCTTGGACTCGGAGTACTTTTGGCCAAAGAAGAAATAGATTTCTCTAATATATCATTCGATTTAGACACCTATAATGAGCGCCTAAAACCTGCCGAAGTAAAACTAATTCCACAGGATCAAAGACTCGAATTACGCGTCGACAATATTTCCGACAAAGATGTCGAAGTCCATATCGATCCACTACTTTCAGAAACCCTCTCCATAGTTCGCGACGGCGACAAAATCTTCCTAGCTGGAGATATCAGCAACCTAATAATTACCCGCGAACGCTTCGAGTTCCCAATGGCCATGAGCGAAGGCAATGCCAACATTCGCGACATCATCACCATTCGGACTACCAAATCCCTAGAAGGCAACCGTGATCGCCAATGGATTGAGCAACACGAAGCCACCTACTTACAAAGACTCCTCGGACAAGAACAATTCCAAGCAATGCGTGGACTAAACGAAAGATCTCCCAACCTCAACATCCGCGAAAAAACCGATGCCAATGGCGTCGACCAAAATATTGATACTAAATATCATCACACTCTATCTCCTGAAAAGCTCAAAGCTCGGGCTGATGACATCCTCGAAATGCACAAAGCCCTCAATGCCGTCACCGAAAAAGAATACGCTCAATATACCGACTTCGGCATGCCAGGCTATGACCTGGGAGACATCTACGGCCGTGCTGCCAGTATAACAGACCGCTCTGAACGCTATGCCTTTATCGATGCTGAAAAACTCAAGCTCTACCAAAAAGACTTCCCTGGAAAAACCATGGAAGAAATCAAAGAAGCAAATTCACAACAAATTATCAAAGTTCGCCTCGACCTAATCTATAGCAAGCCCGAATTCCGCCGACAACTATCCAGCGCAATATCCTCCCCAAACGACATTTTCGAAATACTACAACCACACATGCTCCAACACGGTCTTGCAGAAATTAATGACCGCGAAAAAAACCAGGCTATCACTTATATCATCAATAAATGGTTCATCGATTTCTATCGTGGCCCCGAACGCAACAACAAACTGCGCCAAGTAATCAGACAAAGGCAATCCTTCACCGAAAAGCGCTATCTCGCAGAATTTAAATCTCTTCACGAGACACGCCCCGAACTATTCGAAACCGGCGTAACCCCTGAAATCTTAGCCAAAAAATTCAGTGGCGACATCTACAACGATCTTCTCGAAAAACTCAAGAATCCCCGTTTTGATTTCCAAAAAAACATAGCTACCTCCCCCGAAAAACTACAAGCTGGAGATATCTTCATCTCCTCCAGTCGAGATGGTAAAAACAATCCACTCTTCACGCAGACCCTAAACTTCGAACCACTCGCCGGCGTCCAAAACCAAGGCTTCGAGCTCGGCTTCCTTGACGGTCCAGATATGACCGTCGGCAACGAATACAGCCTTCAAAGCAACGACCCAACCGAAAAAAGTCTAGCAAGAGTACTCCTCGAAATTGGAAGCCCATCAGCCCCAGAAATCATCTCTCAAATCACACCGGAAAAACTCTCAGAAATAATCAAATCTCCATTCGCAATCAGACTGATCAGCTCACCAGCCTACAGATTCATCATCGAAAGTGACTCTAATATCGCCAAAGACCACTATCAAACTCTCATTGAACTCGCCAAAACCCCAACTCCCGAAAAAGCCAAAGAACTCCTCGACAACAACAGAACATCCGGAATCATTAATCGCTTCATCATAATTCTCAACCAACTGAGAACAGATCAAATGAATGGCACCACATCTCGTTTTGAAACTGCCGAAGGATTCATCATCGAGCTCAATCTCACAGACACCAAAATCAATTCCGGAGCATACAGCAAGTGTGCAAACGCCAGCCACTCCGTCCGTGAAGGATTTACCTACAGAATCTTGGCCCCACAAGTTGGTGGCGGATTCCTAAACATCACCAACGAAGTAGTCACCGGAGAACTCGGCGTCGCCACAGTCAGTGCCAGCCTCCTCTTTGGACTTAAAGTCGACAAAGCAGAAGACAAACCTGAAGAACAAATACCAAAAGACGATGATGAAGGACCAACCGAAGAAGACACAGAACGCCCCGATGAACAGCAAAAACCAAAAGATAGCTCCGAAGGTGTCACCGAAAGTGCCACAGAACGAGATTAAAAAATAATAATCAAAGCAATCAAACCAACACATATGAAAAATTCACTTAAAATAGCTGCCATAGCCCTATTGCTATCAGTCGTTCCACTGCAGATATTATTTGCTGCCCCTTCTCCTACGAGACCAGGAATCCCCTTCGAACAAGGAGTTACAAAAGGATTGCCCTATGCATCCTTCAACAATTTCACCGGCAACAACAATATCAGTGAGTCTCGTAACGGCGACGAACGAAATCTATTAGTTGGAAAAAACTGTAAACAAGCTGGCTGTTCTCAAGTTTCATGGGCCGATAATTTAACCTCTACACCACTACAAAGTGGCGACAAAGTAAGGTTTCAGATCTATTACCACAACAATGGTGACGACCCCTACAACGGCGATGCCTTCAGCTCACCAAACGCCACCAATGTTCAAATTGGTGTCAATCTTAATCAAGTAAATCAAACCACCGTCCAAGCAGTAGGGTCAATATATTCCCCCACCAACCAATACCGTATCAATCCCGATGATGCCACAACGGTCATTAAAGACAGCTCCGGAAATATCATCCGTACCGCAACCGACGACATGATGCTAAATCTGGCATCAACAAACCTTCAACTAAAATTCATCCCAGACAGCCACTATCTCACCACTAGAACTCCAAACAATACCGCGCTTCAAACTCCAATCACAACTGCCAATACTCCAATATCTCTACCTGCAAATTACACCTCATATGTCACCCCAATTATCTCAAACAACAACAGCCACGCCTCAGTCCGATTTAATGAACTACCAGGATGTTTCCGTTTCAGCGGTTTCGTTGAATTCGACGCCATCGTCACCGAAAAGCCTCCCGTCGTTCAACCACCGGCATGTACACAATCAACATTAAAAGCCTACAAGGGATCACACCCCACAGCTCAGAATCTTGTCACATGTCTCGATGGCTCTCTCCACACATTAGAAAGCACCATCACCCTCAACAATGTTCCCACCGGAAGTCCGGTATCAATAGAGTGGACCACCACCGACCAAAGCGGATACTTCACCTTCAACGGGCAACAAAGAAGCACCGTGACACAAACAACAATATATAATCCGGCAGCCCAATATCGCATTCCCTATACCGGAAAGGGCACCGTAACAATGAAAGTCCTCAACGCCAACGGACAAACTCTCCTTAACCAACAAACCTGTACCAAGTCTCTAAACTCCTGCCCCGATATCCCAGTGGCACCCATCTGTACAAATCTACAAGTTTACAACACTTATCCAACTGGTCAGACTGCTCTCTCAAGCCCTTTAAAACCTCAAACTCTCTATAAACTCCACACTACAACGACATATAGTCCAACCACACCTCCAAATCGTTCCGCCAATTACACCGCCACCGAAGGGATATTCTTCCCAGGAGGAAATGTCTTCCGACCCATCGCTGAATCACTCCTAATCAGCATGAAAAGCGGATCGAATTACACTAAAAACATCGCTCAAAGCGCCGGCCAAACCTTCTCTCAAAACAACATCCCCGACGGTTCACCGGTCTATTTCCTCACCCTCACCGACGCAACGCCCACAGCAACCGCTCTCACCGTCAAAGCAAACAGCACCGCAGTCCTAGCCTGCCAAAAAAGCTACAACCTAACCAACGCCCCATGCCAATCTCTCAATGTTCAAAAAAACAGCGACAGCTTTGACATCATTGGCGGAAATTTCGGTGACTTCACCGGCAACATCAGGGTGACTAGCGTCTGCGACGGAACAACAGAAACATCTAATTACTCAGTATCACAAATACAAGCATCCGGCGGAGTCCGTATCAATAAAAACCCAAACAACTGCTCCCTTACAGTCCAGGCCACCGGCATCAACTCCGGAAACCTCTGCCAATGGTCCCACACTCCCCCACCAGAAGTACCCCCAATCTGTAAAGATCTCGTAATCACGAGCCCTTCCGGCACCTGGGAATACAACGAAACCGACTTCCGCATCAATGTAACCACCGAACCAGCCGGACACGCCTCCAACTTCACCTACCGTTGGGAAGGATCAAATGTTGATATCACTGACACCACCTCAAACAGATTGACCAACACCGTCGAAATCGTAAACCGCGACCGCAACGCATCAGTTACCGTAACCGTTCAAGGTGATAACACCCAAGCTTGCCGCGCCACCAAAAATTACACCCCCGATGATGAAGAAGAATACCAAAACCCTGAAATCAGCAAAAAAGTTTACGACACTAAAAATCGTCTTTGGACAGACTTAATCAACATCGGAGGAAAATACAACAACAGTGACCGATGGCTCAACGCCTCTCACCAATATGTTACATACCTTGCAACAGTTGACACCGGAAGCGCACGCTCCATCGAAATCAAAGAAAATGCACTCTCCAATCAAAGAATACAATCACAAGAAGATACCGGAATTTTCAATCTGGAATCTCTCGTAATTGCCACTGAAGGCTCTGGAGGACGACAAGTAATCTACAAATCCGGAAACTTCAACACCTCACGCTACAATGACAGCGTCATCTTCAACAGCTACAAACTTTCAAGCTTCTCAAACTACGATCGCTCAACATCCTATTACAAAGATCGTTTCAACTGTGAAGAAGACACAAACAGTATCTGTATCGAAAACTTCGACGAAATCTTTGATGACTTTGGAGACGGCCAATCCATTAAAATCAACAATACCCGCAACATCAACCACATCTTCTTCGTCTATCAAATGGAAAACAACACCATCATTACCGATCAGTACTGCCAAAGAACAAACATCAACTACTGTGGTGAGACCTTCGACAACACTGCCAGCGTCACCGGCTACAAATCCAGCGACTTTGAAAGTCGATATGCCACCGACCAAGATGATGCCCAAGCACTAGCCATGTGTTCATTCATCCTAACCCGTCAAAGTGGAGACGCCTTCTTCAAAACCCCCCTGCGAGTAGGAATCGACATCAGCCAATGCTACCAAGTCGAAAACTGTGAAGGCCCCTGTATCGTCGAAGAACCTGAAAAAGACCGCGACATTATCAGCACCGGTTCTGGAGAAGATGATGACATCGTCCTCAGTGCACCAACACATGACATCTGCAAATTCAGCAACACCGACGACAACATCGCAGGCTATAAAAATGCCCTCGAAAGCTTCTCAAGCGCCATCTGTGAACTAAAAGTCTCTGTCGCTCAAGATTGGCAAGAATCAACTATTAACAAATCGATTTCTGCCAGCGTCGAACGCCTCGCCCGCAACAACACAACTCAAGGCCCAAAAACCTTAAGCACTATCGACCAACTCAGTACAATTCACCAAAACGGCGTCATTGTCATTGAGGGCAACCTTACAATCAATGGAAGCGGCGGAAAATACATTATCGAAAGCAAACCCACCATCCCCGCCGCCCAAACCTACATCATCAAGAACGGTGACCTCACAATCAACAGCAACATAGAATATTCCACAGTATCAGAGCTAGTCAGCTTTGTCGCACCACACACCATCCCATCAGCCGCCTTCATTGTCCTTGATGGAGATATTATCGTCAGCAACACCGTCACCAGGCTCGACGGCATCTACATGGCCCTCGACACCCAAGAACCCAAAGACACCGGAAAAATTCGCACCTCACCCAACACCCCTACCTACGACAACACCCTGATCATCAACGGATCGCTCATCGGCGATGTCTTCCAACTATTCTCAAACCGCCGCGCCATCGGCGATCCTCTTCGCGACCAAGGTGCAATCACCATCCGTTACGACCAACGCCTCCTTCTCAACACACCTCCGGGATTAAACACCCTTCTCGACATAACTCAGCTTCGCGTCGCCCGCTAATCAAATCACCACACATCGCCACACATCGCACCACAAATAAAACAGACTGCAAAAACAGTCTGTTTTATTTTATCCTCAATCCATGATACTTTTGCTTCCACAAACAACAAAAATCACACCCATGATATTCCTCTTTCACGGCGAAGACACCTACACCTCCAACCAACAAATCAAAAACTGGAAAATCGCCTTCCAAAAAAAATACAACTCCGACTTCCCCCCAGAAATATTTCACTACGCCGATCTCAACTTTCGACAATTCATCACCGATTTACCCTCACTCCCCTTTCTTATTGAAAAAAAACTCGTCATCGTCAAAAACTTTCTCTCCGAAAGCACCAAAGAACAGCAACAACAACTCCAAAAAACACTAGAAACACTCCCCGAAAGCACCGTTATTATCTTCCACGAACAAAAATCCGCCGACAAAAGATTGGCCCTCTACAAATACCTTAAAAAAAATGGTCAAGAAAAGGAATTCCCAAAACTCTCTCAACCGGAAACCATAAAGTGGATCCAACAAGAAATCCCAGGAATACCTTCAGCCCTTGCTCTCAATATCTACAACATCTGCGGCGACAACCTCTGGTACCTAAAAAACGAAATTGAAAAACTAAAACTCTACGGCAAAACCAATCAATTAAACAAAGAAACTCTCGTCAAAATCCTCACCCCCCACCCCTCCAGCAGCATCTTCAAACTAACCGACGAACTCGGCAGCAAACAAACCCAAAAAGCTCTCGACACCTTTCACACACTCATTGACTCCGGAGAAACACCCCACATGGTCTTCTATATGCTCATCGGACATTTCCGAAAAATACTACAAGTCCAAAGCGTCAACACACTATCCCCAGCAGAAATGAAATCCCGCTACAACATTCACCCCTTTCTCGCCCAAAAACTCATTCAACAAAATCGCCACTTCACACTTCAACAACTCACCGAAATCCACCAACAATTCCTCCAAATAGACCGCCAAATGAAAAGCGGCATCATCCAAGCAACCACCAACAATCAAACACAACTCCTACTCGCTATTGAAAAACTCTTCCTGCAAAAATTCCACAAATAATATACTGTAGACAATTTCTACTACTGCGCAACCAGTCGTTATTGCCAGAAGGCCACTCTTCGGGTAAATTGCCTGAGCCAAAAAATTATATCATTCCATTAAGACAATCGTCATTTCAAAAACATGCAAAATCTCATCAAAATACTAATCCCCCTTGGTTTAAACGACAAACAAGCCAAAGTATATCTCGCAGCTGTCAGTTTAGGCGACTGCCTAATTTCCGAACTTGCTAAAAAATCCAACATCAACCGCATCACCACCTACGACATCGTCGAAAAACTCGAAGACAAAAAAATAATCAAGACCTACACCCGCAAACGCATGAAATATGTCTCAGCAATCACCCCTCAAACCCTCCTCGACAACTACAGAAACTATCTTGAAGACTTAGAAAACTCTCTCTCTGAATTCCCTGCCCCCAACAAAAAAAGCACTGAAAACACCATTGAAATCAATGAAGACAAATCATCCGTCGATAAAATAATCAAAGAAATTCAAGCCTACGACAAACCCACAAAAATCATCTGCAACACCGAAAATTTTAGCAAAATCAAAAACAACTACATCAACATCCTTGAGAAAATTAACTCCAAGCATCGCCTCACGATACTAACCGACACCCAACTACCATCCGGAGCCCTCACTCCCACAATCGTCTCCTCCGACACCATCCCCGTAATGAAAACATCAGTAATAATAATCCAAAACCCCCACCTCTACATCATTGAACCAACGGAATCTGGGGCCACCACTACCAAAGTAAATAACCGCGCACTATCCGAAACCTACAACCATCTTTTCACCTACCACGCCCAAAATCGCCACCACTCGCCCATCAATCCCTCCCAGATCAAAACCGCTCTCCTAAAAAAGCTCGACGAGACCGAACCGCCAAAGGTTGACAAAGAAGAGGAAAAGGTGGACAATATGACACTATTTTAAAAACACCTATGCCCTCATCAAAACCGGGACCATGGAGAACTGGTGGAAACTTCCTTCACAAGGGAGGCCACATTGGACCCAAACCAACTCAAACACCTCAAGCTAAGCCCGCTGCCGATGAAGACCCCGAAATAGCAAAGCTTCGAAGTGTACTGAACGCCTCACGATCAAAAGGCCCATCACAAGAAGAACCAACGGGATCCAAAGATTTAACACTAGAAGAAATAATTGAGAAATTAAAAACTCTCTAGTGCTTTTGCCACATTCATAATTCGCCCCTCCTGCCAATGAGGAGCAATAATCTGCACTCCAATCGGCAAGCCGTTTTTAGATGTGCCGAAAGGGCAACTCATCGCCGGAAGCCCAGCCGCACTTGCTGGTATCGTCAAGGCATCAGCCATATACATCGCCAAAGGATTGTCCGCCAACTCCCCCACCTTAAAGGCCGGGAAAGGTGAAACCGGAGTCAAAAGCACATCAACCTTCTTAAAAGCATTATCAAAATCCTCAATAATCAAAGTTCGCACCTGCTGTCCTTTTTTATAATAAGCATCATAATAACCAGCTGAAAGCACATAAGTTCCTATCATGATTCTTCTCTTTATCTCATCACCAAACCCCTCACCTCTAGTCTTATAATAGTAATCAACGGTATCGCTATACTCCTGACTCGTTGGCACCCCATAGCGAATTCCGTCAAATCTCTCCAAATTAGCCGATAGTTCCGCTGGCATCGTCACATAATATACCGCAACCGCATACTTAGTTTTTGACAAAGACACATTAATAATTTCCGCCCCCATCGCCTCAAGCTTACTCGCCGCCTTCTTTACGACCTCACAAGTCTCATCATCCACTCCTTCCCCAAAATATTCCTTTGGCAATCCCACTTTAAGCCCCTTAACATCTCCACCCAAAAATCCCAAATAATCCGGCACCTCCACATCCAAAGTCGTAGAATCATACTTATCCTTCCCCGCAATCACATTCATAACATATGCCATATCCTCAACCGTTCTCGTAAAAGGCCCCACGACATCCCATGAACTCGCCATCGCCGTCACACCCGAGCGGCTAACCCTTCCATAAGTTGGCTTCATACCATAAACACCGCAAAAAGAAGCCGGCTGTCTCACCGATCCTCCTGTATCCGTTCCCATGGAATACACACACATATCTGATGCCAAAGCCGCCGCACTCCCTCCTGATGACCCTCCGGCCACACGCTCCAAATCATGCGGATTCTTCGTCACCCCAAAACAAGAATGCTCCGTAGAACCACCACAAGCAAATTCATCCATATTCAACTTCCCCACCATAACCATTCCCGCCGAATTCAAACGCTCCACCACCGTCGCATTATAAGGTGGCTTAAACCCCTTCAAAAACTTTGAACAACAAGTCGTCTGAATCCCCTTCGTATTAAATATATCCTTCAAACCGGCCGGCACACCTTCCAAAGCCCCTATTTTCTCACCACCGGCAATTTTATCATCCACCACCTTCGCCTGAACCCTCGCCTCCTCCTCCGTCACCAATACAAAAGAATTCAATTCCTTATCTTTACTCTTGATCACAGCCAAACAATCCTCCAATACCTCGGTCGCCGAAAACTTCTTCTCCACAAGCCCGCTGTTAATATCCCTAATATTCAATTTATTTAATGACATTTGATGATTTTATTTATATGTAAACTTAAATAGTACGCTTCACTCGTATCTGACTTGAATCAACCGGCATTTCCGAAGTCGCCAAAAGCTCCTCTCTTGTACATTTTTGATTATCAATTTCGTCTTCCCTCATCACATTTTTCAAACCAGTGACCTGCGCCGTCAATTCAACTCCAGTAGTATCCAATTCCTGCAACACCTCCACATACTCTAATACACCATTCATATGCACCTTAAATCTCTCAACCTCCTCATCACTGAGACCCAATCTCGCCAATTTCGCAACATGCCGAACCTCTTTTTCAGTAAGCATAATATATAAGTTAAAACAAAAGCATTATACAAAAGCCGGCAAGCAACACAAGCCTCTCTAAGATTTAGGAATAACTTGGCATTTCCAAGCAATACAATTAAACTAAGCATGTTTTTCTATCCTACACATGAACACAATTGAAAATTTCAAAAAGATATCGCTGATTTTGTTCGTCATCACGGGAACTCTCCACTTCACATCCTCGATCATGATTGCCAATGACATCTGGACCTCGACAAATATAATAATCAGTAGATCGTTGGACATACCATTTATTCTCACCGGAATAATATACGGATTCTCTTCCCTGCGGCTAAAACTCACAGACCCCAACAAGCCCCACAAAATACTCGACTCCACCTATATTGCGCTGACTGTCATCATTCTTCTCGCCCTCATATATATCAACATTTTCATCCCAAACATCACTCCAGCACTATGAAATCTCCCGAAAAAACAGTAATGCTCTTTGGAACCTTCGACTATCTCCATGCCGGCCACGAAAATATCTTTAAACAAGCCCGAACGCACGGAGAGAAAATTATCGTCATCATTGCGCGCGATCGCACCGTAAAAACAATCAAAGGCACCGCCCCTGACCACAATGAAAAAACCCGCCTCAAAAATCTGCAAGCTACCGGCTGGGCCGACCAAGTTGTTCTTGGCAACCTCAAAGACAAGACCAGAGTAATTACACACCACAAGCCCGACATCATCGCGCTCGGCTATGACCAGTTTGCATTTACATACAATCTCCAGAAGCTAATAATAGACCAAGACCTCAATGCCAGCATAATTCGCCTAGAACCGTACAAACCTGAAATATACAAATCCTCAATAATAAAAAACAAACTCCTTAAGAACAAGAAAAACACCTAAAAAAACTATAAAATGGCCACAAACCACTCCTCAAATTATCGCCTCACTACCAAAGCAATCCAGCTTGGATTCAACAACCTATGGCGCAACAAATTTTTATCACTCGCCACCATATTCGTCATCGGAACAATTCTATTTATATTCAACATCATGCTGAATATAAAGTTTGTCGCCAATGAAAGCCTCACCGAAATCGGACAAAAAGTAGACATCAACATTTACCTCAAAGAAACCGTCGATCCCAGCGACATCAACGAACTAATTAAAATAATTGGTGCACACCAAGGAGTAGAAAACATCACCTACATCTCAAAAGACGACGCCCTTGAAAAATTGAAACTAACACAGCCCGACCTCTCCACCGCCTTTGAGAAATACAATCTTGAAAATCCTCTTCCGGCCAGCATCAGCATCCAAGTCAAGAGCCCCACATATTTTGAGGAACTCAACACCTTTCTCTCACAAGACCGTTTCACCCCATACTTCGCCCTCCTCAACACCTCCGAAAACAACAGTATCATTGACAGCATTTCAACCAATCTCAGCAACATCTCCGGCTTTGTCACACACCTCATACTATGGCTGGTCATCACCTTGATTATCGGAGGAACACTCATAATCTTCAATGCCATAAAAATCACAATCCATAATCGCAAACAAGAAATACAAATCATGAAACTCGTCGGCGCCCCTTACTGGTTCATCAGACTTCCATTTATCATAGAAAGTGTCTTATATGTCCTACTAGCCGTAACCTTGAGCACCATTCTCTTCCAGCTCCTGATAGACCAGATCAACACCGGCACCACACCGTTCTTCCAACATCTCAACAGATTAAACTTCATCAAAATAACACTGATCGAAACTATACTGGTCGTAATAATTGCAATCTTCAGCTCCCAACTCTCCCTCCATCAAACGCTCAAATCTAAGATTTCAGCAACTCACTCATGAGATCAAGCAACCACAACATAATCATCCTTAGTCATAAAAACATCGGAGAATCGGATCAATTACTCAATATTTACGATTTCCAGTCCGGCAAACAAAAAATAATTGCCAAAGGAGCTCGCCGCATAAAAAGTAAATTCACCGGCTACCTCCAAACCCTCAATTTCTGCCGAGCTAACCTCTACCACGGTCCCCACAAAATAATTCTCCAAGAAATTGAAATCACCCACAACTATCTCCCCGAAACTAAAGATTTTAAGCTTCTCGATAGCGCACTTCGAATATCTGAAATCACAAACCACGCCCTTTTTGAAAATCAAATCATTGAAACTCTACCACACCTTATCGCCAGCACCCTCACCACACTGCGATTCTCGACCAAATACAACCTAATTCTGCTGACCTTCATCATCAAACTTCTAGATCAGACTGGCAACATGCCCGACCTCAGAAACACAAAAATAAACATCCCGACAAAATATCAAAATCTCTTAAACTACATCAAAGAAAAAGGGTATCAAGAAATAATGTCCGTCAAAATCGAACCAGATGACGAACAATTCCTCGAAAAACTAATCGAAAAGCTGTCACCAAGCTACTAAAATTAGCTATCTTCTAATAACCTTCCTGACCGACAAAACGCCACTTACCGCCTCCAAACGATCAAATAAAGTGTCGATCACATCAACCGCTTCAAATCTCAAAGAGAAAAACATCTCCGTCAAACCGGACTTCAAAGGAGCCACCCCGACATCTTCGATATGAATCCCCAAATCCGAGATAACCGCCGATACATCGCGCATCATCCCCACTCTCGAAGCAACCGTCACCTTAAGCTTCAAAATGTAATAATCCACAACCTTACCGGATTGATCCCTCCATTCTGCCGCAACAATTCTCTCTCCATTCAAATTATCCAACAAATTACACGAAAACTTATGGACAGTTATTTTTCCTCCCCGCGTAACATATCCCACAATGCGATCACCTAGATTCGGCTTACAGCAAGATGCCATTTTGATTGGCAAATCCGACTCCCCGCCAATCAAAACTTTTTTTTCAATACTTTCATCATCAAAAGATTTAGCAATATCCACCGGCTTTTTGGGCACATCAACCGCTCGATCATATGGAAAGACCTTCTTTATTACCTCATGAGCCAGCTGTGATCCCCTCCCCACCTCCTCAACCAAAGTCTCACGATCACCAAAAGAAAGATTCTTCCCTAAATAATCTTTAAATATCGAATAGTTTTGATCCAGCTTTGCTTGCCCCAACCTTTCCAACTGAATATTCAATAGTCTTCGACCCTCCTTGATATTTTTCTCACGATTAAACGAGGAAAACCATGCCTTAATACGGTTTCTAGCCACGCCGGTTTTTACATATGAAAGCCACTGCAACTTCGGAGCAGAATTATTTTTCGTGATAATTTCAGCCATCTCACCATTTTTGAGATGATAATTTAGCGGCACCACCCGCCCATCCACCTTGGCCAAAACACATCGATTGCCGACATCCGTATGTATGCTATATGCAAAATCAATAGGTGTCGCACCCAGCGGCAAATCTTTTACCTCTCCACCGGGAGTCAAAACAAAAATACGATCCTTAAAAAAATTAACCTCCATTTCTTTAAGCCCCTCCTCATCACTCGAAAAATCCGTTCTTATTTTCTCCAACACCTTCACCCACTCCTGCCCAATAAACTCCTCCTCCACCGTATTAGACTGTTTATAAAGCCAGTGTGAAGCAATTCCGTATTCAGAATCACGATGCATCTTTTGATCCCTAATCTGGATTTCCACCGGCTGCTCATGATCCTTCGGAGCAAGTCCCAGAACCACCGTATGCAAACTTCGATATCCATTGGGCTTTGGCACCGCCACATAATCCTTAAACCTCCTTGAAATTGGCTTCCATTTAGTGTGAATTGCCCCCAACACACTATAAAGACCATCAAAAGATTGATGCCCCTCATTATCAAACTGAATTGGCAAAATAACTCTTATTGCAAAGATATCGTATAGATCATTGACCGAATGTAAGCCTTTTCGGGTCAACTTCTTATGAATACTATATAAACTCTTCATTCTTCCCGTCACCTCAGCCTCAATTCCCTTCCCTCTAAAAAAATCTTCGAGCTGCCTTTGAATCAATGAGATTGAGACATGACAACTCGCCCTCAAAACTTTCAACTCCTTACTCAAACGCTGATAATGAAGAGGACTCGTATATCTAAACGCCAAATCCTGAAGCTCCGTCTTCATTCCATATATACCCAATCTTTCAGCTATCGGAACATACAACTCTAAAGTATCCACAGCAAACTCTCGTCTCATTTCCTTCGGAATCGCATCGATATCATACATATCACAAAGCCTTTCCGCCAAATCAATCACAATAACGCGCATATCACTCCCCATAGCCAAAAACATTTTCCGCTTAGTTTCCAGCTGGCTACTGCTTCCCCCCTCAACCTTCTTAACCTCCTCCAAACTCCTCAATCCCTTAACTAGGTTAAACACATCCTCCCCAAATTCATCAATCAAAGCCTCCTTCGAAATCCCCCCATCAATATAAGCATCCTTTAAAAGCAACGAAAAAACAGTCTCACTACCGGGAGAAAAGGGCAGCAACAGCTTCAATGTCTCCAAAACACGAGTCTCCTTCGAATCCGCAACATACCCTAAAGCAGACCTCAACAAATCCAAGTCAAAATCTTTATCA
This sequence comes from Candidatus Peregrinibacteria bacterium HGW-Peregrinibacteria-1, assembly GCA_002839505.1. Lineage (GTDB taxonomy): Bacteria > Patescibacteriota > Gracilibacteria > UBA1369 > LOWO2-01-FULL-3 > PGYE01. The sequence continues at coordinate 846,720 of PGYE01000001.1, forward strand.
TAACTCCTAATTCTATCAATTATTTTATCTCCCATCTATCTGAAGAATTAATACCTTCAGAATATAGTTTTATTCGACAAATATCAACCAACTAACGATAAATAATAGTTCCGATATCAGAATTATCAACAGGCACCACCCTGTTACCATCAAGAAGGAGATCTCTATTCAATTCCACATCTCGCAACCTCGGCTCCATATAAAACAAAACATTATCAAACATCTTCGCCAACTCCTTATAAGCATTATGAACGGCTCTAATTTCCACCACTTCCTGCCCTAAAGTTATAAATGCACTCAACCTCTCATCCGCCTCAATACCACTAAGACTATCTACGGCCTGAAAGAAAAGACCTTCCTGACGAGATTGCTCCGCCACCAGATTGCCATATTGACGCTCAATATTGGTTAATATTGCATCAACATCCGCTGCCGCTACCTTAACCTCATCAATTAAAAACTCCATTTCAGCTACATATTTATTCAAAGCCTCAATCCTATCCACCGAACTGTCCAAATAGTCATAGACATCGGTATCATAAACATTCTGCACCAACTCTACCAGCTTCAAATAACGAGCATATTGAACCATTCCTTCCATACTAACATTCCGCCCCAACGCAAAAGCCAAATCCACAGCTATCGTACCTCCGCTCACAAAATCCGCAATCGGCATTCCAACAATTTCAACACGCCCAGCATTACCGACTATATAGGGCACCTCCAAATAAGGCGCTGAATCATCTCTCTCAGTAATAATAGTGTTATCAACCACTCCCTGATCATTCCCCGAATCATCACCCCCCCTAAAAACAAATACAAACAGTAAAAACAATAGCCCACAAACAAATAACACAAACCCTATCAATCTGCCCTTAGTAATCCCCGCCTGCTCCAACACGCCCCAGACCGTCTCCTTATACTCCTCATCCTCACTAAAATAATCAACATCACTATCTTCTTCAACCTCTACCTTCGAATTCAAAATTTCTCCCTCCACGGCATCAGCCTTTTCCGGAAGATCATAATTTATCGGCTCAGTAGTAACGACACTCTTCTTTTTATTTGGCATAAAACAAAATAATATATTTACACATTGAAATTATACCATAAAAACACCTTGTTATCGACCGATATTTTAGTAGAATAACAAACAATAAAACTGCACCAAATCAATGAAACTCACAGGTATTGGCCCGGCCATAATCGATTACCATATTCACACCACCATAAAATCTCTTTATGAGTGCAGTGCTATCCTACAACAAGACATAAAACTCGGTGGCTGGTACCAAATCTCTACCGCCGAAGACTTCGAACAAATCATTGAACATCTTGCCCCCACCCATAGCTACATAAAAATGGCTGGAGGTTCACCCGCAAATGCACTGGTCAGCGCTAGCCAACACGGCGTACTCTCCAACTTCATTACAACAGTAGGACAAACCCAAGATATCGACCAAGATGGCAAAATATTCATAAAATCTCTAGAAATACACGACATTGAAGTTCATCCAGTACTCAGTCTGGGCCATACCGCTAAAATTCTATCGGTCACAATCCCTGAAACGCGTGGAGAAAAAACTATGTTCATCTTTGAAGGAGTAAAAAACGAACTGCACTCCCTACCAATCACACCAGGTCAGTATGTCCTGACAGACTGCTACGAATTCTTGCACGACCCGATGAAAAGCACGATCGATCGACTAATGGACAGCAAAAAACACATCATCGCCCTCGGTCTTGGTAATTTCACAATAGTTGAAAAACTAAACACCTACCTATTAGAAAAAATCGCCGCATCCAAAATCCATATGCTTTTCGGAAATGAAGATGAATTTCAAAAACTACTAGGCGAAAACCTATCAACCATGGAAATAATCACTCACCCGCTCCTTGCGAATCTCACCGACATAATTCTCACCCAAGGAAGAAACGGAATTACCGCCAGAAGCAACAATGAAATATGCCACCAAAAAGCATTTTCCATTTCCAAAGATCTGATTGTCAGCACCATTGGAGCCGGCGATGCCGTAGCCGGAACATACCTAGCCGGAACCATAAAAGATCTCCCCTTACAACAAAGACTTCGAAACGCCGCTCATCAAGCCGGGAAAATCATCCAAACAGAAGATGCCCGGCTCCCCGCATAAAGAAAAGCCCTTCAATCAATGAAGGGCTTTTCTTTTGTTTAACTATTGCCAGAAACTCTGTATCAGGCAACCAATTTACTTTTCATTAGAACCACCATCACCTTCCGCCGCAGCTTCTTCCTTAGCCTTAGCCGCATCTTCAGCCGTCATGCTAGCATCAACAGCGTCTCCTTCTTCTTCCACCTCTTCTTCTCTTGGTGGCGCACAGTTCATAACAAGTTCATCAGCCTCTTGCAACAACTCTATTGTCGAAGGCACAACCAAATCTCCCACCTTAATTACCGAATTGAAATCAACCAAGGAAGAAATATCAACCTCAATTGAGTGCACCAAATCTTTTGGTAAACATTCAACTTCAACCTCATCCAAATGTGTAGTTAAAATACCACCAAGCTCCTTCACTGCTGGCGCCAGACCTGTGAACTCCAACGGAATACTGGTCTTTAGTTTTTGTCCCATCTTCACATTTACCACATCCACATGCACAATCTGATCAGTAACCGGATCATATTTAACCTCATGAACCAGAACATTCAAGTCCTTGCCACCATCAATTTTCAAAGAAACAACTGTGTTTCCACCTGCCTTTCGATAAACACGACGGAAGGTCTGGTAGTCGACCTGAAACGATTGATTTTCCACGCCATTTCCGTAATATTCAACGGGAATAAAGTCCGTTTTCAACAAATGTTTAGCCCTAAGGGTTTTATCTCTGGAAGAAACGGGAAGTTCTACGACATCCAACATATATATAAGATATTAAAATTTTAAGTTCGGGTGAGATTCTAGCCAAAACCCAATAGCCTTGCAATAGTTTTTTATCACTATAAAATTAAAAAAAACTTTACCCCAAAAAAACATGACAGCACTATATATCACACTAGGAATATTTGGCTTTCTAATGGTGTTATTCATCATCATGTACAATACGCTTGTACGCAAACGCAACAATGTCAACGAGGCTTGGAGCGGCATATCTGTTCAACTCAAACGCCGATATGACCTGATCCCAAATCTTATTGGGGCAGTAAAAGGATACATGCAACACGAACAACAAGTTTTCGAAAATGTCACCAAAGCAAGAACTGCCGCCATGCAAAGTAACAGCATCCAAGAAAAAGGCGACACCGAACAAGTCCTTTCCGAAAGCCTAAAATCCCTATTTGCCGTCAGCGAAAACTACCCCGACCTCAAAGCCAACCAAAACTTCTTGAGTCTACAAGAAGAAATTACCGACACCGAAAACAAGATTCAAGCATCTCGATCATTCTACAATAGCGCTGTGCTCAGCCTAAACACCTCTGTCGAAAGTATCCCTACCAACATTGTCGCCTCCATTGCCAAATTCGAAAAACGCGAATACTTCCAGCTCGATGAAAATGAGAAAGCAAAAGCACAAAACCCAACATCAGTTAACTTCTAATCACACCCATGACCTCAAATAAATTTGGGATTCCACTAAGGGAACAAATCAGACAAAACCAACTTCGTTCGACCTACCTACTGGCAATCTTTCCGGTAATCATATTAATGCTGACCTTCCTGGGCACCTTGCTCGGCTTTGCCTTCTCGGAAAGCAAACAACCCCTGGATGAAACCCTCAGATTCATGACAACCGTCGGCCCATTCATCATATTAGGAACTATTCTTTGGTCCATCTTCGGATATTACAACGGACACCGCATGATATTAGGATTTAGCGGGGCAAAACCAATCAAAAAAGCCGACAATCCAGCTCTGTTCCGTGCCGTCGAAAACGCTGCCATAGCCGCAGGACTACCAAAAACACCAGACATCTACATCATCCCCGACAACAGCCTTAACGCCTTCGCCACCGGAACTAAACCAGAAAGATCCATGGTAGCGATATCCCAAGGACTCCTCGACCGGCTCGAAAAATCCGAGATGGAAGCCGTCATGGCACACGAAGTCGGACACATTCTCAATCGCGACATCAAAGTAATGCTCATATCTGTTGCCATTATCGGTGCGATACAACTCGTTGGTCAGATATTGCTCCGCAGTGGATACAGCAGCCGCAGCAATTCCAACTCCAAAGGAAACATCTTACCCCTTATTGGCTTTCTCCTATTAACAGTCGGCGTCTTCATCAGCACCCTAACAAGATTAGCCATCAGCCGAGAACGAGAATATTTAGCCGATGCCACCAGCGCCAGAATCACTAGCAACCCACGCGCCCTTGCCTCTGCCCTCAGAAAAATAGCAGCTGACTCCAGAATAGAAAAACTTGATGGTCAAAGCTCAATCTCCGCACTTTGTATCGCCGACCCATCCGCACAAGGACAAGCAAATAATTTAAATAGCATAAAACATCACCTCGACACCGACAAAGAAGCCAAAACAAGCCTACTGTCCCGTTTGCTTGCATCACACCCTCCAATTCACGATCGCATCAAAAAACTCGAACGATACTAACAACACCTTGATTAATTAACGATTAAAAAATATCCTTACACGGAAATAATTATCTAAAAAACCAATATGTTTGATCAGGCAAAAGACCTTCTAAAATTAAGAAAAGAAGCAAAAAAAATCCAAAAAGAACTTGAAAAAACTCACATCGAAGCTGAAATCGACGGAGTCAAAATAATTATCAACGGAAAACAAGAAGTAATCAGTATCGACATATCCGACGATGCCCTTAGCAACAAGAAAAAGACCGAAGAAAGCCTAGTAAAAGCATTCAACAAAGCCGTTAAAAAATCGCAAGAGGTCGGAGCGTCACTGATGAAAGATGTCATGGGTGGATTTCCCGGGCTGACCTAAATAACTAAATTCACACAACAATGCGTCTATTTTCAAAAGTACTAATTTTCGGCTTGTTAGGTTATTTTGGCTTCTATGTTTTTTACAACTACAACATCGACACCCCGGTAGATGAAACCGCCACCGAGCAAATCTCCTTCATAGTACGCCCAGGCGCTCCCGTCGACACTATCAGCCAAGACCTAAAAGATCAAAGCCTCATCCGCAATGAATTCATCTTCAAACTCTATCTCACCAAAAACAAACTCGATAAAGGGCTTCAAAGCGGAAGATTCCTCTTAACCCAACGCATGGACATGAAGGAAATTATCACCACTCTCTCCAGCAGCTCCCAGGGCGAAACCGTATTAATAATCCAAGAAGGCCTCACCATCAGGCAAATCGACCAAAAATTACAAGATCTCGGAGTAATAAACCCCAATGATTTCATTGAAGCTGTAAAAAAATTCGACAGCTGGGGGCAATACGCATTCCTAGACCAAACATCCGCTCAAAACCTAAAACATAAACTTGAAGGATTCATCTACCCTGACACATATTTTATTAGCAGCACAAATTTTCAACCACAGGATCTCATCCAAATCTCACTCAATAACTTTCAAAAAAAGCTCTCCACTATTGATCTCCAAGCAAGTCCCGTCTACCAAAAATATTCATTACACGAAATAATAACAATGGCCTCCATTGTAGAAAACGAAGTGTTTGGAGCTAAAAACCGAGAAATTGTAGCAGGCATATTTTGGAAACGTCTAGAAAACAACTGGACACTTGGAGCCGACATCACCTCCATCTATGAAAAAGACGGAGATAGAAACATCACCGCCACCGACCTCCAAAGCGACTCCCCCTACAACACCAGAAAAAATCTCGGGCTACCTCCAGGACCAATCTCCAACCCTAGTATTGAAAGTATTCAGGCCGTCTTATTTCCGAAAGAAAGCGACTACTGGTTCTACCTTACAACCCTCGACACTGGCGAAGTCATCTACGCCAAAACCAACGACGAACACAATCTCAATCGCAGCAAATACCTCTAACCCTTATTCCGCAGCTTCCTCAGCAGAACCTTCAGCTCCACCAGCACTATTTTCTGATGAAGTGTTACTTGCTTTACTCGCTGGCTGATAAAATACCTTTACTATCAATTTTTCGCTCTCAACACCCTCTGAACTAACTGAATAAATTTCATAAACATTCTCCCCCGGCTTCATTAAATGAGCATATGCAGCATTGGCATAATACTTCCACGAAGTGTCTCCCTCCTTAAATTGCTGCAGGGTATAACCATTTACAACAATCTTTGATGCGTTACTCACGGTGCCCATAATTTCCGCCACCTGTGATGTCACTACATAAAATCCTTCAGCATTAGTCTCCTTAATACCAGAAACCGAACTCAAAACCGGTTTTGCACCAGACACCGTTGAGATCTCAATCACAGGTTCTTCCACCTCTTTAGTGGCCCCATTGCCTTCCTCACCTAATTCATTCTCGCCCCCCTCAACTCCGTCAACCATCTCCCCATCTCCAGCGTCTTCCTCATTCAACTCTTCATCTTCTTCAAAAACTACCGGCATAACCTCAACAAATTTAATCTGCCCATCATCTGCCTTCACCACAAACTCAGTTGGATTACGATCCTCTGCAATATTCCACATATACCAATCATCAACCCTCACCCCATCACTAAAAGGTGATATCACATTTGGACTTTGATACTGCCAATATTTATCAAGAACTTCATCTGTAAATACCGCCTCCTGCCCCACTGTCATCCTCTCTGTTTCGACCGCACGCCCACCATCTTTACCCAAAATATTAACAGTAATATCATCACCCGTATAAACTCTTGTTGTCACACTTCCAATAGCATTATCAACTGAAAAATTAGTCACTCCAGGAACAACCACATCAACAAAACCACTATCCACAACAAACTCCGATACTGTACTCTTATAAGTTTTATTAACCCACATTCCTCCTCGATTGAGCTTCACGGAGACCTTTGAATCTCTGCCTCCATTGGTAATCAACGCAAGTTCGATCTCCGAATTTTCATCAACGCGCACTATCGTCCCATCCACAAACTCTATAATAGACTTACTCCCACCCCCAGTCCGCACCATATCTCCTTCCAACAACAAAACATCTTCATTCAGTGTAAAAAAATCATCCGTTCCCCACTGTTTTACATCAACACTCCCGCTCACAATATGAAGATAAGCCCGCTCATTTGTATCATCACCAAAAAAAACTTTCCAAAGATTAAAAAGAAGAACAGCAATCACACCAACAGCAATTAAAACCACAAAAGGAAACAAATATCTACCAACACTATTACTACCACTCTTTCTCCGTGAACCAACCCCTCCTGAATAATTATTATAACGACGACTCATAAAAGTTTTTACAGAAACATATCCAATTATACAAAAGGTTTACTTTAATACAAGGCACAAAACCCCACGCCTTAAGTTCTAAAGACCCATATCTCTCTTAATGGCGTTGATATCACGCACTAACCTCAAATCGTTTCTAAGCAATCTCTCAGTCTTTGTGCAGGCATTGATCACCGTCGTATGCTTGCGCCCCCCGAAACTATTCCCAATTTTCTCATAAGATTGCCCCAACTCATTCTTGATCAAATACATACAAATTTGTCTTGGCATCAAATACTCTCGTTGTCTGTTTTTACCAACCAAATCTTCCATCGTCACACCATAAAAATCTGCGACCAACTTCATAACATCATCACAAGTCTTTGCCATATGCATCTTTCCCTTTTCGACAATATCATAACCGATAATTGCCTGTGCCTTATTCATTCTTTGAATGATCTCCGCCACACTTCTAATCGTCGGCACCCTATTAGACAACTGACTCTCCGCAACCGCTTGTCTCAAAACGCCTTCCAACTCACGAACATTATTGTGAACATTATTCGCAATAAAAGACAACACCTCAGGATCAATCAAAATATTAAAATCTTGGCACTTATTTTGCAATATCGCCAGCCTAGTCTCATAATCTGGGAATAGAAGCTCAACCACCATACCCATTCCAAAGCGACTCTTAAGTCGATCATCTAAGTCGTCAAGCTCGGACGGCGGACGATCACTGGTCAAAACGATCTGCTTGTTCTGCTCATAAAGCTCATTGAAAGTATGAAAGAATTCCTGCTGTGAAGAGTTCTTCCTCGCAAAAAACTGAATATCATCGACCAAGAAAACATCTACATTACGATACTGATCTTTAAATTGGTTCATTGTCTTTTTTCCAATCGCCTGCACAACCTCATTCACAAATTTTTCCGCAGTAATATACTTGATAACCAGATCTGAATGCTGCGCCAAAATACTGTTGCCAATACCTTGAAGCAAATGCGTTTTACCCAAACCAACATCTCCATAAATATACAAAGGATTATAAATCCCTCCGGGTTGCCCACTCACAGCCATCGCCGCAGCATGCGGAAGACGGTTATCTCGACCGACCACAAAATTATCAAGCTTGTACTTATCATTAAACATCTTGCTGACAATCACCTCTCCTCGATGTCTTTCACCTCTAACCAATCTGACCTCATTAAGCTTTCTCACCTTTCGCACCTTCTTATTGTCATCCAAAAACAAGGTGTTCACATCAATTCCACCCCCATCCTTCTGCAACAATCTTGAAGACACCTCATACTCCACCACTGTCACCTCCGGAGCAAGCTCCTTCAACGCATCGGCAATATAACCATTATATCTATTTACCAACCAGTCCTTCGTAAACTGAGTCGGCACCCCAATCACAATCTTAGCGCCCTCACTTAAAATAATATCTGTGTTCTGAAACCATGTAATAAACGGTGCCTTGGGAATAGAAGGTTGTATCGTTTTTAAAACATTAATCCACAAGTCCGTTTTTGTCATATTACTGGAAAGAGTTAACTAAATAGTAACCACCTAGAGCAAATCAGAAAATCCGAATCTGCCCTATACCCCGCAAATCATGTAAGCCCCTTAAAGAGGAATCACATAATTCTAAAATGTATTTGCCCATAAACATACCCATATCAAGCAAGTACTTGGTTGAATGAATCTGACGAGTTCCCAGCTCGCAAATTTGTAACACTCCGTAATCAAAAAATGTCCCAACATTTTTTAAAAAAGTGATACTCAACCGCAACAACAAAAATTCAAATCCAATAACACTAAACACCTGCAATCTCCCTTGGTAGAGCCCTTTTCAGCTCATCACCTAATTGCAGAAACATAATAATATCCTTACCAATTCTTTACAAGACATTTACTCCCCTCCCCCTCAACATCAATATAAAGATTTTTCAAAAGGCATTAGCACTATATTTTGTGTCAACACTCTTATTAAAAAACATTTAGCCACTAATCACAATACTCTTAAGTCATCATTCCGTCATCTTCGCAACATTTTATCAGTCGGCAAAAAGTCTCACAAAATCCGAATAAGTAATCAACACTATTAATCCCAATAACAACAAGTACCCCAACAAATGAACGTAAGTCTCAAACTTTTGATTAATTCTTCTACGAATCACCATCTCCACCAGAATAAATAGTAATCGTCCTCCATCCAAAGCCGGCACCGGCAAAATATTTAAGACCGCCAAACTTATCGACAATATTGCAATAAGCTTAATAATAGTCATCAGTCCGGCATCCACGGCATCACCGGTCAACTGTGCAATTCTTACTGGACCACCCACCACATCACTCACATCATCACCACGAATAAATCCAACCAGAGCACTTCCCAGCCCTTGCACCGTCAACTTTGATAGACGCACCGTCTCAGTCAACCCCTTCCACGGAGCAGACCAAAAAGGATACTTATCTTTCTCGACATGCACTATCGAAGAAAGCATCGCTGAATCATAAAAACTCACACCTTCAACCTCCAATAAATTCGCAAAATATATTCCGATCAGACCTGTCTCATTCGGAGTTATTGAATACATTTTTTGTTCGCCACCCCTGTCTATCACATAGTCATACAGGATATCTCCGGCACTCTCACTTTTCACCAAATCAATTTCACTCATCAAAACATCCAGGTCCTCAACCTCTCGCCCCTGAAAGGCAACAACCAAATCTCCCTCCTTCAACCCCGCCATATCCGCAGCACCACCACTAACCACATCAGCAATCACCACACCCCTAAAGTCCGAGCTCCCTCCCCCAGCTTCAATTTGAACATTTTCTACAATTCCCGCCCTATAAACGGACACATCGACAAGCTCCTGATCACTTCCCCTCATAGCATCAACAAACTCCATAGGCGAGTAAACCTGTTTACCGTCTACCCTCAGAACCAAGTCATCCTTCTGCAAATCTTCATTACCAACAAAAATTTTCGTCCTCGGTGTTGTCAAAAAATCATAAAACACTCCTTCCTCCCTCCACTCTGTAAATACACCAGCAGCAAACTTCTCGACCAAAACCTCATCACCTCTCACAATTTGTACTGACACCTCACTCTCCGAATCATTACCACTGGTCAAAAGATCCAAGATACTTCCTCCCCCCTCAACCCCAACCAAGACATCTCCTTCTCTCAACACAAATCGCGAATCAATCTCAATATCCCGACTAACAACAACACCCTCTCTGATTTTAATTGCTTCATCATCTACAGCCTGCAATATTTCTTCCCTACTAGTCCAAAACGGCTCCACCCCAAAAATATAAGCTCCCGTCAACAGAACCCACGCCAACGCAAAATTCATCACAACACCCGCAATCACAACAATCATTCTCTTCCAAGCTGGTTTAGACACAAAACTTCGCCCATGATCCAGCATCTTAGGATCCTTACTGTCCTCACCCAGCATTCGCACAAATCCTCCAAACGGAATCCAATTGACTGAATATATTGTCTCACCCTTCTTCTTACCAAAAAGTCTCGGCGGCAACCCGAATCCAAACTCCTCCACCTTAATTCCCGCTTTCTTCGCAGCATAAAAATGCCCAAACTCATGCACCAAAACCAAAACCGAAAACACCAAGAAAAAAACCACCCCCGTAACCAAATAATCAAAAAATACCGACACTTATAGTTGTTGTTAAATTATTATATAGTCATTACATCACTCTCCTTGACCGCAGCCAATTCATCAATTTTTTTGTTTGCATCATCCACTTTGTCCTGCAACTTCTTATCAGCATTTTTTAAATCATCCTCCGTAATTGCATTATCGGCCTTCAATTTTTTGAAAGCATTGTGGGCATTTTGCCTGGAATTTCGCACCGTGATCTTAGTGTCCTCTGCCAACTTTTTAACCATCTTTACCAACTCTTTTCTCCTCTCCTCCGTCAGCTGAGGAATGTTAATTCTAACCACATTCCCATCATTAATCGGATTCAACCCAACATTCATGTTTGAAATTGCCTTTTCAATCGCCCCCAGAGCACTCTTATCCCACGGCTGAATTTGAATCGTCCTCATCTCCGGAATCGAAATATTAGCAACCGCCTTCAAAGGCTGAGTTCCACCATATATCTCCACCAATACATCTTCCACCAACCCTGAATTCGCCCGTCCAATCTGCAACTTTGCAAACTGATCCTTTAAATGAACAATAGCTTTACTGAAGTCACTTTCCGCCGCCAAAATTGAATCATTTACGCTCATGTTAAATTAAGTTAATTTGTATAAAAATTTTGTTCGCGAAACTAGTCTTTGGAGATATAAGTTCCTGTCCTCCCTCCACAAACAATCTCCTTCAGCAATCCTTCTTTATTTAAGTTAAACACCATCATTGGGACATCGTGCTCCCCCATCAAAGCCGCGCAATTCATATCCATAACGCTCAACTTTTTTTCAATCACATCACTGTACTTCAAGGTCTCATACTTAACGGCATCCGGATTATCAACCGGATCTTTATCATAAACATAATCAACCTTTGTCGCTTTTAACAACAAGTCGCAATCAAGCTCCAATGCTCGCAAAGCCGCCGCCGAATCGGTAGTAAAATATGGACTCCCTGTACCTCCGGCGCAAAGCACCACCTTTCCTGCATTCAACGCCACTATGGCCTCACCAATATCATAATCTTTCAACAAGCGCTCACATGGAAAACTACTCATCCCAATATTATCAACTCCCCGCGCCATCAAAGCCTCGGAAAACGCCGCGACATTCATACAAGTAGCCATCATCCCAAGCTGATCCGAAACAACTCGCGATAACTCCAATTCCTTATTGTCCTTGAATCTCCAAATATTACCTCCTCCCAGAACGATCGCCACCTCACACCCCATATCAACAAGCTCCTTAACTTTTCCCGCCAACTCCATCAGCTTGTCTCCATCTATTCCGCTTTCCAGCTCGCCCTTCAAAACCTCCCCAGACATTTTCAGTAAAATTCTTTTATAGATAATTTCTGCCATATTATTTTTTAAATATTAACCAAGTAACAACTACCCCGATCACCACCCCGACAACAAAAAGCATTGACCCTTTTTTTTCATCGCGCTCCTCATGACAATTTGCCAGATCCGCCAACAAATCCGTACTCATAACAATCTCGTCATCCATGTGACGATCAATAATCTGGTCACAATCATGAGTCATAATCAGAGCAACAAATTTATCAAATTTTACTCGCACCTTATCATTTGCCTTCAAGAATGACTTATCCAAATCCTCATCATCACTTTCGTCCTCTCCCCCAGAAACAAAATCATCACTGTCCATCCCAGCATCATCCTCAAAACTTTCGCCGTTATCACCCCTCAAATCAATCAGGTCTTCGTCTCTCATGTTTATTAATTATAAATCGTCCCGATAATAGCACCTTTGCGAAATTTGCAAAAGATCACTGCATTTTTCACAGTGATCTTTTGACTTTTTCTGGTGTTATCAACTTACATCATACCGCCCATTCCTCCCATTCCACCAGGCATACCCCCTCCTGACATTTCATCATTTTTTTCCTCAGGAATATCCGTAACCGCAGCCTCCATCGTAAGGAATACCGCCGCAACACTCCCAGCATTGCTAATAGCACTACGCACCACTTTCTTCGGATCAATAATACCTGCCTCAACCATGTCCACATACTCATTGGTCGCCGCGTTATAGCCGACCCCCTCCTTTGAATTCAAAACCTTATCTACAACCACCGCACCATCCTGCCCAGCATTTTCCGCAATTTGTCTCAAAGGAGATGCCAAAACATTTTTTACGATTCTAATACCAGTTGTCTCATCCGTATCAACCCCTTCCATTCCCTCAAGTGCCTTAGCTGTCATCAACAAAGCAACTCCACCTCCCGGAACAATTCCCTCTTCCACTGCTGCACGAGTAGCATTCAATGCATCCTCAATTCTCAACTTCTTTTCCTTAAGCTCCAATTCCGTAGCTGCTCCCACTTTGATAACCCCGACTCCGCCAGCAAGTTTTGCTAATCTCTCAGCAAGCTTATCGCGATCAAAGTCCGAGGTTGAGTTTTCTATCATCACCTTTAACTCCGCAACTCTCGCATCAATCTCATGCCTGTCGCCCTTACCTTCAACTACAACCGTGTTGTCTTTTGTAGCAACAACCTTTCTGGCCTCTCCCAAATGATGTAACTCTGTATTCTCAAGCTTCAAGCCAATTTCCTCTGTAATGACAGTACCTCCGGTTAAAATCGCGATATCTTTCAGCATATCTTTGCGTCGATCACCAAAAGCTGGCGCCTTTATTGCTAACACATTAAAGACACCTCGAAGCTTATTTAAAACAAGTGTTGCCAAAGCCTCACCATCAACATCTTCCGCAATCACAACCAACTCCTTTGTCCCAGTTTGCGCCACCTTTTCCAACACCGGCAAAATATCCTGTATCGAACTAATTTTCTTATCCGTAATTAAAATCTTACAATCACTATATTCCGCCTCCATTCTCGCCGGATCAGTAACAAAATAAGGAGATATATAACCATTATCAAATTGCATACCTTCCACAACTTCTTTTTCCAATCCCATTGTCTGAGACTCCTCCACGCGAATCACCCCATCTTGACCAACCATTTCCATAAGATCTGCAATCAACTGCCCAACCTCTTCATCTTGCGCCGAAATTGTCGCCACCTGCGCCACCATTTCTTTACTATCACCGATCTGGACCGCCAAATTAGTCAAAGACTCATTTACTACCTTAACCGCCTTTTCAATCCCTGTCTTGAGCTTCATAGGATTTGCACCGGCCGTAACATTTCTAAGCCCCTCCTTAATGATTGCCTCAGTCAAAAGAGTCGCAGTCGTTGTCCCATCACCTGCCACATCATTAGTCTTAGTCGAAACTTCCTTCACCATCTGTGCCCCCATGTTTTCGTAAGGATCCTCAAGCTCAATTTCTTTAGCAATTGTCACGCCATCATTTGTAATCAATGGACCTCCATATTTCTTATCAAGCACTACATTGCGTCCTTTAGGACCAAGTGTAATCTTCACTGTTCTCGCTAGTTTTTCTACACCCGCCAATAGCTTATGACGAGCATCATCACCATATTTTATTTGTTTTGCCATAGTTCCTTAGAATTAATTAATTAGTTAAATTTATAAACATTGAATCTTCTTTCAGAGCAGGTTAGACCAACTTCGCATAAATATCTGAAGCCGCAAGAATCAACACCTCCTTGCCCTCAACCTTTATTTCCGTCGGACCATACTTCGAAAACAAAACTACATCCCCCTCCGAACACTCCATCTCAGATCTACTACCATCCTTTCTCAATTTACCAGGCCCTACCGCCACAACCTTCCCCTTCATCGGCTTTTCCTTAGATGCCGTATCCGGAATAATGATACCGGAAGAACTCATCTCTTCAACGATAGGCTCCACCACGATATTATCACCAACTGGTACTACTTTTGTCATATACAAAATAAATTAATAAATAAATTAGCACCCTTTATTATAGAGTGCTAATTCGTACGGTCAAGATTTTTTAAAATTATTCTTCCACAGATTCCAAACAGGCCGCCATCTCAGCTTCCGCAATATTTACTCTCCATTGTGGAACAACATATTCCTCAAGAACACGATCTTCAATTGATGTCGTCACATCAACAACATAATAATTCAAAGAGCTCGCCAACCAAGTTTGGAAATTTTTATCGTCCGGCACCCAATCAAAATTTGCACACCCTCCCGGAGACCAATCTACTGAAGGAATTTCCTGTAAAACCACTCGCTCACCATCACCCAGTCCCGCCACAAATCGCAAATAAGGAACTTCTTCCCCCTCACCTGCAAATCCACTCCACTCATAAACTTTTTCCGCCACATCTTCATTCGCATCATACTTATATAAAATACTCATTGTACTACCATCTTCATACGAATACCCATAAGTACTGAAGTACAAGCCATTATCAAACTCAAGCATTCCACTAGAACCAACCGTCCCATACCATCCTCCATCACCTTGGCTTACCGTCCAGAACCCATCTCCAACCGGAATAATATTTCCTGCCGGCCCTTCAACCCCAAGAATATGCGAAGAATCTGCTATCCCATAAACAAAAGGGTAAAAGTTTTCAATCAGGTAATCCTTTTTGCACACCGGTTCACCACAAAGCCCAAAATCCCCGCTCGTCGTTCCACTCTCAATTGAAGCATATGTCGCTACATAACCATAATACATCCCCAAATATTCATCTAATTGCCCAGCTTCACTCTTAATCTTTCTTGTCATCATATCTGCCATTTCCGCTCTTGTGATAAGTTGTCCAAAAGAATCAATCGTCAAAGGTATCAGATTGTTATCAGAAGCCTTCTCAACGATCCCACGATACCATGGCTGCGAAGCGAGATTATATTCCTCTCCAAACACCTCCAACACAATCTTCATCGCCTCCACAAAATTAATATTCGCTGCCGGACGGAAAAGCCCGTCAGAATATCCTACAACCCAGCCTTGCTCCTTTGCATAACAAATATATCCTGTGAACCACTCCCCAGCTGGAACATCCCCAAAACAACTTTCATTCGCCAAAGCCGCAAACTCCTGATCCTCATCCAAATAAGCTGTCTCCATCACCAATTTCATAAATTCCGCTCGATTGATAGTCAAATCATAACCGAAACTTCCATCTGCATAACCAACCACAATCCCCTTCTCAGCTAAAAAAGACACAGCCTCAGAATAAAAACTGCCCTCTTCAACATCGGAAAAACCTCCAGAAGTTGTCACCGCTGAAACTGTCAACGAAATTGACATCAATGAAACAAAAATTCCGAATAATATTTTTTTCATAATCTGATATTAATTAGTAAATGTAAGATTAATTATTAACTTATTAAACATCTCAAACTCCAATCTCTAATCTATTCAGCATACTCCACAGCTCTTGTCTCACGGACAACATATACCTTCACTGGCTCTGGATAATGTAGATCTTTCTCTATTTTCATAGCAATCTGGTGAGAAAGTCTTACTGCCTGCAAATCATCCACCTTCTCCGCATTAACAAAAATTCGCACCTCTGTTCCAGCCTGCACCGCATAACTCTTCTCCACTCCATCAAATCCATTACATAGATTTTCAAGCTCCATCAATCTCTTAATGTGTGCATCCAGATTATCCTTTTGAGCACCTGGTCGAGTATTTGAAATCAAATTAGCTGCCTGCACAATTTGCGCCTCCAATGTCGTCGGAGCCGGATCGTCATGATGCGCCTCGATCGCATGAACAACATCTTCCGATAGACCAAACTTGCGAGCAATATCAGCACCTATTTTAGCATGGTGACCAGGTATCTCATGATCCACCGCTTTCCCAATATCATGCAAAAGACCGGCCTTCTGACAAACAGTTGCATCAGCGCCAAGCTCCGCCGCCAATCCCGCCGCAATATAAGAAACCTCTATCGAATGCTTCAATGCATTTTGCCCATGTGTAACACGGAACTTCAAACGACCTAGAATCTTTATCAAGTTAGGATGTAAACCAGTTACGCCTGTCTGCAAGACCGCCTTCTCCCCAAGATCCTTAATCAAAACATTCACATCTTCCTTCACCTTTTCAACCGTCTCTTCAATTCGCGCCGGATGAATACGTCCATCCTCAAGCAATCTTTCCAGTGCCACCTTGGCAACATAACGACGAACCAAGTCAAATCCGGAAATGACAATAGATCCCGGTGTATCATCAACAATTACATCAATCCCAGTAGCCTGCTCAAATGCATTGATATTTCGCCCCTCACGCCCAATAATTCGTCCCTTCATGTCGTCACTTGGCAAATTAACGGTCGTCGCGGTGGACTCCGCAGTGGTCTCCGATGCACATCGTGAAATAGCATCGGCTATTATCCACTTTGCCTTTTCCCCTGCCTTTTCCTTCAAAGTTTTCTCATACTTTTTTATTTGAGCCACTATATCCTCACTAGCCTCCTCTTCAACTTTTTTCAAAATCATACTTTTAGCCTCTTCCGTGCTCATAGCCGCTACTCTTTCAAGCTCCAAAGATTGCTTTCTGTGAAGAAGCTCTACCTCCTCTCTCATTTTTCGAATTGAAGCCGCCTTCGAATCTATATCTCCTTTCACCTTATCAATTGCCTCATTCTTATCGTCCAAAGACTTTTCCTTTTGGAGCAACCTTTCTTCAAGCTGATCGATTCTCTCCTGTCTCTTTCGTTCATTCTTCTTCACCTCATCCTGCAATTTCAACGCTTCATTCCTTGCATTATACAGTATTTCTTTCGCCTGAATCTTGGCATCTCTAAAAGCTTTCTCTGACTCTGAAAGCAAATCCTTATTTTTATTACTGACTTTATTCTTATAATAAAAATAGCCTCCCGCGCCTCCTGCGGCCAGACCGATAAATATAAACAACAGGGTTTCCATAATTTCAAATAGTTAATTAACGTATATTAACGAAGATATTTGAGACCCTGCCTGTGAATTAAGCTCAATGAACCCTATTTAAAAGCGAATTTACTATTTTTTTAAATCAAGTGTTTATTTAACTCATTCTGCAGGTCTCCATTCTCTTCTTTGGTGAGTCGGCGTTCGAAACCGACAACTCTTACATAAAACAAATTAAATATACCGATGCCACCTTAAATGTCAAACAACGATAATTTATATTTTTCTTACATTTTCTAAAGAACCTGCTCCCAAAATAAACACAATTAACAAATGAAAAATGAAAATGGCTATCCTGGCAATAATCATATTCACCACAACAAACTCCGCCATGGCGATCAAAATCACCGAAGTCTACCCAAACCCTCCAGGCACAGACGCCGGCAAGGAATGGGTCGAGCTTTACAACTCCACTCCTGAAGAAATAAGTCTCGACAAGTGGATAATAACCAACAATAAAAACACCTACTCCCTCACTGGCACAATTCCTGCACACAGTCTTAAGCAAATCATCTTCACCAAAACCTTTCTCACAAATGAAAACACTACTATCACCCTACAAAACGCCCAAAACAGAATTAGTGATCAAATTAGTTATACAAATAGCCTTGAGGGACAAAGCTACAGCAAAAGCTTAACAAAGGAAAACAACACTCAAAAAATCAATTGGTTCTGGCTTACTCCCACCCCTGGCATAAAAAATGCCTCCACTAAAACCATCACCGGATTAATAACCACGCCACCTTCAATATCCGACATATTCTACTTTGAAATCGCAAACGGTCGAGGAAAACACACTATAAAAATTGACAACAACAACATAAGCTTCGATCAAATAAGAGCCAGCCTCATCCAAGACACCCTGATAAAAATCACCGTTACCACCGACAACACCTTAATCGCCTATCAGATACTAGATTTCCCGAAACCTGAAATTTACCGCAAAACATCAAATTCACTGCAAAACCTACAATTTTTCATCCCCGTCATTGCAATCCTAATATTACTTAAGAATCACCTCGCAAAGAGTCAAGAAACTCAATTCAACACATTATAAATAACCCCTGCAACATCACCTCTTCTCAAATTATAGTCCGGTGAAAAAGTATCACCTTGCTCATAAAAACCTTCAACTGCTGCCACATTTGCATAGGGCAGAAACCAATCATCTAAATCAACATCACCATAAATTATTTCCGATTCAACCGGAAGCACTAATCCTAGAGCCTCCACAATCATCTTGGTAGCCTCCGCTTTATTCACGGGTTGATAAGGTCGATAAAAATTACCATCATAGCCTGCTATAAAACCTTTTTCCTTAGCAAAGCAGACATCTGCCGCAAACCACTCATTTTTAACATCCTCAAAGCAATTCTCAAGTTGCATGCCACCAAAATCCGCATCAATAGCCTTGTTCAACATAACCCAAAACTCCGCCCTGGAAACCACCTGATCTGGCCGAAAATAACCATCCTGATACCCCTTGATAACCCCTCTATCATATAAATTTTCAATCTTATGCGCATGCTGTGTATCCTCACCCACATCTGGGAACACCCCCCTGTGAATATTGTCGCTTAAAGTCTCGTTCGTTTCCACCAAACTATCCCCTGACAACAAAATAGTCTCTCGTGCTTCCCTATCTCTCTCATTCGCCAAAAGTAAGTCCGCTTTTAATAAATCAATTTGATTGCCCGTCGACAAATAAAAAGACACCATCGTATAACCAGAAAACAAAACAAATAAGATCAACAGAATTGTAAAAGCGTGATCATCAAGACCTTTAATTTTTTTCAAAAATGAATCAGCTTTTTTTTCTTTTTTCGGCATAAAATAATATTAATCATTAAGAACTTTTCGATACTCCGCCTCATATATGTGCAGGAATGACATCAATAATATATAAACTAGCGGACCAACTATTACTCCTTTCAGTCCCATCGTCATCACTCCACCCAAGATAACCAAAAACATCATCAACGGATAAGTCTTTGCCTTTCCTCCAATCAAATAAGGTCGCACAAAATTATCAACTGAGCTTACAATTAATAGGCACCAACCTAGTAAAACCAATGCCATCACATACTCACCCAACGCCAACAAAACGATGACCGCCGGCACCCAGACAACCGCAGTACCAATAACCGGAACCAAAGAGAAAAAACCTATAGCCGCCCCCCATAAAACCGGATTTGAAACACCCACGATCCAAAACCCTAATCCTCCAACAAACCCCTGCAACACTGCCGTCAAAAACACACCATAAACAACCGCCTTAACCATGGAGATAAATTTATCTACCAACTGAACTTCATACGCCCTAGGCAAAGGCGCCAACATACTAGCGCGTTCCATCAACTTGGCACCATCCTTGAAAAAGTAAAACATCCCAAACAACATCACAACAGTAGCTAAGAGAAAACTGCTAATCCCAGCTATCAGCGTCCCCGTCTGCTTAACAAGACCAGAACTCAAACTCTGAGCCATGCCAGTAATACCAGCCTTTAAATCATCAGTTGTAACATCAACAAGACCCTCAACGCTCGCCTGCAACCAATCATAAACGCCCTCAATAAAAAGAATATATTTATCAAAATCTCCGGACTGCACCCTTTGATCAACAATTGTATACAAGCTTGCTGCTTCTTCCGCTAACAGAATCACTAAAATGATAATCGGAATTACAATAATCAAAACCACCAATAAGCAGGTCAAAAAAGACGCCGTTCTCCTCCAGCCTCGCAGCAATGCCACAAGCTTCAAATAAACTGGGTAAAAAGCTATACTTAAAACCACTGCCAGAAAAATCGGTGTTATAAATGGCCAAACAAGATAAAAAAACAGAATCAAAGTTCCTACGACACATATAATTAAGAAATATGCCGGCAACTTCTGCAAAACCAACGGGTTACGCAGATCTCTTGAAGATAATCTCTTAATTCCGCTCCGGCTAGGTTTTTTAGCTCCAGCTTCTTCGCCTTTATCCTTTAACTTCTTTTTAAACAAGGTATGAGAATTTAAAAACTAACAATAAAAGATATAGCACACTTTAAATTATCCAGTAAAATATATTCAATATCATTCTTGATTCAAGCATCGCACAACAGCATAACAAAACAATTTATTATGGATTACAGCCAAGTATTCAGCGACAGATACAACCAACTAAACGAGCAACAAAAACTCGCAGTTGACACCATCGATGGCCCAGTACTTGTCGTTGCTGGCCCCGGATCCGGAAAAACCGAACTTCTGAGTCTAAGAGTTGCCAACATCATAAGGTCCACCGACACCTCCCCCCGCGAAATACTATGCCTGACCTTCACCGACGCCGCCTCAATCAACATGCGCAAACGACTGCTGTCACTCATCGGGCCTGAAGCCCACCAAATCAACATCCACACCTTCCACAGTCTTGGCGAAGAAATCATCTCCCAAAACCCTCACTTTTTTTATCAAGGAGCCCGCTACAACACCGCTGACGAAATCATCAAAGTAAAAATTATTGAAGAAATTTTGAAAAAATCAAAATACGACAGCCAACTCAAAAGCTATAACCCTCGACAAGGCTACACTTACATGAATTCAATCAATCAATCTATTGGCGAACTGAAAAAAGCCGGAATATCGCCATCCACATTCAAAGAAATCCTCAAACAAAGCCAATCAGAACTCACAAACATCACCCCCATAATCATACCTCTCTTTAATGAAAGGATCTCCAAAAAAATCATCGAAAAAGCTGCAGCCACCCTCCTTGAACTACAAGCAGTCACCCACTCCGAGCACAGCATAACCGCGCACTACATTGACACATTCACTCAAGCGGTGGCCGAAGCTCAAGAAACCGGAAAAACAGTCCCGATTACAAACTTTAAAAAGAAATACATCACCAAAAATCACCTCGGGGAATTCTATCTCAAAGATGAAGACAACATCCTAAAAAATCTCGAACTCGCCGACATATATCAACACTATCAAGACCAGCTACAAAAAGAGTGTTATCACGATTTTGACGACATGATTATCACCACTATTAATACTATTTCCGAAAATCCCGAACTTCGCTTCAACCTACAAGAAAAATACCAATACATCCTAATTGATGAATTCCAAGATACCAACAGCTCACAAATCCAGCTCGTTGATCAGCTGATCAACATGGAAATATCCAATAACCGCCCCAATATCCTCGCCGTCGGAGACGACGATCAAGCCATTTATAAATTTCAAGGAGCCAATCTTTCCAACATACAAGATTTTAAAAACAAATACCTCGACACCGCCACCATCGTCCTCACTGACAACTATCGCTCCCACCAAGACATCCTCGACCTCTCCCGCAGTGTCATAACACAGGGATCCGAACGCCTAGAAAATCTCTACCCCAACGAAATTAAAAAAGACCTCATCGCCAAAAACAAAACCATCGCAACCTGCAATATCATCGAAAAATTATTCCCCACCTCACTACAAGAATATGACTTCATTGCCAAAGAAATCCGAGCGCTAAAAGAAAACGGACATAATCTCGATGAAATCGCCATCATCTCCAGCAAACACGCCAGCCTTGAAAGCATCGTTCCCTACCTCAATCATTACGAAATACCCATCGAATATGATCGCAAGAACAATGTCCTCCAAGATCAGAAAATCAAAGAAATCATTACTATCATAAAATTCATTTTAACCATCAACAAAGCAACCCTACTCCCTTCCGAACACTTACTGCCGGAAATTCTTAGCTTTCCCTTCTACCAAATACCATCGCTCGAAATCTGGAAACTTTCACTCGCAGCAAAAAAGAACCACAACAGCTGGCTCGAAAACATGATCGAAGGAGAAAACACCAAAATCAGAGACATTGCCAAATTCCTCATAGAACTCTCCGGCAAAGCCCACCATTCCACAGCCGAAGAAATTATCGACTACATCACCGGCGTCACAGAATTGCAACTCGATGAAACCACAACATACAAAAATCCTTACAAGGATCATTATTTTGACACCTCTGACATCGAAGACAACACCGAATATTTCAGCTTCCTCCTCAACCTTCGAGCCTTCATCAACAAAATACGCACCCACCAAAACACCAAGACCCTATATGCCGAAGATGTCGTCGAGCTCACAGAACTCTACGAAACCCACCATAAGGAATTATCAGTCACCTCATATATCAAGCCCACCACCGCCAGCGTAAAAATTCTTAGCGCCCACAAAGCAAAAGGAATGGAATTTGAAACCGTCTTCATTCTTCATTCTCAAGAACAACCTTGGATCAAAAGAAATGGCAGCTCCAACATCAGTTTCCCCTCACATCTAAAACTAAAACCCGAAAAAGACAACCATGACGACATCCTCAGACTATATTTTGTCGCCATAACTCGCGCCAAATCAAACCTCTACATGACTCGATACCAGTACAATGATAAAGGTGAAGAAGACCTACCCCTATATTTCCTATCCAATTTCGAAACCAAAGACAAAAAGAAATCCGCCATCCATAACGCTAAGGTAACGCAATACAATAATGAATATGCCGAAGAAAACGACCTAATCGAACTACTCGAAAAAGTGACACCAAAAGAGGTGAAAAATGAACTAACCGGGGATCATCGCGCTATCTTCAACAATTTACTTTCAACCTATCAACTAAGCATAACTCATCTCAACAATTTCATCGACCTCAGTTATGCCGGCCCAAAGAAGTTTCTCGAACAAAATCTCCTTCAATTTCCCCAAAAACCAAGCCCTCACAACGCCTACGGCTCAGCCATTCACGACGCACTCGACAAACTACAAAACAAACTCACCAAAACCCACCAGCTCGAACCCCTCCCCGAACTACTTCAAGACTTCGAAACAGCCCTTCAAAATCAACACCTCAATCGCCAAGACTTTGACCACCTTCTTCTCAAAGGACAAGAACAACTAACCAAATACTACCAAGAAAAAGGCCCCAGCTTCTCCCCAAGTGACAAGTCTGAATTCAATTTCAGGACTCAAAATGTTGTCGTCAAAAACGCCAATCTCACCGGTAAAATCGACCGCATGTCGATCAATGAAAACGACAAGACTATCGCCGTCTACGATTACAAAACTGGAAAAGCACTGACAAGCTGGCAAGGCAAAGATGATAGCGCAAAAATTAAAAGCCTAAAAATAAAAAACCAGCTCATCTTCTACAAACTACTAGTCGAAAACTCTCGTGTTTTCAAAGACAAGTATCGCGTAGAAAAGGGGATCATCGAATTTATCGAACCCTACAAAGACCAACTTATAACCCTCGAACACACCATCACCACCGAAGACATCAATCGCCTAGCCAATCTCGCAAGCATCGTATACCAAAAAGTACTCAACCTAGATTTTCCCGACACCTCCCATTACGGCACAAGCTACAAAGACATTCAAGCCTTCATCGATGACCTGCTCTCAGGAAACATTTAAAAACCAGTACTTCCCTGCACACCTTATCTCTTCTTTTCTTCTCTACCGTTAACATACACCTTCATCTCCGGATTAATTTGCACCTTCATCGTTCCCATCTCCGTCTCCAAATCAAGCTGCACAAATTTTGCCGGCAAAGTCGCCACATATTCATACAGTTTCTCCAAAGAATGCGCTAAACTCTCCTCCAACTCCAGCTGCTCCTCTCGCAAAGAATTATAATCATCATCCTCCAATAAAGTTGAGCGATGCTCATCCTCCATATCCTTCAGCTGCATTCTCAAATCCTTCACCGTCTTTCTCAGCTTCTCAAAATCCTCATTCTCAACTTTCTCCATCTTCTTCATCTCCTTTTTAACCAACTTCAAAGTCTCCCTATGTTTAGCCAAATCCTTCAAAACCAATAAAATCTTTCCATCAACCATAAATCATTAAAATTAAAAACTATGTCGCTCCATCCTAACAGCTCAATAAAAAAACTCTACTTGAATTTTATCTTTTTCTTAGTTTTTTTTCACCACCCTACCTCACAATTTGACGACACCCCCCCCTCAAACCCATTAAAACAAAAATATGAGAATAAGAGAGAAATTATTAAAACTAGGGACAACCCCACTATCCAATGAAGAACTACTGACCCTTATCATCCGTACCGGCACCGCCAAAGAAAACGCCTTGAAAATATCAAGGAAAATCCTCAAAAAACACACCGTCGAAAAATTCCCAAATCTCACACTCGAGGATTTACAAAAAATACCAGGGCTTGGCTCAGCCAAATCTTGCAGCATTATCGGAAGTATGGAGCTCGCCAAAAGAATTCTCCTCAAAAAAGAACACAACCTCCTCCTCTCACCAAGCGCCGTCCATCAAGAAATGAAATCCACTTGGGACAAAAAACGCGAATACTGCTATGTGTTCTTTCTCAACAGCCACAAACAAATCACCCAAAAAGAGTTAATCTCTGTCGGAACAATCAACAGCACCTTGGCCCACCCCCGCGAAGTATTCACCTCCGCCATCAAAAACCATGCCCATGAAATCATCATTTCCCACAATCACCCTTCCGGCAACATCACCCCTTCTCCAGAAGACCTCGCACTCACAAAACAACTAAAAAACAGCGGCGACATTCTCGGAATCGAATTGATAGATCATGTCATCGTCACCCAAGACTCCTTTTTCAGCTTCAAAGAACAAGGTCTGCTCGAACAAAAATAAAAACATCCCCATCAAAGTTTTTCATCAAAGAACAACAGCGGATCGAGCCACCTTGTCAACCCACCCTCACTCTCAGCATAACCCGCCAACACCACAACGTCTCCCTCCACAATGGAAAAATGCAAATGCTTTCTTTCACCATCCGTTTCTTCGCTATAACCTCTTCCCAAAACGCCTATTTGCTCGCCCCTCCTTACCCTCTCTCCCACACTCCAGTCAACAGACTCTAAACTCAAGTGTCCATAAAGAGCACTATAAGTACTGCCTTCAATCTCATGCGCAATCACCACAACTCCCCCATAGCCTTGCACATCTCTCACCAAACTAATACTTCCATCCGCAATCGCAAACACCGGCACCTCCAAATCAATCTCCTCCGGAAAAATTTCCGCATCCACCCCCGAATGGTATCCCCTAAATCTCTCTGGACTCACCGGCGAATTATTTGGATCTACATAAGTACCAAATTCTTTCAAATTAATCCTCTCCTCAAATCTTTCCATCGGATAAACGACACTCATCGCATCCTCAAATTGCCATCCTCCCTCAAACAAAGAAAAACTATAATTCCAAATAAGAAACACCTTTATAATCACCAGCATAAACATATAATTTCATCATCAAATTCATCAACAGACTAACAGAGTTTCAACACTTTCTACATACAAAAAGGCCAACTCCCAACAATTTGACACTCCACTACCAACCAAGTAAAGTTATATTTACCCAATCTACTTACAACCATCAAAATGAAAAAAAACAAACTTATTGCTCTACTAATCGCCCTCGTTGCAATATCTGCAACCATTATTGGCTGCACCCCTCAAAACAATGAAATGACAGCGGAAGAACAAACTCTCGTCCGAGAATACATTAATGAAAACATCAACGACATCAGCCCTACAGAACCCGTACTCGGAGGCACTTGGTATGTAACTGACCTGACATTCACCAATCCCAACCAAGTCACCGCAACCTATGAAGACGGCCACATCATGGCTGGCTTTACATCAGAATTTAGCATCGACAGTGATAACCAAGTAACACTATCCAACATTCAATCTATTGAATACTAACCCAGCCCAACATGTACCTACTTTTTCACAAAGAAGAATGCCCTTATTGTCTCAAAGTCCGACAATACATGTCCGATAAAAACATTCCCTACATTTCAGTTGTCTCAAAAACCGATGCCCCAAATCGTAAAATCCTTATGCAGCTCGGCGGCAAAGCACAAGTACCTTTCCTAGTAAACCTAACCACCGCCGACACCCTCTACGAATCCAACGACATCATCCAATACTTGGAAAAACACACAAAGTAAACCAATCTCACACATGGCAATTGCCGGCAAACAAGCCCTCCATCGATCAAAAACCTGGGACCAACGCCAAATCCTCTGGCACATCATCAAAAACAGCACCAACCAAGACCCGCTGCCGATCTTCACGAACTCCCAATGCTACTACCTCAAAAATAAACAACTCCTCTCATACTGCGTCATTTCTCAACACAAAACCTTTTATCACCTCAAAGATGTCTACACCTTTCCCGAATATCGTCGCCAAGGATTCGCCGGCCAACTCATCTCTCAATCAATCAAAACACTAAAAAAACCTATTTACCTACTCTGTAAGACCGCACTCATTCCCTTCTATCAGAAATTAGGGTTTCAAAAAACTCCTCAGTTCCCATTTAGCATAAAATGGAAAAAAATCTTCGGTGATGTTGCCCTCTACCTCTCGTCACGCGAAACCTATCACGTGATGGTAAAATCCCAATAAACTACTTCCTCACAAAAAACTTCCTCATATTGCCCATAACATCCCCCACAACAAATGGGGTATGAGATACTTTATTCTTCTTTTTTCGAACTCCACTAACTTTCAAAGGATAACCAATATCGCTCACCGATTGAACCTCCTCCACCGAGAAGAAAGCGTGCGGATGAACCTCTCGCACCAAAGCAACTACCTTCGAAACCTCCTTTCTATTTACAATAATCAACAAAACATTCTCACCACCATCAATATCCTCCCCAATTAAATTCACAAATCCATAACCCGCCTCTCGCAACTTCCTCTGAATCTTCTGAGAATTACTTCGCGTAATAACCCTGATCATATTAATTCCCATCGCCAACTTCTCCTCCACCAAAATCCCCATATAATTACCCGTCGCAAACCCCAATGCATAAGCAATATAAGCAAACGCATTACCCAAATTCTGCAAAACCTGCGCGATCACCAGTATCCAAATCAACGCCTCAAAAAAGCTCACCAGGGGCGCAAAAAGCTTATTCCCCTTCGAGATAAACAAAATCCTCAGCGCCCCCAGCGTCTGGTCAAAGACACGAGCCACAAAGATCAACAACGGTATTCCAATAAAACTAATAAATTCCGCACTCACAGTATTTTTGTTTTTATTTATTAAAACTCAATACTGCATTATACCACAAAACCGCCAAAACGGCTAATCTAAACCCGTTTTGATCAAACACATGGACCGAGCACCCTTCGCTACTTCAACCCCGTAAAAAATTTCAACATCTCTTTACCGGCAAATGATGGCCAGTTATGCGTATAATACTGCCCCCTCGAATCATAATCGTTTGTATGCGGACACCACACCACCGGCGTGAAATCTCCACACCCCTGATAAAGCACGCAACTCCCCGCCGCCGGCTCCACCGGCACCGCCTCCCGCGAACACTGATTCTGATCTAAAAACCAATTCCGCGCCACCTCACCACTCGAAAAAGATGCCAACGCATCATTAGGATTATGCCACTGCATCACCGCCACCGGGCCAGTACAACTACTATTTGTTCTCGATCCCCCCAGCGACGCCACACCCTTCAACACATCTCCCCTCGCACACGCCAAACTGTTTGTAAACCAGCCGCCCAGCGAATGCCCAACCGCATAAATCTCATCCATATTTACACAATACTTACTTGCAACCTCCTCCAAAATCACATCAAAAAACTCATAATCCCTCAGATTCCCAGGGGCATCACCGCCATCCGACCAAGTATACCCGGAAGCCCGCTGAATCCCCGCCGGATAAATAAAAATTGCCTTTTTAAAATCCGCCTTCTCAATTCCATAATAACTTCTCACCCTCTCGTTGGAATTTGTCCGCCCATGAAAAGCAAACACCACCGCCACCTGCTCACTCGGAATATAATCTCTTGGAATCACCGTAATAGTCGACCGCTCCACACCCCGCACTGTGAACTTTGTCGGCGGAGAACTCGGAGTCGTTTGCCCACATCCCAAGGAAGCCGTATTGCGCTCTGCATAAAGATAAGACTCATTCCTCTGAATTTCTCCCACCCTATCAACCAAAAACGCCACCTCCTCACGCGTCGCACTCTTCCCCGGCAAATAACCATACTTTGAAAATAAATCATTCTCATGAGCAAACTCCATATAAGGGATATACCACTTCTCCCCCTCCTTTACCCCATCAACCGGCAAATCAAAAGACTCCATCACAATCTTTAAAGCCTCCACCATATTCACCTCCGCCCCCGGGCGATAAAATCTCCCCTCATACCCGCTCACAATACCCAATTCCTTCGCCCGACACACATACCCAGCAAACCACTCCCCTCCCACATCCTCAAAACACCCTCCACCATAACTCTCAGCACCCTCCTCCAAATAAGCAAAAACAATCTTAATCATCTCCGCCCGATTCACCTTATTCTCAGGACGAAAAGTGCCATCAGCATAACCATTAATCACACCCATCTCCGCAAGCCTCACCACATTCTCCCGATAACGAATCCCCTCCAAATCCGAAAACTCCCCCTCAGCAAAAACCCCATTAAAACTCATAAAAACCAACCCCAAACCAAACCCCGCAACTAAAAAATTTCTAAAAACATTCATGCCTCAAATATAGCCTCACTACCCTCCCATTGCAACATCAGCAAAACAAATCCGCAAACGCCTCCCTCAACTCCTCAAAAGAACCAAACTTCGCCAACCCCGCATCGCGACAAAACTCCATCTCACTCACATCCGCCCCCATCCACGCCTCAGCAACAAAACCCTTCTCATCCTCCAACCTCTCAAACTCCACCTCCACCAGCACCAACCCCTCAAAATTCTCCCGATACCTCTTCACAAACACCCCGGCAAACGGCGTCTTAAACTTCTCATAGACAACCCGACTCCCCACCGTCTTCTTCGACAGCTCCTCAAACATCCTCTCCGAAATCTCAACCTTCAACCCCGACCGCACCAACGCCCCCTCCTCAAACTTACACTCCAACTCACAAACCCCACCCTTCCTCTGCACCCTCAACTCCTCCCCCTCATTAGCATACAAACAATACCTTTCACACAAAACCCCCTCTCCCTCATTCAACTCAAAAGGCAGCTCCCCCATCTTGGGCAAAAACTTTCGCTCTATCTCTTGTTGGTTTTGCTTCTCATGCATTGTAAATTTAAGTGAAAAATGATATCAAAACAGTATGAACAAAATCACACACAATGATCAAAAACAAAAGCATAATTTCCGTTTAATTGGCATGCTAGCAGCAATTTGGTCGATACTATTAGGTTTATTAATTACTTTAATGGTATTTACTGGCGGAGCAACTCCTGATTACTCCATACTTTTAAACATGGTGCTTCCGCTTGTTATTATAGTATGTTTTTTAGGTTTTCTTCCATTTCTACCCTGGCACAAATGGAAAAAATGGCAGAAATGGAAACCTAAACTTAAACAGATCAGCATTCTCATCTTAGGATTATTCTTGTTATCCGTAGGGGTTTTTATGTTTGCTCAATATTATTCTCAGGAATCATTATATTCACTCAATAATTACACAGACGGAGAATTAGTTTTCAAATTATTTATCCTGCCAATCACAGGAATTGGAATAATAGCAAAGGGACTAGGCAAAACACAAAAGATCACCATGGTGTTATCAGGGGTCGTAATGCTGTTTTTCGGCATACATTTATTTACCGAGTTATCCAACAACCAACATGAGAACCTTCTTGAATCACTTTCATATGGCGCTATTTTAACATTTTCAGGAATTATGGTGCTTTCAGC
The DNA here is from genome assembly GCA_002839505.1 of Candidatus Peregrinibacteria bacterium HGW-Peregrinibacteria-1. GTDB lineage: Bacteria > Patescibacteriota > Gracilibacteria > UBA1369 > LOWO2-01-FULL-3 > PGYE01. Next base: position 877,292 of record PGYE01000001.1, read on the forward strand.
AGGATTAGAATTAACAGAATGGATTGATCCATTAATGCAAAAAAGCGGTAAAATATTTGCGAAAACTACCCACATTATAACTATAGTAGGAATTATTGTGGGATTATTTTGGATAGCAAGAGCAATAGGCCCACTTTGGACAATGACCATAATTTTATTTTGTATATTGATACTTCTACTAATCTATTTCAAAAATAAAATTCTTTAATAACAAAGATAAACTTTCAAAGCCAATTTCAACAATTTGCAATATGACAGATCTCAAAAATGCATTAATTGCAGAATGCAACATCTTAATCCGAAGACTTGAATATCTCGAAAAAACAAGTACTCAAACCATACCAGCATTTTTAGGAAATGTAGCAAAAGAGTTAACAAAATATAGAAACGATAATGCAAGAAGAGATATACTCATAAAATCCTACTTCACGAGACTTCTCCTTAATCTAGTCCATCTGTTTGCAAAAGATGAGAAATCTGCTGATATAGCTGAAAAATTTGAAATAACCCCACAACAAATGAGGTTTAAAAGAAGAAAAGTCGTAACCATAAATAATCTCAAAGAATTAGTGCTTTTTTTCAGGGACGCTATCTGTCATCCAGAAGAAAAACCAGGAGAATATTCCCCAAGAAGATCCGTAAAATACAATGTACTAGACGACCATGGGTTTATGACTAGTTTCTATGACAAAACAAGTAAAGATACATGTTTCATGATGGGCGATTGTAAAATGAGACTCTCCCAAATAAAGATATTCCTCAAACAAGTATAATTCTGTACTCCGGTCGATATGAAAATTTTTTTGTGGCTACCTTAGCTGTCTAATGCCAGCAGCCCTCCACCGCCCCCATTTGACATACACAAACAAAAAAGTCATCATAATCCCCTTCCATTTATTTCTAAAACATGTCAGAAGTCCCCAAAAGACTAGATCTCGAAGCCGACAACCACGAATCAGCTCAACGCTATATTGAAAATAGAGCCGTGCAGCTCTTGAGACTTGGAGTACAACTAAAAAGAATAGAAATTAGACAAAAAGTCCTTGTCGCCCTAATGCGCTATGACGACAAAGATTATCAAGCCATCTACATATTGTCCCAACACCGAGGAAAACAACTTTATCCAAAAGTCTTCGAACAAACAGAACTCCCCGTGCTCACATCAGAAGAATGTAATCTCAAAGGCTACCTAGACCACAACGGGATCGATAACGTCTGCCTCACCATTGAAGACATCCCCGAATACAAAGAGATTCAGACATACTATGGTGATCAAGCAGCTACAAGATCAAAAGTTTACTATATGAACCATATAGACGAAGGCCGTGCAGTACTTAATTGGATTGGAGCAACACCAAGAGCTCATGCAGCTTTCTGCCTACATCCAATCCTGCAAGCAGACGAAGATTTATTGGCAAACTTTGAAAGAATCAATGATTTAGATACTAGTCAGGAAGCACTGGCACTGGCCATGGAATACCGAAATATTGCCAACGGATGGTTGGCGGAGCGCAGCACCAGCTCATTTGCCCAATTGCGCTTGTCTCCACTAAAAGACGTCAACCAAATGCTAATTGCCGACAAAGTGCAAAATCGCAAAGACTTCGATCGTTACCACAGTGATACACACCCCCGAAGCCAACAACTAGATCGCTATTTTAGAGAGGAATGGCTCCCCGCCCTCGGCATCACAGAAACCAGCTATCAAACAATGGTAAACCGCCTCACGCTTTCTCACACAACTGTCAATCAGCCTGAGAGGGAATTTTAGGGCAAGTGGAATAAACTGCCCACACTCAAGCTAATTGAGTAAAAAACAGAAACTGCTACAATAACAATATGCTACCAAAAAGATTAGATCGCAAAACGATATATGAAAGCCAACGAACAACATGACAAAAACTTTGCTTTTAATAATAACCGGACTTCCTTGCAGCGGAAAAACAACACTTAGCAGAAAGATTGCCAAAGAACTTTGCATACCTCTAATCAGTCGAGATCACATCAAGGAATCTCTTTTTGATTCTCTCGGAGTTGGGGATCGTGAATGGTCAAAGAAGCTCGGTTTAGCAAGTTATAAAGTTCTCTATCAGCTTCTTGATTCATTCTTGAAAGTTGGCCAATCAGTCATTGTAGAAAGCAATTTTAACCCAGAATTTGATAAGGATAAATTTCTTAATTTGCAAGAAAAATACAAGTTTTCAACATTACAGATAATGTGTAATACGGATGGTAAAATTCTTTTTGAGCGTTTCAAAAAACGATCAGAGTCTGATGAGCGTCATCCCGGACATGTTGACGATCAAAATTACGATGAGTTCAAAAATGTTCTTTCAAAAGGCAAACTACCCGCTCTCGACATAGAGGGTAAGGTTTTAGACATAGATACTACTGACTTTGAAGGTATTGACTACACTTTGATACTCAGTGTTATTAAATCCGTAGCTAGTAGCACTTAGCAAATAATATATGCAGGTAAGAAGATATAAACCAGGAGAAGAACAAGAATTATGGCAACTTTATCATGATACAACTCACATTATTAACGGAGAAGTTTATACAAGAGAGCAAGTTGAACGTTGGGCACCACATGACAAAGATATGGATGAGTGGAAGGAACGAATACAAAAGAAAAATCCTTTTGTCGCTGTAGGTGATGATAAAATCGTTGGGTTTGCAGAATTGGAGCCAGATGGACATATTGACTACTTCTATGTACACCACAAATACCAAGGAAAAGGTGTAGGGAGTATGCTTTACACCGCCATTGAAAAAGAGGCTATCAATCAAAAAATACCACATTTGCACGCAGAAGTTAGTGTTCCCGCAAAAGAGTTTTTTTTAAAGCAAGGATTTGAAATATTAGAGAAGAAGAACAATATTATATGTGGTACCCCAGCTATAAATTTCATGATGAAGAAACAACTATGAAGATAATTGATTCCACACCAGAAACTACAAACCAAGCTTTGCCATATCGCATGTATCTCCCGACCAATTATGAAAACAAAGAAGAATGGCCACTCATAGTTTTCCTTCATGGAAGCGGAGAACGAGGTAATGATCCAAATAAATTAGATAGATACGGTCTTACAAGCCTAATAAAAAATAGGACAGATTTCCCATTTATCGTACTTGCACCCTTATGTCCTGCAGAAAAAAAGTGGGAGGCAATATACAACGAGGTAATGAGCTTAGTAGACAATATAAGCCAAGCCCACAAAGTAAATCAGAAACAAATGTACTTAACAGGCATGAGCATGGGGGGAGCCGGCGTATGGCATTACGGAGTAACTAACCCAAATAAATTTGCAGCGTATGCACCAATTGCAGGCTATATGCATAATCCAGATGAGGTGATTAAGTTAAAAGATAAACCTATTTGGGCTGCTCACGGAAAACAGGATAAAGCCATACCATTCAAAAAAGCGGAAGAAATCATAAATAAACTAACGGGGCAAAGCAACAAAGTAGTATTTAAAATCTATGAGACTGAAGGACATGAAGTTTGCACTAATGCATATAAAGACGATGACTTATATAAATGGTTTTTAGAACAAATAGCACAATAGACCATTAAACTTCAAAGCCGCCCGTCTCTCATAGGGAAGCGGGTCAACAGTGCTCGATTTTTTCCGTTTGGCTGGGGATGAGGGATTCGAACCCCCGATCACGGGACCAGAACCCGTTGCCTTACCACTTGGCCAATCCCCAGTATTTACATAAATCAACTACCCTAATTTCTCGATCTCATCAAGAACAATTTTCTCCACCTCCGCCACACAATCCATCGCCTGCCCCCACAAATTCTCCACCTGATAATCACAATCATCCGCCATCGCAATCTCCTTTTTCGCGCTTTCCAAACGCTTTTTCAGCTCCTCATCACTCATCTCGCCTCTTCTCAAAATTCTCGCCACCAGCTCCTCATCACCACCGCCAACCTTAATGAAAATCGACACCAAATTCTCCTTCGGCACCAAATCCCGAATCGACACAAATCCCTGAATATCAACCTCCCTCATCACCGCCGCCCCGACTCTCAACGGCGCCAAAAACTCCTCTTTCACCGTTCCATAATAATGCTCCCCGTGCACCACCGCATACTCCAAAAACTTCCCCTCCTCAATCATCACCTCAAACTCCTCCTTTCCAATAAAAAAATAAACATCCCCATTCTTTTCCCCCTCTCTCGGCGCCCGCGTCGTATATGAAACCGGATACACAAACCCCTTATACTTCCTCTTAAACTCCTCCATCACCGTCCCTTTCCCCGAACCCGACGGCCCCACCAACAAAAACAACTTTCCCGAATACAAATCCGCCGTGTTTTCCAGCCCCTTTGACATATTTTTTTAGTTAACAGAAAGCACTTTAATCATTTTAAGCCCTCAAATCAAACCTTAAATTAAAATATCCGCATAACCATTGCATAAAAACCCAAAAACTGATATAATTATCTAATTTCAAAAATGACCTTTAACACCACAGCCTCCTCAAAAACCTTTGAAAGTAGGGGCTAAAGGGATTGTATCAACCACACAAATACAATCTCTCTACTCCCTACTTTCCGCCTGGGCCCAACAACAAATATCCCTAGGCGAAAAGGTCCATCACTCCGTTTTGTTTATTCAAACCGGAAAACGATGGATAAAAACCAAAAAACAAACAAAAAAACTCGTCCGCGAAGCGGACACAAAAACAAAAACAAAAAACTGAACGCATAAGCGCGCGTTGTAAAAGAAAGTGCTAGAACAGTGGGGAGGCGTGCCATTTTTTGCATCCGATGGATGACAAAAAGGCCAACACCTAAATGCCAAAAGAACGATTGGGGTTCGCAAAAGGCACACTGCTTCGTAAATCACAATTTCGATTGTGGATTACCAAGCGATACGAAGGGGCGTTCTAACCCACCTCTGACAATCCGAATGTGATTATCATGTGAAATGGATAGACGCCCCTTACTCTTTCAATTATGGTTGCCCAAAATTAAAGACGAAATCATACACCTAAAACGGCAAGTCGTCAATACTGACCTCTTCTTCACCTTGTCCACCATCGGCCGGCTTAAAACCGCCATCATCTCCTTGTTGAGCCGCCACGCCGGCCGCTCCTCCCGCCATAGCTCCGGCAGCCATATCACCACCTCCCATACTCTCACCCTTACGATCCAACATAATCATATTCTCCAAAACCACCTCTGTTCGGTATCTTTTCACACCATCTTGCCCCTCCCAATCTCTAGTTTGAAGTCGCCCCTCCACAAAAGCCTTGCCACCTTTTTTCAAGTATTGTCCACAAATCTCAGCCAATTTTCCCCATGCTACCAAATTATGAAACTCTACCTTAGACTGCTTTTGACCACTATCGTCAGTCCAAGTACGGTTTGTAGCCAGACTAAAAGTCGTCACCATCTGCCCGGACGGAATCTGCTTCATTTCTGGATCGGCAGTTAAATTTCCAATTAATTGAACTCTGTTTAATGACATTGACATAAGATATTTTGATTAACGATTTACCTCCAAAATACCTTGTTAGCAGAAATTTACAACAGACTCCCCTCTTTAAGGATTGCGAAATTAATTTTTCCTTTTAAAAATCAACACCATACTCCCCTATTATCATTGGCACACGACACAACTCCACCAAATCATAACGAAACCCCACATAACCAAATCCAAAAGCCACCACCATTCCCACTACAAAAAGTCCCATTAATTTCCATTCTACAATAGACATTTTTCTGATATAAGCTAACATACAAAAAATTTATTATGAATTACTACGCCTTTCAACTCGGCCGCCAACCCAAGATCTGCCTGCATGAGCTGCGCTCCATCCTGCCCAATGACTCCTTCGAAACCAAAATCGGCGAATTTGCACTCTTCAAGCTATCTTCAAGCATAGACTTCCCCAAGCTCCAACAACGACTCGGCGGCACCATTAAGATTGTCGAAATCACCGACACCCTCAGCAACGACAGCACCGTTGAGGATTTCAAAACAGTACTTGAAAGAATTCTCATTGATGAGTTCACTGACAGATCCGGGAAAATCCCCTTCGGCCTAACACTCGAAAATTTCAAAGGTCAACAATTCTCTTATACCAAGCAGTTATTAAGTTTTTCTAAAAAAATCCTAAAATCCCTCGACCTCAATAGCCGCTTCATCAACAAAAACTTCGCCCCACCGGGCTCCGCCGCCATCCACAAAAGCAAAGCCCTCACCAAAGGAATCGACCTCAACATCCTCAAAGGCAACCTCGAAACCTACCTCGGAAAAACCATCACCCTCCAAGACATCGACTTCTACTCCATCCGTGACTACGAAAAACCCATCCGCGACGCCAAAATCGGCATGACCCCACCCAAGCTCGCTCAAATCATGATCAACTTCATCTCCCCAAAACTCGACAACAAAAAGCCCTGGACCATCTACGACCCCTTCTCAGGCACCGGCACATACCTCATCGAAGCCAACCTCATGGGATTCAACGCCATCGGCAGCGACAACAACCCCGACATGGTCCACGCCTCCGAAACCAACTGCAAATGGTTCAAAAACAACTACAAATCCACCGCCCAATTCCAAATTTTTGAAAAAGATGTCCAAGAACTCACCGCCCACGACCTCAACACTCAACCCGACTGCATCGTCACCGAAAGCTACCTCGGCCCACCCCAACACTCCTTCCCTGACCGCCCCACCCAAGACCAAATCTTCGAACACCTCACCCAGCTTCACAAAGTGTGGCTACCCAAAGCCCACAAAATCCTACCCCCAAGAGGAAAAATTGCCATCTGCCTCCCCGCCTTCCAAAACAAAAGCACCCTCATCTACCACCCCACCTTCAAAAAAATCGCCCAAAACTCCGGCTTCCGCATCACCGAAATATTCACCTACAGCCGCGCCGACCAGGTCGTCGCCCGCAACATCCTCGTCCTCGAAAAAACACCCTAGTTGGCGACCTGAAACGCACTGAAAAAATAATATTGAAAACCTCAAACAACTTCCGTATATTACCCCCGTTGTCAAATAATCCTCTGTAGCTCAGCGGTAGAGCAACCGGCTGTTAACCGGTAGGTCACTGGTTCGAATCCAGTCGGGGGAGCCATTTTAGTACACCTCTACATCCAGACCCGCACTTCACCACACTATGAAAAAACTATTTCTCCATAGTGACCAAATTGATGAAAGCACTCAGCTTGATCAGGCGCTCCTAAAGATTTTTTCAGGTACAACACCAAAAATAGGATACATTCCATCCCAATCTGACCCCACAAGACATTTTTTTAAACGAAAAATTGAATGGTACCAACAATTTGGCATTCCAGATTTGTTCTACTTTGATCTTGATGAAGAATATGACGAAGATAATATCCCCAAATTATTATCTTGCGACGCTATATTTCTTTCCGGTGGCAACACCTTCACTTTTCTAAGCCTACTTAAAAAACGCAGCTTTATACCAATACTCCGTCAGTTTGTTGATAATGGTGGCATTTTAATTGGTCTTTCTGCAGGCAGTATTCTCATGTCCGAATCGATAGCTACAACGACAATCGATGCTGATATTAGTGATGATCAGAATTGTGTTGGGCTAACAGACCTCTCGGCATTAGCATTGAATAACTTTGATTTTTTCCCTCATTTTGATGGCAACAATGAAATCAAAGAAAAACTCAAAACATACTCAAAAGAAAGCGGAAAAACCATTTATGCCTGCAATGACGGTGATGGCATTTTCGTAGACGGCAAAGATCTTCACTTCTTTGGTGAGGTCTGGGCGATCAAAGATGGCAAAATTACCCCAGCTGTTTGACGAATAACATTAAAGACTGTTCCACATTGGCCGCTCCCCAAAGTGGATTTTCAGTAAACCACCAACTATTTTTTACCACTCCTATTCCTATATTCTTCCACAACTTCACCTAACACATCGTCCACACAAGCTATTGCACGCTCTCCGATCATCAGTTGTGCCTGTTGGACAGGAAGTGTATTAGGATCATCTGGATCCAAAAGTCTCAATCCAACATCTTGTAACCCCTCATTCATAAGCTTACGTGCCTCTGGATCTCTCATAAAACCATCCATAATCCTTCTCAAATCATCAAATGCATATTTCATCGAAAGATCATGCGCTGCCATACAATCAATTACCGCCTCTTCATCACCTGCATTAACCTTTTCCATAAGATATGCATAGTGATTCAATGAACCCCAGCTTCCAACTATTTGCTCCAAAGCAATCACCTCCTCTCGAGTCATTGTCTCCGATCGTATTGTTTTCTTTGCAAACAAATCCTCAAATACTCCAAATGCTTCCCTCTCCGCTTCATCCAGCATGCTATCAAGCTCATCATTTGAAGGCACATATATATCTACCATATAATTATATTACAAATTTATCATTGCTACTGTACCGCAAATTAAGAAAATGTCAGCCTTGTTGAACTTGCAGCTAACTACCCTTTCTACCAGGGCGCAATCTTATTCTGTTTAGGCATATCGGAGCCTTTGCGGGCCGGTGCCTCTCACAGACTTAATTCATGGTAATCTTCGCCTATCACTTATTTTGCGTCATCGCGATTATGTCGAGCGATCATGCATCGCGAGACATGGGCAAGGCGTACATGTTAGCCGCAGCCCACTTAATCGCTTAAAGCAAAATAAGTATGGTGAAGATCACCTAAAGGCGAGATCTGAGGTGCAATTTCCCGCTGGGGAAATTGACACCGTCCCAAACAGAATAAGATTGCACCCCACATTTTTTGTATTGCTATAAATCCCTAATAAGCATAGATTGCATCTCAATTAAAATATCTCTCACAAAATGGTAAATCACAACAAAGGACGCAACGCCGGCAAAGGTCCCAAAAAATATGCCCAAAAAGGCCCGACTGGAAGCAATTTTGCCTCAAGAAAATACGATAAAAAATCTGACGAACGCAGCTTCAGACCCTCAAGATTTGCCGACAGAGACTCCGACAATAGAGCTCCAAGAGTAACCATGCACGAAACCGAGTGCAGCAGTTGCGGAAGAGACTGCCGAGTTCCTTTTAGACCCAGCGGCGAAAAACCCGTTTACTGCAGTGACTGTTTTCAAAAAGACAATGACAGATCAAAAAACAACCAACCCCGAGCATTCACAAAAGATAACTTCAAAGCGCCAAAATTCAAACAAGCAAGCCCCTCCTCCATCACCTCTGAACAGTTTGAAATCCTCAACGCAAAGCTCGATAAGATTCTAGATCGCCTTTAGGCTCCTCCGGCTTCAAATGAAACTTTACGAAATTTGCCCTTTGAGAAGGAGTAAAATAGTCAAATTTGTCCGCCAAAGCCTCGACTTCTTCAAGAGTCTGTGGCTTTTTCCCATAAAAAACATCCCCCAAATCATCAATAAATCTGATGTTTCCCCCGCTCCCTAAAAACGCCCGTAACTTCTTCCCCGGAACCAATTTATCCAATTTGTTATAAAAACTCATCGGCAAAGAAATAACTTCCGCATCAATCGTCTTACAACCTGCCTCTTTAACCAAAACTTTCGAATCATCAGAAATACTCAACGCCGTAACAAAATACTTTGTCGCACTCTTCCATCTCCAACCATCCGGTAACTCCATATCAGGACTCACCGAAACTCTATTATCCCAATGCCAATTTGCCGCACCAATCAAAGTTTTCGAAGTACCCGCAGAAGTATCCAGCACAAAAGTAACACTTCCCGGTTTTGGCAATTCCGGAGGAGCATAAACCGTCTCACCACTAATACCCATCACCGAATAACTGACAACATAACCCAATCTTGCAAGCATATCACCAAGCTCTCCATCATCAAATTGATGAATCAGATAACCCGACCTCAAAGCATACTGCAAATCAATATGAGCTCCCTTCGGAATATTTTTATCACAAATAATATTTATCAATTTCGCGTTCATCATGCGCACACTGGTCGTCAAAACCTCCTCAATTTCTTGCTTCTCCACCGCTTCAGCAATCGCCATATTATCCAATCCAACTCCCAAAGAATTATCCAATCTGCTCATAAAAAATTTTTAATGAAAAACAGCCCTTACCAATTCCTCCGGATCCGCGCTCCGAACAATCTCTGGATAATGATCCCAAGAAAGATCCAAAACCTGATCCAAAATTTCATCAATCCCTCCACTATTATCCAAAACCGCAATTCGTTTCCCATATTTCAAAGCAATCGTCAATTCCATCAAAGTACCGCTTCCTTTCCCCATAAAAATACAGACATCTGCACTCTTCACCAGTACAAAATTCCGTCCCTCTCCCAACCCCGTATAAACCACCAAATCAAAAATACCTTCATCCATCCCCGGATAAAGCTTTAAATTTTCCTCCCAATTATTTCCAACAGAAAACCCCACACTCATATCACCTCCTAAAGCCTTATAGCCCACACAGGCCGCCTCGGGATATCCCGTACAAGCCCCTGTCAACAAAACATGTCCGTTGGCAGCAATCAACTCACCCAATCTCTCAACTCTCATTAAAACATCCTCTCGCAAATCCCCTTTTGAAGCACCGCAGATTGCAACTTTTAAACGCTTTGCCATCCTCGTTAATTAAACATTATGACACCAGAATCCTACCTAAGAAATAACTTCAGTCAACCATAATAACTTTTTAAATCGCGTTAATACCTTCCCAAAAGCCTCCTTTTTACAAATCCCCCCAGCAACAACACCAACCCCAACATCATCAAGAATACCAAGCTTCCACCAAAAGACGGATTTGCCACCAGGGTCAATAAAGATTTTTGAAATAACAGCACCAACATTGCTGCCGGCAAAACACCCAGCAGTGTCCCCGCCCAAAACTTTAGCAGATTCACCTGTAATGTCCCCGCCAAAAAATTAACCACCGAAAACGGCAAAACCGGAAAAACTCGCAATAAAATTATCGGCCAAAACTCCATATTATTAAGACGCACTTTAAACTCCGAATACTCCTTTAAGAATTTCTGCAAAACCTTACTATTCCTAAACATCAAACCAAAGAAATAATCGACCACAATCGCCAGACTCATCCCCAGAATCATCGTCACCATCGCACTCTTCAACGGGAAAAAAGTCGCAATTACAATCACTAAAATATTCAAAGGAATCAGCAAAATCGAGAACAAAACAAACACCAAAGGAGCAATTACCAGCTGTGCAAAACTTCCCGTATTATCAACAATAAAATTCCTCACCTCCGCCGTCGTAAACCCCTCAATAAAAACATTCAAAGTCACGAAAGCAATCATCAAAAAACTCAAAAAGAAACCGCTTCTAAACCACAAACTGTGATGAAACCGCTGCTTCATATGACGCGTCTTCAAATAAATGAAATCAAACATCAAATCCGCCTTAGACGGCGACTCCAGATCACAAAACTCACTAAATGTCATATTCTCTTCAAATTTCTGATATTTTTCTATCTCCATAAACTGCAGATACCGTCCCCTTTCAGGATTAGACACCTCCTTAATCGCCAAATTCAAGTCGTCCACCTTATCAAGCTCATCCTCCAAGGCACCCACCGAAACCCCCAAATGCTCCGCCACAATATCCAACTTCCAAAATCGAAACTTCTCTCGTAAAACTTCCGACTCCGATCCGTCAATCACTAAATCCGTCTCCGTATCCAAGCCCATAGACCTATTAATAGTATTCGCCGAACCAACCCTAAAATAAGTGTCGTCCACCACCATCAACTTACTATGAATCTTAAAAAACTTCGCCCCATGAACTCGCGGACAATAGATCGCCAAACGATTATATGTATCTGCTTGATATAATGTCTTCAACATCGGATTTTGCACCCTCCCCACCGTACGATCCTGAAAAACACCACCTGAGTTTTGCGGCAAAATCATCGTCACATATGGTCCATCTTCCCGTTTCAGGGTTTCAACCAAAGCTGCATGAATCACCTTGGAACTAAAATACTGATTTTCAATAAAAATCTCATTTTTCGCATTTTCAATCATATCAACAAACAATCGTTCAATCTCCCTCACCTCCGGATATCCCTTAAATTCAGGTCTTGTTCTCGCAATTCCAATCTTTGCCTCTCCAATTTCCCAATCAAAAAAATCAAAATCTCCTTTCCCCTTATCTTCAACCTTCGCAATGTTATCCCTTGTTGCTCGGTACCAGCGCTCTCTCACAAGATCACCCAAATCCTCCGCCACCTTTCCCTCCACCATCAACTCAACATCGTGAAACGGAACATACAAATCATGACTTGAATTAATTCTCCTTCTATCAACTACCTTATGCGTTCTTGTGTCCCATCGATTCGCCGTTAGATCCAGACCTCCACAAAACGCCAACTTATCATCAATAACCACCAACTTTTCATGCTGAGACCCCGTAAACGGATGACCATTATCTTTCACAAAATGTAATCTCTCCGAAGCCTTCCAGGTAAACCTCAATTTCGAAAACCACTCCCTCTCCTTTAAAAACACCGGATTAAAATCCCATGTCAAAATATAAACCTCCAAATCATCATTTTTAGCCAACACATAATCCAAAAGTTTTCTCAAAGTTTTCGGTTTCCCTCGGCTTATTTCATCCCCCCGCACCAACTCCAACTTACTATCAATATCCCACCCCACAATAAAAATTCTCTTCTTCGCCGCCAAAACCGCCTCATAAAAAGCCTTATAATAATTTTCTCCATCGACCAGAAAACTGGCACGGTCACAAGAAGAAATCCTCCAACAATTAGACCTTTGTTTTAATAAACCCATACTTCTTTTTCTTCTTAATTAGATAGACACATATTATCACACTCAAAACCGCCGAAAAGAAACACCAAACCGAAATAAAAACAGACCTGAAAACTCCCCAAGCCAAAACTGCCGAAATCATCAATGTCACCCCAAACACTCTTAACAACTTCTCACTTGAAGCAATAAAGCTTGCAAAGACAACAAGTAAATAGCCACCGGAAAACACATACGGCCAAAACAGCTCCAATTTATAATTCAAACACGCATTTAAAATCTCTACATTCGCCGGCAAAGTCAAAGCCCTCACATATAAAAACGTCCCAATAATCACCCCAATCACAAAAAGCCAAACCATAATCTTTCTTCGAAACTTTTCCCTCTCAATTGCAAAACACACCCATGGCACAAATGCCGGCCACCAAAATAAAGCAAAAAACAAAAACCCCTGCTTCGAAAAAGCCTCCCACAAATTTCCAGTCCCCACATTCATCCAAAGCACCCCTTCGATCAACTGTTGCAACGCAAAAATCAAAGGAATCAACGCTAACATCAAATCTCTCTTTTTTCGCACCTGAGAAAGCGCCACCACTCCTGTCGCCGCAAGCACTCCACTGGCTACGAAACTGGCTGTTGCTGAAAAACACATAAAAATCACTTTATTGATTCTCGACTATTTAAGCACTAATAATGCTTTTCTACCAGAATTAATTGTCAAAACACTCCCCGTCCAATCCCGTATTGCATCAACAAATACCCCCTGCTTATAGCGAAACCGCTCCCCTCGTCTAGTACCTGGGTCATTCGTGTAAAAATACTTCCCGTCATACCCCGTAACAACCACCATATGATAAGGCGGCCCCTCACCACTGAAATTAGGATTACCAAGCATTCTCCCAGCCGCCGGAATAATCACCGGATACCCAGAATCAACCAAAAACTTAATATTCTCAATCGTCACATCCTCATCATAATACACCTTCCCCTCTCTACCATAATAATCTCTCGCAATATCCGCCAACTCCGCAATCTCCACATCCACAGTATATCCATTCACAGTCTGCCAGTCATACAACGCATTAATCTCACGATTTGAAATTTCCTTGGTCAACTCCTCACCTCGATAAAAATACTCCACCATCAACAGCGAAGCCTCTTCACAAGCCTCATCATAAGGCGAATCCCAGTTTCCATCAGGCGCCTGCGATGTAAACGGCACTCCCAAATTCACCTCCCTTCGCAACTCTCTTCCAACATCCTGCCCATGCAACGGATCAAAAACTCCATCAAAATTCCTCCCTGCATCACTATCCCTCTCAATCACCGACACTTCATTATCGACATTACTATCAACAATTGATCCCTGCTGGCAGCCCGAAAACAACAACAAAAAGGAGCATACAAACAACAATTCAGCGCGGAAAAAAGATCTCATAAAATTTTTCATGAACGAATTCTAAAGAAAAAGTTTGTTTTTTCAACACAATTTCGTTAGGATCTGCCAGCAAAAACTTAATCAATATATGGAAACTTACAATATCGCAATCGTCGCCCACGTAGATCACGGAAAAACTACCCTCGTAGATGCTCTCTTGAAATCCAGCGACAACTTCAATGTTCACAAAGGTATCGAAGAACGAGCCATGGACAGCAATGACCAAGAAAAAGAACGCGGAATCACTATCTACGCCAAAAATGCCGCCATCACCCACGACGGTAAAAAAATAAACATCGTCGACACCCCCGGCCATGCCGATTTTGGATCTGAAGTCGAGCGTGTACTCCGAACCGTTGACGCTGTAGTGCTAGTTGTTGACGCCTTCGAAGGACCAATGCCTCAAACAAAATTCGTCCTCCGTAAATCTCTAGAACTAGGCCACAAAGTATTAGTCGTCATCAACAAAATTGATAAACCGATGGCTCGTCCCGACAAAGTCATCGACCTGACATTTGACCTCTTTTCAAAACTCGGGGCAACCGACGAACAGCTAGATTTCCCTTACATCTACGCCATAGCCCGCGATGGAATAGCCGTCAAAGAACTCACCGACGAACACAAAGACATCACCCCTCTACTTGACTTCATCACTGAACATGTCAAACCATCCGCCGGTGACATTACCGCCCCCTTCAAAATGCAAACCGCAACCCTTGGATACGATAACTTCTTGGGAAGAATTGCCATTGGCCGAGTTTACGAAGGAATCGCTAAGACCAATCAAACAGTAACTATCATCGACCATGAAGGTGTAAGAAGAAGCGGAAAAGTAAGCAAACTATTCAGCTTCCAAGGCATGGATCGCGTTGAAGTAAATGAAATACAAGCCGGCGACATCGTCGCCATCGCTGGAATTCCCGATATCTATGTTGGCGAAACAATTACCGACAATCCTGACACCGAAGCCCTCCCCGCCATCAAAGTAGACCCACCTGCACTTGCCATTGAATTCATGGTTAACGACTCTCCGTTTGCCGGACGCGAAGGAAAATATGTTACCAGCAGACACATCAAGGCCCGCCTGGAAAAAGAACTCGAAACCAATGTCGGACTAAAAATAGAATTTCAAGAAAACAGCGACGCCATCAAGGTTTACGGTCGTGGAGAAATGCACATTGCCGTCTTGATTGAAACCATGCGCCGCGAAGGGTTTGAACTTCAAATATCACAGCCCGAAGTAATAATGAAAGAAATTGATGGAGAAAAACACGAACCAATCGAACACGCCGTCATCAATGTACCTGATGAAATGGCTGGATCAATCATCGAAACCCTCGGAAAACGCAAAGGCATCATGACTAACATGGTCAGTGACAACGGCAACACCACCATTGAAATGGAAATACCAACTCGCGGACTTCTCGGATTCCGCTCCATCTTCCTGATTATGACAAGAGGAGAAGGAACTCTCTATCATGCGTTTGATCACTTCGCACCACATATGGGACCAATCCAAAAACGCACCGTCGGCTCCATGATCTCCGGATTTACCGGCCCAACCATGGCGTACTCCCTATGGAAACTCCAAGAACGCGGCCCACTCTTTATAGGCCCTGCCGTAGAAGTATATGAAGGAATGATCATCGGAGAAGCAAACCTAGGAAATGACCTATCAGTAAACCCTCTTAAGAACAAAAAGCTCACCAATGTCCGCGCCTCCGGATCAGACGAAGCCCTAAATCTTACACCGATTGCCCCAATGACCCTTGAACGCGCCATTGAATACATCAAAGAAGATGAATACGCTGAAATCACGCCTACCCAAATCCGCCTCCGCAAAAAACTACTCAAAGAACACGAACGCAAACGCCGCTAATCCACCAATCAGACCGTCAAACCCCGCTAAAAAACCAAATAGGAGACACCTAGCCAAGCTAAACCGGCAATCACTCCAAGAGTCAGCATTACATAAAAGGTCAAAGCCGCCTTATCAGATGTCGGCAAATCCGCCGGATTATGCACAGGTGAATTATCATCAATTAACCTCTTAATTCGATGGTATTGCTTATCACGAGTCCTCACACCAAACAGCTTCTCACCGGGAGTAAGCCTGTGCCTAAACAAAGCCCCAAAAACCAAATAATAAGCCACCAGGGATATTAAAGCCACTATCGCTAAATGATAATTCTCAAATTCAAAAGAAAACAACAACTCAAAACCTAGAAACACAAATAAGAACAGACAAATATAGTCCAAAAAAATTGCACACACTCTATCTAAATTTAGTTTCATATTCATCCCCACCATTATAGCATAAAAATATATTTTTATCCATTTGTCAAAAATGTATTGCAGTCACCACAAAAACAATGTAGTGTCGCAAACGCCTAAACTTTCAGCATAAGAAGACCACCAATCCAAAATCCTGAAAACACCGGTTCTCAAAATTATTAAACACACAAAAGAATGAAATCATTTCAAGAAAGTGGCTTAAATCCACAAATTATCAAAGCTCTCGATGACCTTGGGTTCACAGAGCCAACATCTGTCCAACAAAAAGCAATACCAGTAATATTGGAGTCATCACAGGACTTATTGGCCTTTGCTCAGACCGGAACAGGTAAAACTGCCGCCTTTGCGCTGCCGATAATTCACAAACTCGATCCGAACCTCAAAGAGATACAAGCACTAATTATATCTCCCACCCGCGAACTCGGTCTCCAAATCACCAACGACATTGAATTGTTCACCAAATATGTCCCAAACATCAACACTCTGACAATTTATGGAGGACAACGCATCGACATTCAAATCAATGCCCTAAGAAACAAAAATCAGATAATAGTAGGAACTCCCGGACGAATCCATGATCTAATCCGTCGAAAAAAGCTCAACCTTAACCATATTAAATACCTAGTTCTGGATGAAGCAGACGAAATCCTCAACATGGGCTTCAAAGACGATCTTGATGCCATCTTGAGTGAAACTCCGAAAGAAAAACAGACTCTACTATTCTCTGCGACAATGCCAAGCAGCATTACCCAGATTGCCAAGAAATACATGCAGAATCCTGTGGAAATAAGCTCCGACCAAAAAAACATTGGAACTAAAAATGTACGACACCAATACTACATGGCACAAGCCAAAGACCGCTATGAAGCTCTAAGAAGACTTGCCGATAACACTTCTGACATATATGGAATCATATTCTGCCGCACCAGGCGTGAAACCCAAGAGATTAGCGACAAACTAGCCCAAGACCACTACTCTGCCGAGCCTCTCCACGGAGACCTCTCACAAGAACAACGCAACAAAGTAATGGACAGATTCCGAAAAAGACACACCAAGCTTTTAGTGGCGACTGATGTTGCCGCTCGTGGCCTCGATGTTACCGACTTGACTCATGTCATCAACTATAATCTCCCCGATCAACTGGAAAGTTATATCCACAGAAGTGGCCGTACCGGTCGTGCCGGAAAAACCGGTGTCTCAATGAGTATAATTCACAGCCATGAACAAAGAAAAATATCTCAACTCGAAAAACACATTGGACAAAAATTTGAAAAAAAAGACATCCCTACTGGACAACAAATATGTGAACAACAGCTCTTCAAGCTAATTAGCCGCGTCACCGAAGAAGAAGTCGACCAGGACCAAATCGAACCATACTTACCCGAAATCCACGCCAAGCTTGAAGGCCTCGACCGTGAAGAACTACTAAAAAGATTTTTCTCACTTGAATTCAGCAGATTCCTTCAAACCTACAAAAATGCTCCTGACTTAAATGTTAAATCTCGTCCGGAAAACTTCAAAAAGGAATTCCGTAGAGCTTCCACAAAGCTGAAAACAATCGAATTTCCCCTTGGATTTAAAGACCAAATCAGCCCCAAGAGACTATTCGGAATTATCAACAGCAACCCGAGCCTCAAGGGCATGGAAGTCGGTAAAATCAATATTGCCCCTTCCTTTACCACCATCGAAATCGAAGCTTCTCAAGAAAGAGCTTTCTTAGCAGCAGTAAACCAAAAAGGACGAGGTAAATTCCATGCTCCCAAGAGACCAAATTATTCCAAAAAAAGAAGATAAACAAATCTTAATTAAGACTTACGAAGGATTACTTCAAGCGTACCACTACCACCACGATCACGCCTTCCTTCGTAAACTCTTTCCACATAAGGAAGACTCAATAGGTGCTTCTTCAAAAACGGCTTAATAACTGGCATACCATTTCTGGAATGCAACCCTTTTCCCGTAATAAATAACACCTTCAATAGCCCCCTATCCAAACAATCCGATAAAAAATCATCCGCCAGCTTTTTTACATCACCCATATGTAAAAATCCTCGATCATGAAAATCAAACTCCGCCTCCGGCTGACTTAAATTATCGTATTTATTAACCTTATTAATCTTTACCTTGCGCTTTTTTGCCATTGGAACTCAAAACTTATTAATCCTTTCTGTTCGTCACAAATAAACCACTGAAAGATTTCCTGTAGTAAAAGGCAACCCAAAGATTTATTACCAATAGGACAACTGAGAAAAACATATTCATCGGCGCCAGAACCAAATGGAAAAGAATGATATTCAAAGTAATCGGTGCCAACAAAATCATTGCAAACGGCACCCAAAAATTAAAAATCAAAGACACCCCTGCAATCAAAAACACCGCGTTCACAACAGGAAAAACATACCCTGAAGCCGCTAATGCCATCGCAAGATTACCCGCCTCCGGAGTCGAAGGTGGCGGCGTTACCCATCCAAAAATCCCATTCAAACCAAAATAAAGCAGAATCAACCCGGAAACACCCGCAGAAATTCTATACAACACCCCGTTATTAATTTTGCTCATAAGAATCAGTTAAATGAATATACAAAGTCATTATAACCTCCCTCAGCAATATCCCAAACTCAAAAACCAAGCACACTCAGAACATACCCACCTCTTTGCGCCTACTCAATCAGAGACTCTCCCGTCATCTCAATCGGCTTAGGCACACCCATTACTTCCAAAATAGTCGGCGCCACATCCTGCAATCCAGTACTCCCACCTCGTAGCCGATACTCTTCCTCAGAAAGCAAAACAAAAAACACATCATTAAAAGTATGTGATGGACAAGCCTCCCCGTTTTCATATTTCATCATCTCAGCATTTCCATGATCCCCCGTCACCATTACGACATACCCCTTCTCTCGAGCCAGTAGCACAATGTCGGCCAGACACTCATCAATCGACTCAACTGCTCTTACAGTGGCCTCAAAATCGCCACTATGCCCAACTAGGTCTGCATTAGCAAAATTAATCAAAACGAAATCGTACAAATTCCCCGCCTCCTCAAGCTTCTCAACGACTGCATCTCTAATCTCATATGAACTCATCTCCGGTTTCAGGTCATAAGACGGCACCTTTGGTGATGGCACCAAGATATGATCTTCCCCCTCAAACGGATCTTTTCTTTGAGAATTGAAGAAAAAAGTAACATGTGGATACTTTTCCGTTTCCGCCACTCGTAACTGCCTTTTACCAGCATGTGACAAAACCTCCCCCAAATTGTTCACAACAGGATTAGCCTGAAATAAAACCGGTGCAACCTTTGAATATGGCCCGAAACAGACAAAAAAAGGACGAACAACACCAAAATCATATACATTCTCCGTAAAAGTCGCCGTCAACTGCTTCGCTCTATCACTGCGATAATTAAAAAACACCACTGAATCCTCATTTCTAACCACGGCATCCCTGTTTAAAATAATCGGCTTCAAATAATAATCCGTATCAACACCATTGTTATACTGCTTGTCTACGGCCACAGAAACATCCTCAGCATTATCACCAATCCCCTGTGTCATCAAATCATAAGCAAATTTTGTCCTATCAATATTCTCATCTCTATCCATTGCAAAATACCGCCCCACAAGAGAAACAATCTCCCCCACACCTAGCTCTCGAATCTTTTCCTCAATCAACTCTAAATACCGCTTCACAGATCGCTCCGGCACATCGCGCCCATCCGCAATTGCATGAATATAGAGCTTTTCAACACCCTTATCTTTTGCCAGCTTCATCAAAGCGAACAAATGATCAATATGAGAATGAATCCCTTGGTCCGAAATCATCCCCACTAAATGCAAAGCCGATCCATTTTTCTGACAATTAACAATTGCCTCAAGCAAAGGCGCCTTCTCAAAAAACTCTCCACTATCAATAGATCGGTTAATCTCCTGCAAAGACTGCCAAACAATGCGCCCCGCCCCTAAAGTAAAATGTCCGACCTCACTTCCACCCATCGTATTCGGCGGCAAACCCACACTCTCACTACAACAAGACAATTTAGTCATCAAGCCCTCACGCCTCAGTCTATCAATAAAGGGCGTGTCGGCCCTTGTCACCGCATTATAAGGACTATCAACGCCCTCCCCATAACCATCAATCACCACCAACATCACTTTCTGAGCAGCCATAATTTATAAATTAGTACCACTCAAAATTATCACAATTACCCAGAACTACAAATAGCTTTCGACTCTCAATACAGGCCTCGCTCCCTTCAACACCGTATACTCCTCTACCCTCGAAACATCACTGGCATACCGGCTGCTGTATCCTTCCTCGCGCCAAATAGGTCCACCATCATACTTGCTCAGGTAATCCCCACCTAGATCAGCACCTGTATAAAACTGCCTCTCATCAAGATACCCCTCATACTCAATCTTTTTATCACCGTAAGAATCCAAATAACCCTCCTCTAATCTCGGGTAATGATCATTTTTATCAACATACCCCTCAAAATCCCTATAGGCATCGCCATAATAATTTGTAAAAGTTTCATTTCTGACAACACCTGAAGTGTCGCCTTGCTTCACATACCCCTCAAAAGCACTACCAGTAGCATCATTCACCGCAACATAACTTTCAGGCTGCTCCCCTCTATCGCCATACCTACCTAAATATGTTTCCGTTCTCGCCTCACCTCCGGCGGACTGCTCCAAATAGCCCTCCGCCACCCCAACAGCACCCTTGTTATACTCCACATATCCCTCCCTACTCACAGTATCCACCCTCAACTGATTAACCCGTCTCGCACCCGTCATATACGCCAATCTCTCATTTACATAGACATCCCGCAAACTATTCGCAAGATAGCTACTCCCACCATAACCTCCACGCCTTATCATTCCCGTTGATTCATCATAATAATAAGAATAATCACCGCCATTACTATAATCGTAAAAATTTTTACTATCAGCGCCAGCCCCCGACTTTGACACCACTCTCACACCAGCATTTCTATCCCAAGTCGCACACTCACACTCCCTAAAATCAGCATAGTAAGGACAATATTTATTCAAAGCAGCCAACCTATCAGCAGACACATTTGCACAATAAGAAATAACTTCACCTTCCGGAATCTCCTCGCCCCCACCAAACCAGGTACAACCGGTAAAAACCAGCATTCCCGACAATAAAATTATGATATTTTTCATAAACAAACAATTACAGTCCTTCTGTATATAACAAAAAGGAGCTTTTGTCAACACTGTCGGGCGACACATGACCCTACTCACCTCGCCATTGACAAATTAATCAATAATTATAAACTGGGGAACCTTTAACACCACTATATTCACATGAATTTGACTCAAAACCCCATTGAAGACTTAACTACTGCGCCTAACACAGTGCCAGCTAACAACTTAAGTCGCCGAGATTTCATTCAATTCATTAGCGCCGCAATCGCAACAGCCACTTTGAGCGCCTGTAGTAGTGAAGAAAGAAAAGCCAAGCCCAAATTAACTCCTGCTCCCGCCCCCCTAGCGAAAATTACCGACAAAGAAATTTCAAATGAAACCATAGTATCCATTGAAAGAGGTTTTAAAGCCTTTGAGGCTGAAATTCGACCACTCTTAAAGAACCTTCCCCCAGACTTGACGAATCTAATAAATAGGCAATTTGAACTAATGGATCTCAACTTAGATAATCCCTACAAAGAAGCTCACACCTTTCACCACGAATATCAAAAAGCGGGAGGAAAATCCCCCACCAACAAAACACATTATTTTAGATACAAATATAGCAGTGACAAACCAAAAGTTGAGTTCATCGCCTCATTTACCCGAGGCTCCAGAACAATAAATATACACAGAGGATTTAACCCCAATAACAAACTACACCAGCTCTATTTATTTCACGAACTCGTACACGCCTCTCAGGATCTTATCGCACGCCATAATCAGGACACACCAAGCTATCTGAACTCACTAGAAATCGGCATCAATGCCTTTGAAGAAGGTTTCGCCTACGGACAAGAAATTGAATTGCTAAATGCCCTTCTTGGTAATGCCCTTGAACACAGATTTAATACCGGAGGAAGTTTTAATGATAGCGAGATACAGGCATTCATGAAGTGGTTAGAAATTCCAACTGGTGATTTTCTTTTATTCAAAAGTCTAATAATTATCGCACAAAATTATTATCCCGAAAGAAACCCAAATGGTAAAAACCTCATAAATTTTATCATTCAAGAATATAAAGCACTTGGTAAAAAAATTTACATCATTGATAAAAATGGGGGAATACATTATTTCTAAGTATTTTCCCTGAAAAATCATGCACTATCATCAGCCCCTTGCCACTTAATCGAACACCCCATCGACGGATTTTGAACCTCCAAAGAAACCTCATCACGCAACATATTAGCCAAAAATCGATCCAACTCCCCATCATCAATTCTACCGTGATACCTCAACTCCCGCCCCTCATCAAAAACAAAAATATCAGGCGTACATTGAGCTCCATATCGCTTTGCCACCATCTGGGTTTCGTCCAACAAATAAGGGAAGTTCATTCGATATAATTTTGCCTGCTCAGCCATATTTACTAAGTTTTCATCTGGATAATCCGGATGAAAATTGGGATTAATCCCGACAAAATTCACCTCTTGGTTCAAATATTTTAACTGCAAATCAACCAAATCCTTCCAAATCCGCTGAACATATGGGCAATGATTACACATAAAAACAACCACCAACACCTTGGCATGATCAAAATTCATCAAAGAATAAAACTTGCCGTCAATTCCCTGCAGATTAAAATCTTGAGCCGGCGACCCCAACTCCAAATTGGCAGAACTCAATAGCACCATGCAATAGTTTATAGAACACCAAAACTATACAACAAACTAGTTCAAATCTCCACTCAAAATAATATCCCAATCCGCACCCAATTGCCGTGCCAATTCTCGCACCTCATCCTGCGTTGTTTCCACAAATTTTCCCCGCGCATTACTATAGACCATGCGTACAGAAGGCGACCCCTCCACTAAACTAGCCTCGTCATTTACCACAACTTCCTCCCCAGAATAGCTATCCACCGCTCTACTACCAAATTTTGAAGACATAACTAATTGATTAATTTAATTTGCCAATGCAATTTACAGATTAAATTAATATTTTCAAGCTCAAATTAGAACAAAAAGGCCACACCGGCCCCAGCCGCAACCATCGAAGCAAACACCAAAAATATTTTCAGACCCACCTTCGGATTTCCAAACAACATAAAAATCCCCGCCTTCACAAAAGTATTAGTGACCGCAGCAATCATAATCGCATACCTACCAGCCTCCAAATCAAGTCCGTCATTCACCAGATTAGCCACCGATATTGTTATCGCATCAACATCAACAACTCCAGAAACCAAACTCGTCACATACAACACTCCATCCCCCGTATAACTATTCGCAAATTTAGTCAAAAACAGAACCACACTAAAAAACAGAGCAAATTTAATAGCCGGCCCCAGCCGGAAAGGGCTCTTAATCATCTCGACCTGCTCCTGTATCTTTTCTTCCTCTCCTCCCTTCTTCTCATGCCAATATAGCCAAGTCGCAACAGCCACACCAACACCTCCAGCAACCGCCAACGGCAAAACCAAAGTCACAAACAACTCCCTGTTGATAACAAAAACCTCAACCAAAACACGGAAAAACATTGCACTACTTGCGACCACCACCGCGACCAAATATGGCGTAGTGACCGATTTATTCTTCTTACTTTCAATCGAATAGCTCGATGTCAGAGCCGTACTGGAAATAAAACCGGCAAAAAATCCGGTCAACACAATCCCCTTCTTATCACCAAAAATTTTTATCGCAATATAACTCAAAAACGATATCCCCGAAATAAAAGTCACCATCAGCCATATCATATAAGGATTGAAAAACTCAAAAGGGCCATACCCCTGATTCGGCAACAGTGGCAAAACAACAAAAACCACGATCAAAAATTCAATAGCCGAAATTAATTCCTGAGCCTCCAGTTTAAATGTCCAATTATGAATAGCATCCTTAAAATAAAGCAATCCCCACACAATTAAAGCCGCCACCGTCCCCAAGAAAAACTCCTCCACTCCAATCAATATTCCAATCATAAAACAAGACATCGCCGCTATCTCAGTCGTTGCACCAAAACTATCAAACTTCTTCGAACTCACAATATAGTAAGCAATCAGGATCCCCATAAACCCAAAACTCAAAAACGCCGAAAACCAAACCGAATAACTATGCAAAACAGATGTCAAAAACCCCAACATCCCAATCATCGAAAATGTCCTCACCCCGGCAAAAGACTCCCGTCCCCTCTTAAGGCTACTCCTCTCTCGTTCAATACCTATAAGGCTAGACAATAGTAGTGTCGATCCTAGTTGTTGAAAAGTTATAAAATCCATCAGGGAATTATAACACAAAAGACTCTCCGGAATCCAGAGAGTCTTCTAACTAAAACCTTATGGCTTACACCATCAATTTATCCAGCTTTTTAATACCTGCAGTTGAAACTCTCATCTTTTTCATAACCATTTTCCCAGTCTTCTCATCCAAAACTCTCACCTTCTTAACCTGAAGGTTCGGAAGATATCTTCTGCGAGTACTACGATTAGAGTGACTTCTAGTATTACCAGCCGATGGCTTTTTACCTGTAATTTTACAAACTTTTGACATAATTGCGCTTAAAAGTACCAGCATTCTATCAATATTTTCTCAAAGCGCAACACTTTTTTACCCAAAACTTACATCACTTAATCTTCAGACTATCAACCAAATCACTAAAATCATCATAGTAGTCAACAACAAACTGACTCTTACCTCTCAAATTAATTTCATAAATAAGCTCGGCTTTTGAATCAAAAATAAAATAATGCTTAGCAGCAAAATCCCCCAACCCCTCATCCACAACCACCCCTTCACCAAACTCACCGTCCACAAAAGATATCGTGAACCCCCGATACCTATCTCCCACCATCTCATAAATATCTTTCCACCTTTGGACATTTTCGTTCACACTCACATCAATATTAATCACAATATCCGCCCAGTCTCTGATCGTCTCATCATAAGTATTAAAATTTTTTGTCATTCTCAGACCTCGTCCTCCAGGCAAATAAGCCGTCTCCCAATCCTCCAACACTCCGACCGCAAAACCAAACTCTTCACTATAATATTCCCTTTTATCGGAAAAACTTTCGCTAATACCACGCACTCTATCTCGACAACTTCCACTAACAGTATCATCAGTAATCACAAAATAGAAAAACCCATTAGCCGACGAGTTTATTTTCGACAAATCTCGCTTAAAATGAGTCTTTGAAGTCAAATCCTCCTCCAAATCAAAACCATAAACCCCACTGCAGTCCGCCAACTCAAAAGTCCCCTCATCAAAAATTTCCTCACTATTGTACTGAAAATAAAACTTCGCTCCCTCGTTATTCACCACCTCATAAAACCGTTTCTCACCCGCCTCAAGATCAAAAAGAGACTCTTCCTGTAAGATCGCCTCAAGTTCCACAAGCGACCTGTCGGACTCAGCCGAGCAAGCCAAAAAAAACAAAGGCAACAACAAAAAGATTTTTTTCATAACAACACTCTAGATTTATACCGCCAAAAAGCAAGAAAAATTTGACATAAAGGCCGAAATTAAATATCTTTGCGCAGCACTATTTAAAACACTCAGACAACATGACTAATAAGCACGCCAGTAAACAACACGGACTAGTTGGAAACATCCGACCTAAAAGCAAACTACGCAACAGACGCAACAAACAACTTGCTAAGGCCAGAAAAGAAGAAAGAAATGTAGTAACGACTACAAACCTCGATCAGTTCGTACAAGCTAAATAAATTTTGGACAAACCTAAGTAAATGCTAGAAGCGCCCCACATCACGGGCGCTTTTTTTGATCTAACCACACCAGGAAAGCCTCCACCAAAGTAAACCCTCCCAGCACCGCCAATTTTTCATGTTCGCCAACAATCCTCTCAAGTGCATCACCACTCAAATCAACAACCTCCACCTCCAACCCTATATCTTTAGCGATATCACTCATCACCACCGGATCAAGCCCTCTATTAAAATCCGATTGGGTCACATAAATTTTCCTAAAATGCCCGGAAAGAATCTCAATAATCTCCTTTGCCTTCTTATCCTGCATCAAACTCAACAACACCGCGTTCTCTTCACTCCCGAATTTTGACACAAATGCTCGAACAAAATTATCGATACTCGCAGGGGTATGCGCCACATCACAAACAATTTTCGTACCCGCATATTCACGCACATCAAACCTTCCTGGCAAAGAAAATTCTGATAAAACCTTTTTAAACAACTCCATCTTTACCTCCCCCAGCAGAACATTAAGCACCACAAACACCGTAAACGCGTTATCCTCATCCGACGCAGTATCAAAAACCAAGCCCAATTCATCAAACTCATTCCTGTCCTCCTTCCATACCGGCCTGAAATCCGCCTCTCCCCCAATCAAATCTTCGACAACACCTCGCCCCTCCAACGACTGCTTACCAACAACAAAAGGGCGACCCCGTCTCCTAATTTCGATCTTTTCTCCAGCAATCTCCCTCAATGAATTACCCAAAACATGCGTATGCTCCAACTCCAAAAAGGTCAACACCGCAATATCCGAATCAATTATATTTGTCGTATCAAATCTGCCACCCAGTCCGACCTCTACCACCACATATTCACACTCCCTATCAACAAACGCCTTCAATGCTATTACCCAAGTATACTCAAAATAACTCAACCTCAGATCCTTCACCACTTGATCCTCCTCAACCAATCTCTCAATATCTGCCACATAATTTATCAAATCTCTTTCCGAAATAAACTCATCACCAATCCTAATACGCTCACAGATGCTCAGTAAATGAGGCGATGTAAACACCCCCACCGCCAAACCGCTTGCTACTAAATAATCAGCGGTCAAATTCGTCACATATCCCTTCCCCTTTGATCCCGCAACATGAATAAACTTAAGTTTACTAAAATCAACACCCCACATTTTCAAAAAAATCTTTATTCGATCGAGATTAAAATTGTGATCATTTTTGTAGGTGCCGGTTTTCTTGAAAGAATCGTACTTTTCCAGAAATTCAAGAGCTGCTTTTAAATCCATAGAAAGTTATATATTATGCAAACATTCTACTTTCAACCTGGATAATGTTCAAAAGAAAACGAAAAGCAAAAAAATACATCACATGGGAACGCCCCAGCCCGACATACACGCACCGTCGTGTCCGCAAAAAATTCCTTCAAATCCGCAAAAACAAGATCACCAACCCCTCCAAGCCGAAAAGAAAAATCAACCCCCTCCTTTCAAAACTGCTAACCGGCGGGGTATTAGCTCTAGTTATTGGCTTTTTGCTCTTCTCAGATCTCTTGAAGATCAACAACTTAAAGTTTGAGGACTATAACTTCGAGAAACAAACTATAAACCTTCAAATCGAGAACATTCTCAACGAAGCAAAAGGAGAACATATCATGTTTTTCAATACCGAGATTGCCACAGAAAACATTCTCGACAAAATCAGCTCAATCGAATCCATCAGCGTCAAAAAAAGATTCCCAAACACTCTACTTATTAGCTATCAAGAATTCCCCCTCGTCGCCAACATCAGAAATGAATCCCCACAAGGTAAAAAAAGCTACATTATTAACACCACCGGCTACGCCATCAAACAAAATCTCGAACAACCCGACCTCCCATACATCATCATAATCACAGCTGAACCCCTAAATATTGACATACCACTTATCAACGCCGACCAAATAACATATATTATTGAAGCCAAAGCAAACTTTGAAGACAAATTCGGAATGAAAATCATTGAAACCAAATACTTAAAATCCGCCCGCGAACTCCACCTAATTACCGAAAAAGACTTCACTATCTGGCTCGACATTCAACACCCACATGAAGATCAATATCGAAAACTTAAAAAAGCTCTAGTAAAACTGGACATTTACAACACTCCGTTAGAATATATAGACCTCAGAATTGCTGGAGAAAACGGTGACAAAATAATTTATAAAGCTAAATAACAATGGTCTGGATCATAATCGGAATCAGCATAGGAGTAATAATTGGCAGCAACACGGCCTTTACATTCCCGCAAGTCTACATCCAATACAGCGCCGTCGTCATCATTGCCATCATAGATTTTTTAACCAGCACCCTCAAAGCTGAAATCAAAAAAATCCCCCACAGCCCCAGCATCCTGTTCACAAACCTTGCTTACAATGTGTGTTTTGCCCTCCTGATCACCTATGTCGGAAGCAAACTCGGGATAGACTTATACCTTGCAGTAGCCATATTCTTCATATTCCACATCTTCAACAACATCAACGAACTCCGGAAATATTTGTTCAAAAAGAACCAAAAAGACCACTCCAAAGAATCAATTTCAATCATCGATTAATTTTCGCCAAATCCTTATTTTGCGTCATTGCAATTAGGTCAAGTGATCATGTATCACGAGACCTGGGCAAGGCGTACATGTTAGCCGCAGCCCACTTAATTGCTGAAAGCAAAATAAATATGGTGAAAATTACCTAAAGGCGAGATCTGAGGTGCAATTTCCCGCTGGGGAAATTGACACCGTCCCAAACAGAATAAGATTGCATCAATTAACCAAAAGAGCATCTTTCACAAAACCAAAAAATCTGCTATAATTTTCAAGAAATAAAAAATAAACAAAAAAAATGAGTAAAGCTTCCAAAATAGAAATCTTAAAAGATCTAATAAGCACAGCTGAAGCCAGTTTAAGCTCGGCCAAACAGATTCTTCTCGAAATCAGTGGAGGCAAATCATCCCCCGATTATGTTGCCATGGCTAAAACAGTCGATGACAACGAGGAAGGCGACAATATTGTTGAAGGCGTTTTTGACGGCGAAAAAATGATCCACAAAGACGGTACCGAATATCCGGTTCCCGCCAACTACGCCAGCAAATCAAAACTGGTACCCGGCGACACCTTGAAACTTACAATCACCGAAAACGGAACCTTTCTATACAAACAAATAGGCCCCGCCGAACGCAAAAGAATTATTGGAACCCTCACCTTTGAAGATGGCCAATACAAAGTAATTGGCGAAGGCAAAACCTACAAAGTACTTCTGGCTTCCGTAACTTACTTTCGAGGTGAAATAGGCGATAAAGTCACACTTGTCGTGCCTGCAGACCACGACAGTGAATGGGGCGCAATAGAGAATGTTCTGCCACATGAAGCAAGCAGTACCATCAATCAATACTAAAACATATATCACTTTACTTACATAAAACATGGCAGACGAAAATCAAGATCAACAAAATCAACCATTATCTCCAAATCCTTCACCATACCCAGCAAATCCACCCGTACAACCAGCACCAACGGTACCAAGTGTTCCGCTCGTTGAAGTTGAAGCTGAACCTCCACAAAATCTAAACTCAGAACCCGCTGCAGGTTTAACACCGATTACGGAGGATGCACCCGTTGTAGATTCCCCGCCACTTCCTGAAAACACCCCTCAAGACGATGTGAAAATTACATTTGATGAAAATACCGCCCCCGAAACCAATTTGCCTGAAACCAACATTCCTGAGACCACTATGCCAGAGGTACCATTGGAACAACTCGATCCTATATCAAATAGTACGAGTCCTCAGCCCTCAACACCAGAAACCCCACTAGACGCCACTGAACCTCAACCCCTAACCCCAGACAATCTTGAAGACCAATTCCGTGCGGAATTCGCCATCGAGGATCAAGCACCAACCAAATTTTTCACCACAAAAAAACTGATAATCTTGATAGTTGCAATTATTTTGATCGGTGGAATTACCGCAGCACTATTGATTTTAAAACCATTTTCCAAAGACTCCACCCCCTCTGACACAGCTCCGAACATAACTTCACCGTTTCAGGAGAATGAAAATAATAACAGCATAGTTACCCCTGAAGAAGAAATAAACAGCGAGCTCGAAAACATACTGAACGACTCAATAA
Organism: Candidatus Peregrinibacteria bacterium HGW-Peregrinibacteria-1; assembly: GCA_002839505.1. GTDB lineage: Bacteria > Patescibacteriota > Gracilibacteria > UBA1369 > LOWO2-01-FULL-3 > PGYE01. The sequence continues at coordinate 907,815 of PGYE01000001.1, forward strand.
ATACCGATCGTCCGTCAGAAGATCCCAACGACATCGACCCAAATGCTCCACCAAATCTCACCGGAGACACCGATGAACCGGAAGCTCCGGTCACACCAACAAATGGAGCCGGCCCACTGAGATAAACTACCTGAAAGCCCCTTAATGGGGCTTTTTTTTGAAGCTAATTTGTGCTATAATAAGGGGATTAACACAAAAAATGTATAAATTAGCAAAAATATTCCGCACCGCCGTAAAGTATCGTGCATCCGACATTTACATCTCCACTGGTGTAAAACCAACTCTTCGCATAAACGGAGACCTTGTCTCCATAGGTGAACACCCCGAGCTTACCAAAAAAATGGCAGAAGAATATCTTTTGGAAATGTTAACCCCAAATCAAAAACAATTCTTCGAACAAAACCTCGATCTCGACTTTTCAGTTGAAATAGACACCATTGCCCGCTTTAGGGTCAACATGTTTGTTCAACGCAAAGGAATTGGAGCCGTATTCCGCTTAATCCCAGAAAAAATACAATCCATTGATGAACTCGCCCTGCCAAACCAACTACGAAAAGCCATTCAGTTCAAAAATGGCCTTGTTGTCATCACCGGACCAACCGGATCAGGTAAAACGACTACTTTAGCCGCCATGGTTAACGAAATAAACAAACTACAAAGAAAACACATAATAACCATTGAAGACCCCATTGAATACACCCACCAAAACAACCAATCAATCGTCCAACAGCGTGAAGTCGGAACCCATACCAACTCCTTCAGCAAAGCCCTTCGCAGCGCACTTCGTGAAGCTCCCGATGTAATTCTACTGGGGGAAATGCGTGACTACGAAACAATCAGACAAGCCATCACGGCCGCTGAAACTGGCCACTTGGTTATCGCCACTCTCCACACCCGAGGTTGTGCCAATTCCATCAATCGTATTATCGACTCTTTCCCAACCAATCAACAAAACCAAATACGATCACAGCTATCCGAAAGTCTCCGTGCTGTATTCTGGCAAAACTTGATAAAAACCCGCGATGGCAAAGGCCGAATTCCCGCAACCGAAATAATGTTCGTCAACAATGGTATTGCCAACTTAATTCGTAAAAACTCCACTCATCAAATCAATTCCGTCATTGAAACCAGCAGCAAAGAAGGAATGCAGACAATGAAAAAATCGCTTGAAGACCTATACAATGCCGGACTGATAACTCAAGAAGACACCTTGGCCAATATGCCTGTTGAATTTAGAACATCATGATTAAAAAACTAAAAATAATTATACTCGCCACCGCAGTGATTTGCTTTGGAATCAATTCCGCAATCACAGCATCAGCGAGCCAAACCGACCTCAGAAACTACCAATTCAACGGAAGTGAATTACTAAGAGTCGATAGTGAGACTAAGATCGAAGAATATGGACGAAGTAAATCCGTATCCTCTGTCATCATGGAAATTATAAAATACGCCACCAGGGTAGTCGGAACAATAGCGGTAATAATTTTGATTATCGGAGGCTTAACCATGGTTATTGCCCAAGGCGATGAGAACACAATCTCCAAAGGAAAAGATATCGTCAAATATGCCGTCATCGGCCTCATCGTAACATTCCTTTCCTATGTAATTGTCACCTTCGTTCAATCTTTCGTCACAACAGAGGTGATCGACATCGGCACCGACAGAACTCCCTCCGAATTCAACTCTACCACTCCTGAAGGAAAGGATTCTCCTACAAAGGAGGAGCCAATAGACCCACCCCCACTACCCGATTCCACATCTACTCCAAAGCCATAACATAAAACGACCCCGATGAAAAAATTTCTCTGCACCATCATCACTACGCTAATACTACTAAGCAACTTATCTCTTTTGACCTATGCTGCCGAGTCTGACTCCCCTCCCGCTGGAGAGGATACTATAATCGGCAATAAAGAAGACCAGGCCAAAGCTGCATTTCCATTTGCTGATGTCACAGACACACCGTGTATTACTCCAGAACAACAAAAGAGTTACATCTACACCATAAGCGAAGAGCCATTAATACCCTACCCAGAAGAAGCACAAGAGGGTACCACCGTCGACTTTCAACGCTTCACCTGTTATCGCAACACCTATAGTGTTCCGAAAGATGGTGGAGGCCGAATCACCTACACCTTCCTCGGACGATCCTGCTCTCAAGGGGCTATACAAGCTGCTCAAGCTAATCCGCAATTCAGTTTTTCTTGTCAAGAAGTTGGCATCATGCTTTCAAAAGGCGGAACCAGTCTAATTGAAGGATACATCGCAACTATATTTCAATGGGCCGGAACAATCGTCGTCGTATTATCCGTTCTCGTCATCACTATCAGCGGTATCCAAGTATCCGCCGCCGGAAGTGACACCCAAGCAATTGATTCCGCCAAATCACGAATCGTAAAATCTATTGGAGGTATTGCAATTCTCTTCCTAGCCTGGATAATTCTCAAGACAGTCAATCCCAACTTTTTCACATAAATGAAAACTATAATTGTAAAAATTAGTCTCATCCTCTGCTTGCTTGTCGCGCCCGCTAGCGCCTTTTATGCCGAAGCTGCCAGCAACTATCAGCATCCAACAATCCCTCGTATCGACACATTACCAGGACAATATAGCGGAGTTGATGAAAACAATAGACCAGTACTAAGAGATAATCTCACAGAGCAGACCCTACCGCGTCTCGCAATCATCCTCACTGGACTTGCCGGCGCAATAACCCTACTAATGGTGGTCATAGCAGGTGTCAGATTTGCAACCAACTACGGAAATGACGAACAAATTACCAGCGCTAAAAACCAACTGATCATTTCTCTTGTCGGATTTTTGATCGCCATTCTCGCCTACACCGCAGTTAGAATCGTCGTAAATATTAACTTCAATGAAAACAACAGTTCCAACGCAATTCAAACCGAAACCTCGACATAAATGAAAAAACTATTATCCACATTATTGGCTATGATCGCAGTCGCAAGCAGCAGCTTGATCGCCTCCACGGCATTCGCTGCAACAACCTGCGAATATGGAAATTACTATGATTACCAACAAGAAACTTGCGTATCCTATGTTCCAAGTTTCAACGGCGACAATATTGCCCTGCCCGATGTCTCCCTTGAAGGAGGAATCGGTGTCGCAATCCGAACAATATTTGGCTGGTCGATACTTATTGCCCTTGTAGCGATAGTCTACGCCGGAGTTCTGCTCCTTTTGGCTCGTGGAAACGAAGAAGAAGCCGCAAAAGCAAAAAAAACAATCACCTACCTGATTGTAGGCATGCTAATTATGGCCGGAGCATATGGAATAGTAGCCGGAGTATCACAATTTAATTTTTTCAATTGATGATTAAAAAACACCTACCACACATATTAATAGTCCTTACCATCACACTTTTTTTAGCATCCCTGCCGGCATTCGCCAGTGAGTTTAATATAAATCAATACTGCCCAATCAACAGTCCGTTTTGTGAAACAACAACAAACAGAGCCGACGCCGCCACCTCAACCATCAACCTCCTACAAATTCTTTCCCGAGGTCTATTATATTTTGCCGCCCCCGTAGCAGTGATCATTATTGTTATCGCTGGCCTAAAAATGAGCGCCACCAGTAGCACTCCCGAATCACTTGAAACCAGCAAAAAGACCCTCATATGGGCCCTCGCAGGTCTTGCCATCGTCATTCTATCCTACTCTATCGTTCGAATAGTTATCAGCTTCACCATAAAAGCCGCCGGATAAATCAAACCTTATCTAGCCTTGGAAACAAAATATCAGGCTTTTGCACCTTGAACCCCTTTTGCAAATCCTGTCCCAGCTGCGAAAATGAAACATTCGATTCTTCCCCTATAGCAACCAGAATTTTCGCCCCCACCCCCGGCATAACCACACCTAGCATCCCTCCAATATTTTTCAAAACAAATATTAAATTACCAAGAATCTGGTTCAACATTGCATTCTCTTCTTTGGCCATCACCCAGGGCTTCATATCATCAATATACTTATTCCCCCAGTCCACCATATCAAAAATCACCTCACAGCCCGCCTTTAAATCATATTTTTCAAACAACTCCACCACCTTATCTTTAAACTCTTCAAATTTCTCAACCACACTACCCTCCACCGTAATATCAGGGATCACCCCCTCATTATATTTTTCCAACATCATCAAAACCCTATTAACCAAATTCCCAATACCATTAGCCAGCTCGTTATTATAAACCTCCAAAAACCGCTCTCGACTAAAATCACCATCATCTAAAGTTGGGATTTCCTTCAAGAGATACCAGCGCACCGCATCACAACCAAACTCCTCCACATAAATAAACGGATCAATCACATTTCCCAGACTTTTCCCCATTTTCACACCCCCACTCGTGATCATCCCGTGAACATTAATCGCCTTAGGAACCTCCAATCCCAACGACAACAACATCCCAATCCAGATTCCAGCATGAAAACGCAGAATATCCTTCCCAATAATCTGACTATCCGCCGGCCAGAACTTCTTGAATAAGTCCCCATCTTCAAACCCTAACGCCGTAATATAATTCGTCAAAGCATCACACCAGACATACATCACATGATCGGGATCATTTGGCACCTCAATACCCCACGGCAAAACTTTCTTCGGTCGCGAAAAACTAACATCAAAGAGCCCCTCCGCCATCATATTCAAAAACTCTCTTTTTCTTCCCTCAGGACGAATTTTCACCACATCTTTCTCAATCAAATCTCCAATTTGATCCGAATATTTAGAAAGCCGAAAAAAATAATTCTCCTCCTTCAGTAAAACCGGTTTCTTCAAATGATCGCGACACATGCCATCTTCACTCAAATCCTTTTCCAAAACAAAAGCCTCGCATCCCACACAATACAACCCCTCATAACTATCCTTATACAAATCACCATTATCCATCAACTTCACCCATATCTGTCTCACTAAATCCTTATGTCTCAACTCGGTCGTCCGGATAAAATCATCATTTGAAATATTCAGCACTTCCACCAACCGTTTAAATTTTGCCGCATTACCATCAACAAACACGCCAACATCCACACCCTCCTCCTTTGATTTTTCATAAATCTTCACGCCATGCTCATCCGTACCCGTCAGAAAATATGTCTCATGCCCCATAAACCGCGAAAAACGCGCTAACGCATCTGCCTGCACCAATTCCAAAGCATGCCCCACATGAGGACTCCCATTCACATAAGCAATTGCCGTTGTAATATATCTTTTATTCATGACTCCGATATTACAAATCATCATCAATAAACACAACCAAAAACCGAAAGAAACCTCTAATCCCTCAATCAATAATCATCAACCCTCGTTAGTACTGTACAGAGAAAAATTGAAAACCGGAGCATGACTATCGCGCCCGACCACCACATCAATACTCTGCCTAATCCCACCCTTCTCTCCATCCACCGAAATTTCAGCAAACTCTCTCACCGTATTTTTATCATAAGTTTCCACTCGGAAATATATCCTTGCCGCCCGCATTCTTGCCTCCAAAGTTGGATATTTCTTCACACTCAAAACATCCGGATTCATCAAATTAGTCAAAGTCAGATAATTCAATCCAGTAGCATCAAGCCCCACATGGTCATCAATGAAATTCTTAATAGAATAACAACTACTCTTTGAAATAAGCTCGCCTCCGCTATACACATAGTGATCGCGCGCCTCTGTCTGCTGACAATTCAAAGATCCCCCATCACTAAGAGGCCTATGATAAACATACACATTACACCGTATTCTATCGCTTATCCTGTCATCTTGAAGTATCGACTCACTGCAATCTGTCGTACCAAACCAAGATGGACTCATCGCATCCGAGGAAAATTCTTCTCCCGTGCTTCTATTCTGCAAGCTAGAAACCGCCGTAAAATCATGGATTGAATTAGTTACCAATCTTCCATCAACCTCCTTCATACCAAACAGCTTCCATCGCAAAACATCCCAACCCGAAAGCATCCCGACATCAATGTCCAAATCCGTAGCCGGATTAAATTTCGTAAAAAATTCCACTGTAAAATTCTCTACCGGAACCACCACCTCATTACCATTGTCGTCAACATCCACTGCAAACATTGGTAAGGTCAATGTCTCATTAAGCTCCAAGAAATCATAAAGTTTCTCCTCCGGAACATCACTCAAATCATAATCCTGAGGATCAAAACAGGGGTAAGCATTACACTGATTTTTTATCGAAAAAACATATCCTGCCGGCAAAACACCTACAGACTTTTGGTCAATTTCATATCCCGGCAATCGCCTATCCAATAAATAAAGAGCCTCCTCCACCCCCGCTTCCGCCGCATAGTAAGCTTGACCACTATCCACCATTCTTCTGGTCAAACCAGTCTCCCTCAAAATCAAAACCGACAAAATCATTGAAATCGCCATCAACACACCCATAACTAATAGTGCCACCACCAACGCCGAACCATCCTTTTTGCAAAAATTAAATTTCATTCGTCTAATCATTATTTGTATATTCGGCTTGAAATAGTTGTTCTCAAAATCACATCACTCCTTTCATCCTCCACCAATCCCACCTTCATAACCATCGTTACCTTCGGCTGAAACTGAATAGCATCTAAATAAACATTCTCCAATCGATATGGATCCCCTACCGGAGAAACATAGAAATCCATCTCCTTCACCACAACACTATCCAATTCCTCCTCTCCATCAAATTCCATCCCAAACTTTTCATCAATTTCTCTTTTATTCTTATCGCTATCCTCAATAAAAATGGCTCCCTCCTCAGGATTAAAATAAATCGTGCTCAAATCTCCACTCTTATCAAAAATCCTTAAATTTTCATTACTCCCATTGTAAGAAGGCTCATAAAGCAACTCCCCCTCCACAGGATAATAAACCTCGCCATTTCTGACTTCATCACTTATCACCTCGAATATTCTTCGCGCCTGTGAATAAACCGCCCGATACTCATTCGCACTTCTCTGATCACGGATTATATAGACATAGGCCCCAATCAAAATGGAGGTAAAAACAGTAAAAATTGCCACTGAAACCAGCATTTCCACCAGCGTAAACCCCTTATGATTTTTATTCAAATTCATCATATTAATTCTTCCAATTTGTTAACAAGGTTTCCAGCACAACCCTTTCAAGCTTGTCCCCCTTAGGATAACTCACCACCGCCCTCACCAGCATTAAATCATCACATTCATCTCGGCCCCGATACTCTTCATAATCAGGGTTAGAGCAAGCATCAAGAAATTCAACATACCGATAATAAGTACCCTCCACTCCAACACCACTTACCAAAGATGCCTCCAGATCCAGCTCGTCAATTTCAAATACATCAAAAGGCAAAACACCTCGCGCATTTACTCCCGAATCCGCCGATGAAAATCTCCACCCCTCCTCCTTCAAATTTATTACATACCTACTCCCCACACGAAACTTCGGATACAAGCCCGCCTCATCATCCCCATTGAAAGGCAAATTATTCAACCAATTGGTATCACGAATATTGCGTACAGCTTCGACTCCCTCTTGAGCCAAATAATAGGATTTCAACACATCCAAATTCATCTTGTTCACCTTCAAAAGCCCCACCAAAATGCTTGTAGCTGTCACAATGGCAACACCCAGCACCATAATGCCAATCATCACCTCAACAAGACTAAAACCCTCTTTGTTAACAAATCCTCGTTTCATTTAATTAAGATAAAAACTTTTTGAAAAATTATCGGAAAAACTATCGCCATAATAAAAAATCACCTCGAGTTTTTCATCGGCAAGCACTTGATCGTACTTCCTCACACCCCCAGGCGGCTCAAAATAAATCATAAACTCCTTCAACTCACCGCTCCTCTCCCCCGTCACCGACAAAACCTTAAACTTATCATCTCCAAACATCTTCGTTTCAACCAGATTGACCTCATCACAACCGTTAACCTTGAAATCTCGTATGACAGGATCCCACTTCCTAAGACTCACATAATCCATCTCGACACTAAAAAATCCCAAATCCTCTCTATATAAAACCCCATAGCACTTAGCAACTGCCCGATCTTCCAAATCACCACCTCTACCCAAATCTCCCAGGAAAGTTTTTTCCTGCATCTCCTTAATTTGAGAACCAAAATCATCAATTGACAGCGACAACATCGCACTCTGCCTATAACTGTTATAGCCTCCAATTCCCAGCACCACCAAGACTCCCATTATCGCTATCACAACCAATAACTCGATCAAAGTGAATCCTTTTTTTTGTAATTTTTTCAGCAACATAATTCGAATTATTAACCAACATTTCCGCTCAAGCTAAAGATTGGCGCCATAATCGCCACCGCCAACAAACCAACAAAAGTACCAACCACCAAAATCATCAAAGGCTCAAAAACCGAAGACAATTTTTTGATCGAATTATCCACCTCTCTCTGATACTGCTCCGTAATCTTTGCCGAAACCTTACCCAAACTAGCCGAACTCTCACCAACCCTAAACATCTGTATCACCTCAACTGGAAACAAATATGTCACATCCTCAAAATTTTTGGAGATCTTTTCACCATTCTTTACCCCATTAATAACCTCCTGAATTTTCAATTTATAAACCCGATTTTTCAAACCACTACCTGCAATTTTCAAAGCCCTGATCATCGGCAGACCAGCATCAATCAAAAGCCCAAAATTACTGACAAAACTCAATATCGAAACCTTCCTAAAAAGCGCTCCCAAGACCGGAATCCTCAACTTAAAAGCATCCCATCTCACTGCCCCATAATCACTCTTAATGTAATACGCCAGCACCCCAAAACCTGCCACCAAAGTCAAAATCAATATCATCCAATAATTAGCAAAGAATCCCTGCATACCTATCAACATCTTAGTCACAAAAGGTAAATCCTCATTAGGAATACCACTCTCTGTCAAAAGCTGTAACAAAGTAGGAAACACCCATGTCAACATCCCAATTCCAACCCCCAGCAACACACACAAAACCACTATCGGATAAAACGCCGCCGCAAAAAGTTTCAACCGCAAATCATAACGCCTGTTCAGCTCTTCCGAAAGTTTGAACAACATAACATTCAAACTACCAGTAGCCTCTCCTGATCGAATTATCCCAATCTCCGACTCATCAAACACCCCCTCAAATCTGTTCATCGAATCAGCAAATTTCGAACCACTTCTCGTATCATGTGCAATTGTTCTCAAAATTCTCCTAAATCGCAAATTATACCCCCTCTCCGCCAAATTATCGACAGCCGTCAAAACCGGAACCCCGGCATCCACCATCACCGCCAACATATGAAAAAAATACGATCTCTCCTTTAATGTCACCTTCGAATTATCAATCAAAAAATCATTTATCTTAGAAACAACTCCCTCCTTCTCATTCCGTCGAACACCATAAATTACATCATCTTTTGCAACTTCCTTAACACCCCTAAATTGATCCAACACCTCTTCGCCAAAATCCGCTCCCAATATCAAATAATCCATAGCATCATCAAAACCTCTACCATCTTCTTGTCGCATCTGCTCCGGACTTAAACCTTCTTTTCCGTTATTCTGATTATGCATGATTATTGAAAATAAGCCTCAATTGATAATGAAAACATCACCCTGCTAAGCCCCACACCATCAGAATTTTGAACTTGCACACTGGTAGAATTAACCCTGAAAAATCTTTCATTAGACTCCAGTCCCCGCAAAAACGCTATTAAGTCAGGATAATTCCCTTCAAATCCAGCATTAATCCTCAAGCTGTTAACCCCTTCATGCTCAGTTGAACCCTTTGAGAAACTGATCGAATTAAGCTCAATATCATTAGATCTCGAAATAGTCATAACATCACGAATAATCTCATCTTGTTCCAACCTCAAAGGTATTGCACTCAACGCCAACTCTTTCGCAACATCACTCGTCACATTTAAAATCGACTCAGTTTCCTTGTAATTATCAAGTTCCGCCTTCAATAAAGTTACCCTCTCAGACCCCACCTTAATTTCGTTCTTTAAACTATCCACCTCACTACTCACTCCTTTCAAATAAAAGAGATATCCCGCCAATGCCGCCAACACAAGCAACACTCCCAGCATCATACTAAAAGATTTTTGCAGATGCTTCCCACCATTTTGGATATTATCTCTATCTGTATTCTGTGAATCTAACATAATAAAATTTAATTACTTTTTTAACGAGCAACCCCTCCATCAACAGATGGAGACTCAATAGAATCCGAAGTAGTCTTGACCTCCAAAGCATCTTTCAAATAATTCAAACTCATCGAAAAGGTCAACACCTCAGCTCCCGCCTGATCTAATCCTTTCCCGATAGACGGCACAAAGACATCACTAAATTTTGGACTATCATCAAAAGTCTCAATAAAATCGGCAACATCAAAATAAGGATCTACCGTCAACGGATTGGTCTTCACGCTCAATGACAATCCACCAGAATCATTTCCGGAATATGATAAAATTTGAGCTACATCTTCTCCACTCGGACCTCTCACAACCTCTCGAATATCACGAATCACCTGAGACCACAACATCGACTCGCTACGCATTCTATCCAATGCCTCCTTCGCCGTTAAAGCCTGCCCAGCCGCTTCTTCTTGATACAAAAGCACCTCAGCCTGCAAACGCGCCTCATCACTCTTCAAGCTTGCGAAATCCTCGCTAAGTCGGTTCCTTTGAATCGTAGCAGAAGTAGACATCAATCCCACGATCAGCACAGTCAGTAAGCCGATGTAAAAAAGTTTTGATTTTCCTTTCATTTGTATTTTTTATTTTTAATCGTGGCATTATATCATAAAAACCACTAACACTCAACCAATAGACCGACTTTTATTAGCTCTGATAACATTTGGAAAATCACAGACAAATCCGCTACAATAAGCACCAACCTCCACAACCATCCAACAATGTTCAAAGTTATCAACGAATCCTTCACCTGCAAACACTGCCATCACCAAAACGACCCCTTACCCGGATCTTGCCGCAACCATTGCGTTCTGTGTCTCCATTCATTACACCTAGATGAAGACGGGCCCGGCGACCGTCTTAGTAATTGCCACAGCTTAATGGCCCCTGTCAGCGCCTATCAAAACAAAAAAAAAGGCTGGATGATAGTCCACAAATGTCTTAAATGCCACAAACAAATTCCCAATAAAAGCGCGCCGGATGATAACTTCCAGCTCATCATTGAGCTCACCACTCCGGCGCCCCCCCCAACATAAACACATGAACATCAGCAATCTCGCTCAAACCGAAATCGAAAAACACCTCAAAAAGAATGATCGTATCATCCTTGGTCTTTCCGGCGGGCCGGACTCCATTTTTCTCCTTCATCAGCTCCTCAAAATCCAAGACAAGCTTTCTCTTACGATCGTAGTTGCCCACCTCAATCACAAAATCCGAGCACAGGAATCCGACACCGATCAGGCCTTCGTCACATCTCATATCAAGAAACATCAAAACAATAATCCCGCCCTAATCCTCGAAGTCCAAGAAAAAAACATTCCCGCATTAACGAAAACTTCCAAAGAAAATCTAGAGGCAGTCGCCCGTAAACATCGCTATCATTTCTTCAAACTCCTCGCAAAAAAACACAGTTGCCGCCTCGTTCTCACCGCCCATCACGCCGACGACAACATTGAAACCATTCTCCTTAATCTCACTCGTGGCACCGGACTTCAAGGACTCACCGGAATCGAAACCATAACTCCCTATCCCGTGAAACCCAGCACCCTCAAACTCTTTCGCCCACTCTTGAAACTTGAAAAAAAAGAAATCATCCACTATTTAGAGCACCACAAAATCCCCTACTGCACCGACTCCAGCAACTTTGACGAACAATACAATCGCAACCTCCTTCGCCACCAAGTAATCCCAAAACTCAAATCCATCAACCCAAATATCACCAAAACTATCACTCAAAATCTAGACATTATCAAAGGAATCAACGATTTCCTAAATCAACTCAGTGACAACTGGATACAAGAAAATTACCAAAAAACTCCCGAAATGTCGTTCCCCAGAAGTTCATTTATTAAGCTCCACAAAGCCATCCAAAGCACTATTTTAATCAAAATACACGAAAAAGTCATTGGCAACACCAGCAATCTTCAGTATGTCAACACTCTGGAAGTAATCCAACTAATCGACAACAATATTGGCAACAAACAAAAGCGATTCGGTAAAATAACATTTTATCTCCGAAATAACATTGTAAAAATAACCAAAAACAGCGAGAATGAAGCTCGCAAATAACAACTCCATTCATTATGAATCAAAAGTCAAAAAGCCCCAAATTTAGCATCGTCACAATAATCGTTATCGCCTTACTACTATCCGCAATCACACTTCTCTTCAGCAATCCCACAGCAAAAAGCGACCAAATCACCCTCAGCAAATTCATCGAAGAAGCCCGCTCCGGCAGAATCGAAAGCATCGAAGTAAAAGGCACACAAATCAACCTAGCCCTCATCGACGGCAGCAAGCAATTCACCTACAAAGAAAGCGGCACCAGCATCTATGACATTCTTGAAAAAGGTGGAGTCCCTGAAAGAAGTATCTCCACCCTCCCAATCACAGTCACCAACAACGAAGGAAGTTTCTTCTGGCAACAAATCCTAATCAGCCTTGTACCATTTCTCCTAATAATTCTCTTTTTCGTCTTCATGATGCGCTCAGCGCAGTCAAACCAAAACAGCGCTATGTCTTTTGGTAAAAGCAAAGCCCGTCTTCACGATGGCACTAAAGAAAAAACAAGTTTCGATGATGTTGCCGGAGCCGATGAAGCCAAAGAAGAACTTATGGAAGTCGTAGACTTTTTGAAAAACCCAGGCAAATATCAAAAAATGGGGGCAAAAATCCCCAAAGGAGTACTACTTGTCGGATCACCAGGAACCGGTAAAACCCTATTAGCCCGCGCCGTTGCTGGCGAAGCCGATGCTCCGTTTTTCAGCCTCTCCGGATCTGAGTTTGTCGAAATGTTTGTTGGAGTAGGAGCAGCCCGAGTACGAGATTTATTCGAAAAAGCGAAAAAAAGTGCCCCCTCAATTATATTTATCGACGAAATTGACGCTGTTGGAAGACACCGTGGAGCCGGAATGGGTGGCGGCCACGACGAAAGAGAACAAACCCTCAATCAAATATTAACCGAGATGGATGGTTTCGAAACCGGAACAAATGTCATTATATTTGCTGCCACAAACCGTCCCGATATCTTGGACCCTGCCCTTCTCAGACCAGGCCGCTTCGATCGTAAAGTCATGGTCGACATGCCGGATGTAAAAGCTCGTGAAGAAATTCTCATCGTACACACCCGGAAAAAACCAATGGCCAGCAAAATCGATCTTCACCGTATCGCGCAAGTAACAGCTGGCTTCACCGGTGCCGATCTCGAAAATCTTGCCAACGAAGCTGCAATTGCAGCCGCAAAAGACAATCACACTAAGATCACCATGGACGATCTTGAAGAAGCCATTGATAAAGTTGCCATGGGAAGAGCTAAAAGATCCCGAGTAATGAGCGAAAAAGAAAAGAAAATAACCGCCTACCATGAGGTCGGACACGCCATCGTTGGACACCTTCTGCCAAACTGCGACTCCGTCCACAAAGTCACCGTCATCCCAAGAGGAATGGCCCTAGGAGTTACCCACTTCTTACCGGGAGAAGATGACAGATACCTCATGTCAAAAAGCAAGATAGAAGACACCCTTTGCGCAATGCTTGGAGGATACACCGCCGAACAAATCTTCTTCAACGAACTAACAACTGGCGCCTCCAACGATCTCCAAAAAGTTAAATCTCTTGCCACTAGCATGGTCACCAAGTATGGAATGAGCGACCTTGGCCCAATCATATTCGGAGACAGTAAAGACGAAGTCTTCCTAGGTAAAGATTTTGGCCACATTAAAAACTACTCCGAAGAAAGTGCCGCTCGCATCGACCAACTGGTTAAAGACATCATCGACAACGCCTACAAACGCACCAAGGAACTAATTTCAAAACATAAAAAAGTAATTGAAAAAATATCTGAAGACCTACTTGTAAAGGAAACCATCAGCGGTGAAGAACTAGCAAAGTATTTCAAAATAATTCCAGCACCTAAAAAATCAGAAGTATGAACAAGTCCAATATTTCAATCAAAAGCCATGACGGTAAAATAAAAACCGAAACCGGACAGCTTGCCGTAGATGTTTATTCCAATGAAAAGGAAATAGTTATTATTGCGCCGATTGCCGGAGTCAGCGAAGAAGACATCAACCTAACGATCAACGAAGAAATCCTCGTCATTCGTGGAGATCGCCAAATCCCGATCCTTAATCAAAACCCTGAAAACAAACCGGTGACCAGCGAATGCTTTTGGGGACCTTTCTCAAGAGCAATAGTCCTCCCGGAATACACTGAAATCAATAAAATTGAAGCCTCATTCAAAAAAAACATCCTCATAATCACCATTCCAAAAAATCAACAACCGCAATCACGAACGATTAAAATTCAACATCAGGAATAACAAAGATTATCACAATGAAAATCACAAAAGCAATAATCCCGGCAGCAGGATTCGGGACACGATTTCTTCCGGCAACAAAATCCCAACCTAAGGAAATGCTTCCCATCGTCGACAAGCCGGCAATTCATTATATCGTTGAAGAGGCCGTCAATAGTGGCATTAAAGAAATTATCATTATCACCAGTCGCGGCAAACACTCCATTGAAGATTACTTCGACCACTCCTCCGAACTTTTTGCTCACCTGGCAAAAAAAGGGAAAACCGAATTCATCAAAGACCTACAAAGGATTGAATCAATGGCCAAATTCATCTACATCAGACAGCCGCACCCTAAAGGTGATGGTGATGCCATCCTGCAAGCGCAAGACATCGTCAAAAACGAACCCTTCGCCGTGTTATTTGGAGACGACATTTACGACAGTAACCCTCCAGCCCTAAAACAAATGATGGACATTTACGAACAAACAAATTCACCAATAATTGCCCTCACGAAAATCGACAAATCTCAATCATTCAACTACGGAATGATTAAAAGCAAACCCACAACATCCACCCTCCACGAAATCACTGACTTCGTCGAAAAACCCGCCCCCGAAAACAGCCCCTCAGATCTGGCAGTCACCGGAAAATATATCGTCACCCCCGAATTACTTAACGACCTAAAATCCGTAGCAGAATCGAAGGAAAGCAATTCAAATAATGAGATACTACTCATCGACGGCATGTGCAAATATGTTCAAAAATCACCGATCTACGGACTCGAAATTCAAGGAGACCGTTTCGACACCGGCAGCAAAATCGGATACCTAAAAGCCGTAACTCACTTCGCACTAAAAGACCCCGAATTACGGGAAGACTACAAAAAACACCTCCAAGGTCTTGATTTAAATTCCAAATAGGCATATAATACCCAGATCATTTCACTCAAAAAGAAGTAAACGATCCAGGTAAAAAATAAAAACAAAAACGTATGCCGCACTATGACAATAGTGGTCAAGATGACCGCGTATATACCTTGAATCCTCTGATCGAAGAAGCTGATTTACTAAAAAGTGACGGCAAACACCAAGAAGCAATTCTTCTCTGTGAACAAATTCTCAAAACCGACCTCGAGTGTGTCGAAGCCTTTGAAGAAATTGGCGACAACTACTTGAGTCTCAGAGAATATGGCAAAGCGGAAAAAGCATTAATACAAGCTATAAAACTAAATACAAACAGTGCAAACGCCCATTATCTTTTGGGCTTTGTTTATTCCTGTACTGGACAATGGAGTAGCTCAGTGGCACTACTTGAAACCGCCAATGACCTCTACCCAAACCATCCCGAAATTTTAAGATGTCTCGGTTGGAGTCTCTACCATCACGGTGAAAGACCAAAAGGAATTATTCTTCTTGAACGATCACATCAGCTGGCATCAAGCGATCCTCTCATCCTCAATGACCTTGGCGTCTGCTACCTAAACGAAAAAAACTTCGAAAAAGCCGGGCACCTATTCAAAAAAGCCCTACAGTTCGACCCCACAAACAATAAAGCCAAAGAATGCCTCAATGCGGTAAACTTTTTCCGCCGAGAATTCGACAAGATGAAAAAACAATAGCCATCTAAATTCCCCTCACAAAAATTAAAAGCAAAAATAGCCTTTCCGGGCTATTTTTTGTATTCTCAAAAAAGACCACAAAATACCAAAACCATCATGACAGCAATTATTGAATGCGTCCCAAACATCAGCGAAGGCAAAAATAAAACAAAGATTCAAAAACTCCTCACCGCAATCAACAATACCCCAAACACAAAACTCCTACACCACACCTCCGACCCCGACCACAACCGCACCGTCATTACATTTATTGGCAAGGAAGAGAGCGTCTTCCACGCCGCCTACAACCTTGCAAAAACTGCTACGGAAATTCTCGACCTATCCCAACACCACGGAATTCACCCACGATTCGGAGTTGTCGATGTCATCCCCTTCATCCCGCTGCGCAATATCACAGCCAAAGAATTAGTCCCTTTAGTCCATCAATTTGGCGACAAAATATCGCAGCTCAACATCGCACCATATTTTTATGAACAAGCAGCCACAAACAACCAGCACAAAAACCTCGCCACATTAAGAAAACACCTCAGTGAAACCACAATCATAAAACATAACCCCCAATTCGGCGCATCCTGCATCGCAGTAAGGAAGCCCTTAATCGCCTTCAACATCAATCTAAAATCACAAGATCTCAACATCGCAAAAGAAATCGCCACCGCCATCAGACCATCCAATGGTGGGCTACAAGAAGTAAAATCCCTTGGCCTATTTCTCAGCAGTAAAAACTGCACTCAAATATCAATGAACCTCACCGACTACACCATCACACCCCCCCAGCAAGTCTTCAAAGCCATTGAAAAACTAGCCCAAAAACACCAAATCGAAATACTAGAAAGCGAATTAATCGGCATGATTCCCTCAGAAATAGTCGATACCAATTTCGCAAAAAACCTCCACATCAAAAACTTCACCACCTCCCAAATACTAAATATCACAACCCTCACCCTTAACTAATGTTGTCATCGCGATTAGGTCGAGCAACTTGTTACACACTCTTACTTTTCTTGGGCATATCGGAGCCTTTGCGGGCCGGTGCCTTTCAGAGACTGAATTCAGGCTAATTTTCACTTATTATTTATTTTGCGTCATCGCGATTACATTGAACCACTTATAGGCACACTCTCACTTCTCTTGGGCTTATCGGAGCCTTTGCGGGCCGGTGCCGAATGAAGTGAGGCGAGCAAAGGCGAGATCTGAGACGTAATTTCCCGCTGGGGAAATTAACGGCGTCCCAAGGGAAGTAAGAGCGTGCCATAACTAACCTAATCGCTGAAAGCAAAATAAATATGGTGAAGATTACCTAAAGGCGAGATCTGAGGTGCGGTTTCCCGCTGAAAGCACCATCAGCAATTGCTATTTAACAACAAATATAGTACTTTCAAGCCGCTGAAAAGATTGAAGGTGATTACTTCATTAATCCATGCGATCAATGAAGAGGAAAGTCCGAGCACCAAGGAAAATCTTAGCCGGTAACACCGTGCCACATATTAATATCCTTCGGGAAAAATAATATGGAGGGAAAGTGCCACAGAGACAATACTATTCCGGGTTTACTCGGAAGAAAGGTGAAAAGTCCGCCTCAGGCGGATCTCAAGATGCTTGCATCATGAGGTGGTAAACCCTAAGAGGTGCAAGGCAGGATGGAATGTACAGTTATCCTCCAAATGATAGTTGTATATCCTGCCGCAATGATCTTCAATTATGAAGACAAGATAGATGATCACATCCGTTTACGGACCACAGAACTCGGCTTATGCAAATCTTTTCAGCCTATCACAGCCATATCATAGCCCAACAAAAGAAATAGAAAAATATGAAGAAATTCGAAATTTTCTTTGGCATCATCAAGGTCCCCATAGACTTCATTACGACCATATTAGCCTTCTGGACTGCCTACCAACTCCGCCTCATCACAGAGCCCATCAAAGGAATCGCAAAGCCCCTCGACGCCGCCAGTCTTCCATCCATGGAAAGTTTTATTAACTTTAGCCTCCTTAGCGCAATTTTCCTGATATTAATATTCATTATCAGAAATCTCTACACCCTCAAGACCACCCTGAAATTCAACCAAGAAATACGCCTTATCATCAGTAGCTGTATCATTTGGGGACTCCTAATAATGTCTGGGTTCTTCTTCACCCTCAACACCGCTTTTTCACGGCTTACCGCCATATACATATTCGGACTAACCGTCATCTTCATAATTATAGGACGCGGAGGTATAAAATTGATTCAATACCTATTCCTAAAAAACAACATTGGTCGCCGCAACTTGGCATTTATCGGAAATAATAATCTCACCGAAAAAATAGCTAAAAAACTTCAGAAAGACGCCCGCTACAACCTAATTGGAATCATTGGCGATGACCAACGCAACTCCAAACTACAAATCATCGGCAACACCAATAATCTTGAAGAGCTCATTATCAAACACAACATCGATGAAATAATTCAAACCGAATCTCACAAAGACATTCAAAAAGATGAGGAAATAATCGACATCTGCGACCTCAGCCATGTTAATTATCGCTTCATTCCTGACATGCTCCAAGTACGAAGTATCAACATCGAAGTACAAACCATGGGAGAAATCCCAATCATCAACCTCAAATCCACCCCTCTGGATGGCTGGGGAAAAGTCTTAAAAAGATTAATCGACATAATCGGATCAACCATTGGAATAATAATTCTATCCCCCGTCATGTTCCTCACCGCCCTTGCCATCAAACTCGACTCTAAAGGACCTATACTATTTTCCAAGCTCGACGACGACACCCCAGTCACACGAATTGGCAGAAAAGGTAAACCCTTCCATTTCTATAAGTTCCGCACTATGCAACCGAAAACACACAGCCTCCGCTACACCGAACTAGCCAAAAACAACACCCGCGAAGAAGGACCTCTGGTCAAAATCAAAAACGACCCTCGTGTCACTACCGTCGGTCGCTTCATTCGCAAATACTCCATCGATGAATTACCCCAACTCTTCCAAGTTTTCCGCGGCCACATGAGCCTTGTTGGCCCCCGCCCACACCTTCCCGAAGAAGTCGCCAAATACATGAAAACCGACCGCTTCGTCCTCACCATCAAACCCGGAATTACCGGACTCCCTCAAATCAACGGACGCTCTGACCTGAGCTTCAAACAAGAAGTAAAACTAGACCGCTACTACATTGAAAACTGGACAGTATGGATGGACATCAAAATAATTCTCAAAACAATCTTTATCGCCCTCCGAGGACACCAAGAGTAAACCACTCCCCAATTTGATCCTCATCATTTTACACTTTCCACTAATAAACAATTAGACTACTATAGCGCCAACAAATTAAAAGCATAAAATTCACATGATTAAGACAGTAATAAACAAAATTCTCGGTGATCAAAACAATAAAACGATCAAAAAAATCAATCCCCTCGTTCATAAAATCAATGAAATAGAAAAGGAATATTTCAAAACCCTCAAAGATAAAAATGATGTATTAGCCAAAACATCAGAATTCAAAACCCGTATCAAAGAGGGCGAATCTCTCGACTCAATACTACCCGAAGCCTTTGCCCTTGTTAAATTGGCAACCCGCCATCTACAGGGTGCAAAATGGAAAGTAAGTGGCAAAGAAATCACCTGGGACATGATCCCCTATGATGTTCAACTCATCGGTGGAATAGTCATGCATCAAGGAAATATTGCCGAAATGAAAACTGGTGAAGGAAAAACCCTTGTATGTACCCTTCCTGTCTATCTTAATGCCCTCACCGGACGCGGAGTCTTTGTCGTAACCGTCAATGATTATCTAGCAACTCGTGATGCCGAATGGATGGAAGGACTTTACAACTACCTAGGCCTCTCCGTCGGAATCATCAGAGGAGGACAATCGCCCGAAGAAAAAAAATCCGCATACAACTGCGACATAACCTACGGAACCAACAATGAATTTGGCTTCGACTACCTCCGTGACAACATGGCAACCAGTACCGAACAAATCGCCCAAAGAGAGTTACACTACGCCATCATCGACGAAGTCGACTCAATACTAATCGACGAAGCCCGTACCCCTTTAATCATCTCCGCCGCCGCCGAAAAATCAACCGACAAATATCAACAATATTCACAGCTTATTCCTCAGTTAAAAGAAAATGTCCATTATGACATTGATGAAAAAACCAAAACCGCAACTCTCACCGAGGAAGGTATCGCCAAAATGGAAGAATTGCTTGGAGTTGAAAACATTTATACCGAATTTGGATTTTCCGAAGTTCACCACATCGAACAAGCACTACGAGCTCAAGCCTGCTACAAAGCCGACATCGACTACATCGTCAAAGACGACCAAATTATCATCATCGACCAGTTTACCGGTCGCTTAATGCCGGGACGCCGCTATTCTCAAGGGCTGCACCAAGCACTTGAAGCTAAGGAAAAAGTCGAAGTAAACCGAGAATCAAAAACTCTCGCCACCATCACATTCCAAAACTATTTCCGCCTCTTTGAAAAACTTGGTGGAATGACCGGTACCGCCGTCACAGAAGCCGAAGAATTCTATACAATCTATGGCCTTGATACCGTCGTCATACCGACCAATCAACCCGTCATGCGCCAAGACCTAACCGACAAAATATTCAAAAACCAAAAAGGTAAATATCTCTCCCTCGCTGAAGAAATCAAAACAATTCACAATCACGGACGCCCAATACTAGTAGGTACAATTTCAGTAGAACAATCTGAAATATTAAGCAAACTACTCCAACTAAAAGGCATTAAGCACAATGTCCTCAATGCCAAACAACATGAAAGAGAAGCGGAAATAATTGCTAATGCCGGACAAAAAGATGCCGTAACCATCGCGACAAACATGGCCGGTCGTGGGACCGACATCAAAATTGACGACCAAGTAAAAAAACTCGGTGGGCTCTATGTAATCGGCACCGAGCGCCACGAATCACGCCGTATCGACAACCAGCTCCGCGGCCGATCCGGTAGACAAGGTGACCCAGGTACCAGTCAATTCTATGTTTCCATGGAGGACAACCTCATGCGCCTTTTCGGAGGAGACAAAATGAAAAACATGATGAACGCGCTCAATCTTCCCGAAGATATGCCCATTGAAACCAAGCTAATTTCCCGCTTCATAGAAAGCTCACAAAAAAAAGTGGAAGGCCACAACTTCGACATCAGAAAACATGTCGTTGAATACGACGATGTCATGAACATCCAGCGTGAAGTTATCTACAAACGACGATCACAATATCTACAAAAAGACGATATCCTTGAAGAAATCCAAACAATGCTCAAGGAAATTGTTGAAAACACCGTTAGAAACTACACCGAAGCCCGACCTCACGCCGAATGGAATCATCAAGAAATACTCCAAGTAATCAACAGTATTCACAGTGGAGATCTCAAAGAAAACGACATCAACAAAATCACCAATCAATCGGAATTAACAGAAAAATTACAAGAATATCTGCTGGGCGCTTACACTACCAGAGAAGAAATCGTCGGCAACGAAAACATGAGAAAGATTGAAAAAGCCGTTGCTCTAAGATCAATCGACACCTTGTGGATGGAACATATTGATGCCATGAGTCAGCTCCGCGAAAATGTTGCCTTCAGTGGACTCGCACAAAAACAACCGCTCACAGAATACAAATCACAAGGCTATGAAATGTTCATCGAAATGATCAACCTCACAAGATCAAATACCATAAACACCCTCTTCAAAATTGACCTCGAAAGAATCGCCCTCGATCAAATGAGTCAAAGAAATGAACTCCAAAATGCCCGAACCAATGCTGCCCAAATCAACAGAAATTTAGGTCTAAAATCTCAGGAAAACTCCAACCCAGTAATCATTAACGCCACACCAAGCAGTACCAACACCTATAGCACCCTCGACCAAGAAACAAGCCCCCAAAATGACCTGGGTAAAGTTGGGCGCAATGATGAATGTCCTTGTGGAAGCGGGAAAAAATACAAAAAATGCCACGGGATATCTAACTAATATCTATAATACAGATCGCCACTATGAAAATAATCAATGTCATTACCACGCTTAATGACACGCGATCAAAAACACTGACCTCAAAACTAAAAACCAGTTTTCAAAAGCTGGAATCCGCCCACATCATAGACAGCTACCTAATCAACAAAGAATTTCATCAAGACCACCTTGATGAAATTTCTAAAATACTCTCAAATTCTATCTCGCAAAAGACCACCATTGGCACCTTCATTCCGCCAAATGACACCAGTTTTATCATTGTTATAAATTACCTCCCCGGAGTTACCGACAACCTTGCTACAATCGCAAAAGAAGCAATAAGAGACCATCTAAAAATCGATTTTCAAGCCGATGAAAGTATCCACAGTACCAAAATAATATTGCTCAAGGGAATTCTCTCTTCTGAAGAATTAATTAGCCTAAAAACTCAACTCTCCAATCCCCTAATCCAAAAATTCCAAGTCTTCACCAATCAACAATACTCAGAGAAACAACAAGCAATATTCTCGCCTCCCCTTGTTGAAATAAAACCAAGAAAAGACCCCGCCGACACGGTCTCCATTCTAACAATGAGTGACGCAGAACTAAAAGAACTAGGAAAAAAAGGCATTAAAAACCAAGACGGCAGCTTCCGTGGACCACTATCTTTAAGCCTTCAATATCTCAATACAATCAAAGAATATTTCAGAAAAACAAACAGAAACCCCTACGACATTGAACTAGAATCCATAGCCCAAACCTGGTCCGAACACTGCAAACACACCATATTCGCATCCCCGATTGATGAAATTGCCGAAGGCCTCTACAAGGGATACATTAAACGCGCCACCAATGAAATCCGTTCAAATAAAGGGGATCAAGACATTTGTGTTTCCGTATTTTCCGACAACGCTGGGGGTATTATTTTTGACGAAAACTGGATCATCACAGATAAAGCAGAAACTCATAACAGCCCATCAGCGCTCGACCCCTTTGGTGGTGCGATCACTGGAATTGTCGGAGTAAATCGCGACACAATCGGCTTTGGAAAAGGTGCAAAACCAATCATTAACAAATATGGATTCTGTGTCGGCAACCTTAAAGACAACGAACCTATTTATCGTGATGCCTCCCTGCACACCCCCACGCTGACGCCACCAACCATTCTCAACGGAATAATTGCCGGCGTAAACGAAGGCGGCAACTGCAGCGGAATTCCAACCCCCCAAGGATTTGTCTACTTCCACAATGACTACAAGGGAAAACCACTGGTATTTGTCGGTACAGTCGGCCTAATCCCAAGAAATATAAACTCCAAACCTAGCTGGGCAAAATCCGCACTTCCTGGCGATTTAATTGTCGTAATCGGCGGACGAGTAGGTCTCGATGGTATCCATGGCGCAACATTTTCCTCCGAAGAACTCGACCCCGGTAGCCCATCAACCGCTGTTCAAATCGGTGACCCCTACATTCAAAAAAAACTATCTGATGCCCTCATTAAAGAGGCCCGTGATCTTGACCTTTACAACAGTATCACCGACAACGGCGCCGGAGGCATATCATGCTCAGTTGCCGAGATGGCAAAAGAAAGTTACGGATGCTATGTGGAACTCGACAAAGTCCCAACAAAATATCCAAACTTAGCTCCCTGGGAAATATGGATATCAGAATCCCAAGAACGCATGACCTTAGCAATACCACCAGAAAAATACTCACAATTCCTTGAAATAATGGAGAAACACGAAGTCGAAAGTGCCATCATCGGAAAATTTACCGACAGCGGTAAATGCCAAGTTTCATTCAATAAACAAATTATTCTCGACCTTGAATTAGACTTTCTACACGATGGTGTCCCCCTGAATCATCTGCAAACCGACTACACTCCTAAAACTCCCTCCCCAACACAGATTTTAGCTCCAGAAAATATCACGGACGAGCTCCTTACACTCCTCCAATCACCAAACATCGCATCATACAAATTTATATCCCGCCAATATGACCACAATGTACAAGGAGGATCAATCATCAAACCGCTTCAAGGCCCAGGCGAAGTGAATACCGACACTACTGTGACGCAACCACTGACCCCAGAAATCTCTCAACAATCAAAAAGAGCAATCATCTGCTCACAAGGAATCAATCCTCACTACAGCGCACTAAACACCTACCACATGGCCGCCGCCGCGATCGACACCGCCATTCGTAACATCATATCCGCCGGCGGCCCCCTCTCCCACCTCGCCCTTATGGACAACTTCTGCTGGTGTAGCGCAACCGAGCCATATCGCCTCGGCCAACTAAAAGAATCCGCCAAAGCCTGCTATGAATATGCCGTAGCCTATGGCACTCCATTTATATCCGGTAAAGACTCCATGTTTAACGACTTCAACGGATATGATAAAAATGGTGAACCGATCAAAATCTCAGCCCCTCCCACTCTCCTCATCTCCTCAATCGGCGTCATCAAGGACTACACTAAATCTATCTCAATTGACCCCAAGCTACCAGGTGACCTTTTGTACATACTAGGAGAAACTTTGCCAGAAATGGGAGGCAGCCAATACCTCGTCAATAAGAACGACGACCAAAACGAACATGTCCCCAAGGTAAACGCCTCCACCGCCACAACCCTCTACAACCTCTTCACCGCCGCCGCCGAAAAAAGATTGATTGCCTCATCCATCAGCCCCAACCTCGGCGGCCTCGCCATCGCCCTCGCCAAAAAATCTATCTCATCACAATTCGGCATCGAAATCGACCTCACAAATATTCCGCGCCCCACAGACTTCCAGCGCTTAGACTTCATCCTATTCTCCGAAACACACTCTCGCTTCATCGTTAGCATTGCCCCAGAAAACAAAGAAGCCTTCGAAAAACATTTCCAGCAAGTTCCCTTCGCCCACATCGGCCACATCACCTCAGACAACAATTTCACCATCAGCCATGCCGGAGCCTCCATCATCAAAACAACAGTCGATGAGCTAACCAAAAACTACCATAAGCCCTATCTCACATGATCAAAACCCTCATCATCACCGGTCTCGGAATTAACTCCGAAGAAGAAACCGCTTTCTGCTTCCAAAGAGCAGGATCAGAAATATCATTCGTCCACATCAACGACCTAATCCAAAACCACAAAATTCTAGATCAACACCAAATCCTCGCATTCCCTGGTGGATTTTCATATGGAGATCACACCGGATCCGGCAATGCTTTTGCCAACAAGATCAAAAACCATCTTCTCGAACCGATCATCAAATTCGCCGATCAAGACAAACTAATCATTGGAATCTGCAATGGCTTCCAAATCCTAACAAACCTTGGATTACTACCCCGCACAGAATCCAACCACCCTTCGCGAGAAGCCGTCCTCATGCCCAACGAATCCGCCACCTTTCAATGCCACTGGACCGACCTGAAAATATCCTCCCAAAAATGTGTCTGGACCAAAGACATCAACGAAATAGAGTTGCCAATCGCCCATGGTGAAGGAAATTTCTACTGTTCCCCGGCTACCCTAAAAACATTAATAAGCAACGACCAGATCGCCCTACAATATAAAAACAACCCCAATGGATCACTTCACGACATCGCTGGAATATGCGATCCCACGGGTAAAATATTTGGCCTAATGCCACACCCCGAAAGATTCAACTCCTTCGCAAATCACCCCAACTGGCAAACCAAAAAAGAAGTTCTAGTTCGCCAAAAGCAGCCCATCCCCGAAATTGGCGATGGCCAAAAGATCTTCGACAATGCCATAAATTATTTTCAATAAACCCCTGATAATGTTAATCTTCCAATAAGCCCTTAAAAGAAACATGAGCAACAAAATCATCTACTTCCTACTAGGCACACTCAGCGCCAGCATCATATTGGCGGTATTCATGAACACATTTGGCGTGACCGGAGTCTATTTAGGCTTCCTGTTGACCGCTGGACTTACCTACTACCTCTACAAAAATGCCAAAAAATACCACTATCTCAAGGCAGTCTCATACGGAATGGCAAGCGTTCTGATAATAGGAGTACTTGCATACATCCTATTAATTAGCCAGACAGCCTCCCTCCTCAACTAAATATTACGGACAAATTGCGACACTCTATTCTTCAATCATAATCTTCCTCGGCTTCGCCCCCTTCGCGGGTCCGACAACTCCATTTTCTTCCAGCAAATCTATCAACCTAGCAGCCCTCGCATAACCGACCTTTAGCCGTCTTTGAAACAATGACGCCGAAGCTTTTCTGGTCTCTTGCACCAGCTGAAACGCCTGCTCATACAAAGCATCATCAGAAGCTCCCGCCTTCGAATCCGGAATACCATTCAAACTCTCATTGGCCGTCTTCGTTGAAATAATGCTCTCATTATAATTTGGCTCAAAAGTTAGCTTCAACCTATTTGTCACACGCTCAATCTCCTGCGTCGAAACATAAATTCCCTGAACACGAACCGGCTTATTCTTACCAGTCGGCAAATACAACATATCCCCTCGTCCCACCAAGTCCTCAGCCCCCGAACCATCCAAAATCGTCCGCGAATCAATTCCACTACTAACAGCAAACGCAATTCTGGAAGGAATATTTGCCTTAATAAGACCCGTAATGACATCAACCGACGGTCTTTGTGTAGCCACAATCAAATGAATACCCACCGCACGCGCCATCTGCGCAATACGACAAATCGATGCCTCTACCTCCTTACTTGCCACCATCATCAAGTCTGCCAACTCATCAATCACCACAATAATACTAGGCATTTTACCGACCCCCTCAAGCTCATTATATTCAAAAATATTACGCACCCTATTAGTTGATAATTCCCCATATCGACGAGACATTTCCGCAACCACCCACCTCAAAGAAATAGCCGCCTTCTCCGGATCCGTTATCACCGGCGTCAACAAATGCGGAATATTATTATAGGAAGAAAGCTCCACCCTCTTCGGATCAATCATAATAAATTTCAAATCTTGCGGTGAATTCTGATACAACAATGAAATCAAGAAAGAATTCATACAAACCGACTTACCACTACCCGTAGCACCCGCTATCAACAAATGCGGCATCGTCTCAAGATTACCAATAATTGGCTTTCCTGAAACATCACGCCCCAAAGGCAAAGTCATCTTAGACACGGAATCCGTAAAGACACCACTCTCCATAATCTCCCTCAAATGCACCACCGCCCGATACTGATTTGGAACCTCAATACCAACAAGTGATTTACCGGGAATGGGAGCCTCGATACGAATACGCTCCGCCGCCAAAGCCAATGCTAAATCATTTTTCAATCCCGTAATTTTCGACAACTTCACTCCCTCCGAAGGCTTCAATGTATATTGCACCACCGTCGGCCCCACATTCACCTCCTGCATCGCCACATTAATTCCAAATTGCTTCAACTTATCTTTAATTTGCTCCGCACTCTTCACCAGCTGCTTCTCATCGATCGTCACATTACTATCTCCATCCTTCAACAAATCCAAAGACGGGAACTCCCAATCCAATGTCTCACTCACCTCATGTTCAACTGCTTTATCATTAAGCTCCTCCTTCAACTCCTGCTCCACCTCTTTATTGATTTTAAGACCACCATCATCTTCCCCCTTTATCACCTCATCAATATCTCTATCTCCACCACGAATCTTCGCCCTGTGAATCATAATCTCCGGCGCATCCCCATAATCATCAGCCTCCTCTTCAGAATCATCAAACTTAGTTCGCGAAGACAATCTCTGCCTTCCTTCTCCTCCTTTTACAATCTCAAATTTAACATTTGGAATAATTAGCCGCGCAATATCCCTCAAAGACAAATCAAACATCAAAAGCAACGAAACCAAAAACGCCCCGAGAAAAATTGTCGTCGCCCCAATCCTTCCCATTCCCAAAACCTCAATAAAAACAAAATTGGTCACAAAACCCACATAACCTCCATATCTCCCCGCCGCCGCATACTCATATATTTCGTCAATCGGCACCGACAAATGAATCAAACTCAAAACAGAAATCATGAAAAATATCACCCCCAGAATCCTCGCCGGACCAAACGCCACCTTCTTGGAAAAAAACAACATTCCCGCAATAAAAAACAACATCGCCGGCACAATATTAATCCCAAACCCCAACACCGGACTCAAAGCCCCAATAAAAAAACTCCCAATCACACCAAGTGAACCATATAAACTCAAAATAACCAAAATCCCCAAACACAAAAAAACTATTCCCAAAATCTCCCGCGCAACCGTCGAACTAACCTTAATTTGAAAAGATTTTTTGCCGGCTCTTCTACGAACCACCGAACTTCTTGTGGCAGTTCGCCTTTTTCTTCTTGCCATCTGCTAATAAATTCATTAAAGAACAGAGAAAAATATAACGAAAAGCACACAAAAAAGAAACAGCAAAATCAAAAACCACCAAGCCAATACACTAAAATTAATACCAATCTTCACCATACTTATTTTGCGTCATCGCGATTACATTGAACCACTTATCGGCACACTCTTATTTCTCTTGGGCGTATCGGAGCCTTTGCGGGCCGGTGCCTTTCACCGACTAATCAGAATAAGATTACCACCCGTAGCCCGCCTTTTCACCGCTCCCCAAAGCGAATTTTTTGGCTAACAATGAAAAACCGAGCCTAAGATCACAACATTGACAAAATAGGCTTATATGTGATACAGTGTTATATTAATTTTGTAATCTTCAAAATAATGACAAAAATCTTTCAAATAATGAGAAATCCTAGACCAAAAATAGCAGTCGAAACTGAAGACCGCAGAGCAGAAGGTGATGCGCTTACAAATGATGCCAAACACTTTGCAGGCACACTAATTAACAAAGGCCTAACCGTTCAGGACTTAGGAAGTGAAAAAGCTCCCCTTAGAAGAGAAGGTGATAATCGCGATGCAATGGTATCTGCCGTCAGAAAAGAATACGCAAAAGCGGCAAATTTTACAGTTGCGGAAGAATCTACAGGTGATAATCCTTTAGAAAAGCTAAATGATGTAGAAAAAGCCTGCCTTGAAGAAATGAAAAGTAATTTTTTTCGGGATGGGATTGCGCTCATTGATGAAAATTTAAATCAAAAATCGTATGAAGCTGCACTAAAAAAAGACCCATCAGCTGGACAATCATGGGAAATTATTCAGAAAAGATTATTAGACAATGAAGCTACTCTCCTGAAAAAAGCTGTCGAATTATCAAAACTCACAGGCAATCAAGAAGGTGAAGGAGTCATTTTAGTTGGAGTATATGAAAATGGCGACCTTGCAATCAGACAAAGAAGTTCAGAAATTGTAAATGCAAGGTGGACGAAAAACTGGAAAGACGGGGTGAGAGAGGAATCTGAAAAAGGTGAACTGGTGCTTCTATTCCACCCTATTGCTTATTTCGGCTCTATGGGTGGCAGCCCTATTAAATACAGGGGGCGATGGGCAAAACCTATTGAAATTATTATAGCCGTAGAGAATGCTGGTTATCATGTGCCAGCAGATGTAGAAGACAGGAATCCTTACCATCAGCCAGTACTGGGTGAGAAAAAAGGTTTGGTAGCTGCTTATGAAGCTATAACTTACGAACCCTACGTCAAGAACGACAGATTAGCATTACTTCAATGCCCTTACTATGTACGTTATGAGTACGCTGGCGATGATTTTGATTTTGAGAGGGATGATTACTCCGACGCCGAAGTGTATGTTGTTGAGGGGAGGAATCATAAAACCTTCATCGACAGTACAACTGCTGACTCGGAAGATCCCTGTTGTGGCGCGATACTATGGCTGAGAGGCTAAGATTTAATTTTGAGCTTTAGTTCTATCTTATTTAGACCCCATTATGGCGGGGTCTTTTTTCATTTGAAAAATGTATCAAGCTTGAATATCAATCTCTTAAAAACGATCTGCCCCCTATTCAAAATTGATCAATTCCAAGTAATATGCTACAATTAGGGGATATCTAAAAATCAAAATGACTATCCTATCTCCAGAAGATAACGATGCTCAGGTCCAACCAGACCAAGAAGCAAAAGTTAATGAATCAACATCACCAAAGATTGAAGGTATTTCTGATGTCATTCGAGGAAAGCTAGGCAGCGTGCTTAATGGTACAAGCCAAAATGCTGAAAGTAAGGAAGGCAGTACCCTTAATCAAAGAATTACTTCGCTCGTACAATACTTTCGCCGCTGGAGTTACTCTCAAGGTAAAGTAATCATGCCCGACATTATTGATATAATTTCTAATATCATAAATCACAAAGCCGTTATTGATTCATTTGGTCAATATGAAGATTACGACAGGTGCCAAAATTTACTAGAAGCAGAGGCCGTACAGTTTGAATCAACTCTAAAAAAGAATGATAACACAATACGCAAACATCTCACCAGCTGGGGAGTCACACCAAAGTTGAACGGTATATTTTTAGATGCTCGCTGGCTTGATAGTGCACTCCACAAAGCTATTACAAAGTTCAATAAACCTCAGAGCGAAAGAGACCCCAGAAAGCCAGAAGATTTTAGAAAAGCCCAGTTTAAAGCCCTTGAAGAAACCTTGTCAAATGACTTTGAAGGTGATTTAACCCAGATTGCTACAGGGATCAGCGACAAAAGCTTCACACTCGAAGCAATTAGCTCTCAACTTCTAGCACACCAATCAACTCCCGCAACAACCTTTATCCTCGATAATATTCCAACAAAAGGATTTCGTAAAATACCTAAAAGAGAAGAGTTTGAAGGTGAAACATATCATATTGAAAAAGAGACAAAACTTAAAAGGAACACGGGACTTACAGTCGTCGGCCCAAATGATGATCCACGACAACTACCAAAAGGAGTTTTATTAGATAGCAACTTTGGGTACAACAAAGATGGCTCAAAAAGAATCCCCGCACACATCATGATTATTGACGACCATGAAGGCTTTGGCCAACTTGTACACGACACCGCCACCATCCAACTGCTAAACATCATTAAGAAAACAGGCTTGGATAGCTCTTACCAAAATGAAAACGGAGAATATCAAGCCCTTGTCAAGAAGCTTGATGCCGACACGATTCTTTCATCTTGGATCATAAAAAACCTCAATCACCCACTTTTGCAAAGCTCAGAATTTCGAGAAATATTGAGAAAAATAAGCATATGTGAAGATTTTAAATTAGGCTCAACAATTTTGGCATACGGCGTAAAATCAAGAGATTATGTCTATATTATTCACGGAGTCCTAGACCAGTCTATTGAACTTGTTAAAACCAATAAAAGAGAAAAATTAAAAAAAGAAATTGAAGAGGAAGAACAAAAAGTTGCCCAGGCTGGACACAGCAACAGTGAAAAATTAGAAAAATTAAAAGAATATCTATCTTGGACAAATACCACCCCTCTTGAAAAGGAGGATTTTGAACTAGTATTGAACATTATGCATCAAGCACTTCCTTCAATAATCACAACTCCATTCGCATTTGATCATATTCTTCAGACTGCTTATCAGTCTGAGAGAGAGACCTATGATCAAATCTCGAAAGGATATGAGGCAGGAGAGTTTGAAATAGCTGGCTCAATGTATGACAAGGATTTACTAGTAATTTCAAGTGCAAGCGGCACCCCTCTCCCTGAGTTTAAAAACAGACAAGGTTTATACATATTTTTGAGAGGACAAGAACATCTTAATCGCGAACTTGTTCTTACAAAAGATGGCAACTCATATGATCTGGCCACTAATGCAGAAAACATGAAAAGTCTGCTCAAATATGACTTTGCCTCATTAGCCAACATGATTAAAACTGCTGAACAGGTGCACGTTTCACACCTAATTATGAAAAAACAAAGCGAAATCACTGCATCTAGTGACCCCGAAAAAACAAAACTTCTAGAATATGAACTGGAACAGCTACAAAGACATTTTCAACTCAACAAGGAGGGTGAAGTTTGGAGAAGCAGAACTCAAAACATGGCCTGTGCATTCAGCTATTTGCCCGAACATGACATCATGAGAATCATCGTTGATTGGAAAAAACAATCAACAAAACAAAAAAAGAAAGGAGATTCCAAGACAAGCTCAAAATCTTCCATGCCAGCCCTTGGTGATTTGCCTGCAATTGAAGACAGAAAACTAAAAGTTACGAAAGATGATTTTAATGCACTATTCGACAACTACTCCTACACCCCTGAAAACTTAGTGAAGCTGTTTGAAGAAGATTTCGGCACCGACTTTGACAGCGATGTACAAACTGCACAATTTGACACATTACGAGATCACGTTCTTCAAGTTTTACATCAATATGAGGTCTTCTTTTCTTACAACAATTTACCAGCACGAATTACTCCCAAGTTCATGAGGCTTACCCTACTACTCCATGACATTGGTAAACCAACAGCTGTTAAGCAAGGTGAAAAGCATTTACAGCACGAGAAAACACTACCAATTTTGGAATCCACCTTTGAAGCACTTGGCTTTTCCAAAGAAGAAATTGCTCTAGCCAGCGCATTAGTTGAAGAAGACCCTATCGGCAAATATATGTTAGATAAAAGCTCATTAGACGAATGCCTTGAAACAATAAGAAAACAAGCCGGGAAAACATCGTTAGAACTAAAAGATTTTTATGATCTATTAATGATGTTTTACATGTGTGATTCTTCATCATACACAGCAAAACCAAAGCCCGGCAAACCATCCCCACTAGACAAGCTATATCTTCTAGATGATGCCAATAGAGTAATCAGCTTTGCGCCAGCTAAAGAACAAAAAGTCGATGATTTAAGTGCGGCAATCGAAACATACAGTCGACTAGATCAAATTTCCTCAGTAGACAGCTTGGAAGAGTACATCAATGCTAACAGAGAACAAGTTGAACAGCATGCTCAGAAAATCACGAAAGGCAGTTTCAATCAACAAATGCAGCAAATGAAAAGTTTATTTGCCAAAAACCAACAACAAGCCAATGCAATAGCCTGGTATGTATATAATCACATGCATGACTCAATGGAAGATCCCAATAGAGAACCATCACTAGCAAACATTGAAAAGTATCTTGCAGACGACGCATTGATGAAAAAAGCTGTTGAAACAGTGACCAACATCTGTGCAGAAGAAAACATGGATTTGCAATTCAATCTAATGTCTCTTTTCTTCAACAGCAACCCTGCATTATATGTTGCAACGATGAAGAGAATGACTTTTGAGATTTCCCCAGCACTATCTAATGAGAACACCACGACAAAAATTGATAAGCTACTAATAAATTATCCCGGAAGCTCCCTTTATGTAGCACATCAACTGGCAGATCGCCTAGAAAAAGAACTAATTCCAAAGATGCTCGATACCCATGCCACCGATTTATCAGGATTATTAAAGATGATTGCTTCGGGGGGAATTAAAAACGCTAAAGAGATTGGATATCGCTATGTAGAACGAAAAGGTGATGATTTCAAATTAGCCGGATCTCTAGCAGTTTTCACCTATCTGGGAGCATTTTTTGATGACGCAGATATTTTCATCAACATTGATTCCGACTTCTTAGAGGAACAGTATGAGAAAAATCCAGATTCGATGTGTTATTACAGCGAAGATTTTGTTGTCAAACCACGAAGAACTGCTAATTACAGAACTGCAGCACAAAGAGCAAGTTTTCGAGAAAAATTTGCTGATGTAATGAAAAGACCAGATGCAAAACACTATCTTGCATACAAGATAGCTCACAGCATCTTACAAGAAGTCATCGCTCATGGAATTGACATTCAGAATTTAAGCTCGGCCCAATTAGAAAACTGGTTTATTCGCTATCTAGAAAACAATAGTTCCGGAACTCTTGCTCCTGTTTCAAGACTGGGAGGTAGACCCGAAGGAAGGTTAAACCTTAGTGTCCCCCTTGATAAGTTAAAAATAAGAATTCCAAATTATTCAATTGATCAATTTATTTTGGGACTAAAAAAACAAAAACAAGAAGCAGAAAAAACACAGAACACTGATATTTTAAAACGAATAAAATACCTGACCAGCATATTGATCGGCGTTGTTGGATTCGAACCAGGACTTACCCTAGAAGATCTAGAAGCCCGCATTACTCCAGAAATGAAGAAAACAACACTCAAAGACATAATCAAGGAAGCAGTAGAACGCTCCATAGCCTCATCTGAGGCAGAAAAAGCTGCAACAATGCAGGCATTTTTGAAAGACTTTGACACAAGAGTACAAGTTTATGATGCGGAAATGCGCAAAGCTCCAGTAAAACTATACTACAAATCCGTACTACAGCAGTCGGTTGACAGTGATGTAAGAAGCTTCTCAAACTTAAGATTCTTAGTGGTGCCAAAAAAGAATGAATGCGAAATTATCGATCCATTACAGACTGAAAGCGAAAGGCAAATGTTTGCGTATTACTTGCAGCAAGAACACGGCATCAAACCTGAAAACTTAGAACTCAAACAAGACCGCATAATCATTAAAAATTGGGATGAATCCTTAGATCTTGTTAAAATCAAGATGAGCTTCATTCAAATGGACAAAGCAGGTATGCAAATTCTTAGAAATAAGGCGACAACCTTTTTTGAAGAGTTAAAGTTAAGCAACCTCGAAATAGCCCCTGAGTTCGAATCGTTAAAAACGATAATTGATGACACCATACTACGCAAACTGACTGATAAGATATCGTTAATTCGGGATGCAATGCAATCAGGCAATGAAAGTAAATTAAATGGTGTAAAAATAGGCTTTTTGCAAAAAAAACTTGGATTAAATGAAGAACAAACTAATATGGTACTAAGCTTAATGACAAAACAATGAAACAATATACTGACTTGAAGAAACAAGTACAAGAAATCATAGACGCAAATAATGAACTCAAAGACGATAAACTTAGTTTGATAATAAGAATGCTTGAAAGTACTGCGAAACGAATTGAAAAACTTAGCCAAGAAAAAATTATCAACACCCCCGAAAATAAGTTTTACCTTCACGCCTACACATTTTATGGAACCGCTG
The DNA here is from genome assembly GCA_002839505.1 of Candidatus Peregrinibacteria bacterium HGW-Peregrinibacteria-1. Lineage (GTDB taxonomy): Bacteria > Patescibacteriota > Gracilibacteria > UBA1369 > LOWO2-01-FULL-3 > PGYE01. The sequence continues at coordinate 942,869 of PGYE01000001.1, forward strand.
CCATGATCAGACTCAAATTACTGAACAAAACTTCTATAGATACCTACGAAATTCCAAGCTTCAACTCTTGGGAAGACATAGATAACATTTTTTATGGCTTTGCCGACAAATTGACCGTTATAGTTTACTCAAATCAATATGAACTGCCTGAAGAATCAACAGGTAGTTACATGCTAACTGAAAATGGTCTCAAAATTATTTTTGCAAACAGCCCAGAAGAATTAGCCTCTCTTAAAAAAGATGATACTGTAGTTCTCCATGTTACTAATTCAAATTTATGGTAAACACTTTATCTGACTGGGAGGCAACAGATGACAACAAAAAAAACCAACCACCTTCCAAAGAAACAACACCTGATGAAGTAGATGTCGAAGAAATAAGAAAAGTCATCAGAATATATTTGAGAGAAATTGAATTGCCTCAAGAGCAGAGAAATCTCTCGAAAGTTGTCGGCCAAAAGGATCTATTACAAAGATCTTCCACACTAGATATTTTGACTGATGAAGACATAGAAAGTCTCAAACAGAACAAAAGCTCTTTAGCTAGGAAAGTTCTAATTGATGCAGCAATACGCAGCGAAGACCAAGATAAAAAAACCAAAATTTTAGAATGGATTCTATTATCCAAAGAATCAGGTCATGTGAATTTACAGCTGGTTCTAAACTATTTATCAATCAACTACATCAACGAAGAAATCGACGCTCATTTACTAAAAAAGGCGAAACTTTACCTTAAGAAGCAAAAGATTCAATCATGGGGAATTGGATTGATTGTCGCTAGATCTGGAAGATTTCCAGAACTTACAGATCTTCTAAAAAGTCAGTTGAAAGACCCTCTAATTCCAGATGAAATTAAAGAATTAATAATCAATAATGCCTCTCAATTATTTCCTCAAGATTGGAAAATATTACTCCAAGAAGACATAAATCTGGGGATGTCCCCAAGATTAAGGTCGATAAGCGAAACAGCTTTAACAACTAAACCTTCACCATACCCTGCCCTTAGCGATGTTTCAGAAACTTTCGTAGTATACGAAGATAAATTCCGTGCAGCTTTAATGGGACATGCTATTGGTGACGCCTATGGAAATTCTTTGGAAATTCTAAAAAGACATGAAATGCGAGAAGATATTCTTGGTGAAGCGAACCCATATCCTCAAACAATATATTCCTACGAAGATCAAGGAACCACCACCGATGATACAGTCCTTGCGCTATTACTGCTACAAAACTTCATCAGAAACCAAGGATTTAGACCAGAAAACTATGCTACACTCTTAGGAAAATACCAGAATAAAGTTGATTTAGGACAAGCTCCTGATAGACATTTTTCAGCAAATACTGCAGCAGTACTAAGAAGAATACACCTGGGCTATAGCTTAGACCGATCAGGTCGTGCATCGCTCGGTAATGGATCGATTCTTCGCTGCTTACCGATATCCATGATCACCATGAACACTGAGGAAGAAAAAAAAGCTGAAATAATAAGAGACACCGTGAGATTCTCACACAATAGTGAAAAAGCCATTAACGCTGCTAACCTAGTTGTTAAAATTCAACAACACCTCTTCAACACAAAACAACTAGATGCTGATGAATTGTTGAATTTAATAAAAGCGGAAAATACTGATGAAGAAATGACCACAAAAATTGACCTGGTTAGACAACTAATACATGACAATGAAACTGAGCATGAAGTTGTTCAAAACGCTCTCGGCACTTCTAGTAAAGTGCATGAAAGTTTACCGTTTGCCATATATTGTTTCTTTCGATCAAAAGACTTTAATGAATTAATGAAATTATGCTGCTATGTAGATGGCGACTCTGATAGCATCGCCGCACTAGCTGGATCATTTTGGGGCGCACTCCATGGAATGAAAGGAATCCCAGTTTCATACATTGCACAATTAGATTGTCGCGAACACATTGAAAAAGCCATAGAACTTAAAGACGGAGAGTACTGGTACTAAAAAGGACGTCACTCTTGGTCCGCTCTGTTTTGAAGTTTTTCCCATATACTTCTATTCCGCATTTCATAGTAAGCATTGTAGATATTGATATCCCTAATTACCGAAGGATCGGCAATATGTTCAGCTGTCACTAAAGGATGTTCAATGTCAGTAGAAATATTTCCGTCCTGCAAAAGATGAATAATTGATTTATCTTTAACGGCTTCAGAGAGACCTGCAATGACACTTCTGTCTTCAACAGTAAAATCATCACTCTCATTTGCAAATTTCAAACCGTTGGCGCCGCCCTTTAATACAAAGCGATATTCTTTGCCACTTGGCAAAAGCAGACTATAAATAATCTCGACATCAGGCACAGCGCCTTTACTTGCTACATCAGAACCCATTGCCCATTTAAGAAAATCACTATCAATTCTGCCAGTAAGCTCAATAGTAGCCCCTGCAACTTTTCCTTCTTCTATAGCCCTCTGATATTTTAAGGCCTGATTTCTTGATGATACAGACTCACCTCTGCCATGTTCACCACCATATCGTTTTCTAGTAGCAGATTTTGTTTCATACACATAAGGCTTACCACCTCTCGAAATTCCACCGACATCAATTTGAATATCACCTTTTTCATCACCTCCTAAATGCTTATAGGGCGGCTTATCAAAAGTCCCTCCAGCATCTGCTTTTTTATCATACCCTAGATATTCAACCACAATGGGATCGTCAAACTCTTCTATTTCCTCCAAACCTTGTCTCTCTAAAATTTCTCTCCTCGAAAGCTCAAATAAAGCTCCTCGAAAGCTAGTCAGAACAGCTACTGGATCCTTATCCCTCTTACTAAAAGCACTTTTCAACAAATTCAAATAAGACAATCGTTCCCTTTGAGGTAATCTACGCCAATAGGCTTTAAATGCCTCAGCTTCATCAGTAGGTATTTCACTGGCTTGATCCAACTTGCCAAATAATTCTTCAGCATTTTTGGCCAAATTGGCTTCTTCTGCTTTAACTATATCTGCGCTTACAAATTCCGCAAAATGTCTCAAAAACTTTGCTTTCATTTCAGCAAAAGACTTTTTTAATCGAAGCAAAGCATCCTTCTCTTGAGGCAAAACGCCTTCCCGCAATTTTGCGGAAATTCTGCTCTCCAATCCTTGATAGCGAATATGAGTTTCATCAAACAATGTACGGTTTTTTTGATCCAAAGAGGCCAAAAGTGCATCTGATTCGTCTAAAATCTGGATGTCTTGTCTTGCCTCAGCCCCCAACAAGTTTTCGTATTCTTCCGCAAACTGGTTAAGAACAGTAGTCATAGCAAGAAAAGTTTATTTATTAAGTTTTGATCTTATCCGCTGCATTTGCTCACGCTCCTCAATCTGGTCCAACTGCTCTTCAATACGGTCCAGTTGGGCATTTTCATTTATTAGAGCACCTTGGACTTGTTTTGCAGCTAAGAGTCGATGATTCAAATTGGTACTGATATTCACAATTATGAAAGTTTAGATTTTAATTCCGTTAAACTCTCACCTCCGACAGGGGTAGTAAGTTGACCAAGCTGTTCTTGTGAAACTATACCTATACCTTGACCATCAGCTCCAGTATATAAGGTAACATGAAATGGAACATCCTTAAAAGTTCCCTCTGGCAATCCTAACAAGGTCTCAAGTTGTCTGTAAAAAGCTTCTGCACCCTCAACATCACACATCTGAATAACACTTCTAGCCTCTCCTTTTTCGGCACGCCTAAATTCATCTTTCAAAATCACCTTAAAATTAATACCCTCAGCAGCTTTAGCCAATGCAGCTTTAGCGGCCTCATAAGATTGCTTATTACTTGGTCCTTTCAAACGAATGCTAGCAATTGTTGCATCATCCAACACCATACCTTCTGAAATCAAGGCAATAACAGCCTCCCTGCCAGCATCATTAGCCTTTACGAGCTTTTCCAGCTTAGTTTGCGCAGAAATCAACGAGACATGCATTTCAGGTTTTCGCACATAATTTATTCCACCAAAATCTAAATTCTCATTTGGTAAATCAACCTCCACTCCGAGCAATCCTCCCGCTCCTTTATCAATAAAGTAACGCCCTTCAAGAGGGGTTTCAAGTAACTCTTTAATCGCAGCTCTCGTAGTGTCGCTAGCCTGCTGAAGTTTGTCTTTATCATCTGATACTGGATCAGATTCAACGCTAATAAAAATATCAGAACCAAGTTTCGCCTTAATTTCAGCAATAGTAAGCCTATCACCATAGCGCCAACCTGTTTCTTTCGGCACCATCATACGCCCATCAGAATCTTTTGAAGGAGTCCTATTATCCGCCTCCCTTTGAATTGGAATCTGGGGAGCAGGAAAACCGGCATGCATTGCCCAGATTGTTTGGCCATCTACGCCATTTCTCACTGCTGGCCCCACAATAACAGTAGCATAATCAACATCCTGCAATGCTTTTGCAGGAGCCTCTGATTCAGTAATAACTATCGATGGTGTCCCCTTGGGAGATGGTTTTAAAGTTACGATTTGTTCGTCAGAAAGATCATTAACGGAAACAATTCTACTTTTACCTTTAATGCCTGGAACCAAATAATACTTTGCAAATGGCAACATTGCAGATGCTGGAGCACCCTTTTCAAGAAAAACCTCCCGATCAGCCGCATCAGATTTTCCAAGCTTATCAGCAATAAGCTCTAAAGCCTCTATTGGACCCGCACAACTCTCGCTGTAAATAACGGACCCCATTGTCTTCGCTTCACCATCATCCTCCGAACGGAAATGCTGGCTGGCCATACCATCCACATAAGCTTGCTCCTGTGGAGTTTGAATTAGTTCTTTAATTGATGGATTTGCTTCTATAATATCCTGCGAATCACGCAGCTTTGGAACTAAAGTCATGGCTATATAGTTAATAAATATTGATTACTTCAATAAAATTATAGCATAAAACGCAAGTTGCGTCAAAACAACAAAAATACTACAATAAACAATACTACAGTTGAATTTGCAACTATATCCCTTTTCTACCGGGGTGCAATCTTATTCCGTTTGGGCGTATCGAAGCCTTTGCGGGCCGGTGCCTTTCACAGACTTAATTCAGGATAATCTTCGTCGATTAATTATTTTGCGTCATTGCGATTACATTGAACCACCTATAAGGCACACTCTTATTTCTCTTGGGCATATCGGAGCCTTTGCGGGCCGGTGCCGAACGAAGTGAGGCGAGCAAAGGCGAGATCTGAGACGTAATTTCCCGCTGGGGAAATTAACGGCGTCCCAAGAGAAATAAGAGTGTGCCATAATTAACCTAATCGCTGACAGCAAAATCAATTGGCACTTCCCAAAACATCCTATAAACTGCGACTTGCAACCAATATCAAACAAATCAATTAAAATTCCCATTGAATGGTAAAAACCCGTTTCGCCCCATCACCAACAGGATCCCTGCACATCGGAGGCCTCCGCACCGCCCTCTATGCCTACCTCTATGCTCGGCACAATAACGGCTCGTTCATTTTACGCATCGAGGACACCGACCAAAATCGTGAGGTGGAGGGCGCTACAAAACACATAATCCAAATACTCCAACACTTCGGATTACAGCACGATGAAGGACCAACCCTCACAGAATCTGAAAAAGGCCCAAACGGACCATATGTGCAATCAAAACGCACTGACCTCTACCGCAAATACGCCCAACAACTTCTTGATAACGGGCACGCCTACCGCTGCTTCTGCACCAAAGAACGGCTTGAAGAAATGCGCGAACATCAAACCAAAAACAAGCTCGCTCCAATGTACGATCGCCGATGTCTTGACCTACCACAATCCGAACTGGAACAAAAACTCAAAGACAACATTCCCTTTGTAATCCGGCAAAAAATCCCCTACCAAGAAATCAAATTCCACGACATCATACGCGGCACAACCCGATTCCACGGCAAAACAATCGACGACCAGATATTAATGAAATCTGACAACTTCCCGACCTACCACCTAGCCAATGTCGTTGACGACCACTTCATGGAAATCACCCATGTCACCCGCGCCGAAGAATGGATCTCCTCCACCCCAAAACACCTATTTTTGTACCAAGCTTTCGGCTGGGAACCACCCGAATATGCTCATCTGCCACTTTTATTAAACGAAGACCGTTCCAAATTATCAAAACGCCAAGGTGATGTTGCTGTCGAAAGCTACATCGAAAAAGGCTATTCCGTTGAATCAATACTAAACTTCATTGTCTTTATGGGATGGCACCCCGGAGCCGGAGAAGAAAGAGAAATATTCACACTCAAAGAGCTCGAAGAAGCCTTCACTCTCGAAAAAGTCCATAAATCCGGAGCCATTTTTAACCTCGAAAAACTAGACTGGTTCAACTGGAAATGGAAAAAGGAAAATCACCACAAAAAACTTCTGGAAATCGCCAAACAAATCGATCCCAATGTCACAATATCCTCACCACGTAAAGAACAACATATCTTCACTTTCCAAGACCCCCAACTCGAAAATTCTTTCAATCAGATGCGCGGCAATGAAATATTAAAACACTGCGAAGGCTTCCTAAGCCCAAAGCACAAAGATAATTCTGACAAACTTACAAACGCATTAATAACTGTAGAAGAGAAAATCCTGCGTTCACCAAACGAGGTAACCGACTACATCGACTTCTATTTTACCCTCCCACAATACCCCAAGGAATTATTGACTCACGAAAAAATGGGAGTAGACTCAAATCAAGCTCTAGATTCACTGAAAGCCTGCCTTGAAGCTCTTGAAAACTGCCCGTGGACACTCGAAGAAATCACCAAAGCTCTCATGAATAAAATCCAAGAGATTAATGTTAAAAATGGCCAGCTGTTATGGCCACTCCGATCAGCATTAAGTGGTCTACAATTTTCTCCCGGAGCATTCGAAATAGCATTTGTACTGGGAAAAGAAGAAACAATAAATCGTATCCAACAAGCTATCACAAAATTATAAAATTATGACACTACACGAATTACAACAAACAATTAAATACATTAGGCAAAACTGTCGTTGCCCCAAATGCCAAAGCAAATACCAGATTGCCGATATCCAAGTCGTTGCCACCAATGACTCTGAAGGAGTCTTCGAGCTCGACTGCCCAAAATGTGACTGCCTGATTTTGATGAACCTATTTGTCAGTGCCGATAAACAAGAAATTATCGAAGATGTTATTGATCAAGCCTTCACCAGCCCCGATAGTCATGGTGGAATCAAGAGAATTGACCACAATGACATTCTCGACATCAAAAATTTCCTCGCCAAATTCGACGGCAACTTCAAAAAAGTAATCAAACAAAACAACAAATAGTCCATGAAGAAAACTCTTATACTGACATTAATAGCATTAATAACAGCTCTCAGCGGCTGCAGTATCCGCAATGACTTGGAAAAATCCTACGAAAATGTCTCCAAAGAAGTAAAAGAGGTGAACCAAAAAATCAAAGACACCACCACCAAAATCAAAGACATCTCAAACAAAGTAGAAGAAGCCTCCAAGAGCATAAAAGACACCGCCGAAAAGATACAAAATATAGCAGAATAAACCCTCATTTCCCTGCCATGAAAGACTTTATAAAAAACCTTCACAACCGCGCAAGGAAATTACGCAAAACTATTGTGCTACCAGAAGGTACATCGGAAAAAATATTGAGAGCCGCCGACATCATACAACGCAAAAAAATTGCTGGCCTGATTCTATTGGGGCCTAAAAATCAAATTCAAAAAAAAGTCCAAGAATTGAAACTTAAAATCGATCTTGAACAAATTAAAATTATCGACCCAAAGAAATCAAAAAAACTACAGGAAAAATATGCCCAAGAACTCTTTAAACTCCGAAAAGAAAAGGGCATGACACTTGAAAAAGCCCACGAAATCATTCCGAATTTCAATTACTTTGGCACCATGATGGTGCACTTTGGCGATGCCGACGGCATGGTCACCGGAGCAACCTGTTCCACTGCCGACTCCATCAGACCAGCTTTGCAAATAATCAAAACCAAAAAACAATTCCACAAAATATCCGGCGTTTACATATTAATCCTCAAAGACCGCATTTTGCTTTGTGCCGACACCGCCATCATCATCGAACCTCATCCCCACGACCTCGCCAACATCGCAATCGACACCGCTGAAACCGCTGCCAGGCTCGGCCTCACCCCTCGCGTTGCCCTCCTGTCATTTTCCACCAAGGGATCCGCCGACCACCCCAACATTGAAAAAATTCACGAGGCCCTCGCTATCATCAAAAGCCAAAAACCTGACCTCATCATTGATGGTGAAATACAAGCCGATGCCGCACTTGTTCCCATCGTCGCCAAAAGCAAAGCCCCCAAAAGTCCAATACAAGGCAATGCCAATGTACTGATCTTCCCAAATCTCGAGTCCGGAAACATCGCCTACAAACTAATAGAACGACTAGCAAATGCCATCGCAATCGGCCCAGTACTCCAGGGTCTCAACAAACCAATAAACGACCTCTCACGCGGTTGCAGCTATCAAGATATCGTCATATGTAGCAGCTTTCACCGTCTGTGAAGGCGAAGATAACAAATCATAAAATGGAAAAACCTGACAGTCTCAACATACCGGCATTTCAAAGAAAAAAAATGCTGGAAAAGAAAATTAAAGACAGCCAAAAACCATTACGAGCCACCAGAAAAACTCGTCCAAAGACAAAGACCGACACCATGCTGACGCTCAGTGTCAACAACACCATTCCAACCATCGAAAGAATTACTGCCAGCGCCTCCACCATCACCCCCGAAGTCACACTGCGAAACTTCAAACCAGCCGGAACCCTCGAACGCTACTTTCAAGCATTAAAAGTTGCCATTATCTCAACCGAAACAACCATAAGAGTCGGGGACAAAATATTATTCGAACACGAAGATGGATTCTTCGAGCAAACCATTGACTCCATTCAGATCAATCGACAACCAGTCGAAAAAGCTGATAAAGGCTGTAAAATAGGTATTCAGACACTGATCCAGCCGCTCTCCGGCCGCAAAATATATAAAGAACTTTAAAAAAAGAACTACAAAAATGAAAATATTAGTCATCAACTCCGGCTCATCCTCTGTGAAGTTCAAACTCTTTCAACACGGAAAAAAACTCCAAGAACTGGCCAGCGGAATGATTGACTCAATAGGAACTCCTCATTGTACTTTTATTTACAAAACCCAAGAAAACACCAACCAACTTCCTCACAAAACACGCACCAACCGTCAAGCCATTAAGACGATTATTAGACACCTCATTAGCGAAAATTTAATCAAAAACCACAAAGACATCGCAATAGTAGGCCATCGCGTTGTGCACGGTGGCGACAAGCTGACCGCCCCCACCTTAATAAACAAGAATGTCATCAAAGAAATCGCAAAACTAACCACCTTGGCCCCTCTCCACAACAACGCCAATCTAAAATCAATCACAAACTCCATCAAACTCATAAAACAAGCACGCCATGTTGCAATTTTCGACACAGCCTTCCACCAAACAATGCCAGAAGTAGCTTACCGCTACGCCATCCCCACCGAGTATTTAGAAAAACACAAAATTCGACGCTACGGATTTCATGGCACAAGCCACAGTTATGTCATCAAAGAAGCAATCAAGTTACTAAAAAACAAATCCGCAAAGATAATATCCTGTCACCTAGGTAATGGCTCATCAATCACCGCCTATCACAAAAAAGTTCTCGACACCACAATGGGATTCGGCCCTCTCGAAGGCATACCCATGGGAACTCGCTCCGGAACAATTGACCCAACCATCATACTGCATCTGTCCGAAACACTAAAAATGCCCACCTCCAAAATCAAAAACCTCCTCAACAACGAATCCGGACTAAAAGCACTATCCGAATTAAGCTCCGACATGCGGCTCATCCATCAAGCTGCCACCAAAGGAGATCAAAAAGCCCAATTTGCCATCAAATACCTCGCCTACCGCTGCGCACTACAAATCGCCGGCTACATTGCCATCCTCGGAGGAGTCGATGCCATCACCTTCACAGCCGGAATCGGCAGAAACGCCTACTACCTGCGCCAAGAAATTTTCCAAAACCTCAAAATCTTTGGCATCACACTATCCCCCACTGCCAACAAAAACTGCCAACAACTCATATCCAAAAAAACCAGCACCGCCAAAGTCTTTATCATCCCCACCGATGAAGAACTGGAAATAGCAAATCAGAGCCTGCAACTAATCAAGTCTCTCAAAAAATAACCCCGGAAAGAATTACAAACTCTCCTTATAAACCTTATCCTTCGTAATCAAGTACACCTGATTGCTTTCTTGATCTACAAACATATCTCTCACCTCCCCCACACCATCAAACAAATATTGACGATCATAGTTCAAATCATTATTTCTCGTATCCTTCTTAAATACCAATAATCGCCCGGCAAATCCATCCAACACAAATACCTCTGACATCGAATTAGTCGTAAATATCACATTTGGAGACTGCAAAGCTGTCAAAGGACGATTATTTATAGACGCCCCAGCATCTTTACCACTTAAGTATCGCTTAATTTCCCCCGTCTGATCCAAAGTCAAAATTGTTGCATCAATCACAAAGTCCGTAACCTCCGCCAAATCAACCTCCTCTAAGAAATATGGTTCCGCTTTACTAAACCCATCCAAGGCCCCACTAAACTGATATCTCCATACTTGATTTCCCTCATTATTCAACAAATAAATACGATTTCCCCAAGATTCTATATCTGAAGCCTGATAAAAACTTCCATCACTAGTACTCAATACCCTAAACCCACCAGCGTTATATTCAATAATATTGCCCTTATCCGTCAAAAACATTATCGCATCTCGATCCTCAAACCCCGTCGCATCTACGATCTTATCACCTTCCGAAATACTGACAGGCGCTTGCAAATTATCAATCATCAACTCAAATAACAGATCATCTCCATATATAAACTCTCGATCCCCAATCTTCACAAATCCTCTAATATTTGGATTACCATAAGATAAGCTACCAAAATCCACCAACGGCACCAAATCAACCTTTCTGATCACACCATCCAAAGTATCCCTCAAATCATTGATCTTCAAAATACTTGTCTTCGCCTCATTTCTGAAATATCCGGAATTGAGAATTTCCAAAGAATCTTCATAAGCCTGATCCAGCATAATTTTTGCCGCCTCCTTATCATAAGAAACTCTTGTCGTCGCCTCGGCTATACTGGCCTCAACACCAATCAAAACCGCCTCATATTGCTTTGCCTCCTTGCTGACAAAAAAGCCTGAACTCACCATAACCACCAACACAATGATCGCAATCGCCCCCAAAGCCAGCGGAACCATCTTACTATTAGTAAAAATATTACTCGCCCTTCCATCCTTATTATGTCCAACCTGCACTCGCCCTCTCACACTTCGTCCTTTTCGGTTCCGCAATTTAGCAGTCATCCCAGAAACCGCCTTACCCATAACCTCTTTTCCCTTATTTAATGCTGCTCCCCACTTGCCCGAATCCACCTCCACTCTGCCAGCAGATGCCCCGTTCTTATTTTCCATCGCAACCTCACCGTCTCCACTATCACTAAACAACACCCCTATCATCCCCACCTTGCTTAAAATCTCACTGGAAACAGCATCCTTAATATCCGCCAAAATCTCATCCGCCCTCCTCGGGACTATCACCTGCGCCAACTCCGTCTTACTGATATATCGCAACAACCTCGTTGACGACAACAAAACAAAGTCCCCTTTCTCCACATTCCCACTGGCGATACTAAAAAACACATCATCGCTATCCTTAGCATTCTCCGACAGCCCATCGGTCACAACACTGACAAATTTTTTCCTCACCAAGTATGCCTCGGCATCTCCAGTCTGCGTCAAAAAAAGGCTATCTCCAACTACTGCCGCAATAATAATGTTCAACTCACCAATATATCCTGACGGCTTTTCATTTTTAAACTCCGACAAAATATCATTCACTGCCTTCAAAGCATCCTCAAACCTCTCATATGAATCCTTCTCCAAATGTTTGAAAAAAACCGCCTGCATCGTCTCAAACAACACCGCACCTATCTCCTCGGCGTCCAATGGATTATTACCAATCTCCAAATTAACAAAAAGACTACCTCCCTTCTGCTCTCCTTCATCAGGAAAACCATAATAATAATTCTCTAAAAAAGAATTGTCGCTTCGCCCAAAAAAAAGAAATTCGTGACTGGACTGCATATTAATGCTCTATCATTCAAATAGGAACTAATCAGCTTGAACTAGTCAAACTATGTGAAATATACAAAAATACACGCAACCTAGCAAGGAATTTAGCCAAAAAACACAACTCAATTTAATATTTGACTTTAGAAATACTTAAATATAGAATCAGCGGGCAATTTATCACAACGAAATGTTAGGAAAACTCAAAAAACGAAAGAGATTAAGAACACACGGCTTCCTAAGTCGTGCCGCTTCTGTACTTAAAGCTAGACGCCGCAAAGGAAGAAAAGCTCTAACAGTATCGATTCACTCCAAATAATCGAAGACCACTCTTTAATGATACCAACAAAAAAAAGAGTACCAAGGCAGAAAATACCGTTCATTCTCAAAAAAGGGCATCAAAGGGCAAGTAACACACTCATAATCAGGTATATGGAGAATTTTGAAGTCTTCCATCGCACCAGAACGATCGTGAGTAAAAAAATCGCTAAAAAGGCCGTTACTAGAAATAGTGTTCGTCGCCAAATCCATGGAGCAATCCTTCAGCAAACAGAAGCGACCTCACAAGGCTATGATATAATCATCATACCAAAGAAAAAAATCCTCGACGCGGACTTTTCAACAATTAAATCTGACCTCTCAACCATATGGATAAATTAAAAAGATTCTCTCGTAGCCTATTATTATTTGTCAGTGTCTTCATCGTGGCACAGCTTATTTTGGTAAACTGTTTCGGTCTCGGAGCTGCCCCACAACAAGTTGACGGCAATATTAATGTCGAAGTCCTCAAATCTTCATATCCCGTTGGTAAACTTGTCACAGTAAAAGTCACCAACAGCACCACCGAAACTCTCACCATCCCCCACGAATGCCCAAATCCTCCCCTACAAGTACACAAAATCCAACAAAACCAAGCCGTCCTCCAAATCCCTGAATTCGCCGATGAAATCGACTGCTCCAATGCAACTGACATCATAATACCGTCAGGAACAAGCACTCAGGTAACTTTCAAAAACTGGAATAATCAACTATTTGGTGAAACCGGTACCTACTCCGTCACATTAGAAACTGAAATTGATGGCACCCCAACCATAGTCACCAGTAATAACTTCCAAATAAAAGAACCAGGAATCTTCCGTCAACTATGGAATGGCATTATCTACCGTCCTATATATAACGCTCTGATTCTCGCCGCATCATACTCTCCTGGTTACAACCTCGGAATCGCAATCATCCTTCTAACCCTGCTAATCCGCACCATCCTTCTCGTACCGGCCGGCAAAGCCATGAAATCTCAACGGAAAATGTCCGAGATCCAACCCCGAATCCAAGAAGTCAAAGAAAAATACAAAGGTGATCAACAACGAATCGCCATGGAAACAATGGCCCTCTGGAAAGAAGCGAATGTAAGCCCAGTCGGCAGCTGTTTACCTATCTTACTCCAATTCCCATTCCTTATTGCCATTTTTTATGCCGTCCAAAACGGAATCAACCCCGACAATCACTTCCTCCTATACACCACCTACAACAATGTATCTCTCGCAGACATCAACACTAATTTCCTAGGCCTCAACCTCCTCACGCCAAACATCTACATCCTACCGCTAATCGTTGGTTCACTACAATTCGTGCAGCTCAAACTCGCCACCTTTAAAACCGCCAAACAAAACAAAAAATCATCCGCACCTGGATCCAAAGAAATGCAAACCGCCCAGAAAACAATGGTATTTATTATGCCAGCTCTTATCGCCGTCTTCACCGCCTCCCTGCCAGCAGGAGTAGGAATCTATTGGGGAACATCCACACTCTATGGCATAATACAACAGATCTTCATTAACAAGTCCTCAACAAGTGGTAGCAACAGCAATGAAGTAAAAGTAAAAGTTATCAAATCATAATCCCCCGTCAATATGGATATCGAAGAAATACTCCATGCAACAATCAATGAGCTTCTTAACATGGTAGGTGTCGAATATGACCGCGTCACCATCACTCAAGATGAAAACGACGAATACCATCTAAACATCGAAAGCGAAAATCCAAGTCTCCTGATTGGTTACCATGGTGACAATATCCACGCCTTACAACACATTTTAAAAGTCCTATGTTGGAAAAAGTTACCTAACACCAATTTCAATATCCTCGTAGATGTCGACAACTACCGCAAACGACAAGAAGAAAACACCATAAAACTCGCTGAAGGTCGGATTGAAAAAGTTCGCACCACCGGCAAACCACAGAGATTACCTGCAATGTCTTCCTACTTCCGTCGCAAAATCCACACCCTTTGTATGGGCCCAGGATATGAAGACATTGAAACGCATAGCCGTGGCGAAGGGGCCGACCGCCACATCATTCTACAACTAAAAAGATAATATGATCCTCCAAAATCTAGCGAAAAAAGTTTCAGTATCCCTTCTAGCATTAACCTTCCCTCTTACCGCTATCACAGCAATCGGATTTTCCGATGTCACACTCGGCACAAAAAACTATGTAGCAATTGAATTCCTTAAAGAAAAAGGCATCATCAGCGGATATGAAGACGGCACATTTAAACCACGCCAACTTGTGTCCCGAGCTGAAGCCATCAAAATGCTATTAATTGGTACCGGCCAATACACTGATCAATCAATCGAAGAAAAAGCCCAGGAAATCGAGACTCTCCTCTTTACCGATGTCAACAACAACGAATGGTACATCCCCTACCTAAAAACCGCCATCCTCAAAGATATCGTCTCCGGATATGATGACAACACCTTCAAGCCCGAACAGACGGTAAATCTCGCCGAATCCCTTAAAATCTTCCTCGAAGCTTTTGATGACCTCCAATACCCTGAAGAACAAGAACTCATAGCTGCCATCGAACACAACAAGATCAGTGATATCGATCTCGAAAGCTGGTATGCCAAATATGTCAAATACGCCGCGGCGAAAGATCTCCTCGAAATATTCAACGACTACAATGTAAACCCTGACCAAGAAATGACCCGCGGACACATCGCGGAAATCATCTACCGACACATGCTCGCGCAAGAAGGTTATCGATTTGGTAAAGCCACCTTCTATGGTAAAGCCGTCCAAGGCAATTTCACGGCTTCCGGAGAAAGATTCGACATGAACACACACACCGCCGCCCACCGCACCCTCCCCTTCGGAACAGTCGTAAAAGTCACAAACCTTGCCAACAATAAATCGGTTGATGTAAAAATAAATGATAGAGGCCCATACGGCCCGGGAAGAGTAATTGACCTATCCTCTTCAGCCTTCGCTGAAATAGCCTCTCTAGGAGCCGGTGTAATCCATGTAAACTACCAAGTAATAAGCGAATAATGTCCAAAAACATCGAATTAACACGACGAACTTACAAAACTCGCAAAAAAACGAGCCTCAATATCCAAACCCAAAAAACTATTAAATCATTAATAGTAACCCTCACCTCAATAATCATCATACTAAGTGGAGTATTCCTCTTTACAACAGGGGAAATCGGCCTCAAAGGAAACCAACTCACCCAGCAAAAACTACGCAACCAAGAGCTTAAAACCGAAAGCAAAGAATTAACTCAAAAAATCACCATCTCTGCCTCAATCAAACACCAACAAGAACAACAAAATGTTCAGAAAATGGCTACCACCAATGAGCTCACCTATATCACACCTGAAGACAACAGCATCAACTGAAATTCACTCCAAATCAAATTGACAGAATAGAGCCAATCATTATACTGGCTTAGCATAAAAACACGGGGCCATCGTCTAGTGGTTAGGACATCAGGTTTTCATCCTGGAAACAGGGGTTCAATTCCCCTTGGCCCTACCAACAATCCAAAATCAGTAACCTGACATTATTTTGCCTAATAAGAAGATTCCTCTCGCCATAGCAAAACCAATAACCAAACCAATCAATGGTTTTTTTGACTTCATACGCGAACAAGGCGTCGTCGGCCTCGCCATCGGCTTCCTGCTCGGTGGAGCCGTCAGTGACCTAGTCAAATCACTTGTAAACAACATCATCAACCCCTTCATCGGCCTCATAATCCCAAACACTGAAAAACTCGCCGAAGCCCAAATCGGCACCTTCACCTATGGCGCCTTCGTCACCACACTCATAAACTTCATCGTCATCGCCGGCGTCGTCTACTGGATCTTCAAAGGCCTCAAAATCGAACAATTCGACAGCAAAAAAGGAACCACCAAAATCACAAAATAAGTCAAAACCAAACAGAAATTGACTTAGTACAAACAGCTTGCTAAATTAAGCAAGCAAATTTCACACTGGGGATTGGCCAAGTGGTAAGGCACCGGGTTTTGGTCCCGGCATTCGGGGGTTCGAATCCCTCATCCCCAGCCAAACGGCTTAAACAAGCAATTCTTGATACATCTTCAAGAGGCGAAGTGCTTTTGATTAGTTGGGAAATCCCCAAGCCCCACATCCATGTGAATCCAGTCTCTTGCCGAGAAGAATCTTATTGTTTTTTATCACTATCACCCCAATACCGACTTTTGGTTTATTTTCCATATGTAATGTCATCATGTTTTCACTTGCAAACCCCCATTTAACGCCTCCCGCACAATATCACAAACACTACTTGTTGAGTAAAATATCTAGGTCTATTTCCAGATCATCAAAACGCCTTTTGAGCAACTCCTTGGCATCCTGAACGCCTCTATTGTAAATTTCCCCTCCAATGTTTTGCAAAAAGAAGTTAAGAATATCTTCGGCAGCAACTACCCCCAATATCTCACTTTTTTCTTGTTCAAAAAATGCGATTATTTCATCAACACTGGACTTCCTCTTTGCTTTTGAAAGTAGATCCCACTTGCGTTGTACTTCTTTTTTCATAAGTTGACCAAGTTTAGTTTGTATCACTCTATCTACTATAAGTGTTCAAAGTCAATCTGTTGCCATCCAACACATTTCTCTATACTTTCGCATTTGTCTCATTCTCATATTTACAATATAATCTCCTCAAAGCTAGCACATGGGTACTAACCCCGAGTAGCCAGTCGTTTGGGAATTTCGATTATTTATTTACTAACTATTTAATATGAAAAAATTATTAACACTTCTGAGCTTTGCGCTACTTATTAGCGCCTGTAATGGAAATCTCAACGATATTGATGATGTGCGAGAAGAGGGATCAGATTCTGAAGAGGAGATTATTGTAGAAAACAGTGTAGTGCCAGCAGGATATAAGGAGGTGATGGAAGAAAATTTTTCTTTCTATTATCCTGAAAATTACACACTGAATGATGGAATTGTAAAAGATACGATTTTCAGTAAGACTTTTTACCTGACTGATGCGCAATATGATAACTGGGACAATATTGAAGGGCCTCCAGGAATACATGTATCTATTGCCGAGAAACCTGAGAACATGGACCTGGAAAGCTTTCTTAGCGAAAATTCAAATTCCACCAACTATGATAATGGTCTGAGCGGTGAAGTGAGTTACACTGAAAGTGAAAATGGATATCAAGTTTTGAACTATGGTGGAGACGGTTTGTACACTTATGAATATCATGTGTTAGAAAGCGGTTCATCGGTTTATATTGTCTCAGGATGGGCAAATGAAGACAATGCAATGGAATTCAGGGACGCCCTGGAGATTGCCAATTCACTGAAGTTTAACCAGTAAAGCACTATCAAGCTGAGTGTTTTCTAATATATTCTTTTGGCAAACACTCTATTAAAGATGAACACGAATCAAGGCCTCCTATTCAAAAAATGATTCCCGACCAGGCCCGCCGTAGTGCCCACCAGACCAATCCCAAAAAACATTAAAACCATACCTATCAGCCTGCCCTCCCAAGTAATCGGAAATATATCACCATATCCGACAGTAGTTGCCGTCACAACCGCCCACCACACAGCATCAAAAAAATTAGCAACATTCGGATTCGGCCCAAACTCCACTGAGAAAAACGACACCGCTCCCGCCAAAATCACCGTCGCCGTTATCGACGCTATATAAATATACTTCGAGCTATTATCCGCAATTTTATCAGCAACCACCGCAACTCTCCTGATCCTCGCAATAATGCGTACCACCCTAATCAACCTCAGCAGTCGTAGCACCCTAAACGAACGATATATTCCCCCAGTAATCGGTATTGAAGCCAGCAAATCCGGCCAATTTTGCTTAAAATAAATTTTTCTACTCTCCGACAAATACAAACCCGCCCCAAAATCCAACAAGAAAATCATCGCAATTATCAAATCCAAAGTATGAATAAAAGCCACCTGCTCAATCAACAAATCCGCACTCAACTCATAAACCAAAAGCCCCACACTCAACAAAGCCAAACCAATAATCGCCAAATTCACCCACAAATTCTCTCTCAAATACTTAAGAATATTTCTTCTTCTCTCCAAAGTCATATGTTGAATATTATTAATACATTGCGAGCAAAACCAGTATATTTTACCTTATTCAAAAAGTAAAACACTCCCGTCAAGACTAGCCGTAGCGCCAACAAAGTGGTATAATAAAACAAATCCTATAAAACAAAAACATGGATAATCTCAATAAACTTTTAGACCTCTCAGGTAAAACAGCCCTAATCACCGGCGGATCCAGAGGAATCGGGCTCGGTATTGCTTATCGCCTCGCCGAAGCCGGAGCCAATATCGTCATTGCCTCACAATCTCAAGAAGATTTAGACAATGCCGTCAAAGAACTCTCCCAAAAAAACTTTCAAGTCAAAAGCATCAAAGCCGATGTCTCAAGTGAAAACGAAGTCAAGAACATGATAGATTTTACCGTAAAAAGCTTTGGATCGCTTGATATTCTCGTCAACAATGCCGGGATATTCCCAAGCAATCTCGTCATGGACATGACTGAAGCTCAGTTTGAAAAAGTCATCGATGTGAACCTCAAAGGAGTCTTCCTTTGCTCAAAATATTCCGCTCAAGCAATGATCAAACAGGGTAATGGCGGCAAGATTATCAACATCACCTCCGTCGATGCCCTACACCCATCATCTGTTGGTCTAGCCCATTATGACGCCTCAAAACATGGTGTCTGGGGATTCACCAAAAACCTTGCGCTCGAGCTCGCACCTCACAAAATTTGGGTCAATGCTATCGCCCCCGGAGCCATCAACACCCCTGGAGTTCAAGAAATGCAACAACAGACCACCAACAAAGCCGTCGACATGAAGAAAACACTTGAAGCCTTCATGAACAAAGTGCCAATGCGACGCATGGGAGAACCAGACGACATTGGTAAAGCAACTCTTTTCCTAGCCTCTGATCTAGCTTCATATATCACTGGCGAACAGATAGTTGTGGATGGCGGAATGCTCTTATCATAAAAGAGTCGTCCTAATACACTCTCTCAAAGTGCATCACGCCTGAATCGAAGCTGATTTCAAGATAAAGAGTATCACCTTCAATGAAATAGCTTGCTACCTCAGTCAAAAAGCCCAAATACTGGGCTTCTTGGCTACCTTCACAGTACATCTTTGTCGTGGCAAAAGGCTCAAACAACAACAATCCGTTTTCAACGGTATATTTCCCCACGGCACTATTACAATCAGTCGTACTAGACACCCCATCATCAGATGATGAAAAATTCAATACAAACCTATCCGGATACACCGCATCTGTCACCGTCCCATCATTCATTTCTGTCTTTATCCACCTCCAGCTCGTCCCCGACAAATCAGAATTAAAACCCACCTCCAAAACTTCATCAACAGGCTCATCTACTGGCACCACACCTTCTTGATTATTACAACCGACCAACACAAACAGCGCCATCAAAGAACAAATGACTAATATCTTTTTATTCATATTGTTTTAATTTAAAGATAACTCTCGCAAAGAGATTCTAACACATCTTTATTAAATCAAAGCACAAAAATAAAAAAACCACTCCATTTTATAAGAGTGGCTTTTTATCTCAAAGAAATGCCCTTGAGATACCCTGTTTGCAAATGTCGCGCGTGGTTAACGGACACCTGCAAGCAGGGCACCTCCATTTACCGACTAACCACATATTGCCCGATTAAAGGCGACACATGATCGGATGTCAAAAAACAAAAGAATGAACACCTCTAATTCTCTGGAGAGAAACTAAAAATATTATCCTCGCTTACGACATACCGGCAGTAAACAAAGCAAATTCTTCAGAGAGTGCCTATTTTCGAATCCAAAAGGAATCAAAGACAGGCTCCTCAGAAGACAACTAATTGTTAAAGAACACCTATATAATACAACATTGCGCCCCAAAAGTCAAACTAATTCCCCAATGTTTTTTCCCCCTCCTTCAAACCAAAAATCAAATAATCCAAGAAAAAGTAAAAGTATATTACCCCTGCCCACCATGGAAAAACAAAAGACAAATACCCAAAATCCACGCCCGCCAAGACCTCAACAATAAACACCATGAATTCTAAAATCAGATACCCGACAAATCCTATCAAGACACCCAATGGCCACCAGACAAAACTTACCAACACCGCAATAAACCCCAGAATCATCGTCCACGGAATCCAAGGCAAAATAAACAAATTTGCCACCGGCGAAATCAGACTCAATCTCTCAAAGTTCCAAACTATAACCGGCAAAACCAAGACTTGCGCCGCCAAAGTCACCACCACTGAGTCCCTAATCTCAAAAGCCCCAGGCAACCACTGAAAATATTTTCCCACAATCTCATTAAAATAAACCACGCCCCATGTCGCCAGAAAAGAAAGCTGAAATGAAACATCATAAAACAATATTCTCGGATTTATCGCCGCCATCACAAACGCCGTAAATATCAAAGCAACCGCCACCAAATAACTCCTCCCAAACCACAGCACAATCAAGCTAAAACTCCCCATTATTCCTGCTCTCACCACCCCCGCCCCCGCTCCCACAAAAATCACAAATAAAACAATTAAAATAATAGAAAAAATTATCTTCAATTTTTGCGAGACAAATGAAAACAACTTCGAAACAATCAAAATCAAAAGCGTAATATTATACCCGGAAATTGCAATGATATGCGTTAGCCCCGTACGATTAAAATTCTCCATTAAATCAGCCGGTATCCCTCTGCGACTCCCCACCAACAAACCCGCCATAAAACTAGCACTCGGCTCACCAAAAATAGCATTAATCCTAGCATCAAACTTACTCTTAACCTGAAAAATCAAACTCATTCCCCCACTACTACCCTGCCTCACCACCTTCATCTCATATGGTCTAATCAATGAGTAAATCCCAAACCGCACCAAATACTTCTCATAGCTAAACCCCTCAAACTCCCCCGCCAGATAATTCTCACCTCTCACAAAAAGACAATCGCCATACTTAAAACGCGGATACTTCGGCCCGTTAATCATCACTTTCCCATAACTACCGCCAAATTTATCAACCACATTCCACAAACCCACATCTTCATCCTGCACACTCAAAACCTTATGAACATCAATCACATACTTTACATGCCCACTTCTGACATCAGGCTCCGCCACAATACACCCCTCCACCTCAACATCCCCCAAGAAAAGAGACAAAGTCTTTTCCGGAAACTCAAAATAAAAATGCGACCGCAAAATTCCCCAGCTTAACCCCAACAAAAACATCACAACAATCACTATCCCCACCCGAAAAGCACCACCAAACTCCCTAATAAAAAATCGCACAAACAAAATCAGCACCATCAAACTAAACCCCGCAAAAACAAACATTTCCACCTCAATAAACAAACTATAGCCCAAAACTCCAACCAAAAAAGCCACCAAAAATAATAAAAACAACTTTCCGATATTCATAACTTTTACTCTAAAAACAAATCATGAAAATCCTGTAAAAAATTAATAAAAAATGTGCTACCATTCCCCAGCAATAAAAGACCCCAACATATGAAAAATTTTATCGGCAAATATTCCCTATTGCTAATAGGATTAAGCCTACAAATGCCGTTCTCTGGACTTGCATTTACCGATGTCCCCGAAACAAACACCTATTTCAATTCCATTCAATCACTGACTGAAAAAGGAATTATCAACGGCTACCCCGACAACACCTTCCGCCCCGATTCACCAATCAATCGGGCCGAACTCCTAAAAATTGCCTTCCTTTCGGTCGATCAAGACACATATTCCGCTCCGAAAACTCCATTCTCAGACATTATTGAAAGCAGCTGGTATGAACGCTATGTCAACACCGCTTACGATCTTGGCATCATTCAAGGCTATTCCGACAACACCTTCCGCCCAGAACAATATGTCACCAAAGCCGAAGCCATCAAAATAATTGCCGAAGTTCAAAAGTGGTCGTTCCAAACACACCTTCAAACGCAATTCAATGATGTCCTCCCCGCTGATTGGCACTTCAACTACATCAATCAAGCAGCCATTAACCAATACATTTCACCCGCTGCCAACTTTTATCCAAACACCAATATCACCAGAGGAGCCGCGGCGGAGATCATATCTCGAAGCCTACAACAAGAAATACTGGCAAATCATGGAACAATTCCCCGTGACACCTTCTCCGGCATCAGCCTCGACCAAGACATTCCCGACACCTACTACCGTAATGAAATTTACCAAGTACAAGGTAGCACAACAGAAAATGTCACATCCGTCACAGCATTCATCACCACTGGCAACGAATCCCCTGAAGCTTTTGACATAGCAACCGCCACAGTTATCAACGGCCGTTTCACCCTAAACATTCCTTTTAATCGACAGGGCCAACAAAAGCTCGGCATAATCCCGGGAACCAGCGGAAAAAGCAAAATAATGCCAATATCAATCCTTACAACAATTAACAGCTCCTCATCCAATGCCCCAATTGTCACTGATATCTCCGAATTTGCTGCCAGTTTTTCAGACGACAAAACCAGTGTCAAATTTTCATCCACAGAAAATCACCTGACAAAAATACATTTCCAACAAGGCCAACAAAAAAAGACCTATCTCACAAGACAGCCAGTCGATACCATCACTATTGATTATCGCGATTTTCAAGCCTTTCAAGAAGGCCCCACCGATTACTACATCGAAAAATACACGATTCTCAAAAGCAGCCCACTAACAATCGGCGACAATAGCCAACAAAGCTCGACCAAGAATTTTAACGCCGTCACCCACACCTTTTCAGAAATCAAAACCAATCAAATTCAAATCCAAAACTTGCCCGAATTACTTCAATCCCCTAAAACAGCAACCATCACCGGAACCGCCATTGACCACCTCGACACCACGACATACATCACCCTCCCCAGCGGCCAGGTGCTCACAGGCTCTTTCACCACGCAAGGAACCACCTCAGACTACCACTCCAAAACCACACTTGATCCGGGAGGAACCTTCAGCCTCACCCATAATATTAATAGCACCGGGACCTACATTTTTGAAATCAACGATCAAAATGGCATTCCCGTCCTCAATCACCCTGTCTATGTCGGACAAAACATCATCCCGTTAATTCCGGACTATCTCGACCTAACAAACCACTACCTCTCAAAGGATTCCATCGATCTCACGACTTCGCGAAACACCATGCTACAACTCATCAATAACGAACGCAGCAAACTAAATCTCCAACCAATCACAACAACGCCCGAATTAAACGCTCTCGCGCAGAGTCACGCCTCCGACATGGCCGATAACGATTACTTTTCTCACATCAACCTCCAAGGTCAAACACCCGATCAACGAAGAACCGAAGCCGGTATTACCACACCCGTCAGTGAAAATATCGCATTTGACACAACTGTAACAAACGCCCACTACAGCCTTATGCGCAGTGGCTCACACCGCTCCAACATCCTCACACCAGAGTGGTCCCTAGTCGGACTTGGAATCGCCCAAAACTCCGATGGCCAGCTCTATGTCGCTCAAGAATTTTCATCAGCACAACTCAATCAAGCCGACCTCATGACTTTGGAATCAGATATATTAGATGAAATAAACCAGCTCCGCACAGACAACAACAAACAAGCCCTCACAACCATCGAAAACCTCAGCAATGCCGCGCAAGAATTCAACAATATAGCCATCCAAAACAATGGTCAGTTAACGCAAGAGAATTTTCAAACGATCGTCTCACAATATGATATAAACGGGCAAGCAACAGCGTTGGGAGGCAATTCTTCCACCTGGCAACAAATGATCACAACAATACTGGACGCCGAAAAAGAACAACTTACATCTCAAAGCTGGCAAAAAGTCGGTTTAAACCTTCAAATGGATAATGTTGGCAATTTCAGCATTATCATAATCCTTAATTGAAACTACCAAAATGCAATTTGAAAAACGTCGTATCAATAAGAAAAAAACAGTTACCATCACCACAGGAGCATTGCTATCCACAGCAGTCATCGCCGTCCTAGTGTTCACGATTATCAAGGTTATATCATTTTTTGATGTCGGCGTTCTCCTTCAAGCTGCCGGAGACAAAATAAAAAAAGACCCCTACGGACACACCAATTTTCTAATACTAGGTACCGGTGGAGAAAATCATGATGGCGGAGACCTTACCGACAGCATGATCATCGCCAGCATGGACACCGACAATCAATTTGTATCCATGCTATCGATACCTCGCGACCTATGGGTAAAAAGTGACACCCTCGGAAGCTTTAAAATAAACGAATTGTATTTTCAGGCCAACCGCCACTATGAAGATGAAACTCTGGCACTAAATCACACCAAAGAAGAAATAGAAAACATCATTGGAGTACCTATTCACTACTGGATAAAGGTAGACTTCAAAGGATTTAAAGAATTCATTGATGCTATCGGTGGAATCGAGGTTGATGTTAAAGCCGACATCTACGACCCCTTCTACCCAAAAGACGGAACAATCCTCTTCGAGCCATTTACAATAAAAAAAGGGCTCCAACATATTGATGGAGAAACTGCATTAAAATATGCCCGCAGCCGAAAAACTACATCAGATTTTGATCGTGCCCGCCGCCAACAAGAGATAATCTTTGCCATCAAAGAAAAACTCCTATCCGCCAGCAGCATTTTCAATATTGATCGCATCAACAATATTATGAACACCATCCGTGATAACAGCGCCACAAACATCACAGCCGGCGAAATACTGACCCTTGCCTCATATATGAAGGGATTAACCTCAGAATCAATATCCCACCATCTCATCCACGATGACCAATACCAATGTGGCGGCTTCCTTTACACCCCCCGGCGTGATCTCTACAACAATCTATTCGTCCTCGTCCCCGCCGGCGGATTCGACTACATCCACCAATATGCCAACCTCACCTTCAACCTCCAATACATTGAGCCCGAAGCCCAAGAACTCCGAATACAAATCTTAAACGGTAGTAAAAAAGGGGGGGTCGCCGTAGAAACCAAACAAATCCTCCAACGATATTGTTTCAATATCACGCGCTTCGGCAATGCCCGAACCCAAGACCTCGAAACCACCACCTATTATTACCAACAAAAATTTGATGAGGCCGGCAAAGAAATTGATTCCCGCCCCAAAAGCCTCGACTTCATAAAACAACTAATCCCAGGTGTTGAAAGTACCGAAATACCACAAGAATACATTGACCTTGGATATTTTGAGACAAGTGACCTCATCATCGAGCTCGGGGCCAACTACATAAATTCCCCTCAATACTGGGAGGATCCGTTTTATAATCTCCCAATATACATTGCCCCCAGCGCAT
This sequence comes from Candidatus Peregrinibacteria bacterium HGW-Peregrinibacteria-1, assembly GCA_002839505.1. Classification (GTDB taxonomy): domain Bacteria; phylum Patescibacteriota; class Gracilibacteria; order UBA1369; family LOWO2-01-FULL-3; genus PGYE01. The sequence continues at coordinate 968,696 of PGYE01000001.1, forward strand.
CAACCGAAGAAACAACCACTACCAATGACAATACGACTGAATAAATTTATCGCCAACAACTCCACTTACTCCCGACGCCAAGTTGACACCATGCTGGCCGCCGGAGAAATAAAAGTAAACAACGAAACAATAACCGAACTCGGGACCCAAATTGATCCCGAGACCGATCAGATAACAATTAACGACACACCACTCGCTCCCACTCAAGAATACACCTATATCGCCTTACACAAACCCTCCGGCTACATTACAACCCGCAAAGACGAACTCGACCGCCCAACCATTCTCGATCTCCTCCCCCCAGAACTTCATCACCTCAAACCCGTCGGTCGCCTCGACAACGAAACCGAAGGACTACTAATCATGACCGACGACGGCGAATACATCAACAAAGTAACTCACCCGAAATACCAACACTCCAAAACCTACCTCGCCATTATCAACGCCCCGATCTCACCAGAAGAAATCGAGACACTCACCCAAGGAATTGAAATTGAACCCGGAACCCTAACCTCCCCCGCCAAAATCAGAATCAACAAAATGGACCGCAAAACATTTCTTGAAATAACTATTTACGAAGGACGCAACCGACAAATTCGCAAAATGTTTCAAAAAATATACAAAAGAGTGGTATACCTTAAGCGTATTCGTTCCGGCAATATCAACCTTGGAAATCTTCCAGTCGGTAAATTTCGTTACCTAACAAAAACAGAAATCAATGATCACAAGTCTAATTAACCTATACATCGCCAACACCTTTCAGCAACTACACACCCCCTCCCCCGCACTCACCAACAATATCCAAGAAGTCTTCCAAATAGAACAAGGCCCCGTCAAAAAAGCCGATAAAGTCGCTCCCGTCATCCAATCGCGCGCTTATTTGGCGCTCGACCTTGAAACCGACCGGATTTTAACAAACAAAAACATCAATCAACGGCTCCCCATCGCCAGTATCACCAAAACCATGACCGCCCTCATCATACTCGAAGAGAATTCTCTAGATGAAGTTGTCACGGTAAGCTCCCGAGCAGCTTCCACCGGAGGATCCCGCATGAATCTTCGCGCCGGTGAAAAAATCACCGTCAAAGACCTTCTATACTCGATCATGATTCACTCCGCCAACGACGCAGCCTATGCCCTTGCCGAACACAACGCCGGCACCGTCGAAGACTTCATCGTCAAAATGAACCAAAAAGCCTCCGATATGTCACTCGTCAACACCCATTTTCAAAACCCTGCCGGCCTCGATCATCCCGACAATTATTCAACCGCCTATGAAATCACCCGCATCGCCAAAAAGCTATACGAACAACCACTCATCAAAGAAGTCGTCACCCTTGAAAACCACTCCGTATCATCCGTTGATAGCCGCATAACCCACAAATTACAAAGCACCAACAGCTTACTTGGCAGCTATCTCAACATCAAAGGACTAAAAACCGGACAAACCCCCGCAGCTGGCGCCTGCCTCGTAGCAATTGCCCAAGATACCAACAACAACGAAATCATCACAGTCGTCTTAAATAGCCCCGATCGCTTCCGCGAAAGCAAAATATTAATTGATTGGACATTCAACAGCTTCATCTGGTAAAAAACCTCCGTCACTAAAAACAATAAATGTACATAAGCCCACAAAGCCAAATAGGAAGTGACCTAATATTGATCTTCGGACCCGGCCTACTAGCCTTTCTCGTAGCCTTTACCTTAACCCCTTGGTTTCACAGACTTTTAGTAAAACTGAAACTCGGCAAACAAATTCGTGAGCACGCACTAAGTGGCGAAAAAGCGACGATATTCAGCGAACTTCATGCAAAAAAAACCGGCACCCCCTCAATGGGCGGAATTCTTATCTGGGGCAGCATTCTTGCAGTAGTTCTCTTCTCACGGCTACTTTCGAGCGCTGGGTTATTCAATTACTCACTACTCAACCGCAAAGAGACCTGGATTCCACTCTTTACATTAGTGACATGCGGAATTTTGGGAGCCATTGATGACTATATAAATGTCAAAGGCATCGGAAAAAACAAAGGGATGAGCGCTAAATTCAAATTTCTCTGGCTCGCAATATTCAGTGCCGTCGGCGCCTGGTGGTTTTACAGTAAATTGGGATTCGACAGCATCAACATACCAATCCCCGGAATTGAAAATCTCTATGTCGGAATATGGTACATTCCTATATTCATCTTCGTTATCATTGCCACGGCCAACGCCGTAAACTTCACCGATGGACTGGATGGCCTTGCCAGTGGGCTCTTGATAATGAGTTTTGCAGCCTTCGGACTAATCGCCTACTTCAAAGGACTTTTGATCTTGGCAGCACTCTGTGCCGTTATATGTGGTGCCCTGACCGCCTTTCTCTGGTTCAATGTACCGCCGGCAAAATTTTACATGGGAGACACCGGATCTTTAGCCCTGGGCGCCACCCTCGGAGTCATCGCCATGTTAACCGACCAGACCATTGTACTGGCAATAATTGGCTTTATCTTCGTAGTTGAAACCCTATCAATCATCTTGCAACTGTTCTGGAAAAAAGTATTCAAACGCAAATTATTCTTAATTGCTCCAATCCACCATCACTTCGAAAAACAAGGACTAGCAGAATTTACAATCGTCATGCGCTTCTGGATCATCGGGGCAATCATGACCGCCACCGGAACCATTCTCGCAATACTCAACCTAGAATAAAACTATCTACTGCAATAATGGAGGCAAATTATTAGCTGGCTCCACCACTTCCACTACATTCTCCTCCTCTTCTTCTAAAGCGACGCCAACAACATCATCATCCTCAGATGCAAGAGAAGTCGTCATAATCACACCCGTCTCACTATTTTCAGGATTAGCCTCCACAGAAGCGATTGGCACTAAAGGCTTACTAGCTGCAATTTTAATTGACACAGCCGCCTCCGTTCCCAAAATACTCTTTTTGATTTCACCCACCCTCTTTTGATCAATTCCATTCACCAAATCAATACTGTTTACAATCTCCGCCATCAATCTTTCCTTTTCCACAGAAGAAGCATCCGTCTGCGCTATCAGCTCGATAACTGAAACCACATCCCGCTGATAATCCTTTAGCAACCTTTCCGTCAAATCGACATCACCCTTTGCCGCCGCAAAATCAACATCGTTCAATCGCTCTTCAATTAAATTATTCTTCACAACTATTTTCTTATCTTTATCTTTCTCCTTAAACACCTGCAAATCAGCAACCACAATCTTGGCACTATAAGCATCACTTTCAGGTGAAATCAAACTCAGCGCCTTCTTTTGACTCAAAACTTTTTTCGCCGCAAAATCCGACAATTCCTCAGCATATCTCAAATCCTTCACCGCAACCTCATCAACAAAATTATAAAAATCCACAAAAGCATTTTCAAAGTTTTTGATCGCCTCATCTATCTCTGTACGCTCTTCATCAGAAATATTTTCCCCAGAACTCAATTTAATTTGCGCAGCCATAAACTCCTTCTCGACAACATCAAGCTTAATTTTTTTCTTCTCCACAGCATCAAATGTCAAAGCAAAGAGCGCCCGATCCTTCGCCGCAACCTGCTTAATATCAACATTTTCTCCAGTAACTCCCAATGTCTCAGCAATCTTCACATTAATTTTAGTTTGTACCTCGGCCACATGCCTCTCATCACTCTCCAAGTTTCCACGGATCCATTCATTTGCACCACTATCCCTTATTGTATTCTCCACAACTACCTCTCCACTGTCTTTGGTAATCACAGCCTTATTTCCCTGCCCGACACGCTCAACTTTATGAGCTGAATTAATATCAACAGCATTGTTAAAAACCTCCACCTCCACCATCTCACTCTCATTATTAACATCAAAAGCACCCGCATTAGTAGATGTCATATATCCTTGAAACTCAACCTCAAAAACATTGCTTACCGCATTCATGCCTATGACCCGGGACCACATTCTTCCATTCAAAAGAACCACATTGACACGACTTTCTTTCAAATACTCATCCCCAACCGATAAAACATTAAATGTCAGCTCCGTATTATCTGCCAACCGACTCACACTCTCATCAAAAAACCTCACCGTTGCCATTCCGTTAGCTCCCGTCGCCAACCTATCATTTTCAAAAATACGAATTCCGGGTTTCACCGACATCTCCTTACCATCACGAATCAACACCACCTCACCCTCAAAAGTCTCCAAAACCGTAAAATCTTCAGCATAGACAACCTCCGGATCCAAATTTAAAAAATTTCCAGACGAAACAAAAAACACAAACAACGCCACCGCCGCACCAATCTTTTTCCCAAGTCCCACAAAATTACGCTCCCAGAACCCAATTTTAATCCTTTCATCAAGCGCATCAAAAATTCGTTGCTTAATTCCCACCCTGCGAACACGAGATAACTCAACACGACTAACCTTACTTAAATCATTAACCAAATCACCATCAATTTTCGCAAAAAGACGAGCCTTCAAAGCCGCTTTTTTCTCAACACTCAACCGTGACTCAGCCATCAAGTCCAGCATTCCCTCCAAATTGTCTTCATTATATTTATCCATACACTTTTCAAACGAGAAATTTGAGTTTTCGTTACATTAAATCAAGCATAGTCCACTCCCATCTCACTCAGCTGAACCTTCAATTCCTTTAAAGCCCTAAACTGCAAGACACGGACATTGCCCTCCGAACACTTCATGATTTCAGCAATCTGAACATTCGAAAACCCATTAAAATATTTTAAAGTAATCACCTCATTATATTTATCCGACAAAAACCCCATCGCCTTCTTCAACTTAGCCTCATCAAAAGCATGTTTCGTCATTTTGATCGGATTATGCTCCCGCTTCTGATCCACCACGAAGTCGCTCAACACCTCGACCATATCTCTCTCGGACTTACGGTAATAATCCACCACCAGATTGTGTGCAATCCTAAAAACCCAAGAAACAAAAGAAGAATTCTTCCTCGAACGATACTTTCCAATATTCTCCCACACCTTCAAAAACAAATTCTCCACAATATCCTCCACATCTTCACCCTTAACTCGATAAAAAACATACCTATGCACAGGATCAACCAAAATTTCATACACCTCTCCAAAAGCATCATGGCTTTGCTCCTTTTGAACAATAACCACCAATTTCTCCAATAGCTCCTTCTTATTATTTAAATCATTCATAAACCAATCAAAATCACAGAGATTGTATCTCAAATAGCACAAACGCCAAAACCTTATATCGCAGTTTTTAAATCTTTACAACGACTCTAGCCCAAATACTGTTTACATCTATCAACTTCCTCCCTACTACCAATGTAAACAATCGTCCGCTGCTCAATATTGCTGATCTTTCGATCCAAAATATCATATTCGCCATCACTAGCCGCCCCACCCGCCTGCTCAATCAAAAAAGCCATCGGAGCCGCCTCCACCAACAACCTCAACTTACCATTCGGCGCATCATCATCAGCCGGATATGCAAAAATACCGCCACCCTTGATCAAAATCTGATAAATATCCGGCACCATTCCCCCCGAATATCTCAATTTATACCCCTCCCTGAACCAATAACTCAACAAATCAAAATAATCATCTCGCAACACTGAAGCCTTAGCATTTCCCGGGGCAAACATCTTAACTTGTTTCATCACAAAATCATCTCTCACCAAGACAAAATCCCCATTACCCATCAAGATAAACTGGCTCACCCCCGCCCCAAAAGTCAAAACCAAAGTAACCCTAGGACCATACACCAAACACATCGCCCCCAACTGATCCCTGCCAGAACATCCGACAAAAGTACCAGTTTCATAGACACCAAAAATACTTCCTACCGCCAAATTCACATCTAACAGAGAGGATCCGTCAATCGGATCCGCCGCTACACCAAACTTACCCTCCCCAAGGATATGTTCACCATCCAGCTCCTCAGAAGCAACCACCCCAACACTCCCATTCTCTCTCATCTTACGAACAAAAACCTCATTCGCCTCCACATCCACCTTCATCTGATCGTCCCCATATACATTCGCCGTCCCCGCCTCCTCACCCAAATCCGTTTTCAAAATATCTCTAATCTCCTTTCCCGCCTCCGCCAAATCCAAAAACACCCCCGCCAAATCATCAGCGACACCTTTTTCCCGAAGATACTCCGACAACAACATATAATTTAAGGGTTAATCCATTTAATCAAATCCACAATCCTCGCCACATAGCCCCACTCATTATCATACCAACCCACCACCTTCACCGTATCGTCAATCACCTTAGTACTCAAAGTGTCTATTATCGCCGACCTCTCATCACCACGAAAATCAACCGACACCAACTCCTCATGTGAAACTCCCAAAAACGGACTCAACTCCCCATTCGCATATTTCTCATAGGTCTCATTTACATCCTTGACGCTGACCTTCGTCTTCAACTTCGCCATCAAATCAACACAAGAAACCGTCGGCACCGGCACCCTAAAGGCCATTCCTTCCACACGCCCATCAAGCTCCGGAATCACTCGGCCAATCGCCTTCATTGCCCCCGTACTGGTAGGAATAATTGACTCCATCGTCGCCCGAGCTCTCCGAAAATCCTCCGGATTTGAATTATCCAACAAATTCTGAGTGTAAGTAAAAGCGTGCAAAGTCGACGCAAAAGCATGCTCAACCCCCCACTCCTTATGCAAAACATACAACATCGGAGCCAGACAATTTGTCGTACAAGAAGCATTAGAAAAAACATCATATTTCGCAGGATCATAATCTTGATCATTCACCCCCATCACAATATTTGGCACCGCCTCATCCTTACAAGGCGCCGTAATCAAAACCTTACGCGCTCCCGCCACCAAATGATCATCCGCCTCCGCCAAAGAAGTAAACCGCCCCGTCGCCTCAATCACAATATCCACATTATCCCTTTTCCAATCCAAATCACTGGGATTTGAAATCTGATAAACCGCTACTTTTTTACCATTGACCCTCAGATCATCTCCATCAACAGCAATATCGGCATCACACTTGCCATACAAAGAATCATACTTCAACAAATAAGCATGAGAATCAGCTCCCGCCCGACTATTAATTGCTACCACCTCCATATCATCCCGTTTCAATATTTGACGATGTAAATCTCTACCTATTCGCCCATATCCGTTAATAGCTACCTTAATCATAGTAAATATCGGTTATTATAAATTGCTAAGAAACTAAGCCTGTCCATCAAGCATACCCTGCAACTTTTTTGTAACCTCCAACGCCGCAACCTTTTCACGCTTCCACATATTGCGACCAAAAATAAATCCAAACGCCCCGGCATCCACACAAGCTTGAGCATTTTCAAATAAATCCGCATCCCCAATCTGTGAACCTCCGCTAAACAACACCGGCATCCCCTGAGCCGCCTCGACCACACGCCTAGCCCGCTCCCATTTCTGTTCTTTCGCCGGCAAAGCCAAAAGTTCTCGTTCAACATTACGGTAATAATCCGGAACCTTCGGGTTATCCAAAGAAGCCGCCTTCGCCGCCTCCGGTAAATTAGCCTTAATAACACTCGCTCCCATCTCCACCGCCATACGAACCGCCGACTCCACCGCATAGCTGGAATCACGACCTCCCTTATCATCCACATCCTTCCCTCGAGGATACGCCCAGACCACCAACGGCATACCATAACGATCACATTCCTCTCTCACCGCCGCCAACTGCGGCAAATCATCTGACTGCAAAGGCGAACCATAATACATCGTATACCCCACAGCCACCGCTCCCAATCGCACCGCATCTTCCACATAAGAAGTATGCGCACTAAACGGCTCAACACTCTCGGGAAAAGAAGTCTTCCCATTCAATTTCAAAAGCAAAGGAACCTTCCCTGCAAATCTCGACCAATACCTCTTCGCCAAACCATAATGAATCGCCACCGCGTTATAACCTCCATCCACTGCCAAATCACAAATATAATTTGGATCACCCGCCAATTTATTAGGAGAAACATGCCTATTATCATGCTCAATAAACTGATCATAAGGCAGAATCATCGAATTTCCTCCCGGACGGACAATTTGACTCAACCTAGCTATCTCGCCGGTCGAAAAATGTTTGTTTTCGAAAAATCTCATAGCTTTATCCGGCTTAGCGCCTGAAGCATTATTGTAACCATCCATAGAAATCAAAGGTTAATTCTATAAGTAAAATTTATACCCCAAAAACATAACCCATCCATCCCACAAGATCAAACTCTTCTAATTAATTCTTAGCTATGACCGTATCTCCATTGACATACATCACCACAGAAGGTGTTCGCATTCCCTGAACATGCCCTGAATCCTTTATGAAACTCAAAGTTCTAATTTTTGATATTTCCGTATCGTTAATCTCATTCAATCGTATAAGCTCCTGATGATCACGCTCCAACATATTCAAAACATGCCCCTTTGTTAACTGCGTACCAGAAGAAGATAATGTGATCACAATCATAAACCCCGCCAACACGAAAAAAGAAAATATCAAACTCGCATGGTTCAACTCATAAAGCCCTGATAGCTTTGACATAAAACCTTTCTTTAAATTACGCTGTGATCTCATTTGATAATTGAACGAGGACATAATTTTGTGTTTATTTATTGAATTAAATATTTTTTAATTTTTTGTAGATCCTTAACTTCGCACTGCGACTCCTAGGGTTTTCCTCCAGCTCCTCCATCGAAGGAACTATTGGTTTTCGGGTTAATGTTTCAAAAATAGACTCATCATAATTACTGTAAATTGCCTTCTCCGGATCGCTCACCTTCGGCTTCACCAACTTTTTGAAGTAATGCTTCACAAATCGATCTTCTAAAGAATGGAAAGTGATAATCATAATCATCCCCCCCACCTTCAAAATGTCGACAGCCTGATCCAATCCACTTTCCAAAGCACCAAACTCATCATTCACCTCAATCCTCAAAGCCTGAAAGACCTGCGTAGCCGGATGGGATTTTGATTTTTTAGCACTGCGTCGATTTGGCTTAAGACCCTCTATAAATTCCGCCAACTCCGTCGTAGTAACAAAATTTTCCACCTTCCTTCTCTGGACAATTCGATCAGCAATCTTCCGCGCAAACTTCTCCTCGCCGTAACGAAAGAATATATCCACTAACTGCTCTTCCGAATATGTATTCACGACATCCGAAGCCTGCAACGACTGCCTCTGATCAAAACGCATATCCAAAGGCCCCTCCCTCATAAAAGAAAATCCCCGATCCGCCACATCTACATGAGGCGAAGAGATCCCCAAATCCATCAACACCAAATCCACCTTCTCAAAACCCAACTCATTAACCCTAGTTTTTAAATAACGAAAATTATCATGAACGAATAGTATTTTTTTTCCATAATCCCCAAGCCGCTCCCGTGCCACCTTCAGATTCCGCTCATCCTGATCAAATCCGATCAAAACACTCTCCTCACCTTTCATCTTCTCCAAGACTATCTTCGCATGCCCTCCAAGTCCCAGCGTACAATCCACTACCACCGCATTTTCCGAGATCGATACACTTTTTTGAACATCGGCCGACAAGACAGAATAATGGTTTAGATCAGACATAATAGGAGCGTATGTTCAAAACTTGTGTGCAGCTTGTGTATAATTTTTTTACACTAACGACGCATTCAATATTATCCAAAGGGAAACATTGGTCAACAAGTAATGTTCAAAAAATATATACACAAACCCGGAAAAACCGAAAAAAACCGCTCCGGCATAAGACAAAGCATTCATCGGGTTTAATCTTGTCAAAAGCTCTTAATATTTTAATGTCTCTGATCCTTACTCATATCGATCTCACCCTCCCTCAAAACCGTCAAATGTCCACTCTCATCCACTCCCACAATGGTAGAAGGCTTTTTAAAAGGAATAACACCCCTATCAACAACCAAATCCACCAGATCTCTCACATGAAGAGGAAAAACATCCAGATCAGCCATATATATCTCATTTTCACCCGCCACATTCGCACTCGTCGAAACTATCGGAGCACCTACCCGACCAATCACCTCCCTAAAAAAATCATCTCCTGGCACCCTAATCCCCACTCTTTGCTCACCAGGATTCAAGAATTCCGGCAAACAGTCCGCCCGCTCAACCAAGACCGTCAAAGGCCCCGGCCAATAACTTCGCGTCAAATCCAGCAATTTCACCGGAAAATCGCCATACAGCGTCGCCATCACCTCATCATACACACAAATATTCACAGGATTATGAAAGCTCCGCCCCTTAATTTTATAAATCTTTTTCACCGCCTCACCGTTCAAAGCACTGGCCGCAAGCCCATAACAAGTCTCCGTCGGATGCAAAACCACACCGCCCATACTCAAAACGCGTGCCATCTCACAAATCGCATTTTCCATATCCGCCGCCGAACTAAGCTCTCCCAAATTTACAAATTTTGTCATAACAATTAAAATTACAACGCTATTCAATCCACCTCACACCTAATTTAAAAGACCACTGAAAAATATAAAACCACAAACTATTAAACAAACCAAGTTTTTTCAAGTACACTCATCACATCATATAAACTCACCACTATGAAACCTCGCGTTGCTATTAACGGCTTTGGCCGGATCGGAAGACAAGTCTACCGCATCAACCTCCTTCAAAAAAAATTCAACATCGTCGCCATCAACGACCTCACCGACGCCGAAACACTCGCACACCTCCTGAAATACGACTCCACCTACGGCACAATCCCCAACGCAATTGAACACAAAAAAGATCAAATCACCGTCGACAAACAAACATCCCTAGTTTTCAGCGAACCCAATCCCGAAAACTTACCCTGGAAAAAACTCAAAATCGATATTGTAATTGAAGCCACCGGACATTTCACCACTCGAGCCGGAGCACAGAAACATATTGATGCCGGTGCCAAAAAAGTCATCATCACCGCCCCCGCCAAGGACCCCGTCGACCTCAACATAGTGCTTGGTGTGAACGAAAAAGAATACAAAAAAGACCGCCATCACATTATCTCCAACGCCTCCTGCACCACCAACTGCCTCGCCCCAGTCGCCAAAATCATCCACGACCACTTTACAATTCAAAAAGGATCAATGACCACCATCCACTCCTACACCAACGACCAGAGAATCCTCGATCTACCCCACAAAGACCTGCGCCGGGCCAGATCTGCCGGCCAATCCATGATACCCACTACCACCGGCGCCGCCAAAGCCCTTGCCGAAGTAATCCCCTCACTAAAAGACAAATTTGACGGAATATCAGTCCGCGTACCCACGCCCACCGTCTCATTAGTTGACCTAACATGCCAAACCAAAATCAAAACCTCTGCTCAAGAAATCAACGCCCTCTTCAAAAAACTCTCCCAAAGCAAACAACTGGACTCAATCATCGAATACTCCGAAATCCCACTTGTCTCAGTAGACTATAAAGGCAACAGCCACTCCGCAATCATCGACGCCCAATCCACTCAAGTTGTCCAAGGAAATCTCGTCAAAATACTTGCCTGGTATGACAACGAATGGGGCTACTCTTGTCGCATCGTCGACCTCGTCAATATGCTCTGACTCAAATTAAGATTTTGGACAAAATTATAATATCTATTATAATCCCTCTCACAAAACCTAATCACAAATGACAGAAAATCGCAAAAAACAAGTTTTAGATGCCATTGTAAAGCATTTTATCGACACCGCCGAACCCGTCGGTTCCAAAACCATCATCCTCAGCTACCGCTTCAATGTTTCTCCGGCAACCATCCGCAACGACATGGCATCCCTCGAAAAATCCGGTCTCATATACCAACCGCACACCTCCTCCGGCCGTGTTCCCACCGACAAAGGCTACCGTCTCTTTGTCGATGAAATCGCCGATTATGCCCAAGCTCGCACCGAAGCCCTCAAAAGCCTCGAAATCGCACAAAACCAGTACCAACTCCTAAAAACTCGCGAGCACCTGCACGAAGCGGTTTCCATCCTCGCCAGCACCACAAACCTCGTCAGCTTCTCCACACTTCCCGACAACCCCCGCACCTTTTTCTTAGGCATGTCCAATGTCTTACGAGAACCCGAATTCATCAAAGACTCCATCCATGCCAGTGAAGTCATGGAAGTCCTTGAAAGATCCGACAACTTCATCAACCTCCTCAACTCCCTGAACATCGACTCCACCGCCAAAACCTTCATCGGTGAAGAAAACATTCTTTCCAAAATCCAAAGTTGCAGTATCATCGTCACCACCTACCGCCACAACGACCACTACGGATACCTCGGCCTCCTTGGCCCAAAAAGAATGAATTACGCCTACAATATCGTCATGGTCGAAGAGGTAAAAAAATTATTGGAAACCCAAACAAACTAATTCACTTTAAATATGTCTGACAAAAAAGAAAAAACCGACAAAGCACCAAAACAGGACGAACTCACAAAGATCAAAAACGAACTTCAAAAAATGACCGAACTCGCCCAAAGAACCATGGCCGACCTTCAAAACCTAAAACGCCGCCACGAAGAAGAACGCAGCACAATCTATTTATCTGCCAATTCAGCCTTAATCAAAGGCCTCCTCCCCTCCCTCGACAACCTCGAAAGAACCCTCAGTCACCAACCAAAAAGCATCCAAGATCAAGAAACCAATGCAGAATGGCTTAAAGGACTCGAAATGTCCATCAACCAAATAAAACAACTCCTACAACTAAGCGGCCTCGAAGAAATCAAATCTCTCGGCGAAACATTCGACCCCACCTTCCATGAAGCCCTCCTCCAAGGCCCCGGAAATGAAAACAGCATCATCGAAGTACTCGAAAAAGGCTATAAACTAGGGGATATCGTCATCCGCCACGCCAAAGTCAAAGTTGGCAACGGAGACACCTCAGCATAATAAATAATAGCTAAAAAAATATTGACCACAACTTTTTAGCACTCTATAATTCAGAGTGCTAAAAGAACATTTAATTAATTGAAAATTATGTCAAAAATTATTGGAATAGACCTAGGAACCACAAATTCATGTGTAGCCGTCATGGAAGGCGGAGAAGCAACCGTCATCCCAAATAGCGAAGGTGCCCGCACCACTCCATCGGTAGTTGCCGTCAAAGACAACGAACGCCGCGTCGGAGTATCCGCAAAAAACCAAGCTACCACAAATCCTCAAAACACAATCTTCTCAGCCAAGAGATTTATCGGACGCCGATTTAAAGAGGTCAAAGAAGACGCCTCACGAATGCCCTACCAAACCAAAGAAGGCAAAAACGGCGAAGTCGAAATCGTACTTGATGGCCAAGACAAAAAGCCCGCCGAAATATCTGCCATGGTACTACAAAAAATCAAAGCTGACGCTGAAGCCTACCTTGGACACGAGGTCACAGAAGCTGTCATCACCGTACCAGCCTATTTTAACGACTCCCAAAGACAAGCCACTAAAGATGCCGGAAAAATTGCCGGACTGGAGGTCAAACGCATCATCAACGAACCAACAGCAGCCGCACTCGCCTACGGAATAAATAAACAAGATGGAGATAAAACGATTGCCGTCTTCGATCTCGGTGGCGGAACTTTCGACATATCAATCCTAGAACTCGGCGACGGGGTCTTCCAAGTCAAATCAACCAATGGAGACACCCAACTTGGTGGTGATGACTTCGACGAAATTGTCATGAAATGGATAATTGACGAATTTAAAAAAGAACAAGGAATCGATGTATCTAGCGACAAACTTGCACTTCAAAGAATCAAGGAAGCTGCCGAAAAAGCCAAAAAAGAGCTTTCCTCTCTAAATGAAACCACCATCTCACTCCCCTACCTCACCGTTGACTCTAATGGTCCAAAAAACTTTGAAACCCGCTTATCAAAATCCAAATTTGAAGAATTAGTTTCCGACCTTATCGAACGCACCGTCGACCCATGTAAGCAGGCCATCAAAGACGCTAAAATATCACCAAAAGATATTGATGAGGTCATCTTGGTTGGAGGGTCCACTCGAATGCCTGCCGTTCAAGCCAAAGTAAAAGAAATATTCGGTAAAGAACCTCACCGCGGAATAAACCCCGATGAAGTCGTCGCTCTCGGCGCTGCCATCCAAGGTGGAATTTTACAGGGAGATGAAAATGTAAAAGACATACTCCTCGTAGATGTCACACCTCTATCACTTGGTATTGAAACCATGGGAGGTGTCAACACCATACTAATCGAAAGAAATTCCGCCATCCCAACATCAAAATCTCAAGTCTTTTCAACAGCTGCTGACAATCAACCATCAGTCGAAGTCCATGTTGTCCAGGGAGAACGGCCACTGGCTGGAGACAATAAGTCCCTCGGTAAATTTGTACTCGACGGTATCGCACCTTCTCCAAGAGGAATCCCTCAAATAGAAGTCACCTTTGACATCGACTCCAACGGAATCCTTAATGTCAAAGCATCCGACAAAGGCACCGGCAAAGAACAACACATCACTATCACCGGAAGCTCCAACATGAGCGAAGCCGAGATCACAAAAATGAAAGAAGATGCCGAAAAATTCGCCGCAGAAGACAAAAAGAAAAAGGAACTTATCGAAACCCGCAACAACGCGGAATCCCTAATTTTCCAATCCGAAAAAGCCCTAAAAGACGCCGGAGATAAAGTAAGCGATGAAATCAAAAAACCGGTACAAGAAAAAATAGACACCCTCAAGGAAGTACTCAAAGATGACAAGGCTGACAAAGACAAAATCACAACAGCCTATGAAGACCTAAACCAAGAAGTACAAAAAGTTGGTAGCGAACTCTACAAAGCAGCTCAACCTGAAACATCAGACGAAACCGCAAGCGAAGACGATGATGTAAAAGTGTACAAAAAAGACGACAAAGAAGACAATGTCGTCGAAGCTGAAGTCGTCGAAGAAGACAACAAAGACGAGAAGGATAAAAAGGAAGACAAAGACAAAAAGGACAAGAAATAAAACATCCCCTTTGGTCTCAATCCCCTTTGGTCTCGACCACGAGACACACTGAACACACCAAAAGAGCTTATGGTAAATGACAACACCATGAGCTCTTTCCTTTTTAAGCGCCCTAATCAAACAACTCCCAACCAAACAGCATCTTTCTTTGTACAAAAGCCCCTAAAAATTATAGAATATCCCCAAGCTCTACTGATCACCTCAAAATGATAACATTACGAACAGAAAACCTGCACGGAATACCATCTCCCCATGGCATTCAAAAGCAAGAAATGACCGACAGCAACTTCCAGATCCCCGACCTACTTCATCAAATCTCTTCCCGCAATGTTGGATTTCATGACATCGAACTACTTAAATCCCACCTCCCCAAAATTCAAAAACTCGCTGATCAACAAGAAGGGAAATTCCAAAACATCGTTATCCTTGGCATTGGCGGATCCGCCCTCGGCCCAATTTGTATAAAGCACGCCTTTTCCAATCCATTCTTACAAAACCCTCCCAATCTACACATCGTCGACAACATCGACCCCCGGCTCATCTATGACCTCGAAAAAAGCATCCAGCTAAAAACCACTCTCTTTGTCGTAATCACCAAATCCGGGACCACCCCCGAAACCATCTCCCAATACCTATACTTCAAAGAAAGAATTAAAAACGCCAACCTCGCCCCACAAAATCACTTCATCTTCATCACCGACCCCACCAAGGGATATCTCCGAGAAATTACCAACAGCGAAAAAATCCCCGCGCTCGAAATACCTCCAAATATCGGCGGCCGTTTTTCCGTTCTCACCGCAGTAGGCCTCTTCCCGGCCGCCCTCCTCAAAATCAACATCCAAGAAATGCTCGACGGCGCCTCCGAAGCACAAAAATCATTCACCTCCACCGACCCCACTCAAAACATCCCCTTTCAAATTGCCCTCATTCAATACCTTCTATACAAAAAAGGCAAAACCATCAATGTCATGATGCCATACCTCAATCGCCTCGAACGATTTTCCGCCTGGTATGGCCAGCTGCTCGCCGAAAGCATCGGCAAAAAATTCGACAACCACGGCAACATCGTCCACTCCGGAATAACACCCGTCAACGCCCTGGGAGCAACCGACCAACACTCCCAAACACAACTATACAACGAAGGCCCAAATGACAAATTAATAATGTTTCTCACCTGTGAAGATTATGGTCACACCCTAGAGATACCACGACTAGACCCACCTCTCCCTTCCCTAGAATACCTCAAACACACATCTTTCAATGAACTCATCCAGCTAGAACAAAAAGGAACCGAACTCGCCTACACCCAAAATCACCGCCCAAACATCACCATCCAAATAGACAAGCTATCACCACACACCCTGGGAGAACTATTCATGACCATGGAGTCCGCCACCGCCTTTCTCGGCGAAATGCTCAATATCAACACCTACGACCAACCTGGCGTAGAACTCTCCAAAGAACTAACAAAAACCTTTTTACTCAAAAAATAGCATGGATATCCCCTCATTTCACTCACCCCTAACAGACAACCAACTCAATCTTGCAAAGACTTTCGCAAAATCATGCCGGAAATCTATCCTTGAAATGGTCGTCAACGCCCAAAGTGGACACCCTGGTGGATCTCTCTCCACAATCGATTATCTCTCAATTTTATATCCATTCATCATCGGCCAAACCGGCGAATCGATAATCGTCTCCAACGGGCACATATCTCCCGCCATCTACAGCACCCTCGCCGAAATGAATTACATCCCGAAACAAGAAGTCATCAGCACCTTCCGTCAAATCAACAGCCCTTACGAAGGACATATTAATCGCCATGTTCCGGGAATCGAATATGGCACTGGCCCGCTCGGCATCGGCGTCTCCGTCGCCTCTGCCTTCGCTACCTCCGAAAAGCTCCAAGGCACCCACCAGAAAATATACGCCATCATGGGTGACGGCGAGTGCCAAGAAGGCCAAGTCCATGAAATGATCCATTATGCCAAACACTATAAACTGGACAATCTCATCCTCTTTGTCGATTACAACCAAGTACAATTAAGCGGAAGTATCAAAGAAATCCTGAATATTAATGTGGAAAAAATATTTGCCGCCGGTGATTGGAACATCCTCAACATCGACGGCCACAACTACCAAGAAATTTGGGCCGCTCTCTCCACCGCCCAGCAAAGTGCCGCCCCCACAGTCATAATCGGCCACACCGTCATGGGCAAAGGCGTCCCCTTCATGGAAGAAACCGGCAAGAACCATCAAGCCGACTGGCACGGAAAAGCCCCCGCCAAAGACCACCCCCTCCTTTCACAAACGCTCGACCACCTCACTCTCGACTCAAAAGAAACCGCCACACTTCAAGACTTTCAAAACCACAGCATCAAATGGACACCCACCCCCCACAAATCCCCTGAATTTTTATCTCAAAACCCATCTATAAACACCGGCACCCCTCGCCGCTATGACACCACCCAACTCACCGACCCCCGCACCGCCTATGGAAACGCCCTATATGATCTCGCCACAGAAAATCCAGAAGTCATCGCATTAAGTGCCGACCTCAAAGGATCCGTCAAAACCGATATCGTCTCCCAAAATCTCCCCTCTCAACACATTGAATGCGGCATCTCCGAACAACACATGATCTCCCTAGCCGGAGGACTGAGCATCAAAGGATTTGTCCCTTTTGCCTCCACCTTCGGAGCCTTCATGACCAGCCGCGCCAAAGACCAAGCCCGCGTCAACGACATCAACCAAACAAATGTCAAAATGGTCGCAACTCATTGCGGATTATCCGTCGGCGAAGACGGCCCCACCCATCAAGCCATCGACGACAAAAGCTCCTTCGTCGGATTCTTCAACACTGCAATAATCGAACCAGCCGACCCCAACCAGACCGACAGCATCATTCGCTATATCGCCAGCCACTACGGCAACTTTTATGTTCGCATGGGCCGCCACAAATATCCCGTCATCACCAAAGAAAACGGCGAAATCTTCTTCGACGAAAATTATCAATTCCAATATGGCAAGACCGACCTAATTCGCAACGGCCACGATCTCACTATCCTCTCAAGTGGAGCCACTCTCTATGAAGCCCTCCTTGCCCACCAAGAACTTCAAAAACTCCACCCCGCAAAATCAATTGCCCTCATCAACGCCAGCACCTTCAACATCTTTGACGAAACCCTTTTAAACTCACTCCGAGAAACCAAATCTCTCATCACAGTCGAAGATCACAACACCAAATCCGGCATTTTCCACCAACTCGCTCCCCTCCTCATCACCCACAACATATCCCTCAAAAAAGTCTCAAATCTCGGTGTCACCGCCTACCAACTTTCCGGCACCGCCCAAGACCTCTATGCCGCCTCCGAAATAGATGCAACTGCCATCATCAAGCACGCCGCACTCCACCTAAAATAAAAGCCCCACTCATTTCCGAGCAGGGCCCATCACACTTAACAGTATTTTTATCAACGCAACTTATACCTGTTGAAATTATAATCAATATCACCAGACACATAGCGATCATGTTCTTTACTGATTATCTTCTTCGCCTCTTCGACATCCCTCGCAATATGAATACAATCCATATCCTCCGGACTAACCAGCTTCCTTTCAACCAATTCCTCTCTCACCCACTTAATTAACTTCGGCCACATCTTGCCCACCAAAATAATTGGCATCGGCTCCACATGGCTCACCTGTACTAACTGCCACGAATAAAACAATTCCAAACAAGTTCCAATACCACCAGGCATTACCACTACCACATTTGACAGAGCCATAAAAGTATCAAGCCTATCTGAAAATTTCTCAAAATGCTGCGTAACCTCTAGATATTCATTACCCTTATTTTCATGAGGCAACTTAATAACCAATCCGATTGAATTGGAATCACTCTCCGGATCACCCAAAGCATGTCCAGCATTTGCCGCCTCCATAACCCCGGGACCACCTCCTGTAACCAATCCCCACTTTTTTTCTCCAATCCACCTTGCCAACTCAAAAGCATCCTCATAAACAGTATCCTCATGGTGTGTTCTTGCTGAACCGAAAATAGAAATTCTAAAATCATTATCGCCCATAATATCCGCAACACTCAAACCCTTCTTATTAACATGTTTTTTAGCTTTTTCTCTCATGCTTTCATTAAATTTAAAGTATAAATCAAGGCATTATAGCAAATAAAAGACATTAAATCCACCCCATAAAGAGGCATATCGTAGATCGTATGTTTGCCATCTATCCCAAAATTAAAAAGAATAATCAAATTCCTCAAAAAAATCCTCGGCCTCTTCATCGTCCACTCCCATGTCTTCCATCAATTCATCAACCTCAAATTCATCGTACATAGTATAAATAATTAGTGGATAATTAGTCTAAAAAAGACAAAGGAACATTCAGGCCTTTCAACTGGTTCAATCGATAATCTAACGCTTTTCTACCAACAAACAAAGTCGAAATTGTATCACCCTTCAATGAGATCAATTCCTCGATATTATCCTGCAAAAACCCAGTTCGAATCACCGCCTTAAAGTCCACCGCCTTCTTCCCCTGCTTCATCAACTCCTGATTTTTTTCCGAAACA
Organism: Candidatus Peregrinibacteria bacterium HGW-Peregrinibacteria-1; assembly: GCA_002839505.1. Taxonomy (GTDB): domain Bacteria; phylum Patescibacteriota; class Gracilibacteria; order UBA1369; family LOWO2-01-FULL-3; genus PGYE01. Next base: position 988,196 of record PGYE01000001.1, read on the forward strand.
ATCCTACAAGCCTTATGCCAAATCGCACTGGATAAATCATCCGTATAACGCCCCTCCGGACAACACAACAAAACAACCTTATACACATGATGCCTACTAGCCCAGTCCACCACATCTCCCAAGCGGCGATCATAAGAATATCCTCTTGAAGCAATAACCACCACCGGTTCCTTATCATGAGGATCAACCACCATGTGCCCCTTATCCGCAATCGGTTCAGCCACCCCCAACCATCTTGCAATATGCGGCAATAAAGGTGGCTCAATAACCAGTGTCATCAAAATAACCCACATACCAATCGGTAAAAGTCCTGGCACCATATCCCCCACCATGGCCATAATCGTCACCATCAACACCGCTGGTATCGCCCCCGTCTCACGAACAGAAGAAATAAACAACAAATCCTTCAAAGACATCTTTTTCCTTCTTTTCCCCTTAAACAAAGCAAATCCTCCCAAAGAAATAAACACCGCCAACGGCCTTATAATCAACATAAATATAAAAGACGCCGCAATACCAATCGGTGCATATTCAAGCAAAGCTCCCAGATCCACAAGGGCCCCCAGTAAAATAAAAATCGTCGGCTTCAAAAATCCATCTACAATATGTTGGAAAAACCTTTCAGTCTCATGCAAATGCTCGGTCAAAAGCAGTAGCAATCCCGCCAAAAAAGCCGCCAAATACCCGCTCCCTCCGGTCGCTAGTGCCATCACAAAAGCCAATAACGGCACACACATAAAAAATGCGGCATCGACATCGTTTTCAGCATAATGCCGCCTCTTGAAATTCAATAAAAATTCCAAAAGCAAATACCCCAAGACACCAAACAAAACTCCCAAAACAATCTCCTTCATTAAAAACCCCAGCGTTTCCCGCTGAAACAAATAGCCATAAGCCTCAAGAATTGTAGTTGGCAGAGCCGTATTATCATATAGCAAAGTCAGAAAAACCACTGTAAAAAGGGCACCAACCACATCCGTAATCGCACTCTCTGAAATCACAATATCCTTAGATGCCCGCCTCTTAAATCGCAGTGCTCTAAGAGCCGGGATAATAGCCGCCGGATCAGTAGAAGCTAACACCGCCCCCAATAGCACCGCCACCATCACCGGTATATCAATACCAAAAACCACCCCCAAGAATTGCAAAACATAAGACACCGCAAAAGCCGTCACGAAAAACCCAATAAATGACAACGACAAAATCGGCCCCAACAATTTCCTAAACTGCTTAAACGGAATCTCTAGCCCGCCCGCAAACAAAATCAAAGTGGCTCCCACACCAACCAAAATCGCCATCGTCCCCTCCCCATGCACGACTGGATAAAAAATATTTTGACCCACCATTCCAAAAAATATTGCTAACACAAACGATGGCAATATCGTTCCCGCGGCCAAATAATGCACCAAAAATCCAAATAAACCCAACACCGCAATCGTCAAAAACACCATCAGTAAACCACTATCGGCTTGATTACCGATCGCCGCATAAAGATCGGGCGCAACTCCACTTATCAAAGCTGCCAAGACAAGAAGCACAACAATCCGTAAATATGGAATAGCCAAGCGCCAAAAAAACACAATAATATTATTAATGTGCATCATATCTACTCCTCAACAAAACACTATGCAAGAAAATTTTTATCACACCCCAAAAGACCTCACACATCACCTTAATTTCAAACCATGAACAATAAATTAAACAACACCACATTTCATGGTACCACAACACAATTTTATCTCTTTAGCTATTAGGGCTGTTTTTTTTAATGTACCCTAATCTTAAATTGACCACATTCCCCAATAATAAAAATAATTTAAAAATGTATAAAAAAGCAATCCCGCTACTAAAACAACTATCAGTAAAACTCCTTCTAGCAACTCTACTGTTCACCTCCATCGCTCCCCCTATCTCACACGCAATCATCACCAATGGCAGCGACGCAATCAATCTCTTGGGCCAATATGACGACAATCTGACAGATCCAGGTCCCATCTACACTAAAGGTCCCGCAAATAATGCACCCCACAGACTGGGTTTTGATTTTGATCATGACTCAACCAGAGGAATGGTCATTGACGAAACAAATCACCGCCTATTCGTATCCGACACCAACAACAACAGAGTTCTAGTTTATGACCTAAATCCTGACAATTCCATCTCCGACCGAATCCCCGACTATGTCCTCGGACAACCCAACTTTTACACCAACACCGCCGCGACAACTCAAGCTGGGATGAACATTCCAACAGGGGTCACTTATGACGCGACCAATAACCTTCTTTTTGTGGCACAAGCCGGCGCTCATCGTGTAACAGTCTATGATGTAGCTGAAATCACCAACGGTGAAAACGCCATCAATGTCCTTGGGCAAGCCAATTTCACGTCAAGTGGAGCCGCCACCACTCAAGCTGGGATGCACACACCCCAAGATGTCGCCTATGACCCCACCAATGACAGATTATTCGTATCTCAGGTTGGGAACCACCGAGTAACTGTTTATGATGTGTCAACTATCACCAACGGTGAAAACGCCATCAATGTCATTGGGCAATCTGCCTACGGCAATTTATCCGCACTCACCACTCAAACCGGCATGAACGCACCGCGCGGACTCGCTTTTGATGACACCAATCAAAGGTTATTTGTCGCTCAGACTGGTAATCATCGCGTAACTGTCTATGATGTTACAGCAATAACCAACGGAGAAGCCGCAACTCATGTCCTCGGGCAAGCAGACTTCACCTCCAGCGTCTTAGCCACAACTGCATCCAGCATGCGACGCCCCTATGGACTAGCATACGATGACACCAACGAGCGGCTTTTCATATCGTCATATGACAGCGCTAGGGTTACAGTTTTTGATGTGACAACAATCGATAATAATGAAAATGCCACCCATGTATTAGGCGTTGCCAACTTCACCACAAACGGAACTGGAACGACAATAGCCACCACCTATGGCCCTCGAGGTTTGGCCTACAATAGCTCCAATCAACACCTTTTTGTTGCTCAAGGCCTAAACCACCGCATATCCATTTTTGATGTAACCGCCATAGGTAATGGAGAAAATGCCGTAGATCTGCTTGGCCAGTATGATGACAACCTTGAAGATCCAAGCCCCAACTATCTCGTAAGCCTCCCCAACAACACCGCCAATAGTCTAGGATTAAACCTCAACCACGCCTCTAATAAAGGAGTCGCGCTGGACAGTGTCAACCACCGTCTCTTCGTTGCCGACACCGAAAACCATCGCGTACTCGTTTATAACCTTAATCCTGACAACACACTTATTGACAGAATTCCTGACAAAGTACTGGGTCAGATAAATTTCAAGAACAACGCCTCGGCCGTTAGCCAATCCAGAATGACAAGTCCTACAGGGCTAGCCTACGACCCCATCAATAACCGACTATTCGTTGCCAACGCCAATCGCGTAACTGTCTATGATGTTGCAACAATCACCAATGGCGAAGCTGCAACTCATGTCCTCGGACAACTGGATTTCAACAGTGGTGGAAGCGCCACAACTCAAGCCAGATTAAACTCCCCTCAAGGTCTCGCACTCGGTAATAGCCGATTATATGTTACTGACACGGGAAACAATAGAGTATTACTTTTTAATATATCTCCAGCATCCATCAGTAATGGTCAAAATGCTCTCAGCGTACTCGGACAGCCCAACTTCACAACCAGTGGAGCCGACAATACCAATGTCAAAATGAACAATCCTCGAGATGTCGCCTACGATGTGGCCAATCAGCGGCTATTTGTCGCTCAAGCCGGAAACCATCGCGTCAGCGTTTTTGATGTTGTCAGCACAACAACCGGTGAAGCTGCCGTCAACATACTGGGACAGCCCTCATTCGCCTCAACCAGCGCCTCCAACACCGCCAGCGGTATGAGCCAACCATATGGGGTCACATATGACAGCGATAGCGACAGACTATTCGTCGCCCAATCCGGAAATCATCGCGTCACCGTCTATGACACTACTGAAATAACCGATGGCGAAGCCGCAATTAACATTCTAGGACAAACAAGCTTTTTAACTGCAACCTCTGGAACCACAATATCCAAATTAAACCAGCCGCGTGGAGTTGCATACGATCCCATAAATAAAAGTCTATTCGTAGCTGAATCCGGGAATAATCGTATCATGCTTTTCGATGCTGGAGCCCCAGTAATTGACTTCTCCCTCACCGAAACCGGAGGCTCCACCGCAGTCACAGAAAACACCACTACTGACACCTTTGACATCGTACTGACTGCTCAACCCGCCACCGATGTCGTCTTCACTATCACCTCCGACACTCCTACCGCCGCCTCCGTCTCTCACGACACCATCACCTTCACCAACGGCAACTGGAGCACTCCTCAAACCATCACCGTCTCAGCTCCCGAAGATGACAATGTCGTCTCCGAAAATGCCGTCATCACTATCTCAATCGACACTGACCTTTCCGACAATGACTGGCTCGCAGTCGCCGATCAAACCGTCACCGTCGCAGTCACCGACACAACCGTAGCACCCCCACCATCCGGCGGCGGTTTAATACCAATACTCATTCTCGACTCCACACCTCCTACTACCGAAAACGAATCGGACGGTACTGACTCCGAACCAGAATACGAACTAAGCGAAACCACATTCAGCGATATTATCAGCCATTGGGGCGGCCTTCACATCATCATGATCGAAAAGAAGTGCGGCGCCGAAGGATACTATTACCAAGATGAAAACGGCCTATATGTCCGGGATTTCAAACCCGACCACGACATGTCCAGAGCCGAATTTGTAAAAATCATACTGGAATGTAAAGACTTCAAATTTGACCCCAATGACAAAGTAGAAACACCTTACTCGGATGTTGCAGAAACGGACTGGTTTGCACCATATCTCGCCGAAGCCCACAAAATAGGAATCATTGATGGATACGCCGACGGCGCCTTCCGCCCCAATGCCCCAATCACGCGGGAAGAAGCACTAAAAACCGTCCTACTCATCCAGTTCGAAGAAGCGGATATAACCGCCGACACCACCAACCAAGCATCACCCTTCTTGGATGTGCCCACCACCGAATGGTTCTCACAATATGTCATATATGCTTACATCAAAAACTTCATCACCGGCTACACTACCTATGACGGTACCCCGACAAACATTTTTGGCGTAGGCAACAACATTACCAGAGCCGAAGGAGCAAAAATGATAACCAAGACCCTAAATTTATAACTCTTCTTCGGAATAAAGCGTGCCATTCACCAAGTGAATCATCGCCATCCACACCGCCTGCTCAGAAAAAGTTACACGACTCACCACACCCTTCGTCAAAATCCCCACCATACCACTATTCTCACGAAAATCTCGACTCTCTGAAAACCCCATATCCAAAGCCACATCTGTAATCTCCTTCCCTTCCTTAAGCACCCGCTTAATCATCTCCCTCGGATACTCAAAACAACTCGAAAGCCCCAGATGAAAATTCGCACCATCATAAATCGCGCACGCCGTCGTATCCATATAGTCGCTTTTGGTATACGGAACCAAAAAAATTCCCGACTCCAACCCAAAACCCAAATCCCCCTCTCCACTTTCATAAGCAAGCTTCGCTCGATTAATTGCCCCTTTCACAATTTCATCCAGCCCCATCGGCTGACTTCCAACTCCTGACTCCACCTCCACACCCTCCACCACCGCACCCTCAAAAACATCCCCATACCTCGCAATTCCCCTCCTCACCGCCTCAATTTTCCCCTTATTCGCACTTCCAACAAAAATTTTCATAACAACTCCTTAATTATCTTATTAATTTTTTGATAACTCACCTCGACATGATCAAATGCCCCACTCAACTCACCATACTTCGAATCCTCCACCTCATCAACAAAACCAATCGAAACAAGCGCATCAGTCTCAAATCCTTTCACCATTCCCAAATCACCAATATTATTCCCCAACAAAAGCACCCTTCTTCGGCCCTCTACCACACTCTCCACCTCCTCAAAATCCGAAAGCACTGTCTCATCCTTATTCAAAGTATGAATAACAGGCCTACAAAAATCCACCGCCCTCCCCTCAGCATCCCAAACAAACCTATTTACCACATAATACATATTTGAAAAATTCACCCCCCCATTTTCACAATACATCGGAATCACCTCCCCCAGTCCCGAAGCCGAAAAAACAACAACCGGCACCCCGATCTCCGACATCACCCTCAAAAAATCCTCAACCCCTTCTCTAAAAACAATAGAATCAGTTTTTGCAACACCCTCAAGATATTCGCGCTTAAGCCCAAATCGAATCAACAACCTCTTATGAAGCTCCCACCACTCCGCCATTTTCGCCTTCCTCTCAACCAAACTCAACGAATGATCCCTCTCCAGTCCAGCATATTTTTCATACAATTCATAAGCCTCCTTTCGATATTCTTCCGGCAAAAACCCTGGCTGATCTCTCAAAACAGCAATGATCGAAGACACCTTCTGTCCATCCACATATTCCCTCGTTAAAGTCCCATCAAAATCCGCCAAAACATGCACCTTATCCACACCATCCGAAAAAACCTCTTTCAAACTACCACCTAGCTCATCAAAATTTTCCATATCAACATTTTTTTATCTGGTCCTAGTAAGTAGTTAGAAAGCAAAATCAAGTATACTCAATCTGAATAGTATCGACCACTCCAAAGATTAAGCTTTATATAAACCAAATCTCTCAGAGTCCTTAAAGAATCTTTTATCGGCCGCACACGGCTTTCAGAAGAATTAAACCAGCTAACAGGAACCTCTACTATTTTATAATCCATATTGTGGGCAATAACTAGAGCCTCCATGTCAAAAGCAAAGCGTTTCACCTTTTGCAAAGAAAATATTTCCTTTGCAGCTCGATGTTCAAATAGTTTAAATCCACATTGAGTATCCTTAATACCATCAATTAAAAACAACCGGATTAAAAAATTTCCGACTCTACCTATAATTATTCTGTATGTAGGCTGCTTGATTTGTATATTACTACCATGAAGATAGCGAGAACCTATAGCTATTTTTGCCGAAGTTTCCTTCATTTTTTCAAGTAATTTTCCAAATTCCTCAATTGGCGTTGAATTATCCGCGTCCGCAAAGAGAATTAGCTTTCCATTGCTTGCCTCGACTCCTCTCTTGACCGCAAAGCCTTTTCCAGAGTTTTTATTCAAATTTATAAGTTTTAAATTTGATATTTTTTTCTTAAAATTTTCAATAACTTCCGCCGTCTTATCTGTACTCCCATCGTTTACAACAATAATCTCGGCATTAATAACTTGCTCTTCCAGAAAATCACGAATTATAAGAAGAGTACTTTTTATCCGATTGGCTTCATTGAAAGCGGGTATGATAATTGACAACTCAAAAGGGAATTGATCGAGAACCGTGATTGATTTTTCAGTCAATCTAAAAGTCCATATTTTATTTGCCAAAAAATTCCATGTCAGCACAATTAATGAGGTGATAGCCTTCGCAAACATATACCAAATACCAGCAAGATTAACCATCACATGCATACTGGTGATAGTCAGCCCAAGTCCGATAATCGAAACTATTAAAAATTTTATAAACAATTTCCGGTAATTTCGCGATTTGCTCTTGAAAGTCCAAATTTTATTGAAAATGAAATTGTTAGTCACAGCCAACAGAAATGAAAGAATCGTTGCCGGAATCACCGGGATCAAGAGGTATTCAACAAACACATATAGGGAGGCAAGGTCAATAAATGTTCCGCTTGCCCCAACAATGCAATACTTCAAAAATGGACTGAAATTTTTAAACAATTTATCAATCATACGAAACCTTATAAATATAGATATCATTTACATTAAAAACCTTCTCAAAATTCTCAGGATTTTCCTGAGCCCACTCCAATTCATAGCTTCGAACTCCCGGCGTACTAATAGGATTAACGACTAAATATTCTTTTTCATGTTCTGCTAAATTTTGTAACCAATTCTGGTAAGCAGGATCTCTTCTTATTGAATTTTCTGAATCCCTATAATCGAAGTAGCGACAATCCGTACACTCATTGATGTTCACATAGTCAACCTCTCTCGAAAAATTCCGTCCATATAGGTAATAATGAAAATTAAATCCGCTATAAGCAATCTTGCTTTGCGGTGCATTTTGATTCAGCCACTCAGATGCATGAATAATGTCCATCAATGTTTGATCCTCGCCAAAATACTTTGATGCCGCATATTCTCGTGACACCTCTCTTTCTTTGTATCCAAAATCAAAAAATCTATATGTACCGACAAAGGACGCTACAATAAGAAGAGCTGTAATCGTGTGTCTCAAGGTTATATCTTTGCTTTTCAAACAACCCACTTGGCAGGCATACAAAAATGCCAATAATGCAATAATAAAAGAGGCTAAAATACCTTTATGTTTTACCAAGACGGAATAATCGATCAGAATTCTATCTGTATAAGATATGCTCGCTGGCGGGTCAAAAATTAAAAACAAAAAAGAAAGAACAAAAGTAATTACTGTAAAAAGATAAAAGGTTTTTTTAAAAAACTTCAATTTGTTTACCACATAGCCGGTCACAATGGTTCCTAAAATTAAAAATGGCATTGCATATCGTATGTTTGGAAAGAAATCTCTAAATGTGTAAGGGGCCTTTAAATATAAATAAAAGTAAATCAACAAGGTGGCTCCAAGTACTGCTGGGACGGCGAGAGACGACCTACTGACAGGAATTCCCCTGATAATTTTCTTATAAAAACCTGTAATTATCAGTTCTAAAAAAATCACTAGAGGTAAGACAATCGAGATTAACCCATATGGACCTGTGATATAGAAAAATTTCACTATTTTATCTTTTATCGCGGAAAAGGAGTCAAGATTATGAATCAGAGAAGTATTCACAAGCATTTCATTAACACCAGCCCCCTTGTATCCTTCTAATATGTTCATTCCGAACAAAGTTATGTCGACAGGAAAAAGCGGATTGCCGGAATCAATCCAGTTCCGTATGTAGAAAAAACTACCTGTCAGCAAAACACCTGTAATGGCAATAGAGCCAGCTTTCAACAATTTAATCTCTTTGCGTTTGAACCTGTACAAACTGACTAAAATCAATAGAACTACCACCAAAGCACCATAAACAAGCCCTAAATATTTTGTTCCGATAAATAACCCCATACTTAAACCGAAAAATAAAAAGTCTGAATATTTTTCTTCTTTGCTGTTGTAAATCTCTTGTAGGAAAAAGATCGACATTGCGAAAGTTAGCGCAAAAAACAAGTCCACCAATGGAAGCCCAGCCTGATGCAAAAATATTGGCATGTAAAAAGGAATTGCCGTGGCAATAATTGCCGTATTTTGATCAATGCCCAAATTTCTCAAAATACGCCAAATAACTATTCCCAAAACAACAAAAAGAGGAAAATTCAAAAGATTAGCAAAAAAATCATTTCCAAAAGGCAAAAAAGTCCATAAATCTAACAACTCATAGTTACTCGGATAGTATGAAATTGGTCCCGCAAAAGCACTGTAATACAACTCATTTAAACTACCAGACTGTAGCCACTCGGCAATAAATGGCAGATGATATGCCACGCTGTCGTACTCTAATGGAATTTGTAAAGCAGCATTAAAAAATTTTGCAAACAGTAAAAAAAGAATTGGTCCAAATATAAGAGAAATCAAAAGGAAACTTGGCCTATCCTTAAGTACCAATTCAATCTTTAAATTTCGCACTACCCCTTTACCTAGCAACATAACCAAAACTACAAATAGTGAATAAGTAGCGATTGCAATATTGGTGTATGTTAGCACCTCAAAGACACCCAATAGTATTTGAATAAGAATTATCTGACTACAGAACAGTATAAATAATGATATCAGCAATTTTGAAAGCGATTGAACCCTATAGTTATTGATCCAAAAAAAGATTAATAAAGAGCTGCCCAAAGCAGCAATATTTAACCCCGTAAAATTTAAAAAACTCCCAAGCTCCATATCAACATTTTTTTATCTGGTCGGGGTGACAGGACTTGAACCTGCGACCTCACGCACCCCATGCGTACGCGCTAGCCAACTGCGCCACACCCCGAGAACGCCACCACTATATATGAATTACTTTTTTATAAGCAAGATCATTGGAAAAAAGCCTCGCCCCATGCCGCTCTCCTGTTTACAAACAACCTTCGATATGCAATAAATTCAACCGCAAAAAATCATCAACCCAC